>JBGSTZ010000008.1:0-6308 GCA_041736255.1 Burkholderiaceae bacterium
ACCAGCACCGGACTGCGCGTCACGGTTGACATCATCAACAGCGCTTATGAAACCGGCCGCAAGGCGGCAGACCATCTGAAAACCAACATGAAAATTGTGCTTGACGCGATCTTCCCCAAATGGAACTACACGATCTCACCGTTGGCAGGTTCGTGCGTTCGGGAAATTATGTCGTACACGTTACTT
Source organism: Burkholderiaceae bacterium (assembly GCA_041736255.1). Classification (GTDB taxonomy): domain Bacteria; phylum Pseudomonadota; class Gammaproteobacteria; order Burkholderiales; family Burkholderiaceae_D; genus AVCC01. The sequence continues at coordinate 187 of JBGSTZ010000008.1, forward strand.
ACGACCTATGCACTTGATTATGTGGTGCAAATGAATAAGATCGAGTGGGCTTTTAGCGCGGACAATCGAAGCGATAGTTGCCTACCTTTTGTTCGTCTTCGCGCAGGGTCACTTCGATGCTACATGCATCTTCTTTTTTCAGGCCAAGAGAAAGACGCGAGAGCGCAATCGGTTGCGCCGCATCCGCGTTAATCGTACCGCCCTGGCTAATGCGAGAAGTGCCGCTCTTGCCAATTTGAATCACGATCAGCCGGTAATTCAATTGCCGGTCTGTTATGGTTTTGACGTAAGGAATCACGACTGTCTGTGCCGCGCTGGGCTGGCTGTCCAGCCATACCTGTATATCTGTATCGGCAAGCATGCAGGTTTCCTCTACAAACTGATTAGGGTTGAAACCCCGTACTTTAGTGCTGTGAGCGACGAAGAAGCGACTCGTTGGAAGGGGCGCAAACCCCCTTCCAATAGTGCTTGTTACCGGCCATAGGCTGGTCTAACTAATTGCTGTACTGAACGGGTTTTTATTTAAAAAGCGTACCTGCCTAGTGGAGACAGGCACGACAATCTCATCAATGTATTAATTCTGCGAAATCGTTGCGTTGTGGGCGTAGCCGGTTTGGGTGATATTACCTACTGAAGCCACGCCTGCCGTTTGATTTACCGATGCGGTGTTCGGAGAAATCCTGCCGCCTGATTGATAAATATTTGCAGTGTGAGCATAGCCTGATTGAGTTACATCTGCAGTGTTTTCTCCCATTTGTGTAACGAGCGCCGTCAGGTAATGTCCATTTTGAGTGACATCAGCAATATTTGCTTCGGTCTGGTTTACCGTTGCCTCATTGTATGAACCGGTTTGACTAATATTTGCGTAGTTGCCAGCTGAGCCATAAGAGTCTTGATTAATAGTGGCTGTATGTGACCAACCATTCTGATATGCAGTAGCATAGTTATTGTCGGAAGATCCGCTGCTGGCTTGCTGTTTTATTGTTACTCTAGAATCACTTCCGTCTTCTTGTTGCACAAAGGCGGAATTGGAGTTGCCGCGTTGAAGAACGTCCGCACTCGTCGTGCCGCCAGTGTTTGACTGCATAATAGAACTATCATTGTAGGTTCCGCCACCCTGATTAATCTTGGCATACGTATCGTCACCTACGCTTACCTGGTCAATGGTCGCAAATTGCGAAGATCTATGCTGCACGATTTCCGCCATTGGAGCGGCAAATGCTGGGAAAGCGGCATAGGACAATGTAATTGCCAGAGAGATTGTGGAAAATTTATGTTTCATGGTTATAGCTCCTTAGGATAGAGGCATTTAAGAACATACTGATCCAGTTGCCTTAATACTGGATCACTCTAGCTATGCTGTGATTCCCATATTGGCGGACCACAGCATTAGATGCTGTTGATAACTGTGTAACGTCGGCGCGATTGCCGTTGCCGAATTGTTCAATAAATGCCATGTTGCCGGCGCCGCTTTGCGTGACGTTGGCGGTATTGGTAGCGCCGTGCTGATTAAGGTTGATTGTGTTGAAGCTGCCGGATTGCGTGATCCAAGCCAGATTGTCACTGCCGACTTGGACTGCCTGAAGGAGATTGGCCTGGCCGGATTGGATAGCTTGCAGTTGATTGTTCGAGCCGCTCTGACCAATCTGCGCAAATTGCGACATTTCTCGTTGTGCAAGCGCAGCCTGATTAAATCGGCCGTCCTGCAATACGGTCGCGCTATGCCCCAAGTTGCCAGCCAGGGAAATTTCTGACGCAGCCAGATCGGCGGCCATAGCCGGCGTTGCAAGCAGCAGCGCGAAAGCTGCTGCGGTTGCCAATAAGCCAGTGCGAATCGGTGATCTGGCTAGCGACGCTCCCCCCTCAACTGATGCCGCATGCAGGCCCGTATGGGGCTGCATCGTTTCGTTTTCGCGTTCAATCATCATGGACTTTCGTTGTTGGTAAAAAACACAAACAATCTAGGCGGGTGTTTTCTGCACTGGGTTGTCCTTCAATGACGCCGGCAAATCGGGTTCCACCTGGCCATACGAACTGGCTTCGCGCAGATACGCCTGGACCAATGGGCTGTACCAGTCTTTCTCATCCTTCAATCCCCAAATCTGATCTTTTAGCCCCTGCACGACCAGATGTACTACTGCCGACTCGATCGCTTCTTTTACGCACAATTGCGCCGGCTCGTTGCGCGTCACGCCGGCTTCGAATTGCACCAGATCCTTGAAGTTGACAAACTTGAATATGCTTGGGCGCACTTCGTACGAAAAGATCGTCTTGGTGGTCGACACGCTGTTCAGGACCTGGCCGCTGCGGATATCAACGCTGCGCAGGCTGATGGTGACCTGATCAACCCGGTATTGGGTCGATATACCGATACCCAGGAAGTTGGCCCCGACGCCGCCAGTGCGCACGTTGCTTTCATACGCGATGACGCCGCCCTCGACGATGATCGACGCCGGCACCAGCTGTTGAATCTGAATCGGAGGATTATTCTTATCCTGCGGGAGCTCCAGCGCGCGCACAATCTTGCGTTCAGTGAGCAGGTTCTGCAGGTTCTCGCGCTCCACCGGCGTAAACCAGCCGGAATCCTTCAACGCCTTGACCAGCATCGAAGCAGCGCCCTGGGTCACCGAGGTCGAAAAGGAACTGTCAGGCGCGGATTTGTATTGACCGGTCTGGTCGCGGAAGCCGTACACGGCGACAGCGACCTTGCCTTTCGGTTTGGGAAGCTGCATCAAGTCGCGGGTGATCTTGGTGGCAGGTGTTAGTTGCGCACTTGACGCAACATCGGACGGTACCTGTTGTGTTGCGCAACCGGCAAGAAGGAGGGCTGCAATCAGCAACGGCCCGCTCAGACGGCGCGGCGATAACGTGTCGGCCGATGCCGGGCGCATCCGGCGCCAGCCTGACGTCAGGGCGGCGTTCATTGTCCCACCTGAAATGAAGTCGAGTCGCCGGTAACCTTGTCGGTGGTCGTGATCTGCAACAGGCCGCTGGGCTCTTCGGCGATGTTGATACTGAAGTTACCGGTCTCTACAGTGCCCGTAGTCAGCTCGCCGTTCGTCCCTAGAATGCTGGATGTCGCGGCAGACGATAATCTACTCAGGATTGATCGCTCCAGCATGTCGTTGAACTGTTGCAGCGGAGTTTTCTGCAAGAAAGAAGAACTAGTCTTGGCGTCCGGGTCCTTGTGCTTGTTCGTCACCTGCGCCGAATTTAGAAGGCCAGGCGCATTTAACGGGTTACCGCCGAAGTTCGGGTTGATTGGCACATAAACCATTTCAGACGCTGCAGCTTCTGGTGCTGATGCCAATCCCATTAGCAGCGCCGGAACACCTGCTGCTAGAACGCTATATATTTTTTTGTTGAGCTTCATTTCCCATCCCCTTATTCTGTTGATTTACATCTCATCCGGGCCAATGTCCTGGTCACGAAAGAACAGGCGTTGCGTCTCTGTATCTACTACATTCCTGTACGCAATCTCGACCGCTTGCGCACTTATGGCTTTGATATTGCTGCGGTTTGACGGCAGCACTGTTTCGAACACCACACTGTTCGCATATTCGACCCAGACCTTGTTGCCCCAGCGGGCAGAGGGACGCTCCCGAATCGCAATGCTGTAGCGCTCGTTGAGCGGTTGGTCCTGCCACGATGCGACGAAATACTGATAGAAATCCTGGCCTGCCACAGTAATGGTCTGATCCGTGACAATGCCGCCGTACTGTTCCTGTAATGTTCTGCCGTTCAGTTTCTTGTCGCTGCTGCCCAGCCCGTTTTGTGCGTTCGTGATTTCGTCGTTGGCGACACCGTTTTGATCTAGTGCAGGTGCGGCGGCAGCCAAGGTCATCCATGTGATTAGTGCAATTGCTACTGTTATCAGACGAAACATATCGGTGCATTTCCTTCCTTCTTCTGGCTGTTGCCATGACCGTTTTACTAACATCACTTTGTGATCGGAGTGGCGGACATCAACCGCTGAAACCTCCCGAACGCAAGTTCTTCCGGTGCTGCGGTCTTGCCGCTGGAAGACTTATTTAATTAAAAATTTGTCATGTGTTCTTTATACATTGTTTATTTGCAAAATTTTCCTAAAAGACAATTAATTTGTTTTTAGTCAACATAGTTGTTGTGATGCAAAATTGAAGTGGTGCAAGCCTGCGCACCTTGATCAGATTTGAGTGCTGCGGATAAACTGCTTACTTTTTTGCCGGTATGATGGCGCTTTCAGTCGTGCTAAAACATGTACGCCAATCGGGAAAACATCATGATGAACAACACCTTGCGTAATATCGTGCAGCAAATGCCGAAGGCGGAACTGCACATCCATATCGAAGGTTCGCTTGAGCCGGAACTGATTTTTGCGCTGGCCAAGCGCAATCGGATTGCACTGGCGTATCCCTCGGTGGAAGCGTTGCGCAGTGCTTATGCTTTCACCGACTTGCAATCCTTCCTCGATATTTACTATGCAGGCGCCAGCGTATTGCGCACTGAGCAAGATTTTTACGACATGACCGCCGCTTATTTGCTGCGCGCACAGGCTGACAATGTGCGCCATGCCGAAATTTTCTTCGATCCGCAAACCCATACTGCACGCGGCGTGCCAATGGAAGTGGTGATCAACGGCATCCACCGCGCTTGCGCTGACGCGCAGCAACAATGCGATATCAGTGCCACGCTGATCCTGTGCTTCTTGCGCCACTTATCCGAGGAAGATGCGTTCGAGACGCTGGAGCAAGCCTTGCCCTGGCGCGACAAGTTCATCGGTGTCGGCCTGGATTCCTCCGAACGCGGCCATCCGCCGGAAAAATTTGCCCGCGTGTTCGCCGCTTGCAAGGAACTGGGCTTGCATCTGGTGGCCCACGCCGGCGAAGAAGGGCCGCCGGCCTACATCGAAACCGCGCTTGACGTGCTGAAGGTGGAGCGCATCGATCACGGCGTGCGTTGTATGGAAGATGCCAAGTTGGCGCAACGCCTGGCGCAGGACAAGGTGCCGCTGACGGTGTGCCCGCTGTCGAATCTCAAGTTGCGCGTGGTTGATAACATGGCCGCGCATAACTTGTTGCAACTGCTGGATGCGGGGTTGGTGGCAACCGTCAATTCGGATGATCCAGCGTATTTTGGCGGATACATCAATGATAATTTCATTGCTGCCTTCGAGTCGCTGCCGCTGACGCTGTTGCATGCGCAGCAACTGGCGCGCAACAGTTTCCTGGCTGCATTCCTGGAAGACAAAACAAAGGCGCGCTATCTGGCAGAAATAGATGCGTATTTTTGCGAAGCGGATTGGGGCGCGTGAATTCCTCGTATTCTGAACGACACCCTACGCTATGCGATTCATTGACTTCGATAGATTTACTGCGCGCTTGTAGGTGCGAATTTATTCGCATCAGTTCGCACGGAATAGTGGGGCGTGCGAATAAATTCGCACCTACGGTTCTGTCATTTCCACGTGAATTAACCTTGATTTTGAATCGCATGATTATAAAAATACGTTACCAAGTTCTTGATTATGTATTACTCATAAGTCAGAAACTTAGATAACATTTTGTGCATAAGCTCTATAGCTAAAATTGTAGAATATTGTCGTTTTAATTACTGACTTCTGAGTAACTTAAATCACTAATAGATAGTCAAGGTGATTTATTTACAATGATCAAATACTATCTTTTTAAAATTTCTTGGTCTATCTTGATTCAAAACATCAGGAGCCGCCATGCCAGAAACGCACTTACCTACAGTCGAATTTTCCCAAGAGGAGCGTGACCATCTTTTTGCCATCATCCACAAAGGAACCCACAGTGTGTGCGTGATGACGCGTGCGCGCATCTTGTCCAAACTCGACCAGGGCCGGACCCATCAGGAAGTTTGTCTGGCGCTGGACGTGAGCTTGCCGACAGTCTTGAAGACCCGTAAGCGGCACGCAGAGAGCGGTTTGGAGTGCGCTCTCGGAGAGCTCCCCCGACTTGGTTCCAGGCCCAAGCTCAATGAGAAGCAGGCTGCGATGGTCACGGCCATCGCCTGCTCGGATGCGCCAGACGGACACTGCCATTGGACCTTGCGCATGCTCGGAGCAAAGATTGTGGAACTTGGCTTCGCCGATTCTTACAGCCACGAAAGCGTGCGTC
>JBGSTZ010000049.1:0-7908 GCA_041736255.1 Burkholderiaceae bacterium
GAGTTGTGCGTGCTTGACTATGCAGGGCTTGTGTCATGACATTGGCAATGGATTATCGTTGGTGAGCAGTGTACGCAAAACGTGCCTGGCTTTGAAAAGAGGCCAGCTACGAATGGGTACATGATCACACGAGTCTAGACAACTAACGGTTGTGGAACGTTTCTCGTCGCGCTCATTCTTTGCATCATCCTTATCGGAATCTTGATATTCATATACATGCTCTTAGTTAAACCGGCTGGAATTCTTTCAGTCACTTACGAGTACCGTGGCACCGCTATTAGTAAGGCGTTGGTGGAAAAGACGTGCCCAAAGTGTGCGGAGCAAGTTAAGGCCGCGGCAAAAGTCTGTCGCTTCTGTGGACATGAATTCTGATCTTCCAAAGTTACGAACACGAACAATAGGGGGCAGACCACGGTTTCTCTGTAGTTCTGGCCTAATACTGGAGACGGACCGTGGAGCATGGAGGCCGCACCGTGCTCGCAATGGATTGCGTGCTGTGCGGAAGCGCATCGTGGCCGGCCGCTCAACTCGGTCGTTAGAGGTGTCTGGATGGCCATACTAATAGCCATACGTTCATATGGTATGACGCACTATTCCATGCTAATCTGGCGCAATGGCAAAAACCCGATTTGAGTGGGATTCAGACAAAGAAGTGGAGAACCTGGCGAAGCATGGGGTGCCATTCTCTCTGGCACAGTTCGCTTTTGCCGATCCTGATCGGGTCATTGCGGAGGATGTTGCGCACAGCAAAACGGAGCATCGCTACTTTTGCTTTAGAGAAGTTGATGGCGGCATTCTCACTGTTCGCTTTACTTATCGTGGCAATGTCATTCGTATTTTTGGCGCCGGTTACTGGCGAAAAGGAAAGGCAATTTATGAGCGCGAAAATTAAATACACCGACGAGCCTATTGAGGCCAGGATTATTCGAGATTTTCTTCCCCCACCAGAAGAACTGGCGTTCCGCGAGGACGGGGTGAAGGTCACTATTGCTCTAAGCAAGAAGAGTGTTGAGTTCTTTAAGTCGGAGGCAGAAAAGCATCATACGCAGTATCAACGCATGATCAGGAGGCTTATCGATTCGTACGTTGATACCTACGATAAAACTCTAACATCTCGCTCAAAGCCGACACGCAAGCGTGCTGATTAGCTCTGCGTTAGGTTGCTTCAATGAGGGCGCTGCGCATCCTTCTACAACTTGTCATTCTTGGTGCGGGTGGAATTACGCTCGCAGCTCTCATTTCTCGGCCCGATCCTGATCTCACGGCCATCGTCGGCTTCTTGGGTTTTGCGGCATTTCTCCTTGCACTGACACTGGCGCTCAAGGAACACAACGAAAAGCGCATCGTGATGTTGCATAGTTTTGTTAAGAAAACGCAAAAAACCCCGCTGCGCGAATTGCGCACAGCACAAGCCAGAATGAAGGAGATTAAAAATGCTCACGCATGAAGCTTTTAAAGCTGAAATGATGAAAAGGCCCGGCGTTCGAGCCGAAGTAGCGCGCCTGGAACGCGAAGAAATGCCGATCCTGAATGAGATTCTTGCAGCACGTAAAGCTGCCGGTCTGACTCAGGCGCAGGTCGCCGAGCGCATGGGCAGCACCGCCCCGGCAGTGTCGCGGCTCGAAGATGCGTTGGTCACTGGCAAGCATTCGCCCTCGCTTGCGACGCTGCGCAAGTACGCGGCAGCGCTTGGAAAACGCATAGTTTGCTGTTGCATGCATCAGAAATTTCTTGGGTGGCTCAAACGCAACAGGCGGAGCAATCATGGATTCAATAAAATTGCATGGGTATATCGAAAAATACCGTGTTAGCCGCATATGTTAATTGTTGTTTTTAAAATACAGAGCATGGTATATTTTTTCGTTATGTTGTACTTGCGGTGCATATCCGTCTATTAGATAAATGTGCAAAGGCTGATTTCGGTCATCAAGAGACGCTGGTCGTCTAACGCTCTATGTCAGGTGAATACTGGTTGCTGCCATCGGGGGGGAGGCTGCCAAATATCGGCAACTCTTTGGCCAATCCCGCCGTTTGCCTGATGGGTGGTGTAGGGCCGCAATGCACCGGTTACCTGCCTCTCGACAGAAGTTCGCGTTGAACTCTGCTTCCTGAGCTGACGAACTCACACTCCCATCCCGTAGCGGTCATTTGGAGATTCGTGCTTCTACGGCAGCTCGGTGAGAGGGAAGGCCACTGTGTGTCAAGGAAATCTGGGGCGATTCAACCATTACCAATTGACGATTGCTCTATTCATTAAGAATTATCTCAAACGCTAGTAGGCAGGTCTGTTGTATGTGTTCCGGCGAGAGCTTGCGATCCTGTGGGATGCGCGCTGCGTCTCGAATTACGTCATTGATGTTCGAGAAGGTGTTCTTGCTTAACGTTAGCACGGTATTGCTCAGCTTCACACCAAGAGCCGGGCTAATGCTGCTCTTCCATGTTTCATGGAATTCATCCAGTAACGCCCCGAAAAGTTCGATGGTGTCGTAGATATACAGCACGTCTTGAGCTCGCTTTGCTGCAGGGCGATCTTTTTGGATCAGGAATTTCTGGACTATGTAGCAAAGCGGGTTGGCAACCTGAACGTCCATTGATGACGGTAGTGGGATACCGCTTTGGGTATCCAGAGTGATCACCCAAGGTTCGACGAGGAGGATGTCCAGATAACGAATCTTTTGGGCTGATATGCCCGCCATCGTCATGGTCGCATCTTGCTCTCCACTCCGTTTGACTCCGCTACCGATCAGTGGCGTCAGGAATTCGGCGTAGAAGCCACCGTTTTCGTCACCCAAGGTGTAGTGCGCCACTGGCGGCTTGTGCTCTCCGGCTAGCTGTTCGTTGAAGCCATGTTCAATAAGGGCTGCTTTGATATCGCCCTCGATTGGCGCTCTGTTGGCAAACGCCAAGTCAGTGTCGCGAGTGAATACCGGTTGGTATTTCAGCTTGTTGGCCCTTGGGGAGAATCGGTGGATTCGATGTGCCCATCCCCCGATAAAGACGAGATGCGCACTCCATGGGGATAGTGCCTGAGTGAGTTTCGCGAGTGCGTCTAGGTCGTTCATTTAATTTCAGTTGCCTATGATCGGACGAAGGGCTTTTTCATAGATCAGGTCGGCCTGCTCTTCACCACGCGATGGGTGATTGGCGACATCCAACCACACCTGGATGACATCGGTAACGATCAAGCCATCTTGGCGTACGGCACCTCTGAAGACTGATTTCGGTGAAAGTGCCTGTCGGACAATGAGGTCCGGCATTTCGGGAGGAGAGGCTGCTGCCAGCGCTCTCCATTTCTTGTCGCCAGGTCGAGGGAGCTTTGGCACGTAGACATATGGTGGTACACCACTGACGTGTCCGAGTCCTAATGCCTCAGCTGCCCAAAATAGCGCCAGGCAAGACTCTCCCTGATTACTGGCCAGAAGGCTACAGATTTGCTTTTGTATAGGGCCGCGAATGTGGAAGCGCATTGGCAGTTCTGGTGAAGAACGCATCACGGCAGACCGCCAATGACGGAATAATTCTTGGCGACGCACAAGAGCGAGATATCGCGAAGAATCGTCCAAATACCCTTCTTTGCGTAGTTGTTGCAAGAACCGGGAGGCACTCATGGCGGATACCTTGGCGGCCTCGGCAAGTTCGGAACCGCTTTGATACTTTTGTCTTGGTGCTTGTAGCAGGTGATCGGGTATTTCAGGGGCGAGCAGTACTTTCAGCATCCACTGGTTGAGATCCGAGAAGAGATTGGTGGGTTGATTCGATGGTGAGCTTCTGTACCATCGCGGCTCTTCCGGCTCGGCATTCAGTTCATCGAGACCCGCACCCCTAAAGTATCTGAGTCCGCTCTTGGAAACGAGGCCAACAGCCACATTCGGTGCATATTTTTCGACAAACGACCCGAGTTGTTTAGAAAGGGAATGAGATGCGTTCTCTACACAAATTACGGCAAGGGGCTGTGCATTACCCGCATCGAGAGCATTTGCTTGTGCTTGCAGGATTGCCTGTGACAGCATCGGAATCACTCGATCGACACGTCCTTCTGCAAGTGCCTTGACCTCCACGACAAAGCATTGTGCCCCCCTTCGGACCATCAGGCTGGGACGTTTTCTTCCGTATTCTGACGAACGATCGACGTCCCAGCCGTGGACCTCGAATAGATCGGCTACGAGCGTCTCCGCGTTCTCACTTCGGCTCTTGGATGATAATGATGGAAGCATCTCTGGCGCCCTTGATTTCTACCTTGGCCATTATATCTACCACGGCCATGATGTCAATCATGCCTATGGTAGATATCCTGGCCGTGTTATTACCGAGCGATTGCTCTGCCTTAACGACTGCGGAGGATAATCCCGCAAACTCGTCAACGACAGCAACCTGCACGATATCAGTCGTGAAGCTCAGCCAACGCCATTGGCAGGTTTGGCCGAGGACTTGACGCTGACTGTGGAAAGTTGTCTAACCGTAATCGCTGCAATGCTGTCATTGGTATGAAAAACCTGAACGGCTCTTGAGGGGCGTTACCGGCCTGTCGAAGTTCGCAAAAAAGTGAGGCCGCAAGTTTCGATCTGGCCTCAGTAAGTAAAATTACCGACTCCCGCTCCCACCTTCAACCATTCAGCATCTTCATGCTTTCCTCTGCATAACGATCGCCGCTTGCTGCGCCGAATGGAAAGACCGCGTCGAGTTCGGCTAGCGCGTTCTGGTCGAGTTTCAGGTTGAGCGCTTGCACGTTTTGTTCCAGATAACTGCGGCGCTTGGTGCCGGGGATAGGGACGATGTCGTCGCCTTGCGCCAGCACCCAGGCCAGCGCCAGTTGCCCCGGCGTGCAGCCGTTGCGTGCGGCGAGTTCTTTTACCTTTTCTACTAAAGCCAGATTTTTGCCGAAGTTCTCGCCCTGAAAGCGCGGGCTGTGGCGGCGATAGTCGTCCTCAGCAAATTGTTCCGGCCTGGTGATCGCGCCGGTCAGAAATCCGCGTCCCAGCGGGCTGTACGGGACAAAGCCGATGCCGAGCTTGCGGCAGGTTGCCAGCACGCCTTGTTCCGGGTCGCGGGTCCACAGCGAATATTCGCTTTGCAGCGCCGTAATCGGGTGGATCTTGTGCGCCCGTTCCAGCGTTTGCGGCGATGCTTCGGAGAGGCCGATGTAACGGATTTTTCCTTCCTTGACCAGCGCCGCCAGTGTGCCGACCGTGTCCTCGATGGGCGTTTGCGGATCGATGCGATGCTGGTAGTAGAGGTCAATGGTGTCGACGCCGAGGCGCTTCAGGCTGCCTTCGACCGAATGCCGGATGTATTTCTGGCTGCCGTCGACGCCACGCGCATTCGGGTTGCTGCTGTTGCGCACGATGCCAAATTTGGTGGCGATAAAAACCTGATCGCGCTTGCCCTTGATCGCTTTGCCGACCAATTCTTCGTTGGTGTACGGGCCGTACATGTCGGCGGTATCGAAAAAATTGATGCCGAGTTCAAGCGCGCGATGGATGGTGGCGATGGATTCGGCATCGTCGCGTTGTGCGTAGAAATCGCTCATGCCCATGCAGCCGAGGCCGATGGCGGATACGGTGGGGCCGTTAGCGCCGAGTTGGCGTGTGCTTATGGGTGTGTTCCTATGTGAGTTCATGTGATTATTCCTTGTCAGCAGCGGTTGGGGTGGAATTGTGCGTGGCGACATCTGCATTCAGGCTCGCTTCGATGTCGCCGTACAGGGCGATTTTTTTGTACATGACGATCAGGTTGCCCTGCAATTCTGCAAGTGTGGTTTCCAGTGACAGCGTGTGCTGCTCCAGCAGCGCCTTGCGTTCCGACACGCTTTGCCTTTGATTGCCGAGCCTGCGCAGTTCGGCATAGCGCAGCATTTTCTGGATCGGCAGTCCGGTCGAGCGCAGCTTCAGCAAAAATGCTATCCACAGAATATCTTCCTCGCGGTACAGCCTGTGCTTGTTGTCCTTGCGCGGGATCGGATCGATCAGGCCGATGCGTTCGTAATAGCGCAGCGTATGGACCGTCAGTCCGGTCGCCGATGCAGCTTGTTGTATTGTCAGAGAAGTCGTCATGGGAATGATTGTATTTGTTAAAGTTCACTCGAAGTCAAGCGCGCTGGAAGACATTAATGCAGGACGTAATGCAGGACGGCGGAAGGATCAAGTCCATGCCTGTCGGTGGCATTTTTCGCCTGTAGCCGGGCTGTCATGATCTTTCCTGAAATACGATTAATCGTGGAGTATAGTTATATATCATGCTTTCTCCGCATGTATCCATTGCATATATTAAAAATACCAATGTAAGTACCTATTTCCTCTCACTTTTGGAATTCCCATGAATGAACGCACACTAGTCATCATCGCTGCCCTCAACATGTTGATCGCGGTGGCCGCCGGCGCTTTCGGCGCACACGGGCTGAAAAATATCCTGAGCAGCGACTTGCTGGCGGTTTGGCATACCGCCGTCACGTATCAGATGGCGCATGCGCTGGGCTTGTTCGTGATTGCGCTGCTGATGCCGCGTTTCAATTCGGCGCTGCTGGCCTGGGCCGGGATTGCGATGCTGGCGGGGATCGTGCTTTTCAGCGGCAGCCTGTATGCGCTGGCAATCAGCGGCGTGCGTATGCTGGGCGCGATCACGCCGATTGGCGGCGTTGCATTTCTCTTTGCTTGGGCGATGGTGGCTTGGGCGGCTTTCCGCAGGTAATATAAATTTACTGGGAGTATGCTTAGAAACTGCATGATTACCGCATTATTTTAATGCGGATATTAAAAATACATGACCCTGTTTATTTTTTAATGGATTGCTGCAGGTGAATCTGCATAGCAAGTGATTTTGTATTGTTTTGTAAAACTGCCGTCGCGTCGCTGCAAATTTAATAGAATGCTTCCGTACTTTCAGGTGCCTGTTGGATCAAGGCAATATCTGCTCAGGCGGCCGATTGCCGGCGAGTACGGATGATTTTGCACTGGATTTTTTCGGAAAGTTTGCATGTTGAAAAAACGTGGTTTAAGGATGGCGGTGTTGACATTGACATTGTCGTTGCCGTTGGCATTGTCGTTATCGGCTTGTGTGTCGATGGCGCCATCGTCGCCAGCACTGCCAGATATCGTGGTGCCGGCGACGTGGTCGGCGGCGGCTGCAGGCGGCGCTGCGGTGACAGAAAGCGGCAATGCCGCGCTGGCGCTGTGGTGGCAGCGTTTTGATGATTCTTTGCTGGACGCGCTAATAACGCAGGCTTTGCAGGCAAACACCAGCGTCAACAGCGCGCAGGCGGCTTTGGCGCAGGCGCGTGCGTTGCGCGATGTCGCCGCGGCCGGTTTGTTGCCCAGCGTTACCGGTTCGGCTTCGGTTGGGCGCAGCAAGTCGGGCGAGGCCAGCGCCAGTAATGCATTCAAGACCGGGTTTGATGCCAGTTGGGAGCCCGATATATTTGGCGCCAACCGCAGCGCGCTGCAGGCCGGCGAGGCGAGTGCGCAAGCCAGCGCGGCCAGTTTGGCCGACGTGCAGGTGTCGATTGCGGCCGAAGTGGCGGTCAGCTATATCCAGTATCGCGGCGCGCAGACACGGTTGATGATTGCGCGCAGCAATCTTGCCAGCCAGCTGGAAACCTTGCAGATCACTGATTGGCGGATTCAGGCAGGTTTGCTGACTTCGCTTGAGGGCGAGCAGGCGCGCGCTGCCAGCGAACAGACGCGGGCGCAAATTCCATCCCTGGAAACCAGCGTGGCGCAACTCCGTCACAGCTTGGCGCTGCTGTGCGGCCAGACGCCGGACGCGTTAGGCGTACAACTTTCCGCTGCCGCTCCGGTGCCACAGGCGCAGGATAATCTGGCGCTCAGCATGCCGGCTGAAACGCTGCGGCAGCGCCCCGACGTGCGCGCTGCCGAGTATCAGGTTAGCGCCGCTTTGGCGCGGGTCGGGCAAGCC
>JBGSTZ010000071.1:0-14153 GCA_041736255.1 Burkholderiaceae bacterium
ACCCAAGAAAGTGGTATTGGTCGCATGTATGCATAAATTGCTGACGATTCTGAATGCAATTATGAAGTCAGGAAAACCTTGGGACGATAATTTTGACCCAAATTCCCCTTGACTTGGAACACAGCTGCTCTCCCGCAAGCGGGCGAGGGGAGGTATACGCGCCAATATTCGCTACGGAGGCAGAACGCGTTGCTGCGCGTGTCGTGATGCAAGTCATTGCCAACTACGAGGTCAAGCGTGATCTGGTGCCCACCAGCAGCGCGCTGCTCAGGCCGGAAGTACAGCGCGAGATTCTTGCCGAGGTCACGGAGCGGTTGAAACCATTGCAAGGGAGCTTGATCGCCGCTGTTGACGAAACGCAGGCGAAAATCGATCTGGCCGTTGTGGTTGCGAAAACCACCGAGATCGTGGTGCAGCAGACTATCGATATTCCCCGCATTGCTGTGGTGCCAACAGGCGAAATCACTACAGGTTTTCATCCGTTTAAATTGGACGTTGCGCAATTGCACCTGCAGCCGGGCGAGCGCGAAATCGTCGGTCAAATGCTACGTACTAACGAGCAGTTCACCTTGGCGTCGAAAGGCGGTTTAAAGGAAGTTCGGCTTGAGGACTACATCGTCCATGCATTGGTAGACTTCGACGACATCGATTACTTCACTCACGCCGAGCTGCTTTACGACCTTGCGGGCCAGGCAGTAGATCATTTTCGTGCCAAGGACTATTCGGAAGACGAGATGCACAACGTGCTGGATACGTACCGTGGTCTAATCGCGCACGATATCCATGCGCAAATGATGGCGCATTTTTGGGAGCAGGCGACCGCGTATGAAGTGCAGGTTAGTCGTGGCTTTACCGAGCTTAAGGTTTGCAACTACACCGCTACTGCGGGCCAGACGGCACATCACTTCCGGGAAACAGTTGTCAAGACCAGTAGCATCAAGCAGATGCTTTTCGGTGGCTTCGAGCGTTGCCTCTATCCGCTGCAGAAGTTCGACTCAGACACCGAGCGTCGCTTTTGCATCATCCTGGAGCGAGATGCAATGAAGTGGTTCAAACCGGCGAAAGGGCAGTTCCAGATTTACTACAAGCTTGACACCGAACAGCCAGAGTACGTTCCTGACTTTGTCGCCGAAACGGATTCAACTATTTATATAGTGGAAACCAAGGCGCGTATCGACGTCAACACGCAGGAGGTGCAGGCCAAGGCGGATTCAGCGGCGCTCTGGTGCAAGCACGCGTCAGACCACGCCGTCGAAGTTGGCACCAAACCGTGGAAGTACCTGCTTTTGCCGCATGATGAAATCACGGAATCGAAGCGACTGTCTGATTATTTGCGTTTCGAGATTAAGGCGTAGTTGATGCCATAAGCGGGACGCTTAGCCTTGATTTTTTGCACGCAGGCGTCTGTTACCGCTACGTTAAGGAAAAATATTGGATAGGATGGGACGGGATCAATTCGGTTTCCGCGGTAATCACTCCCCAAAACAAAGCTGGAACAGCGCATGTTGCGCTGTTCCGGCTTTTTTAACGCAGTGAATCGTGCGTCAGGATTCCGCTGGTGCTGACGAGCGGATCAAATAATCAAACGCGCTGAGTGCAGCCTTGGAGCCATCGCCGGCGGCAATCACGATTTGCTTGAACGGCACGATGGTGGCGTCGCCGGCAGCGAACACGCCGGGAACCGAGGTCTGGCCGCGTGCATCGACTTCGATCTCGCCATGGGGCGTCAGCGCAATCGTGCCTTTGAGCCACTCGGTATTCGGCACCAGGCCGATTTGCACGAAGATGCCTTCCAGCTCGACTTGCTTGATCGTGCCGCTAGTCAAATCCTTGTAACTCAGGCTGGTGACTTTTTTGCCGTCGCCATGCGCTTCGGTGGTCTGCGCGCTGGTGATTATGGTGACGTTCGGCAGGCTGTTCAGCTTGCGTTGCAATACCGCATCGGCGCGCAATTCTGCGCCGAATTCCAGCACTGTCACATGGCTGACCAGTCCGGCCAGGTCGATTGCAGCTTCGATGCCGGAATTGCCGCCGCCGATCACCGAAACCCGCTTGCCTTTGAACAAGGGGCCGTCGCAATGCGGGCAGTAGGCGACGCCGCGGTTCAGGTATTCCTGCTCGCCGGGGACGTTGATTTTGCGCCAGCGCGCACCGGTGGCGAGAATCACGGATCGGGCTTTGAGCACTGCGCCGCTGACCAGTTTGATTTCGATCAGGTCGCCGGTGTCGCCCGAAACCAGTTTTTCAGCGCGCTGCAAATTGATGACATCGACATCGTAGCTGCGCACATGGCGTTCCAGGTCGGCGGCAAAGCGCGGGCCTTCGGTTTCCGTCACCGAGATGTAATTCTCGATCGCCATCGTATCCAGCACTTGGCCGCCAAAACGTTCCGCCACCACGCCGGTGCGGATGCCTTTGCGTGCGGCATAGACTGCCGCAGCGGCGCCGGCCGGCCCACCGCCGACAATCAGCATGTCAAACGGTTCTTTGGCGTTGATTTTTTCAGCATCGCGGCTAGCCGAGCCGGTATCGAGTTTGGCCAGGATTTCTTCAACGCCGAGGCGGCCTTGATCGAAGACTTTGCCGTTCAGGTAAATCGTCGGCACTGCCATGATTTCACGCTGCGCCACTTCATCCTGGAACAATGCGCCGTCGATCACTACCGAACGCACACGTGGATTCAGCACTGCCATCAGGTTCAGCGATTGCACCACTTCCGGGCAGTTCTGGCAGGTCAGCGAAACATAGGTTTCGAACTGATAATCGCCATCGAGTTCTTTAATGCGTTCAATAACATCAGCCTCGACTTTGGGCGGATGGCCGCCAGTCTGCAGCAATGCCAGTACCAGGGAGGTGAATTCGTGCCCCATCGGAATCGCAGCAAAGCGGATGCCAACATCGGCACCGGGACGATTGATCGAAAACGATGGCTTGCGCTCGGCATCGTCAAAACGTTCGATCAGGGTGATTTTGTCGGATAAATCGGTAATTTCCTGCAACAGCGATTGCATTTCGCGTGCGGTATCGCTGGTATCAAGCGAGGCAACCAGTTCGATTGGCTGTGTCACTTTTTCCAGGTAAGCCTTCAACTGGGTTTTGAGATTAGTCTCTAGCATGATTGCCTCATATTTCACAACGATGATTCGGGGTGATGCGCCCGAGTGCTGCGCACTCGGGCAATGCAGCTTTGCAGCTAATTAAATCTTGCCGATCAAATCCAGCGATGGTGTCAGTGTTTCAGCACCTGGCGTCCATTTTGCAGGGCACACTTCGTTTGGATGGGCGGCAACGTATTGCGCTGCTTGCACTTTGCGCAGCAATTCTTTGGCGTCACGGCCGATGCCGTTGTCGTGCACTTCCAGAACCTTGATCTGACCTTCTGGATTTACAACAAAAGTACCGCGCAGGGCAAGACCTTCTTCTTCGATTAGCACTTCAAAGTTGCGTGACAGTGCCAGTGTTGGGTCGGCCAGCATTGGGTAAGTGATCTTGCCGATGGTGTCGGAAGTATCGTGCCAAGCTTTGTGCGTGAAGTGCGTGTCGGTTGAAACGCTGTAAATTTCAACGCCCATTTTTTGGAATTCTGCATAGTTGTCAGCCAAGTCGCCCAATTCAGTTGGGCAAACAAAGGTGAAGTCGGCTGGATAAAAAACAAATACCGACCATTTGCCCTTCAGGTCTTCATTGGTTACTGGAACGAATTTGCCATTATGAAAAGCAGTTGCTTTGAACGGTTTAACTTCAGTATTGATTAAAGACATGGTGGTTTCCTTTGCGGGTTGAAGTAACGAGTGCTCATAATAAGGCGATCCTTATTATTTGTAAAATTAATTAAATATATAGACTTGATTGTTTATGGCTATCACATGGAAAGAAAATCAGCGTGATAAATCGCATGTGCAGGGCGCGATGCAAACGGAGATACAAGCAACGATACAAGCAGTGGCACTTGGCAGTTTTGGTCTGATCGCGTTTCTACATTTACGCAATCATCTTATGCTTGCTTAGATCTGATGATCTTGATCAACATCACCGTCGCCACCCTTCACTGAAGGCAATGACAGCCGACAAGGTCGAGATTGCAGCGCATATTTTGAATTTTTAGCGCGGCGCAATGGTGTTCGTATTGTTCGTGTTGGTGTCATGCGCGGCGGCAGCGAGCGCCGCCTGCTGCGCTTCCCAGACACGCAGCGCGGCATAATAGGTATCCCAAATGCACGGATCGCAGCCGTTTTCGCAGCATTCGCCGTCTGCTGGGGGAGTGGGTTTATTCATGGTGGTGGTCAGTTGAAGATGAGCCACCATGTTAACGCAGATCGAAAAAATCGGAGCCGCCGGTTATACACGTTGCGTGCAAGGACATGTCCTTGCAACGGTCAAATGCAAATTCAAACGCAAAAAAACATAAAAAAATAAGCGTGCCGTTTGGGCGGCACACTTATTTTTTAACTTCTAATTACACACTTTTACAACAGCTTACTGTTGTGTGCTGCGGCTCTTAAATCCAATGATCAGCAACAGTACGGAAATGACGATGAGTGCTACCACTGTCATGTTGGGTACGTAGTAGGTGGTGTAGACATCCCAACCCAACATGCGCAATGCGACTGATACTTCGGTGTAGATCCCTACCAAATGGCCGCCCAGCGTTCCGGTAACCCCTAGCAGCACGCTGCCCAGCAGTCCCAAGCCGGCCATGACCCAGCGTTTCGATCCGATCCAGACTGAGTCGCCGTGGCGCCAGAGCACAAACAAAATAATCGCCCAGTATGAAACCGTCCAGCTTGCAGTCAGCACGTGATTGCGGCCGAGCGCTGAGGAGGAAATGGTTTCCCACGGCCAGACCATCAGACCAATCGAGAAAGCGATGATGCCGAATATTAAACTGATGCTGAGCAGCGGCACCAGTGCATGGCCTACCGATTTGGCCAACGGGCCGTTAGAAAATGCGCACAACAGGATTGCCAGCGTGGCAGTCATCCACAGCGCGATGGGGAAATGCACCATTAAGACGTGATAGGGGGCCATAGTCAAACTCCTTGATTACGTTTGAATAACTGATTGAGGGCGATGCCGAAAGCGGCGATCAGTGCAATGCCAGCCAAGAGGGTCAACAGCCACTGGCGGCGGATTTCATCAGCAAACTCGGCTTCAATGCCATAGTGTTTCAATTGACCGACGCTGTGATGCGTGGTCACAGGCTGACCTTCGCGGATGAACTTGGCACCTGCATGCTTTGTGCTGTTGAGCTGCGCCCAGTCGACTTGACCGGGGTAAAACAGTTCGACATCCGACCACTTATCCTGCCATTGCGGCGCATCACCGGCAAAACGCTGTGCCACGATATCTCCGGCGCGTCCCAGTCCGAGTGAAGCCGGCAACGAAACATAATGCCAGCGACCACCAGTGGCATTGCGATGGATTGCAAATGCAACTGCGTAAGCACCTTGATCTTTCAGAGCCTTGTCATCCAATGGGTGACCGGTATCGAGCTTGCGGGTAAGCGTGACATCCCAGTAACCATCGGCCCAGCGTCCCTTGCCTTGCACTGCGATATCGGCATGTGAGCCGTCAGGAGTGCGTAGCGTGCGCCTTGGCAAGGTGTCGCCATTGACCCAGCCAGCGGCCGGATCAAAAGGTACTGCCTCGCCTTCGACTAAGAAATACGTCGATTCCTGGGAAACTTTCCCACCTTTGACGTCGTCCCATTTCAGAGACTTGTAGCCGGTAGAAGCCGCATTGAACATCAGCTTAGGTTGCTTTTTCTCGCCATCCCAGTTGCTGCCAGCTGAACTCTTGCCTTCGTCGCCCATGCGGGCCTCGGCAATCACCTGGTCATCCGACATGTTGATCGGGTTCGAGCGGTGACCGCGCCAGTGCCACAAATCGAGGAAATAACCGGCTTCCCGTTGCGCCTTGAGCGTTTCTTCGGGCTTCACACTAGCCCAATCATTGATGTCAGTGTGAGTTTCGGGCAGCGACTTGGTGACCTCTTCCTTTGCATGCTTGGTGAAGGTGGCGATGTCTGCGCCAATCGCCATGTAACCGCCGTAACGGGCGAACTCCGGCACGCTGCCGTCGTCCAGCATCATCGCTACCCGATCTTCATGAATGCCGTCTTTTTCCGGGCCAGGATTGCCCGCGCCCTTGCGCACCCACTTGCCATCTTCAAATGTCACTACATCATGAAAAATGCCAGGTTTTTCCGCTGGCCACCGGTATCGAAAGAACATGTTGGTATCGTTATAAGCAGCCTGCACCTGCAGCGGCACGGTCAATTGCTTAGGGATGCTTATGTTGCGTTTAGGGTCGTCGTGAACCACACCGGTGCCGTGGGTCAACCACGACAACAGCAAGCCGCCGGCAAATAAAGCCAGGGCGATAGGAAGTCCCTTGCGCCGAAATTGATTACTCATGCATGTACTCCTAGTGAAATTTCGAACCAGATTACGTGGTTTTACCCGGAAAAAATTTTATTTTCGGGGGTGCTGTCATCCCTGTTGTCACTTGTAATGGCGGCAGGGATATATCAGTCCCCAATGCTATGCGCTTTAGTTATATTCAGCAACATTACTGGAGTAAAGCAGTGCGGAATACCTGTGCTTAATTAGGATAATTTCCACAGTTTTAAACACATTGATAATTCCATTTCATGTCGATTAGTGGACATCTGAATTTGGCGATACATTGTTGGCTACTGTTCAGCCCGCTAGGTGGAATGGTTTTCTCCTCCCCTTTCAAGGGGGAGGTCGGGTGGGGGATGGGTTTGTTTTTGCGGCAAAAAAACCATCCCCTCCCTAACCCTTCCCTTGAAAAGGAGGGAATATCTAGCCTGATTGCGTGCATCGCCATAGGGGTTAGCATTGTTGAATAATGACGGAGTATGCACAAAAACAATGCCATTGCCGCATATATTTATTATGAAAAAATTTATACGCCGCAATGTATTGCTGTCAATAATGCGGGCAATGAAAACAAGACGCAGATTTAAATGTGTAGTAAGTTGGTGCTGTGCACCCTCAGCACAACGCAACAGGCGCTTGGGTGTCACCGCCCCCGCAACTGGCGCCGCAGGATTTTGCCGACGTTGGTTTTCGGGAGTTCGCCGATGAACTCGATCTGCTTCGGCCGCTTGTAACCGGTCAGCTGATGGCTGCAATATTCCTTTAGCGCTTCGGCCGTCAGCGCCGGATTGCGCTTCACCACGAACAGCTTGACCGCTTCGCCCGAGTGTTCGTCCAGCAGGCCGATTACTGCGCATTCGAGCACGTCCGGATGGGCGCCGACAACTTCCTCGATCTCGTTCGGATAGACGTTGAAGCCGGACACCAGAATCATGTCTTTCTTGCGGTCGACGATCTTGATGAAACCGCGTTCGTCCATGACGCCGACATCGCCGGTCTTGAAGTAACCATCCGGCGTCATCGCGTCCGCCGTTTCCTGCGGCAACTTCCAGTAACCTTGCATCACTTGCGGCCCACGCAACGCGATTTCGCCCGGTGCGCCGGGCGTTACATCCATTCCATCATCGTCCAGCAGCCGCACTTCGACGCTTGGCATCGGCAAGCCGATACTGCCGCTGTACTTAGCCAAAGTGGCCGGATTGCAAATCACCGCGGAGGCGGATTCCGACAGGCCGTAACCTTCAACGATAGTGCAGCCGGTAATTTCCAGCCATTTCTGCGCCACCGATGCATGCACCGAAGTGCCGCCGCCGATCGTCATCGACAGTTGCGAAAAATCGAGCTTGGCGAATTCGGCGTTGTCAGCCAGCGCATTGAACAGCGTATTCACCGCTGGGAAGAATTGCAGCGGATACTTCGCCAGCGTCTTGACCGTGGCCGCAATGTCGCGCGGGTTTGGAATCAGCACCACCAGACCGCCGGTGCGCATGCCGAGCAAGCCGCAAGTGACGAACGCGAACACGTGATACAGCGGCAACGCGCAAATCAGCGTCAGCTGGCCGTCGACCGGCTTGCGTTCCAGGCCGGGCTGCATCCAGGCCTGGGTCGACAGCAAATTGGCCAGGATGCAGCTGTGCAGCAGCGTCGCGCCCTTGGAAACGCCGGTAGTGCCGCCGGTATATTGCAGCACCGCGACGTCGTCGGCCTTGATCTCAGGCCGTTGCAGCGGCAGCGCCCGGCCTAGTTTAACTGCATCGTTGAAGCGCACTGCACCCGGCAGCGCATACGCCGGCACCATTTTCTTGTGCTTGCGCACCACATAATTAACGATGCCGCCCTTGATGGTGCCCAGCATGTCGCCCATACTGGCCAGCACGATATGCTGGATCGGCACATGTTGGAGAACTTCCTCTAAAGTGCTGGCAAAGTTCTCCAAAATGACGATTGCCTGCACATCGGCGTCGCGCAACTGGTGCTCCAGCTCACGCGGCGTGTACAGCGGATTGACGTTGACCACGATAAAACCGGCGCGCAGGATGGCCGCCACCGCAACCGGATATTGCAGCACGTTGGGCAGCATCACCGCAACGCGGTCATTGCGTTGCAAGCCGCGCGACTGCAGCCAGGCACCCAGCGCATTGGAGAGCGTGTCGATGTCGCCGTAAGTGATCGCCTTGTCCATGCACACGTAAGCCTGCCGCTCTTTATACAGGCTGAAGCTCTCCTCCAGCAGCGCCACGATGGAGCTGTATTGGCTGACGTCGATGGCGGCGGGTACGCCGGCCGGGTAATACTTTAACCACGGGCTATTGTTCAATGCATTCTCCTTGCGCCAGGTTGACCTGGTCGATGTTTGGCGGCGGTGCCGGGATGGTTGGCTTGCTTTGGAGTTACTCAGGGGAATCTGCCAGCGCAAGTACTTGGGCATTTTAGCCGCAGAAAGGGCGTTATGGACGTCGGTAGAGAATATTTTTGACCGATCGTGCTATTTTGTAGTTGCGCGATATTTCAGGGGGCTTGTATTTTTTTTGGCAATGTTGTAGCAGATTAAATTAGGTAGGGCGGAAAAGCGCAGCGCCTTCCGCCTTACAACGCCTTACATTTATTTGATCATCATTTGATGCTATAATTTGTGCATAAACTCACGGAGAGCGATATGCGCACCACACTTGTACTTGATGATGCATTGCTGGAAAAGGCCCAGTCTTTTACCGGCCCAATGGAAAAGACCGCTTTAGTGCGCGAAGCTCTCAAGGCATTAATTCAGCGCGAGAGCGCCAAACGGTTGGCCTTGCTGGGAGGCTCGGAACCTTTGCTCGATACCGTTCCACGACGCCAGCCGGAGCCAGCGTGATTCTGGTTGATACGTCGGTCTGGATCGACCACTTGCGGTACGGTGATGCGGGATTAACGGCACTTTTGAACACGGGCCAGGTGCTGGGGCACCGGTTTGTGATGGGCGAACTGGCATTGGGCAACTTGCAGAATCGCGATATGGTCTTGGATTCGTTGCAAGACTTGCCGCAAGCGGGTGTTGCCACCGATGAGGAAGTTATGCATTTTATCGCCCAACATGCACTGTTCGGAATCGGAATTGGCTATATCGACGCTCACTTATTGGCCGCTGTGCGGCTTTCACCCGGCGCGTTGCTATGGACGCGTGATAAGCGTCTGCTGGGGGCAAGCGCCCGGCTTGGTTTGTCCGCAAACCTGACGCATTAACTTGCTAAGGAAAAGTTAATTGCCAAGCTCGGTAGGGCGGAAAAGCGCAGCCCTTGCAGGGCGCATATCCGCTTGCAAGCGGATACCGTTTCGCAGGCGGATCACATGCGATCCGAAACCCCTGCTCCACCCTTCCGCCGCATTATGCCTATGCTTCCCTTTCGCCCGTATTCAAGTCCGACACCTCGCCGGCCCAATCATTCGGATAAATCCCCGCAGTCACGAGCCGATGAAATGACGAGTAGGGCCATGCGCTTACCTGTTGTACCAGTCCATGCTTGAATGGATTGATATGCACGTAATCGACATGCGCCGCATAGTCTCGCTCATCGCGAATCGTATGCTCCCAAAATCGTCGTTGCCAAATGCCACGTTCGCCTTTGCGTGCACGTACCACCGACAAACGCTCGGTTTTCGGCAGCGATTTCGAAAAGGCAATCTTGATCGCTTTCCAGCGGGCGGAATAGTCGCTGTCACCGGGTGGAAGAGTCCAGATGCAATGGGTATGGTCCGGCAAAACTACCCAAGCATCAATGTGAAATGGCCGGCGCGCACGTACCTGTCGCACCGCTTCACGAAAGGCGTCGATATGCTCGACCAGCAAGCCGCTACGGCGTTCAAGCAGATTGACGGTAAAAAAATACGTCCCTCCGGGGACGCGATTGCGGCGGTAATCTGGCATTGAATGTGGCTGGGAGTTGTGTGCGGGTTGCATGCGGCGGAAGACGCTGCGCTTTTCCGCCCTACGTGCTGTTAGGAATGGTTTTGCTTTTCTTCGGCGATGCAGCGGAATTCCAAAGTAGCAGACCCGGGCCGCCCCAACGCGGGATGTGTGATTGTTGTGTTGACTATTTCCACTTTTTTGTTTTGCTGGGCACAAAAAACATTTGCCTCTTGATAAATTTCACCATGTACTGCCGTAGGAGCCCCAAAACCAACTTGTAGGCTTGTCTTTGAAACCATGTACCGGTCGCTGCCGCTTTGTATTACCCCGGTTGAGGCACAGCCTGTAAGGGCGAAAACTGTTACCGCGATAAAGAATGCTCTATCTGCCGACATTGAATATCTCCGATCTGAAAATTGTTTGGGGAAAAGTTTTGATTGCGGCCTAACTAAGGCCGCAAGTTGCACACCGTATCACACCGTAAGGCCGTAAGTCGCACACCGTAGGGCGGAAAAGCGCAGCGCCTTCCGCCGCATGTACGTGCAAAAATCCGGCAATGCCCAATGCTGGGTGCGTCCGGTTTTTGGGTGGTATTGTCATTTCTCATTGTAGGAAAACTGGCAATTGCCGCATGTGTGGCGGAAGGCGCTACGCTTTTCCGCCCTACGGCCCTGATGTTTTCAATGCCCTTGAAATCCCTGTGGTGATTGAGTCCATAGAAGTACGCCTCCCCGGCATGCAAGCCGTCCGCTCGCCACCTCTGTTACCCCATCGTTTAATATAGCCGCCATGCACGCTGTCGACTTGCTGTCGTGTCGCTGTCGCGTGTCTGGCGTGGTGGAAAAATATGGCTTGGCCGAGAATGTCGGTTGGTGATTACAGGGGTTCCAAATGCTTATACAGAAACTGAGACTACAGCGTGGCTGGTCGCAACAACAGCTGGCCGATCTGAGCGGCCTCAGCGCGCGCACCATTCAAAGAATTGAGCGAGGGCAAGTTGCAAGCGCGGAATCCCTGAAGTCACTGGCAGCGGTCTTTGAGATCGATTTTTCAAGCTTACAACCGGAGTCCGACATGAACACCTCACCAGATCAAGGCATGCGTACCGACGAGGCACTGGCGCTTCAGCACGTGCGCAAGCTCAAGGGCTTTTATAAGCAGCTAATGGCGTATCTGATTGTCATCAGCTGCTTAGCCATACTGAACATCGTGCGTTACCCGACAACACTTTGGGTTATATGGCCGGCGCTGGGTTGGGGCATTGCTCTTCTCGGCCGGGCATTGACCGTATTCGACGTTTTCCCCTTCTTCAATGCGGCGTGGGAAAAACAGCAAGTAGAGAAACGCCTGGGCCGAAAACTGTAAGGCCGTAAGTCGCACACCGTAGGGCGGAAAAGCGTAGCCCTTGCAGGGCGCATATCCGCTTGCAAGCGGATAACGTTGCGCAGGCGGATCGCATGCGATCCGAAACCCCTGCTCCACCCTTCCGCCGCATGTACATGCAAAATTCCGGCAATGCGCAATGATGGGCGGGCTCGGCGCTCGGGCGGTATTGTCATTTCTCCCTTTGTGCAAAATGGTGATCAAAGTGAGTAGTCATTCGGCGGAAGGCGCTACGCTTTTCCGCCCTACGTGCTCATTCGGTAAATATCTCGGCGAACGACTCGCCATTCTTCATACGTTGGAGACGCGCATACAACGAGGTGGTGCCGACCTTTGATAGCCAAGACGCTACTACCTGTTTGGCAGATGCGTAGTTTCGTACAACAGCCTGTTCGTCACCCTTGAAGAACGATGAAAATGTTGTGAAATCACGAACGTAGTCTACTTTCAGGGCATCCTGCGGCGCTAACGAGTAGCGGTTGCGATAGTCAACTTGCATTGCAACTCCTTCGTCAAACCACGTTGGTAGTTGCAAGAAACGCTTCAGGTAGCCCACGCGGTGATGAATCTCCGCATGCATGAGTTCGTGGGCAACGACATCAACGCTTTGACCTTTAGGGCCAACCATGACGCAAGCGCGACTGCCAATGAATTGTGTGCTGCCATAGGCATTGAGCCTAAACGGCCCAAACCCGTCTGGGTGGCTGAAGAACACAATGATTGGTTTCGATTCAACTGAGCCAAAGATGTCTTCGATTCTCGCACGTGCGTCACGAGTGAGCTGAATGTAATGCTGTTGATCGACCTCAGATTCGCTGTCAGTGAGTGAGCCGTCGGGGAGGTTATGTAGTTCGATAACTCCAACGAGAAGGCAGGCAGTTGGCCCGGGAAGAGCAAAGGCAAATGTGGTGATTGATGCCACAGTAACGGCGAATGTGGCGGCTAGGAGTGAGCGCTTGATTGGTGACATAGCGTATTAATGAGAGCTAACTAGATATGTCCGAACAACGCGTATACGGACTTATGACGGATAACTTTTTTAGGAAAATCCGTAAAATTCCTTCGCAGCTTGGTTTTCAAGATACGATTGTATTGCATTCTATCAAGTTATTTGATCGTCTTTCCTGTCGTCACATCAGCCATCTGGAACTGCTTCGGTCGCAAATGGCTGAGAAAACTACATATTCCGCCGATACTGCCCGCCAACCTCGAACAAAAGACCGTAAGCCACCGACCGTAGGGCGGAAAAGCGCAGCGCCTTCCGCCGCATGTACATGCAAAAATCCGAAAGCGCAACGATATACGCGCCCGTCACACAGATTGGATTGAGAATTTCCCTTCGGAAAAATGGCGATCGAAGTCATTCGGCGGAAGGCGCTACGCTTTTCCGCCCTACGTACTACATATTCCGCCGGTACTGCCCCCCCACCTCAAACAACGCGGTGGTAATCTGCCCCAGCGAACACACCCGCACCGCGTCCATCAGTTTCTCGAACACGTTTTCGTTATTGGTCGCAGCTTGCTGCAATGCGGCCAAGGCTTGCGGGGCTTCGGCTGCGTGGCGGCTCTGGAAATCGGCCAGGCGGGTCAGTTGCGATTGCTTTTCGGCCTCGGTCGAGCGGGCCAGTTCGATTTTTTGCGGCGCGTCGCCGGCTTTCGGGTTGCGGAAGGTGTTGACGCCGACGATGGGTAGTGTGCCGTCATGCTTCATGTGTTCGTAGTGCATCGATTCTTCCTGGATCTTGCCGCGCTGGTAGCCAGTTTCCATTGCGCCCAGCACGCCGCCGCGTTCGGCGATGCGCTCGAATTCCTGCAATACCGCTTCTTCCAGCAGGTCGGTCAATTCCTCGATGATGAAGCTGCCCTGGATCGGGTTTTCGTTCTTGGCCAGGCCCCATTCGCGGTTGATGATCAATTGAATTGCCAAAGCCCTGCGCACCGATTCGTCGGTCGGGGTGGTGATCGCTTCATCGAAGGCGTTGGTGTGCAGACTGTTGCAATTGTCGTAAATTGCGATCAGCGCCTGCAGCGTGGTGCGGATGTCGTTGAAGTCGATTTCCTGCGCGTGCAGCGAGCGCCCGGAAGTCTGGATATGGTATTTCAGCTTCTGGCTGCGCTCGTTGGCGCCGTATTTGTCGCGCATCGCCACTACCCACAAACGGCGCGCGACGCGGCCCAGTACGGTGTATTCCGGGTCCATGCCATTGCTGAAAAAGAACGACAGATTCGGTGCGAAATCATCGATGTGCATGCCGCGCGCCAGATAGGCTTCGACGAAGGTGAAGCCGTTCGACAGCGTGAACGCCAGTTGCGAGATCGGATTGGCACCGGCTTCGGCAATGTGGTAGCCGGAGATCGAGACCGAATAGAAGTTGCGCACCTGGTGGTGGACGAAGTATTCCTGGATGTCGCCCATGACTTTCAGGCTGAATTCGGTCGAGAAGATGCAGGTGTTCTGGCCCTGATCTTCTTTCAGGATG
>JBGSTZ010000072.1:0-2838 GCA_041736255.1 Burkholderiaceae bacterium
GACTGGCGCAGCTCGATCCGGTCACCGCAGCACGGCTCAAGCCCAACGATGCGCAACGCATCCAGCGCGCACTGGAAATCATTGCGCTGACCGGCCAACCGATGTCGCAACTGCTGGCATTGCGCCCCAAAACCGAATTGCCCTTCACGCTGCTGCCACTGGCGCTGGAACCCTCGGACCGGGGCGTGCTGCATCAACGCATAACAGCCCGCTTCGACGCCATGCTGCATGGCGGCCCCAGCCACAACCTGCTTGACGAAGTGGAAACGCTGCGCGCACGCGGCGATCTGCACCTTGGCTTGCCGTCGATGCGCTGCGTCGGCTATCGCCAGGCATGGGAATACTTGGACGAGCAATACGACCTGCCGACCCTGCGCGAAAAAGGCATCATCGCCACCCGCCAGCTCGCCAAACGCCAGCTAACCTGGCTGCGCGCAATGCCGCAGCGGATTGCTCTGGATTGCCTCAGCCCGAATGCAATAGATCAGGCATTGCTGGAAATCAATAAATATCGTGCCTTGGAGATTAGGTGCCCGGCAGATTCTGACCAAGGCAGACAATTTTCTTGACAGAGAAAAAGCCGCTGGTCATAATGCAGGGCTTAGTTGTTCTGGCTGCTTATTTGGCCTGAATTGTGTGGTGTTACAACGTAAGCCGCATAAACTTGTGGTGATATAGCTCAGTTGGTTAGAGCACAGCATTCATAATGCTGGGGTCGGTGGTTCAAGTCCACCTATCACTACCAACGAATACGTCATGCATGCAATGACTTGCAAATAAAGCCAACCTTCATCGGTTGGCTTTTTTGTTTTCGGGCTTACTGTGGTCTTGTCCGACAAGCTGGCACACGAGTTTTCCAAGTTTGCAGGGTCAAGGCCGCGCATGTAGCCAGATAATCAATAAAGGACAAGACCATGATTGACGCACTGGTAACCGGAAGACTGTACGGCCAGGCCGAGGAACGTCCCGGGCAATCCGAATCGATCTTCGTCACCTGCAAAGTACGCGTGGCGACCGATGACGGGGACACGATTTTTTGCAATGTGATCGCCTTCGATGATGCGGTGCGGCGCGCGCTGCTGGCGCTGGACGACGGCGATAGCGTGGCGCTGTCCGGCGCGTTGACGCCGAAAGTTTGGACCGACAAGCAAGGCAACACGCGCCCGGCGCTGGACCTGATCGCCCATGCTGTGCTGACCGTCTACCACGTCACGCGCAAGCACAAGGCCGCGCAGGGTTAGAGTTGCATCATTCCATATTGGCAATCCATGTTGACAATCATGCGATAAGATGGCCGCTCATCAAATCCTCACCGCAAGCGCCTGCACATGATCGAAGACATCAAAAAAACACTCTGGGCCACCGCTGACAAGCTGCGCGCCAATATGGACGCGGCCGAATACAAGCACATCGTGCTCGGCCTGATTTTCGTCAAATACATTTCCGATACCTTCCAGACTCGTCGCGCTGAACTTACGCGCAAGTTTGCCGACGCCAGCGACGATTACTTTCTGGATGCCACCGACCCGGAATTGATCCACACCGAACTGGAAGACCGCGACTATTACAAGGAAGTCAACGTGTTCTGGGTGCCGGAAGCGGCGCGCTGGGAAAGCCTGCGCGCCCAAGCCAAGCAAGCCGACATCGGCAAACGCATCGACGATGCGCTGTCGCTGATCGAAACCGAAAATCCTAAACTCAAGGGCATCCTCGACAAACGCTACGCCCGCGTGCAACTGCCCGATGGCAAGCTGGGCGAACTGGTCGATCTGGTTTCCAAAATCGGCTTCGGCGAATCCGGCGATGCTGCCAAGAACCACGCCCGCGATCTGCTCGGCCAAGTCTACGAATACTTCCTCGGCCAATTCGCCAGCGCCGAAGGTAAGCGCGGCGGCCAGTTCTACACGCCCGCCTCCATCGTCAAAACTCTGGTCGCGGTGCTGGCACCGCATCACGGCCAGGTGTACGACCCTTGTTGCGGTTCCGGCGGCATGTTCGTGCAATCGGAAAAATTCATCGAAGCCCACGGCGGCAAGATTGGCGATGTCTCGATCTACGGCCAGGAAGCCAACCCGACCACATGGCGGCTGGCGGCGATGAATCTGGCGATTCGTGGCATCGACTTCAATCTGGGCAAGGAACCCGCCGACACCTTCGTGCGCAACCAGCACCCCGACCTGCGCGCCGACTTCGTGCTGGCGAATCCGCCGTTCAATATCTCGGACTGGTGGCATGGCAGCCTGGAAGGCGATCCGCGCTGGGTCTATGGCACGCCGCCGCAAGGCAACGCTAATACTGCGTGGCTGCAACACATGCTGTATCACCTCAAACCCACCGGCCGCGCCGGCATCGTGCTGGCCAACGGCAGCATGAGTTCGAGCCAAAATAGCGAAGGTGACATCCGCCGTGCGATGGTCGATGCCGACAAGGTCGAAATCATGATTGCGCTGCCCGGCCAACTGTTCTTCAACACCCAGATACCCGCCTGCCTGTGGTTTTTAGTCAAAGAAAAGCGCGCCCGACAAGGCGAAGTCCTGTTCATCGACGCCCGCAAACTCGGCAGCATGATCAGCCGCGTGCAGTGCGAATTCACCGATGCAGTGATCGAAAAGATCGCCAACACCGTAGCCGCCTGGCGCGGCGAACTCTCCCCTCGCCCGGCATGGCTTTTTCTGGGGCCCGAATCGCGATGCGATTCGCTTGCGGGAGAGCAGCTGTGTTCCAAGTCAAGGGGAATTTGGGTCAAAATTATCGTCCCAAGGTTTTCCTGACTTCATAATTGCATTCAGAATCGTCAGCAATTTATGCATACATGCGACCAATACCACTTTCTTGGGT
>JBGSTZ010000108.1:0-56093 GCA_041736255.1 Burkholderiaceae bacterium
GGCGCCGGCGATGCCGAGCGCGGTGCCCTGATGTTCCGGCGGATACCAGCGCGAAGCCAGTGGCAGCGCCACCGCGAAAGCGGCGCCGGCCACACCCAGAATGACGCCCAATATCAGCAGGCTCTGGTAATTGCCCAGGTCGCCGAGCCAGGCCCAGGTCAGCCCCGCGATCACGATCAGCTGGCCGATCAGTCCGGCTTTCTTTGGTTTCAGATGGTCCACCAGCACGCCCATCACGATACGCAGCAAAGCGCCTGCCAATAAAGGCGTGGCGACCATCATGCCTTTTTGCGCGTCCGACAGACCCAAATCCTTGGCAATCAGGATTGCAAGCGGGCCGAGCAGAACCCAGACCATGAAGCTGAGATCGAAGTAAAAGAATGCGGAAAGCAGCGTCGGCGTATGTCCGGCCTTCCAGAATGAGGTTTTTTGCATGATGACTCCTGATGTGAATAGGCGTCATTAATGCAAGCGCCATGCCATACGCTGTGTGCAGCCTGTACTACTTAATATGGCATAAATTGGGTAAGGTTTATTTTTGTGCATTGCACTATTTCAGTGTGATTTCATGTAATAAGCGCACTTTAAAGGTGCAAATCTATATTTCGGAACCGCCATGCACCGCGTAACGCACTGGCATCAATTTTGCTCAAGTAAAGCCAACAGACATTTATTTGGGGATCGCGATGAAGAAGTTGAAACTGGTAATGGTCGGTAATGGCATGGCAGGCGTACGTGCACTGGAAGAGCTGCGCAAGATCGCTCCCGACATCTATGACATCACCGTGTTCGGCGCCGAACCCTATGCCAATTACAACCGCATCCTGCTGTCGCCGGTGCTGGCCGGCGAGCAAACCGTGCAGGACATCATGCTCAACGATGTCGACTGGTATGCGGAAAACGACATCACGCTGCATCTGGGCAAGAAAATCGTCAAGATCGACCGCGTCAAGCGTCAGGTGATCGCGGAAGACGGCACTGTTGCCGAGTACGACCGCCTGTTGCTGGCGACCGGCTCCAATCCGTTCATGCTACCGGTGCCGGGCAAGGACTTGCAAGGCGTGATCGCCTATCGCGACATTGCCGACACCAACGCGATGATAGAAGCGGCCACCAAACATACGCATGCAATCGTCATCGGCGGTGGCTTGCTCGGGCTGGAAGCGGCCAACGGCCTGAAACTGCGCGGCATGGATGTCACCGTGGTGCATTTGCCGAAATGGCTTATGGAACGCCAACTCGATGAAGTCGCCGGCAAGATGCTGCAGAAGTCGCTGGAAGATCGCGGCCTGCATTTCCTGCTGGGCAAAAACACCGAAGCCATCATCGGCGACGAAAACGATCATGTGAAGGCGATCCGCTTCACCGACGGGCTGGAAATCCCGGCGCAACTGATCGTGATGGCAGTCGGCATCCGTCCCAACACCGCGCTGGCGGAATCGGCAGGCATTTATTGCAACCGCGGCATCGTCGTCAACGACACGATGCAAACCTACGACCCGCGCATTTATTCGGTCGGTGAATGCGTCAACCATCGCGGCAATGTGTACGGGCTGGTCGCGCCGCTGTTCGACATGGCCAAGGTCTGCGCCAATCATCTGGCCAATTTCGGCATCGGCCTCTACAAGGGTTCGGTCACTTCGACCAAACTGAAAGTGACCGGGATCGATCTGTTCTCGGCCGGCGATTTTACCGGCGGCGAAGGCACCGAAGAAATCATCCTGTCGGACCCGATCGGCGGCGTCTACAAGAAGCTGGTGCTGAAGGACGACAAGCTGATCGGCGCCTGCCTGTATGGCGACACCGTCGACGGCAGCTGGTATTTCAACTTGCTGCGCGAAGGCAAGCTGATTGCCGAAATTCGCGACAGCCTGATGTTCGGCGAATCGCACACCGGCGACGCCGGTCATGAAGGCTTCACCAAGGCAGCCTCGATGCCGGACAGCGCCGAAGTGTGCGGTTGCAACGGCGTGTGCAAGGGCACCATCGTCAAGGCGATCAAGGAGCATGGCTTGTTCACGCTGGACGACGTGCGCAAGCACACCAAGGCATCGGCCTCGTGCGGTTCCTGTACCGGTCTGGTCGAGCAGATCATCATGTCCACCGTCGGCGCCGATTATTCGGTTTCCAGCAAGGCCAAGCCGATGTGTGACTGTACCGATCACACCCATCAGGAAGTGCGCGATGTGATCCGGGTCGAAAAACTCCTGACCATTGCCAAGACCATGGAGGTCATGGCCTGGCGCACGCCCAACGGCTGCGCAAAATGCCGCCCTGCGATCAATTATTACGTGTTGTCGACCTGGCCGCACGAGGCCCGTGACGATCCGCAATCGCGCTACATCAACGAGCGCGCGCACGCCAACATCCAGAAGGACGGCACTTATTCGGTAATCCCGCGCATGTGGGGCGGCGTGACCAATGCATCCGATCTGCGCCGCATCGCCGACGTGGTCGACAAATATGCGATCCCGACCGTCAAGGTCACCGGCGGCCAGCGCATCGACTTGCTCGGCGTGAAAAAGGCAGATTTGCCGGGCGTCTGGAAAGACCTCGGCATGCCGTGCGGTGCCGCCTATGCGAAGGCATTGCGCACCGTAAAAACTTGCGTCGGCAGCGAATGGTGCCGTTTCGGCACCCAGGATTCGACGCTGATGGGGCAGCAGCTGGAGCATGAATTGTGCCGCATGTACGCGCCGCACAAGGTCAAGATCGCGGTCTCCGGTTGTCCGCGCAACTGCGCCGAATCCGGCATCAAGGACGTCGGCGTGATCGGTGTCGATTCCGGCTGGGAAATCTATGTCGGCGGCAACGGCGGCATCAAGACCGAAGTCGCGCAGTTCTTCGTCAAGGTCAAGAGCCATGCGGAAGTGCTGGAATATGCGGGCGCCTTCTTGCAGCTGTACCGTGAAGAAGGCTGGTATCTGGAGCGCACCGTGCATTATCTGGAACGCGTCGGCCTCGATCATGCGAAGAAAAATGTGCTGGAAGACGAAGCCAACCGCAAGGCGCTGTACGAGCGCATGTTGTTCTCGCTTGAAGGCGAGGTCGATCCCTGGCATGAGCCGGAGAAGGCGCAAGTCGACATGCGCCAGTTCGTGGCGCTGCCGGCCTGATTTGGTTCTACCCGCTCTCCCGCTTGCGGGAGAGCGGTATTGATCAAGAGTATTTCTAAAGTCTCTCTTAAATAATGCGGAAAAGCAGTACTTTTTGCATATACATCACTCTAGTATGACAAGGATCTGAAATGTCGAATCAATGGAAAGTTATCTGCAAGGTGGCCGATATTCCGGTACTGGGAGCGCGCGTGGTGCAGCGCGATGCGAAACCGGACGTGGCGATTTTTCGCAACGGCGAAGGCAAGGTATTCGCGCTGGTGGACCGCTGCCCGCACAAGGGCGGACCGCTGTCGCAGGGCATCGTCTACGGCGAGCGGGTCGCCTGCCCGTTGCACAACTGGAACATCGAACTCGATTCCGGCTGTGCCAGCGCACCGGATGAAGGCTGCGCGCAAAAATTCAGCGTCAAGGTCGAAGACGGTGACGTGTATCTGGACGTTGTTGAATTGGCTTCGCTGGCGATCGAGGCTGCCGCTGCATGAACCCATTGCGTGAAGCCAAGGCAACCTGCTGTTACTGCGGCGTCGGTTGCGGCGTCATCGTCGAAACGGATGGCGTACAAGTGACCGGCGTGCGTGGCGACCCTGATCATCCGGCTAACTTCGGCCGCTTGTGCACCAAAGGTAGCACGCTGCATTTGACCGCCAATCCGGTATTGCAGCGGCAAGCGCGTGCGCTGTATCCGGAGCTGCGCACTACGCGCACTGCTCCACGGGTGCAGGCTAGTTGGGACCAGACGCTAGACGCCATCGCGCAACAATTTTTTGACACAATCAAAAAATACGGGCCGGACAGTGTCGGCTTTTATATCTCTGGCCAACTGCTGACCGAAGATTATTACGTCTTCAACAAGCTGGCGAAAGGCTTGATCGGCACCAATAATATCGATAGCAATTCACGCCTGTGCATGTCGAGCGCGGTAGCTGGCTACAAGCAGACGCTAGGTGCCGATGCACCGCCAGCCTGTTATGAAGATATCGAACAAGCCGAACTGATTTTCATCGTCGGCTCCAATACCGCGTATGCGCATCCGATTCTGTATCGCCGCATCGAAGATGCGCGCAAGAACAACACGAATCTGAAAGTCATCGTCGCCGATCCACGGCGCACTGATACCGCGCGCGAAGCCGATTTGTTTTTGCCGATTTTGCCGGGCACCGATGTCGCGCTGTTTAACGGCATGCTGCATATTTGCCTGTGGGAAGACTTGCTCGACAGCGCTTATATCGAAGCCCATACCGAAGGCTTTGCGGAACTGAAACAGACAGTACGCGATTACACGCCCAAATACGTGGCCGAAGTGTGCGGCATCAGCGAGGCCGATTTGGTGCAGGCGGCGCAATGGTTCGGTCGTTCCAAAGCGGCCTTGTCGCTGTATTGTCAAGGCGTGAACCAGTCTTCTTCCGGCACCGCCAAGAATGCGGCGCTGATCAATTTACATTTGGCTACGCACCAGATCGGCAAGCCTGGTGCGGGACCGTTTTCATTGACCGGTCAGCCGAATGCGATGGGCGGGCGTGAAGTCGGCGGGATGGCGAATTTGCTGTCGGCGCACCGCGATTTGTCCAATCCAGAGCATCGCGCCGAAGTGGCGAAGTTATGGGGTGTGGACGATGTGCCAGCCCAACCGGGCAAAACCGCAGTCGAAATGTTTGAGGCGGTGCGCAGCGGCGAGATCAAGCTGCTGTGGATCGCCTGCACCAACCCAGCGCAATCGATGCCGGACCAGAAGCTGGTACGCGCCGCATTGAAAAAGGCCGAGCTGGTGATCGTGCAGGAAGCCTACAAGACCACCGCGACGGTCGATTACGCCGACGTGCTGCTGCCGGCATCCAGCTGGAGCGAGAAGGATGGCACCGTCACCAACTCCGAGCGCCGCATCACCCGCGTCAAGCCGGCGCTGCCGAAGCCGGCCGAGACCCGCCACGACTGGGAAATCGTTATCGACTTCGCGCGCCGGCTGGAACTGTTGATATGCAAGTCTGTGGGCAAGACCGACACGCTGTTTCCGTATGAGAGTTCGGAAGATATCTGGAACGAGCACCGCGAAACCACGCGCGGACGCGATCTCGATATCACCGGCCT
The DNA here is from genome assembly GCA_041736255.1 of Burkholderiaceae bacterium. Classification (GTDB taxonomy): domain Bacteria; phylum Pseudomonadota; class Gammaproteobacteria; order Burkholderiales; family Burkholderiaceae_D; genus AVCC01. The sequence goes on from JBGSTZ010000108.1 coordinate 5,205, forward strand.
GTCTTTTGACATCCTGGAGCAGCAAGGGCCGCAGCAATGGCCGTTCCCGCAGGGCGCTTCAACCGGCAAAAAGCGCCTGTATGAAAACGGTATTTTCCCGACTGCCAGCGGACGGGCGAAATTCGTGAATACCGTGTATCAGCCGGTGGCCGAAGCGGTCGATGCGCGCTACCCGTTTCACCTGACCACCGGACGCTTGCGCGACCAGTGGCACGGCATGAGCCGTACCGGCACCGTCGCACAGCTGTTTGCGCACGCGTCCGAACCGTCGGTGGTCATGTCGCAGCTCGACATGGAGCGCCGCCTGATCAAGAGCGGCGAACTGGTCCATGTGACCAGCAAGCGCGGCTCACAAATCTTGCCGGCGGTGGCCGGTGCCGAGATGCGTGCCGGGCAGGCGTTTATTGCCATGCACTGGGGCGAGGAATACGTGTCCGGCCGCGGCCATGACGGCGCCGGCACTTTTGGCTTGAATGCGCTGACGCTGTCGACAGTCGATCCGGTTTCCAAACAGCCGGAACTCAAGCATGCAGCGGTCAAGATACTGAAGGCCGAGCTGCCGTGGCGTTTCCTAGTGTTCGGATGGGTCGACGCATCGCAAGTATTGGCCCTGCAATCGGCATTGCGGCCTTATCTGCGCCGTTTCAGCTATGCGTCATGCACGCTGTTCGGACGCGACAAGGTCGGGGTTCTGTTCCGGGCCGCCGACGATTATGTTGCCGATGCAGCGCTGGTCAAGGAAATCGAATCCCGTTTCGGCATCGAGGGTGCCGCTGTGTTGCGCTACGACGATGCCAAGCGCGGCAATGCGCGCCATATTCGGGTGCAGGACGGCAAGTTGGCAGCGGTTTCCATGGCGGGCGATACTTCGGCAGAGCATTGGCTGAAGGAATATCTGGAAGGGGAATTGCCGGTTGCAGCGCTCGGGCGCATGTTGTTGATGCCCTCGAGCAAAGTGCCGCAGGGATTCAAGTCGCGCGGCCGGATTGTCTGTAATTGCCTGAATATTGCTGAATCAGAAATCAAGGAAGTATTGTATGTGCAGCAGGGCGCACCGGATGCAGTACTGGCAAGCTTGCAGGCCAGGCTGAAATGTGGCACCAGTTGCGGTTCCTGCGTGCCCGAGTTGAAACAGATGGTGCTGGCACGCGAGTCCAATGCAAAAGCTACATGACAAACTTGCCGAAGCCGGCTCGTTCGGGCGCGTAATCGGTATAATCCGCGCATGGAAAATGCACAAGTAACTGAAAATTCTGAAAATTTCGCTGCGGCCCGTTTCATCAAGGTTATCGGACGCGGTAAGGATGGCGCCCGCAGTCTGTCGCGCAGCGATGCGCATGATATGTATGCGGCAATGCTGGACCGGCGCATCTCCGATCTTGAACTGGGCGGAATTTTGCTGTCGATGCGCATCAAGGGCGAGTCGGTGGATGAAATCGCCGGCTTTCTGGATGCGGCAGAAGCATCGTTTGAGCAATTGTCGGTGCCGGACGAGTCAACTGAATCGTCACCCTTTGCTCCAATCGTGATTCCGAGTTACAACGGTTCGCGCAAGATGGCGAATCTGACGCCGTTGCTGGCGCTGCTGCTGGCGCGAGAAGGAGTGCCGGTTTTGGTGCATGGGGTCACGCAGGACCCGGGGCGCGTGACCACCGCCGAAATTTTTACGGCGCTGGGTTTGCAGCATTCGCAAACTGTGCAGGAGGCCGAGGCGTGCTTTGCGCGGCGTGAGCCCGCTTTCATGCCGATTGGCGCTTTGGCTCCTGCAATGGCGCGCCTGCTGGAAACGCGGCGTACATTGGGCGTGCGCAATTCGACCCATACGCTGGTCAAGATCATGCAGCCTTTCAAGGGCCCGGCATTGCGTTTGGTGTCGTATACGCATCCGGAATATCTCGCCATGTTGAGCAGCTATTTTTCAACAGCTGCGCCAGTCGTACGCGGCGACGCTTTCCTGATGCGCGGCACCGAAGGCGAAACCGTGGCGAACGCCCGGCGCTCGCAGCAAATCGACTGGTATCACGCCGGTACCTGCACGACGCTGGTGCAAACATTGCCAGTCACCGAAGCAGTTATTGCCTTGCCCGAAGAGCGCGATGCGGCCTCGACTGCACTTTGGACTGAAGCGGTATTGCGCGGCGAGCAACCGGTGCCGGCCACGATTGCCGAGCAGGTGAAATACTGTTTGCAGGTTTCAAGGCAATTACAAGCCGCCCCGTTGGCGCGGTAGGTTTTTCAAGACATGATGAAAAAATATGAAGTCGCCGTAATCGGCGCCGGTGCTGCCGGCATGATGTGTGCCTCTGTCGCCGGCCAGCGTGGCAAAAGCGTGATGTTAATTGATCACGCAACGCGCTTGGCAGAAAAAATCCGTATCTCCGGCGGTGGCCGCTGCAATTTCACCAACATCGACGCTGGCCCGCAGAATTTTCTGTCCGGTAATCCCCATTTCTGCAAAAGTGCATTGGCGCGCTACACGCCGCAGGATTTTCTGGGATTGATGAAGCGGTATCACATTGGGTATCACGAGAAGCACAAGGGCCAGCTGTTTTGCGACGATTCGGCCGAAGACATCATCAGGATGTTGAAATCCGAGTGCGATCAGGGTCAGGTGCAATGGCAAATGTCGTGCAGCGTCAGCGCCATCAGCCAGGCCGAAGATGGATTCATGCTGACGACCAGTAATGGCAGCATCTTGGCCGGCAGCGTCGTGCTTGCCACGGGCGGTCTTTCCATTCCGAAAATAGGTGCCACTGATTTCGCGCATCGGATCGCGCTGCAGTTCGGCATCAAGCTAGTGGAGCCGTGGCCGGGATTGGTGCCACTTACTTTTGATATGTCGGCATGGCAACCGTTCGTCGCGCTGGCCGGGATTGCGTTGCCGGTTGAGATCAGTGCCGGCGAAAAGAAGAGTCGTGGGAGTTTCCGTGAAGACCTGCTATTTACCCATCGTGGCCTGTCCGGCCCGGCGGTATTGCAGATTTCCAGTTATTGGCAGCCGGGTGCATCGCTCACCATCAATTTATTGCCCGATATGGATGTAGCGCAAACGCTGATCGAGGGCAAGTCGAAGCTCAAGAGGAATCTGGGCAATACCTTGTCGCAATGGTTGCCGGCGCGCTTAGTGGATGGTTGGCTGCAAATCAAAGGCATACAATCCGACGCGCGCATCGCCGACATGACTGACAAGCAATTGCGCTTGATGGGAGAGTCGCTGAACGCCTGGGTTATCACGCCCGAGGGTTCTGAAGGCTATCGCAAGGCGGAAGTTACGCTGGGCGGCATTGATACTCGCGAATTGTCGCAGCAGAGCATGATGGCAACCAAGGTTCCGGGACTGTATTTCATTGGTGAATCGGTCGACGTGACCGGCTGGTTGGGCGGTTATAATTTTCAGTGGGCATGGGCATCCGGCGTTGCTGCTGGGATGTCGGTGTGATCTGAAGCCCGTGCCGGCATGGACGAATACGCTTCTCGTTAAAAAACTTTCATCGATCAAGCAAGTCTGCTAGAATTGCCAACTTCTCCTAACATAACCGTTTGAATTTACATGACAACAATCCGCCTTAAAGAAAACGAGCCGTTCGAAGTCGCAATGCGTCGCTTCAAGCGCACTATTGAAAAAACCGGTTTGTTGACCGACCTGCGCGCACGTGAATTTTACGAGAAGCCAACTGCTGAGCGTAAGCGCAAGCTTGCTGCCGCAGTCAAGCGCCATTACAAGCGTATTCGTAGCCAGCAGCTGCCGAAAAAGCTGTTCTAATTTCTCCCCGCACGTTTGTGCGGCTGGATTAAAAACCCGCTTCGGTCGTTCCGCTGCGGGTTTTTCTGTTTATTTGATTGATCTGATTGAAATGAGGACGATATGGGATTGAAAGAACAGATTACTGATGACATGAAGGCCGCAATGCGTGCCAAAGATAGCGTAAAACTGGGCGCAATTCGCATGCTGACTGCCGCGATCAAGCAAAAAGAAGTTGATGAACGTATTGACGTAACAGACGCACAGGTTCTTGCGATCGTTGAAAAAATGATCAAGCAGCGCAAGGATTCAATCAGCCAGTTCGAAGCCGGCGCTCGCCAGGATTTGGCGGATATCGAAAAAGTCGAGTTGGCAATTTTGGCGGTGTATATGCCAGAAGCACTTTCAGACGCTGAAGTGCAGGCGGCGGTAACTGCTGCTGTTGCTGAAGTCGGTGCCACCGGGCCGCAGGATATGGGTAAACTGATGGCGGTACTGAAGCCGAAGTTGGCAGGACGCGCCGACATGACGGCGGTATCGACGTTGGTAAAGGCTGCCTTGAACAAGGCTTGATCGCCGTATTACGTAAATTTAAGTCAAGATGATCCCACAATCGTTCATTCAGGACTTGCTCAGCCGCGTCGATATCGTCGAGGTGGTTGGCCGTTATGTGCAACTGAAAAAAGGCGGCGCCAATTTCATGGGTTTGTGCCCGTTTCATAACGAGAAATCACCCAGCTTTACCGTCAGTCCAACCAAGCAGTTTTATCATTGCTTCGGTTGTGGCGCGCACGGCACCGCCATCGGTTTCCTGATGGAATACGCCGGCTCCGGCTTTGTTGATGCAGTCAAGGATCTGGCACAGAATGTCGGCCTGGCGGTTCCGGAGCAGGATCATCTGCTGCCTGCCCAGCGTGCAGCGGCGCAGGCTAGGAATATGGCGCTTACCGATGTGATGACGCAGGCCTGCGATTTTTATCGTGGACAGTTGCGCAGCGCCGAGCCCGCTATTGCCTATTTGAAAAGGCGCGGATTGACCGGCGAAGTAGCAGCCAGGTTTGGTTTGGGCTATGCGCCCGATGGCTGGGATGGCTTGCGCGCTGTATTTCCCGATTACGACGCCGCTGCCTTGGTTGAGGCCGGTCTGGTGATCGACAAGAGTGAAGAGCCGGGAACAAGCCGGCGCCGTTATGACCGCTTCCGTGATCGCATCATGTTTCCTATTCGCAATACAAAAGGGCAGGTGATAGGTTTTGGCGGCCGGATATTGGATAACGGCGAGCCGAAGTACTTGAATTCCCCTGAGACACCCTTATTTCAGAAGGGTCTGGAGTTGTATGGTTTGTTCGAGGCGCGGCAAGCGATACGCACTGCCGGCTATGTATTGGTGACTGAGGGTTACATGGATGTTGTAGCGCTGGCGCAACTCGGTTTTCCGCAGGCGGTTGCCACACTCGGCACTGCATGCACACCGACCCACGTCCAAAAGTTATTGCGCCAGACCGATCATGTGGTGTTCAGTTTCGATGGCGATTCTGCCGGGCGTCGTGCGGCGCGGCGTGCGCTCGATGGATGTTTGCCTTTAGCTACTGACAATAAAATCATTAAATTTTTATTTTTACCCACCGAGCACGATCCGGATAGTTATGTGCGCGAGATGGGAGCCGATGCCTTTTCGCAACAGATTCAGGATGCAATGCCGCTGTCACAGTTTCTTTTGAAGGAAGTGATTGGTGATAATGATTTGGCTACACCGGAAGGGCGCGCACGGGTGCAATTTGATGCGAAACCGTTGTTACAAGCGATGCCCGCATCATCTTTGCGCTTGCAAATAGTTAGAAGTTTGTCGCAATTGACGCTCACGACAGCAGCAGAAATTGAATCGTTATTCGAGCTTGTCAACCCAGTATCCAGAACGCACAGGGCGCCACCGAAGACAAAGCGCGCTGCGCCAATGGGACTGGAGCGTCAGATGATTCGCTTGTTGATTGCACATCCATCTCTGGCTGCGGATATGGATGCATCTGTGCTGGCGGCAGTGGCGCATATTTCGTCGGATTACGCGGCAATGCTGACGCAGTTGGTTGCGACTTGCCAGGCGATGGGGGCGAATGCAAATTTTGCGGCGTTGTCGGAGCAGTTGCGTGAGTCTGATTTTGACGCATTGGTAGCGGAAATAGCAGCACAACCTGAATCAGACGTGGATGTCGTTCGCCTGGAGTTGGCCGGTGCTGTCAGGCAGACCAAAATGCAGGCAAACAAGGCGGAGTTGGATCAGTTGGCAACTTCCGGCCAGAGCATTGAAAACGTTCGTGCGCGTTATATGGAATTGATGTCGCAGCAAGAGCAGTTGAGACGGCAGGCAGACGCTGAAATAGCACTGCGTTAAGACTGACTCCGTATATGAAGCGAAGCGATGGTGACGGCTTGCTACCCTAGAGGGAATATAGCCCGATATGCTATAGTTTAAGGCTTTTAATTCAAGGTCTTATGGCTTTGAATTGGTGAAGATATAAGGAGTACATTGCAAGCCAATTAGTGCTATGCGGGAAATCCTCAAATTAAGCGCGATTTGACTTGTGGCGTAAAAATATTTGAGTTGGTGGTTATTCCATGGTGAGCGCAATGAAAAAACCTGTGAAATTCCAGATTCCGAGCGAGCAAAAAGTGAAATCCACTTCAGTGAAGTCGAAAGACTCAAAGATCGCCGATCAAACTCTCAGTTCTGCCTCTTCCCGATCGCCTGCTAACGTCAAGACGGGAAAAGCAGTTTTGCCAGCCGAACCATCGTCTATACGAACGCAAGTTGGAAAGACTGCTAAGTTTGCCAAATTGGAAGAATCCAAAGCGGTTGAGAAAAAGGCGTCACGGGCTGCGGCCCAGTCAAGCAAGAAGCCTTTGTCTAAAACTGATGCAAAGTCGGCCCCTGCGCAATTGAAAGCTCCCGTGACAACCAAGAAAACTGAATCCAAAACTGTTACCAAGCCTACCAAAACCCAGATTCAACCTGAAGCCGTAGTACCCAAGCAGGAAGTCAAAAATGTTGGCGGTCCAGTCGTAATGTCGACTACGGATGCTGCAACGCTGGCAGCAATAGATACCTCGAGTTATATCCTGCCAAGCATCAAGGTGCCAGGACGCCGTGGCCGTAAGCCAAAAGAATTTCAACCAGAAAATGATGAAGTTGCGGCGCTGAATGCGGTTGAGCGAACCGAACTGAAGGCAGCTGACAAGGCGAAAGCAAAAGATCGCAAGGCAAAAGAAAAAGCACTGTTGAAGGATGCCTTTTCTGCGGATTCCGATGCTTCAGAGGCAGAGCTGGAAGCACGCCGCGAGAAGCTGAAAATACTGATCAAGTTGGGCAAGGAGCGCGGTTTTCTGACGTATGCGGAAATCAACGATCACCTGCCGGAAAATATTATTGATCCGGAGGCCATCGAAGGCATTATCGGCACCTTCAACGATATGGGTATTGCCATTTATGAGCAGGCGCCTGATGCTGAAACGCTATTGTTGTCGGATAACGTCGCCACCGTAGCCAGTGATGACGAAGCTGAAGCCGCGGCTGAAGCGGCACTGTCCACAGTCGATTCCGACTTCGGCCGCACCACCGATCCGGTTCGTATGTATATGCGTGAAATGGGCTCTGTGGAGTTGCTCACGCGCGAAGGCGAGATTGAAATCGCCAAGCGGATTGAAGACGGTTTGAAAGATATGATTCAAGCCATTTCGGCTTGCCCGATGACCATTGCTGAAATTTTGACAGCAGCCGAAAAAATTGCCAGCGATGAAATCAGGATTGACGAATTTGTCGATGGTCTCGTCAATTTGAATGAAAGTGAGCCTGCCGCCGCGCAACCGGTTGCTGCCCCTGTTCCTGCTTCGGAGGATGAAGAAGAGGAAGAATCGGACGAAGAAAATGCCGAGGAGGAAGAGGAAGAAGAGGAAGAAGCAAACAGTAATGGTGGTGCAGCAAGTTTCTCTGCTGCGCAATTAGAACAATTGAAACTCGATGCGCTGGAAAAATTTGCGATCATCTCGAGTCAGTTCGAGAAAATGCGCAAGGCGTATGAGAAAGAAGGCTACAACTCGAAGCCTTACGTTAAGGCGCAAGAAGTAATTTCCCAAGAGTTGCTGGGAATGCGTTTCACCGCCAAAGTAGTCGAGAAGCTATGTGACACCTTGCGCGGCCAGGTAGATGAAGTGCGTCATCTCGAGAAACAAATCCTAGATGTGGCGGTTAATCGTTGTGGCATGCCGCGTTCTCATTTCATCAAAGTATTTCCCGGTAACGAAATCAATTTTTCCTGGGTTGAAGGTGAGGTCAATTCTGGACATGCATACAGCGCCATCCTGGGACGTAATGTGCCAACGATTCAGGAATTGCAAAAGAAACTCATAGATTTGCAAACGCGCGTCGTCTTGCCGTTGCCTGATCTACGCAATATCAACAAAAAAATGGCGGCCGGCGAGATGAAAGCGCGCCGGGCCAAGCGTGAAATGACGGAAGCCAATTTGCGTCTGGTGATTTCAATTGCAAAAAAATACACTAATCGTGGCCTGCAATTCCTGGATTTGATCCAGGAAGGCAATATCGGCTTGATGAAAGCGGTTGATAAGTTCGAATACCGCCGGGGCTACAAGTTCTCGACCTACGCTACATGGTGGATTCGACAGGCAATTACGCGCTCCATCGCCGACCAGGCGCGCACGATCCGTATTCCAGTACACATGATCGAAACCATCAACAAGATGAACCGCATTTCCCGCCAAATTTTGCAGGAAACAGGCGCCGAGCCTGATCCGGCAACGCTGGCGATCAAGATGGAAATGCCGGAAGACAAGATTCGCAAGATCATGAAGATCGCCAAAGAGCCTATTTCGATGGAAACGCCGATTGGCGACGATGACGATTCCCATCTGGGCGATTTCATTGAGGATGGCAATACTCTGGCGCCTGCCGATGCGGCCTTGCATGCATCCATGCGCAATGTGGTCAAGGATGTGCTGGATTCCTTGACGCCGCGCGAGGCTAAAGTGTTGCGCATGCGTTTTGGTGTTGAGATGTCTACCGACCATACTTTGGAAGAAGTCGGCAAGCAGTTTGACGTCACCCGTGAGAGAATTCGGCAGATTGAAGCGAAAGCATTACGCAAATTACGTCATCCATCTCGTTCGGATAAGCTAAAGAGCTTCCTCGAAGGGAACTAAATAGTTTAAAATTGGCGAGGCAATTTTTTGCCTCGTCCCGAATCTCCTTTTTACGGAGATAAATTTAAGCAGGATTAAGCAGGATACCCTGCGCGAAAGATACTGGGCCTCTAGCTCATGTTGGTTAGAGCAGCGGACTCATAATCCGTTGGTGCCGTGTTCGACTCACGGGAGGCCCACCACATACTATGCTTGAAACCACGCCGGAAACACTGTCCGCATCATCTGCACTGCCTGAAACAGCGCAAGTTGAGACCCCAGCAATTCGTTTTGAAGATTTCGGCTTGTCAGCCGATATTTTGCGAGCGCTCACAGACCAGGGTTACATTCATCCGACGCCGATTCAGGCGGAGGCAATTCCTATCGTCCTGCAGGGGCGCGATGTAATGGGAGCGGCTCAGACAGGCACCGGTAAGACTGCCGGTTTCGCCTTGCCGATCATTCAGATATTGTCGGCGCATGCCAATACCAGTGCATCTCCTGCACGGCATCCGGTTCGTGCGTTGATTCTGACCCCGACGCGCGAGTTGGCCGTTCAAGTGGCCGATAACGTGACAGCATATGCGAAGCATACGTCGTTGCGTGTCACGGTTGTATTTGGCGGCGTCGATATTGCGCCGCAGACGGCAGCCTTACGTACCGGGATTGAGATTGTGATCGCTACGCCAGGGCGTTTGCTGGATCACGTACAGCAAAAGACACTGAATCTGTCACAGGTACAAATGCTGGTGATGGATGAGGCGGATCGCATGCTCGACATGGGTTTTCTGCCGGACTTGCAACGGATCATCAATTTGTTGCCAAAGCAGCGCCAGAACCTGATGTTCTCTGCAACTTTTTCCAATGAAATCAAAAAGCTGGCCAACAGCTTTCTGACTAATCCGGCCATGATTGAGGTTGCTCGCGGCAATTCAACCGCGGAAAATTTAACCCAAATCGTGTATAAAATTGACGAAGCGGCGAAAGGCAATGCAGTTTCCTTCATCATTCGCGAGCGCGGCCTGAAGCAAGCTATTGTGTTTTCCAACAGCAAGATTGGCGCTTCGCGTCTGGCGCGTCAATTGGTGCAGGAGGGTGTCAACGCTACCGCGATCCACGGCGACAAGACGCAGGCCGAGCGCATGGCTGCGCTGGAGGCATTCAAGCAGGGGAAAATTGCATTCCTGATCGCAACTGACGTCGCCGCGCGCGGACTGGATATTGTTGATCTTCCTTGCGTTATCAATTACGACCTGCCTTTTAACGCGGAAGATTATGTGCACCGGATCGGTCGCACCGCTCGTGCCGGCGCCTCAGGCGATGCGATTTCGCTGTATTCCGACAAGGATGAACGCTTGTTGGTGGATATCGAAAAGCTGATCAAGCGTAAATTCGAACGTCAGCAGCTAGTCGGCTTTTCCGCTACGCATGCACGGCCTTCTGAGCGTTCTGAACGCACCGAGCGGGCCGGGCGTACCGAAAAGCCACCGCGCCGCGAAGATAGCAATCGCACCGCGCCGCCACTAGGACGCAGCAACTATCCCGCTGCACAACGCAAGGAAAAGATTGATCCATGGTTCATGAAGCCTTATGAGCCTGCCGTGCCAGCAGCGAATGCGGCCAATGGGAAAAAGCAGGACGCGACCCCGGCAGAATCAGGTAATGCGCCCAAAACCAAGTTGGCCGTACTTCTCGGCGGCACTCCAAGTTCTTGGAACTGATGCCGGGTTGAACTGCGGCATGGCTTCTCAATTAAAAATACATGACCATGTGTTTTTAAAACGTCAATAAAATCATGCGTAAAATGCATGATTTTTTACTATACTCCATGTAATTTCAAATATGCCCGAAGCGGCAGAGTTGCGCCCGCTTTGCATGAATGGGCGAAAATCGTGCTATGTTACTAACGCCGATAATCGTTTATTGCGATATAACGCACACCCCATTTGCAAGCAACAGGAGGCATCATGCTGGAATTACGCTCAAGTGAGGCGCGTGGACAGGCCGATCATGGCTGGCTGAAGACGCGTCATAGTTTTTCGTTCGGAGATTATGTGGATCCAGCGCACATGGGTTTTGGCCCGTTGCGCGTGATTAACGAGGATAGGATTGCTCCCGGAAGCGGCTTCGGCACCCATGGTCACAAGGACATGGAAATCATCACCTATGTACTGGAAGGTGAACTGGCGCACCAGGACAGCATGGGCAACGGCAGTGTGATCCGTCCCGGCGACGTGCAGCGCATGAGCGCCGGCAGTGGCGTGATGCATTCGGAGTCCAATCATGCGGAAGGCTTTGAAACCCATTTGCTGCAAATCTGGATTGAGCCGGATCAAAAAAGCATTGCGCCCAGTTACGAAGAGCAGCATGTGCCGCGAGCGCAAAAGGAAGGGCGCTTGTGTCTGGTGGCTTCGCCAGAAGGCGCGAATGGCGCGGTCAAGATACATCAGGATGCGCGCTTGTATATCGGCTTGTTCGATGGCGCTCAGGCGGCGGATCTGACATTGGCAGCAAATCGCCTGGCGTACGTCCACATGGCGCGCGGCAGTGCCTGCGTTAATGGCCAGACGCTGAACGCTGGCGATGCTTTGAAATTTAGTGCCGAAACTGACTTGCATATCCGCGACGGTAACGCAGCTGAAGTGCTGGTTTTCGATTTGCCTCAACGGCTTTAGCGACTAATGTATTATTCAAAAAATCGTGGAGTATGGACGTAAATTTCTAGTTGCCGCATATATTTAATGCGATATGGCTGGGTGAAATCCTATACCCCTTGTATTTTCTCCAAGGGATTAATCTTCAAGCGCGCAAAGAACGGTCTGGATCGGTAGCACCGTAGTCATTACTTTCGGATCAATGCAGACCAGGTAGCCGCGCCGGCCGCCATTGATGTAGATCTTGTCCAGTGCCAGGATGCTTTGCTCGACATATACCGGCATCGCTTTTTTGGTTCCAAACGGCGATGTGCCGCCTACCAGGTAGCCGGAGTGTCGGTTTGCCACTTCCGGCTTGCATGGAGTGACAGATTTGCAGCCGATCTGACGCGCCAGATTCTTGGTCGATACGGTGCAGTCGCCATGCATCAGAACGATCAGCGGCTTGGCGGCTTCATCTTGCATCACTAACGTTTTCACCACGCAATGCTCATCAAGCGCGAGTTCCTGCGCCGACAATCCGGTGCCGCCATGTTCTTCATACGCATAGGAATGCTCTGAAAATGCGATGCCGTGCTTGCGCAAGAATTGGGTCGCCTGGGTTTCAGAGGTGTGTTCTTTTTTTGCCATCGTGATACGCTTCAAAGGACGTGTGGGATTATGAATGGGGGACATATTATGCAACAGGAAATCCGTTTTGCAACTTTCAATGTCTGTAATCTGGCGCTGCCGGGTGCCGTGTGCTACGACAATCTTGCGCCTTATACTGAGGCAGAGTTTGAAGCAAAAACCACTTGGATCGCGCAGCAACTCGACCTCATGGATGCCGATGTAATCGGTTTTCAGGAAATTTTTTCGCAGGCAGCTTTGCAGCATGCACTGGCCAAAAGCACGCGTTATGCGCATGCGCAACAGGTCGGTTTTGACCCGGTTGCGCGTGACGGCAAGCTTACTCCCAGCGTGGCGCTGGTATCGCGGCTGCCTCTTGCCGGCGAAGTAAAGACTTACAGCGCGTTGCCGCGCCAGCTATTGGAGGCTCTCCCAATCGCTGCTGCAGATGACGCATCGACTTGCTTCACGCGGCCGATCTTGCATGTTCAAGTTGCGCTGTCGAGTACGCTGATCGTGAATGTGATTGTGGTCCATCTGAAATCCCAGCGTCCCGATTATGCGGAGGGGGAAAATGAAGACGATCTCTATCAACCTGGTCTGGGTTCTTTACGCTCGCTGATCCGGCGCGGCACCGAAGCGCTCGGCCTGCGTTACCTGCTGACCGATTTGGTTCAAGTCAGCCGGCTACCATTGGTGGTGATGGGTGACTTCAATGATGTCGCCGGCGCGATCACCAGCCGCATCGTGATGGGTGACAGCCGCCACAGCAATGACGGTTTCGACGACCGCCTGTTCGATGGCTACCGCATCCAGTCGCAGCCTACTCCATTGCGCCATGTCGGTTACAGCACAGTGCATCAGGGGCAATTCGAAACTATCGACCATATTTTGGTATCGGAAGAATTCAATCCGGCATCGCGCTTTGCTGTGGGAGAGGTGCTGCAGGTGCATTATCTCAACGACCATGTCCAGCTAAGGCTGCCGGAGGCCAGCGATCATGGGCAAGTGCTGATGCGGTTGAAATTGTATGGCATCGATAACGAGGCCGATGAAATCGGTAGCCTGTAGTTTGCTAATCGCTAATCGCTAACCGCGCGGATGGTGTTCTTCATGCAATTTTTTGAGCCGTTCGCGTGCTACATAGGTATAGATTTGTGTGGTGGAAATATCTGCATGTCCGAGCAATAACTGCACCACGCGCAAATCAGCGCCGTGGTTGAGCAAATGCGTGGCGAACGCATGACGCAACGTGTGCGGCGAGAGTGGCGCATTGATGTCGGCCTTCAATGCATATTTCTTGACCAGTATCCAGAACATCTGGCGCGTCATCGGACCGCCGCGCGCGGTAACGAACAACGCATCATCAACTTGCCCAGCCAGAATCACACCGCGAGCCTGTTTCAGATAGCGCTCCAGCCAGCTACGCGCTTCTTCGCCAAACGGCACCAGACGCGTTTTGTCGCCTTTGCCGGTGATGCGCAAAACGCCTTCATTCATGCCGACTTCCATTGTTTTCAGGAGCACCAGTTCGGTCACGCGCAAACCGCTGGCGTACATCAGTTCCAGCATGGTGCGATCGCGCAAGCCCAGTGTAGTGTCGGCATCTGGTGCGGCCAGCAGATCCTCAACTTGTATTTCAGATAATATTTTTGGTACCCGTGCAGGTTGTCTGGCGCTCTGCATTTTCAGACAAGGGTCGAGTTCGATATGGTGCTGGCGCAGCGCCAATTGATAAAAGCGTTTCAGCACTGCCAAGCGTCGATTCGACGAGGTCGCCTTGGTGGCTTCATGTTTTGCACTGAAATAGGCGCTCAGGTCATCAGCTACGGCTTGATACAAAACTTTGCCGCATTTTGTTTGCAGCCAGGATGCAAACAGCTTCATGTCGCGCCGGTAGGCTTCCAGTGAATTCTTCGCCAGACCATCTTCCAGCCATAAGGTATCGCAAAAGGCATCAATGGCAGATTGGTTTTCTGTCGGCAACTGATCTGTCATCGGATGCCCATCGCACGTTCATGCGTGAGCAACCAGCGTTTGACGCCGAGGTGGAAACCGCTGGCGTCGTCGTGGTGTGCAAAGCCGCCCAGTCCGTTTGCCGCCGTGACGCGATGACAGGGAATGATCAACGGAAACCAATTGGCGCCGCAGGCTTGCCCGACCGCGCGCGGTGCAGAATGGATTTGCCTGGCAATCTGGCCGTAGGTGAGAACCTTGCCGCGTGGAATTGCGGTAATGGCTTGCCACACCTTGCGCTGGAAAGGTGTGCCGATTTCCGGCAAGGGCAGGTCGAAAAGAGTATCCGGATCGTCCAGATAGCGCGTTAGCTGGACTGCCACCTTCTCAGCCAGCGCGTCGCCTGCAGCCTTTGCTTCAAACGACGGCGGCAGATAAACCAGTTCCTGCAGGGAGGAAGCTGTGGTGCGAATCCCGACCGCGCCGAAAGGGGCTTCGACAATGGCTGAGAACAGGGAGGTGGCGTGTGCATTTTTCATGTTCGATAGCATAAACAAAAAAGGCGCATCGTGAGATGCGCCTTCAAATTCATTCTGCGCGTTCAGGCTGTTATAACAGCTCATTTGAAACGCGTGTCTCCTCGTTATATATGGGTATATGACCCGTTTTTATGTACTACCCCTCTGAAATTCGGTGTAATGCGTAGTGGGTAAGAGCACACTGCGTATTGCAATATTACTTGCATGTTACAGTCTGTCGCAAAATTTTCGCAATAATAACACCGGATTGCCAGAATAGACTAAATAATTAATCTGAAAAAAATATTGATCTAATAAAGCCAATTTTGATCATTAGTTATAATTTCTTGTATTGATAAAAAGCAAACTTTTTTTAATCTGCGGGGTGCCAGACTATCAAAGTCCGGTGGTATTTACGTCAATCCGGTTTAATTAAAAATCGGATTTGGCAGCCACAGGGATATTTGCTGAATATATGCGGCTTACAAGTCAAGGGTGCTTGTAAGCCGCAGTGACATGGTGCTGGCCGGAGAATCACTTCCGCAGCAGCACTGCCGATTCCTCGTTAATGGAGGAAATCAGATCCTTGCCGATGCGCGCTTCCATCTGTTTTTGGACCGGCATCAGTGCTTTGCGCCATTCGGCCTGTTCCTTGGCGGTTAACTCGTACACGGTCGTTTTACCGGAAGCCTTGACGGCAGCTATCGCCTTGTCGTTTTCCTGCTGTGCGATCGCATTCGCGTATTTGGTGGAATCTTTCATCGCGGCTTCGAGTTCGGTGCGGATATCGGTCGGCAATCCATCCCAGAACTTCTGGTTGACGATAACTGCATAACCCAGATAACCATGTTTGGTCATGGTGACGTGCTTTTGTACTTCATGCATTTTTTGCGTATACAGATTCGATGGCGGGTTCTCGGTGCCGTCCACCACACCGGTCTGCAGCGCCTGATACACCTCGGAGAAAGCCATTACTTGCGGATTAGCACCCAATGCGCGCATTTGTGCATCCAGCACTTTGGAGGCCTGAATGCGCATTTTCAAGCCTTTCATGTCCGACGGAGAATGCAGCGGCTTGTTGGCCGACATAACCTTGAACCCGTTATCCCAGAAAGCCAATCCGGTAATGCCTTTGGATTCGAGACTTTGTAGCATGCCCTTGCCGATCGGACCTTCGGTCACGCGATATAGCACATCTTTGGAAGGAAAAATGTAGGGTAAGTCGAAAACTTCAAATTCCCGCGCACCCAGGGGGCCGAATTTGGCCAGCGATGGCGCTAGCATCTGGACTGCGCCGAGTTGCAATGCTTCCAGTTCTTCCTTGTCCTTGTACAAAGTGCTGTTCGGATAGACTTCAATCTTGACACGGCCTTTGGTATTTTTTTCTGCGAGTTCCTTGAAACGTTCGGCAGCCTTGCCTTTTGGGGTATCGTTTGAAACCACGTGGCTGAACTTGATGACGATCTGGTTTTCTGCAAAAGCAATGGGGCTAAGGACGGCTACGGATGCCAGTGCCAAGAATAGTGTTTTGAGCTTCATGCCTGACTCCGGGTGATTTAGAAGTTTTTAAGTGTGGGCCATTCTGGCAAGTGTTTCATGGCCATACAATTGTGGGTATCCACAATCCGGAAAAACTGCTGTGGCTCGCATCCTAATAAAAAATCATAAAATATTCGGTAGAATTTCGGCTTGAAAATAACCCTGAAAGACGTCTTGCATGACAATTGCTGGATTTAAAGGTTTCGGCACTGTTCCGTTACAACGCAAGCAGGCGTGGCGCTGGCTGCTGCCCGTATTACTGGTGTTGTTGGTGCTCTCGATCCTAATATGGTTGCCATGGCAAGTACGACAGTTTGAGGTCAGCGAGCGCCAACAACAGCAGATTGCCGATACGCTCTGGGTAGAGCAGGCGATCCACTTTCAACTGAGGCGCAATGAGGAAAATTTTCAACAGGTTGGATTTGAAATTGCGAACGGACGCCTGTTACCTGAAAAATTACGAGAGCGTGCAGCGCTGCTGTTGAAAAATAGCAGAGAAATTCGGCAAGTCATGTGGCTCGATACGACAGGCAAGATAGTCTCATCCGGCGATCAACGGTCGATCCTGCCGCTGCGCTTGTCGGAACCATCTGCAGAAGCTCTGGACAATGCCCGCAAACTGAAATCATCGCAATGTAGTCATCCTGCCAAAATGGATAGCGCTGGCGGCGCACCGGGCTTGAGCTTGATGGATTGTCACTTGCCGATCTACAGGCAGGGCCAATTCAGCGGCAGTTTGGTAATTCGTTATACGTTGCAGAATATTCTCGACGAAATGGTGCCATGGTGGTTTGCCCAGGATAATGAAATCATATTGACCGACAATGACGACACCGTCTTCGCCAGGCGGGCGGCCGGCGGCGCGGGGCGCGACGTGTATACGCATCGTTATGGGCTTGAGTTGCCGGGCGCTGGAGTGTATTTGCGCACCAATAGCGTCAAAAGTGCGCCAACTCTGCTGCCAAATCTGCTGGTGGGCTCGATTATTCTGCTGGCGCTGGGT
Organism: Burkholderiaceae bacterium; assembly: GCA_041736255.1. Classification (GTDB taxonomy): domain Bacteria; phylum Pseudomonadota; class Gammaproteobacteria; order Burkholderiales; family Burkholderiaceae_D; genus AVCC01. Next base: position 22,416 of record JBGSTZ010000108.1, read on the forward strand.
CTGATCTGGAGCTTATGGGCCTTGTGGCGGGATATCAATCGGCGGCTAGCGGCAGAGGGCGCATTGCGCGAGCAGGTTGCTTTTCGCATTGCAATGGAAAATTCGCTGGTGACAGGAATGCGGGCACGCGATTTGGAAGGGCGCATTAACTACGTTAACCCGGCGTTTTGTCAAATGGTCGGCTTAACTGCCGACCAATTGCTCAACAAGCTGCCGCCGATGCCGTACTGGGCTCCCGAAGCGATCGAGGACTATCAGGAGCGTTTCGCCCAAGTTTTGGCCGGCACCGTGCAGCGCCATGGTTTCGAGATCATGTTCCAGCGTGCTAATGGCGAGCGTTTCCCGGTGCTTATTTTCGAGTCGCCGCTGCTGGATGACAGCGGCAAGCAAACTGGGTGGATGGGCTCGATCCTGGATATTTCGGATCGCAAAAAAGTCGAGGAGTTAAACCTTCAGCAGCAGGAAAAGTTGCAATCGAGTGCGCGCCTGGCAACCATGGGCGAACTGGCATCGACACTGGCGCATGAACTCAATCAACCGCTGGCCGCCATTTCCAGTTACACCGTCGGCGTCATCAATCTGATGCGCTCAGGCGTGGTCGACCCCGCAGTGTTGCGGCCAGCGCTGGAAAAAGCCCACGCCCAAGTGCAACGCGCCGGCTTGATCATTCGCAGCGTGCATGAGTTCGTCAAGCGGCGCGACCCGACCCGCGAACCGGTGTCGATGCAAAATCTGATCAACAGCGTGATGCCGCTGATCGAACTGCAGGCGCAACCAAGTTACATTTCCATCCAGGTCGGCATTACACCCGGGCTGCCCAAAGTGCTGGCCGACCGCGTGATGCTGGAACAAGTTTTACTCAACCTGACGCGCAACGCCATCGAGGCCATGCAGCAAAGTCCATCCGACCGCCGTATTCTGCGCATCACCGTCAGCGCCGACAGCGTGCCGCCTAATGCTGCGTCAGCGCTTCCAAACGTGGTGGTGTCAGTGATCGATCAGGGACACGGGATTGCGCCGGAAGTCGCCGAACATCTGTTTTCGCCTTTTTTCTCGACCAAGGCTGAAGGTATGGGCATCGGCCTGAAAATCTGCCGCACCACGCTTGAGTTTCATGGCGGCACCCTGAATTATGTGAATAATCCGCAGGGCGGTACAATTTTCCGTTTTTCATTGCCACCGCATTTGCCTTCCCTATCGCAGTTACCCAAATAACCCAGGAATCTGCATGCTCCACATTGTTGATGACGAAGAAGTGATCCGAGACTCACTGCTATGGCTGGCCCGATCACGCGCCATCACTGCAACTGCCTACGCCAGTGCTGCCGATTTTTTAGCTGTACTTGATGGCAGGACCGCCTTTGATGCGCAAGGGGAATGCCTGCTGCTCGACGTGCGCATGCCCGATATGAGTGGGATTGCCTTGTTTGATCTGCTGGCCGGGCGGGGATTGACGCAGCAGTTGCCGGTGATCTTTCTGACTGGCCACGGCGATGTGCCAATGGCGGTCGATACTCTAAAGCGCGGTGCTTTCGATTTTTTTGAAAAGCCCCTGAATGATAACAAGCTGATGGACCGGGCGCAGGAAGCTTTATTGATCTCCAGAGAGGCCAGCATTATGGCTGAAATTCATCACCGGCTCGAAACCCTGTCGGCGCGTGAACGCGAAGTGCTGGATCTGATTTTGGAAGGGAAAATGAACAAGATCATCGCGGATGATCTTGGTATCAGCATGCGCACAGTTGAAGTGCATCGCGCCCATATTTTCGACAAAATGCACGTCAAAACCGCAGTCGAGCTGGCGCGGTTGCTGAAATAGTCAAGAATTGAAGAGCTGTCCACTAAGTTCACGAAAGACACAAACGCAAAGCAGGGTGGCTGCAACCCGCTGTTTAAACTAAATATTGGCATGGGTATATTTAATATATGCATATTAAATATGCGTAAAATTCCATGAAAATTGCAATACTCCTTATTTTTTCAGATACATTGTATTGTGGATTTTTACGTGCTTCCGTGCTTTCCGTGGACAATGCTTTCATATTTAACGTGTGCCGTGTGACAGGCAATTTCCCAAAATTTTTTATCCTTGCGAAGTCAAGCTGCCATTGACTACTTTGACCCGATCTCCTCTGCGCCAGCCGGATTGCCCTGAATCTGGAAAACTGCGTGTGCTGCCGTCTTCCATGCGAACCCGGATTTCATAATTGGTAGTGGTGCGGGTGCGTCTTTCCACTTCATTGCCGGCAAATCCGCCGCCGACAACGCCGGCTACGGTTGCCAGTTTTCTACCGTTGCCGCCGCCGACCTGATTGCCTAATATGCCGCCGAGAACGGCACCGGCGACTGCGCCGATACCGTTCGGTTGCGCCGCTTGCTGGATCGCATTCACGGATTCAATCGTGCCGCAGTTGCCACAAATTGCCGCTTGCACGGGCGGTGCCGGTGATGCCGACGGTACATAAGGCACATAGGCATTTGGGTTGATGCTCGGGGTCGTTTTGTGGACGGGTTTAGGCGACGCCGGCTTCGGTTTGGGTTGGATTTGCTCCTCTGTAGCCAAATCGGCTTCAGTCTCTTTTTTTGCTACGAACTGTTTTACTGCCGTAGTCGGTGCCAGTGTCGACACTGTACCGGTGGCGGCTATCGGCGCCGATGATGAAACTACAGCTACCGGTGTCGTACTGCTGTTCGAGTTTGGTAGTAAGCCGGTCATGGCGGCCACGCCAACCAAGCTAAGCAGCATGAGCGAGACTGCAGCGCCTGCAACTAGCGGGTGGATTTTGTTTGGTGTTTTTGGATTTTCCATTATCAGTCCCTAATGCCATTGATTGTTTTGATGTTGTGATTATCAATGCTAAGGCGCAACGGAAAAAGCTGGATTGTGTGTCAGTTGTAAGGCGATGTAAGTGGGATATTTGGGCGCGCAATGCAATGGGGCCGCATTGCGCGGCCCCACGATATTACCTATTTACGGCCTTGCAGAAAAATCAGTCTTCGCGGCGCAAATGCGGAAACAGGATGACATCGCGAATATTCGCTGCATCGGTGATTAGCATTATCAAACGGTCGATACCGATACCGCAGCCGCCGGTTGGCGGCAGGCCGTATTCCAGCGCGCGGATGAAGTCGGCATCGTAAAACATCGCTTCTTCGTCGCCGGCATCCTTGGCCGCAACTTGCGCCTGGAAGCGGGCCGCCTGGTCTTCCGCATCGTTCAACTCGGAAAACCCATTAGCGATTTCACGTCCGACGATGAATAATTCGAAGCGCTCGGTGATGCCGGGCTGGGTGTCGGATGCGCGTGCCAGCGGCGATACTTCGACCGGATAATCGACGATATAGGTTGGCTCCCATAGCTGCGCTTCGGCGGTTTCTTCAAACAATGCCAGTTGCAGCGCCCCCAAGCCAGCGCTGGCGAATGGCTGAACGCCGAATTTTTTCAATTCTGCTTTGATAAATTCGGCGTCGTGCAGTTGTTCGTTGCTGTAATGCGGCGCGTACTTGTTGATGGCGCCAACGATGGTCAGCCGATGGAACGGCTTGGTCAGATCGAGTTCGCGGCCCTGATAAGACAGCAGAGCGGTACCGTGGGCGTCGATGGCTGCTTGGCGGATCACCGCTTCGGTGAAATCCATCAGCCACAAATAATCGACATACGCAGCATAGAATTCCATCATCGTGAATTCCGGATTGTGGCGTGGTGACACGCCTTCGTTGCGGAAATTGCGATTGACTTCAAACACGCGGTCGAACCCGCCTACTACCAGGCGCTTCAGATACAGTTCAGGCGCGATACGCAGGAACATTTGCATGTCCAGCGCATTGTGATGCGTGATGAAAGGCTTGGCTGTGGCGCCGCCGGGAATGGTGTGCAGCATCGGCGTTTCGACTTCCATGAAGTCGTTTTTTTCCATGAAACGGCGGATCGAAGAGATCGCAGCGGTACGCGCTTTGAAAGTACGGCGCGTTTCTTCGTTCATGATCAAGTCGACATAACGCTGCCGGTATTTGGTTTCCTGGTCGGAAAGGCCGTGGAACTTGTCGGGCAGTGGGCGCAACGATTTGGTCAGCAGACGCAGTTTGGTGACCTTGATCGACAATTCGCCGGTCTTTGTCACGAATAGGGTGCCTTCGGCGCCGAGGATATCGCCCAGATCGAAATGCTTGAACGCCGCGTGTTCCGCTTCTCCGGTCACGTCGTTGGTGATGTAAAGCTGGATGCGGCCATCGGCTTTGAGGCCGGAGGCGTCCTGAATGGTGGCGAAAGACGCCTTGCCCATAACGCGCTTGAGCATCATGCGCCCGGCAACTACCACCGTTACTCCTTCACTCAGCAGCACTTCGCGCGCGGCTTCGCTTTCGTATTGCTTATGCAAGGCGGCGGCCTTGTGCTGCGGCCGGAAATCGTTTGGGAAGGCAATTCCTTGGGTGCGAATCGCCGCGAGCTTAGCGCGCCGTTCGGCGATGATCGAGTTTTCGTCTAGCGGCGTGGCCGCTGGTTCATTGTTCTTAGTCATATAATTTTCAGGCAATGTGTACAAAATGGCGTGGTGTGCGAGGTGCGAGGTGCGCTTACACGCCCTGTTTCAACGAGGCGGCGATGAATTCATCCAGATCGCCGTCCAGCACCGCCTTAGTGTTCCCAGTCTCGAAGCCGGTGCGCAAGTCTTTGATGCGGGATTGGTCCAGCACGTAGGAACGAATTTGATGGCCCCAGCCGACATCGGTTTTGGAGTCTTCCAGCTTTTGCTGTTCGCTCATGCGATTGCGCATTTCCAGTTCAAACAGCTTGGCTTTGAGCATATCCCACGCTTCGGCGCGGTTGCGATGCTGGCTGCGGTCATTCTGGCATTGCACCACGATACCGGATGGGGCATGCGTCAGGCGCACAGCAGAATCGGTCTTGTTGATGTGCTGACCACCGGCACCGGAGGCGCGATAGGTATCGATGCGCACATCGGCCGGATTGATGTCAATGTCAACCGAGTCATCGACTTCCGGATACACGAACAGGCTACAAAATGACGTGTGGCGGCCATTGGCGGAGTCGAATGGCGATTTGCGCACCAGCCGATGCACGCCGGTTTCGGTGCGCAGGAAGCCGTAGGCATAATCGCCTTCGACTTTCAGGGTGGCGGTCTTGATGCCGGCCACTTCACCGTCCGATTGTTCCAAGATTTCAACTTTGAAGCCCTTGCGTTCGCAATAGCGCAAGTATTGGCGCAGGATCATCGAGGCCCAGTCTTGCGCTTCGGTGCCGCCGGCACCGGACTGAATGTCGATGAAGCAGTTGTTTGGGTCCATCGGAGTGTTGAACATGCGCCGGAATTCCATCGCTGCAACACGGGTTTCGATATCTTTGGTGTCGGCTTCGACTGCCACTAGCGTTTCTTCGTCTTGCTCTTCGCGCGCCATCTCAAATAAATCGCTGGTGTCGCGCAGGTCGGCTTCAATCTTGATGAGCGAGTGGACGATATTTTCTAGCGACTTTTTTTCCTTGCCCATGTCCTGCGCCCGTTTCGGGTCGTTCCAGACAGTGGGATCTTCTAGTTCCGCGTTGACGGATTCGAGTTTCTCGGACTTCAGATCGAAGTCAAAGATACCCCCGAAGTTCGGTTTCACGGCTGGCCAAGTCGGCAAGCAAGGCGGTGAGTGCGTTTAAACGTTCAGCTTCCATGGTGTAATTTTCCGCAATAAAACCCGAAATTATACGCGAGGGTGCGGTAAGAATTGTGATGTCCGTTCATTCCTGCATTCCCTAAAAAGCGCGCTATTGACATGCCACATTGCTTATTGATCCATGTGTAATATTATTTTGCAACACGCATTATCAGTCGTAATTTCTTCAAATTATTCCTATAGGTAAGTGTTTCACAGAAAAATTTTAGGAATTATTTTTCATTTTGGTAATATCTGCACTTTTATCGACACTCTTTGTGTGAGGTAAAAATGTTTTTTCGTAAATGTGTTATTCGTTAGAATGTGTCTGCGCGGATCTCCAATAATCATGTCGTTCGGTTAATTTCCTTGGCAGTGTGATAAAAGAATATTCCCGCCGGACCAGCACTTTTCAGGAACTCACCCTTATTTTTCCGTGGATTTAATAGGCTCAAGAGCGGTTTTTGCCTACAGATAATTTTTAGTAAGTTATCAGCAAGTTGCCAGCAAGCTTTTTCCCATGCGCTACTTTTACCTGTCATAGGAAGCCTATATGTCGTCATTCAGTTTTTTTCCGGTCTTGCCAGGCAGCCTCAATGTTTTGACCGCTTTGGGGTTGATACTGATTGCTGGAATATTTGGTTCGCGTCTGGTTAAATTTGTTGCTCCGGTGCCGGCAATTACCGGTTATGTGTTGACCGGGTTGTTGATCGGTCCCGTTGGCCTGAATCTGATCAGCGCTACCGCGCTCAATGCACTGGAACCGATTGTCGAACTGGCATTGGGTTTATTCGTCTTTGAACTAGGACGGCGTCTTGATTACCGCTGGTTGCTGAAAGAGCGGTGTTTGCTGATCACCGGCATAGTTATTAGTATCAGTGTGTTTGTTGCCTTGTTTGTATTATTGCTCAGTTTGGGGCTCGATACCCTGACAGCTGCGCTGGCTGCGGCCATCGGCATGGCGACCTCGCCGGCGGTGACGCTCAACGTGGTGCAGGAAATTCGGGCTGAAGGTCAGGTCAGCGCCCGCATGCTCAATATCGTCGCCATCAACAATTCGCTGGCTTTTTTACTGTTTATCGTGTGTCTGTCAGTGCTGCATTGGCAGTACGGCGCAAGTTGGAGCATCTCCCTGCTGCATCCGTTGTATCTGATTTTTGGCTCCATCGTGTTCGGTTTATTGGCCGGCAGATTGTTAATTTTTGCCAGCCGCTATTTGGGGTCGCAGAGTCACGCACAGCGTATTCTGGTATTTGCATTAGTTGCAGCCACTATTGGAATTGCTGACATGTTCAAATTTCCGGCGCTGGTGTCGCTGTTGGTATTTGCCGTCAGCAGCCGCTACAGTGAGCGCCAGCAAGTGGTGGTCGAGTCAGAATTCAGCCAGATAAACAGTCTGTTATGTGTCATTCTGTTTGTGTTTGCCGGTGCCCGTCTGGAACTGGTGCACCTGGGGCAGTTCTGGCTGATCGGCTTGGCGTATATTGCGGTGCGATTGACCGTCATGACCGGATTGGGCGCACTGCTGGCGTCGTGGAATGGCTTGCATGTGCGTCAGGGTGCATTGCTCGGTTTGGGCTTGTTGCCGATGTCCGGAGTTGCGATTCTGACCGCGCAGTATGTTTCCAGTATTCATCCTGAATTTGGCGCACAACTCTCGGCGCTGGTGCTATCGGTGGTGCTGGTATTGGAAATCCTCGGCCCGATTTCGACCCATTACGCACTGCTGGCGTCGGGCGAAGCGAATATACCTAAACCCTAACAGCAGAGGAAAACATCATGCTGGAATTTAAATCTTCCAAGCCGCTGACAATGGGTGTCGAACTGGAGTTGCAAATCGTCAATCGGCGCGATTACAACCTGACGCGCGGCTGCCCGGATTTGCTGGCGCTGCTCGACAAGACAGGGCACGGCTATGACATCAAGCCCGAAATTACCGAAAGCATGATCGAAATTGCTACTTCGGTGCATACCAATCCTCGCGAGATGCTCTCCGAACTTGTTGCCATGCGCGCGCTGTTGGTTACTGCCGCGGACAAGGTCAATGTCGGCCTCGCTGGCGGTGGCGCGCACCCGTTCCAGCACTGGGACGAACAACGCATCTCGCCGGTTGCGCGCTATCACTTGGTGTCGGAATTGTATGGTTATCTTGCCAAGCAATTTACCGTATATGGCCAGCATATCCATATCGGCTGCGCCAACGGCGATGAGGCGGTGCGACTGGTGCATCTACTGGCGCGCTACATCCCGCACTTCATCGCGTTGTCTGCTTCCTCGCCGTTTTATCAGGGCGTCGATACCGCTTTCCAGTCTTCGCGTCTGACCAGTATTAATGCATTCCCATTGAGCGGTTGCATGCCGTTCGTACTGGATTGGGCCGCGTTCAATACGTACTACCAAAAAATGGCGAATTTGAATATCGTGGGCAGCATGAAGGACTTTTATTGGGATATTCGGCCAAAACCAGAATATGGCACGGTGGAAATCAGGGTCTGCGATACGCCACTGAAGATTGAAACGGCGGTGCAGTTGGCGGCATACGCGCAAACGTTGTGTAAATATTTTCTCGATCATCGTGCGCTATGCCCAGTCCAGGATACTTATTTGACGTATTCGTATAACCGCTTCCAGTCCTGTCGCTTCGGTCTGGCTGGCTTGGTTATCGACCCGGCCCAAAATACCCAAGTGCCGATCAAGGACGATATCCTGAACACGCTTGACATGCTAGGCGACACTGCGCGCGATCTCGGCACCACTGACGTCATCGCGGCAATTCGGGAAAGCGCAAACAAGAGTTGTTCCGATTCGGACTGGTTACGCGCCGCCTACGCGGAAACAGGCTCGTTGAACGAAGTTGTACGGCGACAAGCAAAAGTGTGGATGAACAACGCCTGACGATTCTTCATTCATGTTTTTTATAGGGAGTATGGCAAATAATAGTCAATTCTCCGCATTATTCTATTTATTTTTGAGAAAGCCTTGGCGAACCTGCGTCGGGCAATGCGTTTGTCTGTATTGCGTTGTGCACGCGCTAAAATCGGTGTGCGAATCTGGCACAATGGCAAATATTATGACAACAAAGAAGATAAAAAAGAATTATAAGTATGTGCAATTTCTTCAATTCCTGGATTAAAAATTCTGGCATGCAACGTATGCTGCACGGATAATGTTGCGCAAATTATCATCCACGCTGGCCACGATGTTTGCCAAATCGGCTGCTGCCAACCCCAAAATAGCCTGCTTTCACTGCGGCGAATTGGTGCGCCAGAAGCGGGTGGTGCAAGTCGTGTTTGATGGTGTTAGCCGCGATGTCTGTTGCCATGGCTGCGCCGCAATTCTGTCTACGGTAGAACAAATGGGCCAGACTGAACAATATATGACCCACAAACAGCAATTAGAGAAGTCTCATGCATAATTCACAATCTGCAGCGGCTGCCAGTTTGGCGCCCGCCACCGGCGACGCTGCCTTGAAGCACGAAAAATTAACGATAGGCGGCATCCGTTGTGCTGCCTGCGTGCAATTGATCGAATTTCGGCTGCAACAATTGGTTGGCGTGACTGACTTCAAAGTCAATATCGCCAGTCATCGCGCTGAAATCACCTGGGATAATCGCAACATATCGCTGTCGCGCATCGTGGCCGCGATTTCTGATTTGGGCTACAGCGCATTGCCCGCCGGTTCGCAAGGCTCGCTGGAGGAACGCGAAAAAAAAATGGCACTGTGGCGCCTGTTCGTGGCCGGGTTTGCGATGATGCAAGTGATGATGTACGCATTTCCTGCGTATTTGTATCCGGTGGCCGTAGTCGGTGGCGATCTGGAACCCGATATTGACTTGCTGCTGAAACTGGCGAGTCTGGCGATCACTGTGCCGGTAGTAGTGTTCTCTGCCTGGCCATTTTTCCGCGCTGCCTGGCGCGATGTGCGTAATCGCCATGTCGGTATGGATGTGCCGGTTTCGGTGGGCATCCTGGTGACTTTTTTCGCCAGCCTCTGGGCCACTTTTGCCGGTGGACCTGTGTATTACGATTCGCTCATCATGTTTGTGTTTCTGCTGCTGGCGGCGCGTACCATCGAAGCCAAGGTGCATCTAAAAAGCACGTCGGCCTTGCGTGCGCTGATACAACTGGTACCAGCGCACGCTGAGAAATTGACGGATTATCCGAACTCGCGCCGTGTCAGTCAGGTTGCCGCAGAATCGCTGCAGGCTGGTGACACTATTTTGGTACCTGCCGGCGCGCACATCCCAGTCGATGGCGTGGTTATTGAGGGTGACAGCGAATGCGACGAAGCCTTGATGACCGGCGAATCGAATCCGGTACTCAAATCGCGTGGCAGCAAGCTGATCGGCGGCGCGCTCAACCTGATCGGCCCGCTAGTGATGCAGGCTGAACAGGTCGGCGACCAGACCCAACTCTCGTCGTTGGTGAAAATGATGGAAGCCGCCGCCAATGAAAAACCGCCGCTGGTGGCGCTGGCTGACCGTCATGCCAGCCGTTTCCTATTTTCGATCATGCTGCTGGCCATCGCATCCGGCTTCGTCTGGTGGCAAATCGATCCAGCGCGTGCGCTGTGGATTGCCGTGACGATAATCATCGTCACCTGTCCCTGCGCTCTGTCGTTGGCAACCCCGGGCGTAATGTCGGCGGCAGTTGGACGACTGGCCAGGAACGGTGTGCTGATTGCGCGCGGTCGCGCGATTGAATCATTGGCGCGTACCACCCATGTGGTTTTCGACAAAACTGGCACCCTGACGCAAGGCAAACTGCGCCTGCTCGATACGCTGCTATTGCGTCATGATGACTTGTGGCAAATTTCTTCCGCGCAGGCGGCAGCGGCTAGCTTGGCCGCTGGTTCATTGCACCCTGTGTCGCAGGCGTTGGCTGCGTCAGCGACGCAGCACGAACGGAGCGCAAAAAATATAGCGGAGTTTGTCGATATTACCGAAATCGCCGGCCAAGGCTTGCAAACCAATGTTGGCAGCGGTCAGATATACAGATTGGGCAGTGTGGATTTTGTACAGCAATTGCACCGTCAGCAACTGGAAATTCCGCCGCAATATGCTGATAAGACCTTAGCCGCGTTCGGCGACGAAAGTGGCTGGATTGCACTGTTCGTAATGCAAGATGGCTTGCGTCACGAGGCCAAGGATTTGATCGAGTTTTTACTACAGCAAGGCAAAAAAGTTTTGCTGCTGTCAGGCGATAGAGCGGATGTTGTGGCACAAGTCGGGCATGAACTCGGCATCGTAGACGCGTTCGGAGAGTTGGGCCCAGCGCAGAAATATGCCGCGATCAAAAATATTCAACAGCAAGGCGGGGTAGTTGCCATGGTCGGCGACGGCATGAATGACGGCCCGGGGTTATCGCTGGCCGATGTGTCGATCGCGATGGGGCAAGGCGCACCGATTTCACAAGCCAGAAGTGACGTGATTCTGATCTCAAACCATCTGGAGGACTTGCGCAATGCATTCCAGACCGCGACCAAAACCATGCTGCTGATTCGGCAGAACTTGGGTTGGGCTTTGCTATATAACGCAATTGCGATTCCCGCTGCAATGTCGGGTGTGCTGGCGCCGTGGCATGCTGCGATCGGAATGTCTTTGAGTTCTTTGGTGGTAGTACTCAATTCAATTCGAATATCATCTCAAAATACGCTGTCGCAACGGAATTTGAATGGCACAATAGCGGTCGTTGCACAGCATTCAGGGTGAGTTTTGGCATGCGGTTGAAATGTTGCGGGTATTTTTTTGCTCGAGCAAAGTATTTTTATCAATATGGATGATTACTTTCTATGGATATACTTTATTTACTCATTCCAATGAGCGTAGTACTGGTATTTGCCATCGGCGCGGTTTTTTGGTGGGCATTAAATCATCGTCAGTTCGATGACCTCGATGAAGTATCCGAGCGTATTTTGAATGATCCTGATTAATGTGCATTATTCTCGGCGAAAACTTGGGCCAAGAATGATGAAAAATATGGAAAAAATACTGGTGAATTAATTTTTTAGCCAGCTGTTTTCATTTTTATCATTAACGTAAAAATTAACTACAAGCGTTCCTATTTCAAAGCAAGTGGTCGGTAGCTACAGCGCCCAGCATAATTTGATTTAGATCAACGTTTGATTTCCACTCAGCACTTAAAGTGGCGTCAGAATTTAATAACCGAGCTAAAACATGAGCCAATCTAAAGAAGATACCTACAATTATCGTGTGGTACGCCAGTTTTCCATTATGGCGGTAGTCTGGGGCCTGGTAGGAATGACGGTGGGTGTGCTGATCGCTGCACAACTGGCGTGGCCAGAGCTGAATTTCGGCATTTCCTGGTTAAGCTTTGGCCGATTGCGGCCTTTGCATACCAACGCAGTTATTTTTGCGTTTGGTGGCTGTGCACTATTTGCTACTTCGTACTATGTGGTGCAGCGCACCTCGAATGCACGTTTATTTTCCGATAAGCTCGCGGCATTCACTTTCTGGGGCTGGCAACTGGTGATTGTGCTGGCAGCTATTTCGCTTCCTCTCGGTTTTTCGCAAGGCAAGGAATATGCTGAGCTGGAATGGCCGATAGACATTCTGATCGCTTTGGTCTGGGTGGCTTATGCAGTGGTGTTTTTCGGCACTCTGGTCAAGCGCAAGGTCGCGCATATCTACGTAGCCAACTGGTTTTACGGTGCGTTCATTTTGGCTGTTGCTTTGTTGCATATAGTAAATTCTGCCGCCATTCCTGTGTCCTTTACGAAATCGTATTCGGCTTATGCTGGTGTGCAAGATGCAATGGTGCAATGGTGGTACGGCCATAACGCTGTTGGATTTTTCCTAACGGCGGGTTTCTTAGGGATGATGTATTACTTCATTCCTAAAGTCGTAGAGCGTCCAATTTATTCGTATCGTTTGTCGATCGTCCACTTCTGGGCACTGATTTTCACTTACATGTGGGCGGGTCCGCATCATTTGCATTACACAGCCTTGCCTGACTGGACGCAATCGGTTGGTATGGTGTTCTCGCTGATTTTATTGGCACCTTCGTGGGGCGGCATGATTAACGGTGTGATGACCTTGTCTGGTGCTTGGCACAAGTTGCGTAGCGATCCGATTCTGCGTTTCCTAATCGTGTCCCTGTCGTTTTATGGCATGTCCACTTTTGAAGGTCCGATGATGGCCATCAAGACGGTCAATGCGCTTTCGCATTACACCGACTGGACTATTGGGCACGTACATTCTGGTGCGCTGGGCTGGGTTGGCTTCGTTACCATCGGTAGCTTGTATTACATGATTCCGCGTTTATTCGGACGTACTTCGATGTATAGCAAATCGCTGATTGAGGTGCATTTCTGGGTAGCGACGATTGGCGTGGTGTTGTATATCGCATCGATGTGGATTGCTGGCGTGATGCAAGGCTTGATGTGGCGCGCTGTGAATGTCGACGGCACCCTGACTTACACTTTCATCGAGTCCGTCAAGGCTACCTATCCGTACTACGTCATTCGATTGACCGGTGGGCTGCTCTATCTTTCCGGTATGTGCATGATGGCTTACAACGTATACAAAACCATTGCAGGAGCAGCGCCTTCAGAAGCGAAGATTCCGGTCTTGGCACCAATGGCAGGTCATGCGACCACTGCCAAAGCCTGAATCAATAGACGCCTTTAGGAGAGAATAATGCGTAAATTTACTCATGAAATGATCGAGAAGAATGTCGGCTTGTTGCTGGTGCTGGTCATTCTAGTAATTAGTGTTGGTGGCTTGGTGGAAATCGTTCCTTTGTTTTTCCAAAAATCCACCACGCAACCGGTGGCTGGTTGGAAGCCGTATTCGGCACTGCAATTGTCGGGCAGGGATATTTACCTGCGTGAAGGTTGTTATAACTGCCATTCGCAGATGATTCGCCCATTTCGGGCCGAGACTGAACGTTATGGACATTATTCAGTCGCTGGGGAGTCGGTGTATGACCATCCGTTTCAATGGGGTAGCAAACGCACCGGTCCAGATCTGGCCCGAGTCGGTGGCCGTTACAGTGATAAATGGCACCGCACCCATCTGGATAATCCGCGTGATTTAGTGCCGGAATCGATTATGCCTTCCTATCCTTGGTTGGCTAAGAATCAACTTGATGCAAATGATATCGCTCCAAAAATGCGTGCCATGCGTAAAGTTGGTGTTCCATACACGGATGCTGAAATCGCGGCTTCAGGCGCAGAAATTGACGGGAAAACTGAGCAGGATGCGTTGATTGCCTATTTGCAAATTCTTGGGACGGCAATTAAGAACAAGGATTAAACGCTGGCCTGGGTGTATTTGCCCAGGCAATTCTGGATAGCGAGGATTTTATGAATTTCACATGGTTAAGCAGCATTTTTACCGTACTGAGCTTTGTGGTTTTTGTCGGTATTTTATTTTGGGCTTATAGCCGAAATAATAAGGAGCGCTTTGAGGCGCTCGGCAAGTTACCCATTGATAACGATAATGAAACAATAGGAAACTGATCATGGCAGATTTTTTCAATCAAGGTTGGAGTTACGCAATCGCCATGGTGGTGGCGATTAGCATACTGGCGTGCGGATGGCTGTTATGGTCGCAATCGAAGGTGCGGGTCAAGCTGGGCGAGGACGGCAAGCCTTTGCCGGCGGAAACTACCGGACATGTGTGGGATGGTAATTTAGCTGAAAATAATAATCCATTGCCGCGCTGGTGGATGGGGCTTTTTTACATGACTATAGTATTTGGGGTGGTGTATCTAGTTTTATATCCGGGGATGGGAAGCTGGAAAGGTGCGCTGGGCTGGAGTCAGGTGAGTGAATATAATGAGGAAATGGATAGCGGCGAGAAGCAATATGGTCCGTTATTCAATAAATTCCTAGCTATGGACATTCCATCTGTGGCAAAAGATCCGCAAGCTACGGAAATTGGCCAACGGCTTTTTCTTAATTCCTGTGCGCAATGTCATGGATCTGATGCACAAGGGACAACGGGTTTCCCGAATCTGGCCGATAAAGATTGGCTATATGGTGGCGAACCGGAAACCATTAAAACTACCTTGCTCCATGGGCGTAATGGAATGATGCCGCCGATGGCTGCTGCAGTAGGAGGCGATGATGATGTTCGCAATGTTGCCAACTATGTATTGAGCTTGTCAAATTCAACACATGATCCCATCAAGGCGGCGTTGGGCAAACCTAAGTTTATGGCATGTGCTGCTTGTCATGGTGCCGACGGCAAGGGTAACCAGGCATTGGGGTCGGCCAACCTGACTGACAAAGTTTGGTTGTATGGTGGCAGTATCAATGCCATCACGGAAACCATCAACCAAGGGCGTGCTAACCAGATGCCAGCACACAAGGATTTGCTAAGTGAAGCAAAATTGCATCTCTTGACAGCGTATGTTTGGGGACTTTCGAATAATCCAACTTCTGATGGGCAAATTTCCAGCTCAGATGCCAAGACGGTTGGACTATTGGCAAATGCTAATTAAGTAGGATATCTACCTTAGATAGGCAGTAACGATCAAAATGGAAATTAAGCCACTCAAGCAGTACAGCCCCAAGGAAGTTGACCAGTCTCTTTTTGAAACAGGCAAAAAGATTTACCCCCGGTCGCTAACCGGTTGGTTTTCGACATGGCGCTGGACTCTGGTTTGGTTTACCCAAATTGTTTTTTATGGGACCCCTTGGCTCACATGGAATGATCGCCAAGCGGTGCTTTTTGATCTGGCTGCCCGCAAATTTTATATTTTTGGTATGGTTTTTTGGCCGCAAGATTTTATTTATCTGGCCGTTTTATTGGTCATTGCGGCTTTATCGCTATTCTTATTTACGGCTGTGGCGGGCCGTGTTTTCTGCGGATATGCTTGCCCACAAACCGTCTACACGGAAATTTTCATGTGGATCGAGCGCAAGATCGAGGGTGACCGCGCCAAGCGCATGCGCATAGATGACGCGCCCCTGTCACCGCGAAAATTTGCCCTTAAAACAGCAAAGCATGTTGCCTGGATCTCGGTTGCACTTTGGACTGGCTTCACATTTGTAGGTTATTTCACGCCGATTCGCACCTTGGTTGCAGAAGTTGCCAGTTTTGGTCTCGGCCCATGGCAAATGTTTTGGATATTCTTTTACGGTTTCGCCACCTACGGCAATGCAGGCTGGATGCGCGAACAGGTGTGCAAATACATGTGCCCTTATGCGCGTTTTCAAAGCGCGATGTTTGATAAAGACACTTTGACTGTGACTTACGATGGGCAACGCGGCGAACCGCGCGGCTCGCGCAGCAAACAAGCTGACCTTTCGACACTCGATCTTGGCTCCTGCATTAATTGCACTTTATGCGTCCAGGTATGTCCTACTGGCATAGACATCCGTAATGGTTTGCAATATGAGTGCATAGGTTGTGGGGCTTGTATTGACGTTTGCGATCAGGTTATGGATAAGATGAACTACCCTCGAGGCTTGATCCGGTATACCACCGAGCATGCTTTAGCAGAAAATCTGGACAAACGTGGTATCTGGGCTCGTGTTCTGCGCCTGCGCACTTTGCTTTATGCAGGCGTTCTCGGTTTAATCATATTGGTTACAGCACTGACTTTAGTTATGCGCGTTCCACTGAAAGTAGATGTGATTCGTGATCGTGGCATGCCTAGAATCATGGAAGATGGTTCGGTGGTTAATGTGTATCGCTTGCAGGTAATGAATACCGAAGAAACTCCACATAGATACAAAATAGAGGTTGACGGCATTCAGGGAGTAGGAATTGTTACTGATGATAGCTTTACTGTTGCGGCAGCGTCCATGGCAACAGTGCCGGTCCGGGTTCGCGTTGATGAAGAGCACGCAGAACCTGGCTCCAATAAAATCACTTTTACCGTCGAAGATCATGACGATGATAGTGTTTCAGTAACCGAAAAAGCTGTCTTTTTGATCCCGCGTTAAGGAAATATTATGGAAGCGCGTCTTAACCCTGAACTTCAGCCAGGTAAAGCTAAAATTGTGCACTGGTACAAAGAACCTTGGGTCTGGCTGGTAATTTCAGGCCCGGCGATCGTGATTTTAGCCGGTTTTTATACCGCTTTTCTGGCTTTTAATGGCGCCGATAAAGTGGTTGCTGAGGATTATTATAAGCAGGGCTTGAGGATCAATGCGACTATCCAGCACGATGTAAATGCACGAGATCGGAACATGTCCGCCGCTATGAATTTTGACCAGGCCAGCGGCCGTATTTCCATTCTTGTAAAGAGTGATGTTGTACTACCAGATTCATTACAGTTAAGCATTGCTGAATCCAGTTCGCAGTCTAGTGTAAATGAAGTTGTACGCCGTGGTACTTTGAAGAGGACAAGTCCGGGTAATTATGAGCTGACGTATTTGCTACCTTCTGCGAGCGAGGCAGCGGGCAGCCTGCTTTGGCATGTAAAAATAGAGGGATTCGACTGGCGATTGACTGGCGATTGGCCCGATCCGATGCGTGCTCAGTTACAACTCACGGCAATCAATTGATTAAGTACAGCAAAAGAGGTGTGAAGTGAAGAGTACCGAAGCGGAACGTCCTGTAATTGCTCTGCATAGTATCCTGATGCTAATCTTCTGGCCTTCGTTCCTGACAGCATGCGTGGGAAGCGGACTATTGTTTAGCCTGATCAATCCGGAGCAGCTGATTCTTCTGGACGATAGAATCCAATTAAGCAATCTGGGTATCTATTCATCAGGTTTTTTTGTGTTCTGGCTATTAGGGGCCATCTCCAGCGGCCTGACAGTTTTTCTGTCAACAAATCCTAAATAATTAAAAATTACGCAGCACGTCCGTCAGACGGAGAGCAAATTCTTACATCATTTCGCGTACATCCCATAGCACGCTTTTCCCATAGAATTAACCCAACATGCTTTCCGTTCCATTAGTTATTGCGGCACTTTCAGCAGGCCTACTTGGCGGGGCGCATTGTATTGGAATGTGTGGAGGGATTGCAAATCTATTGGGATCTGCTGGTTCTTCCGAACGCAAAGTCATACCTATTAAACTGCAGCAATCAGATGCGCCGGGTAAAGCATGGCGCATGTCAGCGCTGCTGCATGCCGGGCGTATCAGTACTTATGGCGTACTCGGTGGCATAGTTGGAGCACTGGGTGCTGCCGGCCTGCTTTTCAAGCCGTATCTGCCGGTGCAAATAACTATGTTCATTCTCGGTAATTTGGCATTAATCTGGCTTGGGCTGCGTTTGGTCGGTTATGCGCCGGGTGTGCTGCTGCTTGATCGCTTGGGCCAAAAAATTACTTCATACGTAAAATTGCCGATACGGTTTTCACTGGCTGCGCAGGCGCGTCGCCACCCTTTCTTAGTCGGCATGACATGGGGTTGCATGCCCTGCGGGTTGGTCTATGCCGTTTTGCCATTTTCATTGTTATCCGGTGGTGTTTTTTCCGGTGCTGTGCTGATGCTGATTTTCGGTCTGGGCGCATTGCCCTACTTGCTGTTCGCACAAGGGATTGGCCAGTGGCTCAATCAGCGAGTCTTGCCACTCATTTTGCGTGGCAGCGGTGCCGCAGTGTTGATCGGTATCGGCCTGTTCGGGTTGTGGCATTACGACATGACCGATATGCCTGCCATATTTTGTGTGACACCAATGTATTAAATTTCTGCACAGATAAAATCGCAGAAATATCTCGTGCGAGTTTCTGTGGAATTACAGGATTTGAAATCGACCCTGTAGTTTGATAAATACCATTAGCTGGACTGCACGCTAAAATTAATATAAATTCAGGGAGTATATGCGTATTTTCGGTTTTTCCCGCATATATTCATTGCGATTAAAAATATACAAATAGAAGTATATATTTATTCTTATTGCTAATAGTGGATGCGTGCATAGGGCGTCAGCTGTGCTGCGTCGCGTGCTTGCTTGAGGGTGAAGATGCCTTTTTCGGCCAGTAAGGGAACCATCTTGAGCAGAACTTCGGCTGTGACGATGGCGTCCCCCAATGCGGTGTGGCGTCCGACAACATCTACTCCCAGACGGTTTGCGATTGCTTCCAAAGTGTGCATTTCCTGGTGCGGATGAATGACTTGCGATAGCAGCAGGGTGTCGAGTACCGGCTGGGTGAAGCTGATGCCGGTTCGCGTCTCCAGCATCTGTAAAAAACGCATGTCGAATGCTGCGTTGTGCGCCACCAGAATGGTGTCCAGCGCAAAGCGATGGAATTGCGGCAGCACTTTTCCTATCACCGGTTGCCCGATCAGCATGGCGTCGGTGATACCATGGATGGCGATAGATTCTGCACTGAGCTTACGGCCTGGCTGTATGAGCTGATCCAGGTTTTCATGCGAGAGCAAGCGCCCATTAACGATGTGTAGTGCGCCTATCGAGATAATTTCATCGCCTGCCGTTGGCTGCAACCCAGTGGTTTCAGTGTCGAACACCGTGTAGCTAAGTTGTGACAGCATTTGCTGGTCAAGCTCTGCAGTTTGGCCTGCTTGCTGGAATAAATTAAAGTCGTAAAATTCCGGGCGCGTGGATGTGTTAATGCGAATATCGAGCGCAGGCCGCTCTGCCGCCAGTGGCAATAGCAAGCGGTAGCATGAGGTTTGCCGTGCCAAGTCAAACAGGTAAACCACTTCGCCACCTTGTCCGGCAATCACCGCGTTTAAGGTGAGCAACGGGTTGGTTGTACCGGTCTGGAGTGGCGTGTTCTCCCATAAACGCAAGGTTTCTGCGGCCACCGGTGCGCCACGCCATGCCAGATCCAAATGGGCTAGGCGTTCGGTACGCTGCAGATCTAAATGCAGCGTGCTGACGTTGCATTGACTTGAGAGGCAATGCGCCAGATACGCGAGTGATTGCGTGAGTGCATAGCTATCTATCTTAAGCCACAGCGCTGGATCGATTGTGTCGCTGCTGTCAATGCGCAGGTCGGGTGTTTCGATGCGCCGTCGCAACAGCGCAATCAGATCAACGCCACGCATCTGCTCTAACTGCCAGCCTTCGTTTTGACAATCCGCCTGGCCTTGTTCAGCCTGATTGATCTGGCGTGCCAGGCGCTGCGATTCATCATCTATTACCGCGGTGAACTGGCTTCTTTTTTCGCTACTCATATCGGGGAATTGCTGCATTGTTTCCAGCGCTGCGCGGATGTTGGCTAACGCTGCACGCGTGTCCTGGGTAAGCGATTGCAGCAATGCGTCGCGCTGGCTTTCTGCGGCTACGTTGCGGGTAATATCTTCCAGTGTTAGCACAAAGCCGTCTAGTGCATTGTTGCTATCAAGCACCGCAGCCATGTGTGCGCGCACCAACCGGCCATTGGCCAAGGTGGCAACAAAGTCGGAAACGGTCTGTACCGATGGATCGGCCGCTTGCTGGCGCTGATGCTGAATTTGTTCTAAAGCATGCACTATCAGGTCGCGCTCAATCACACCAAAAATGGAGCGCCCCAGCCCAATCGTAGTGCCGGTTGCACCGTGTGCCTCCAATAATTCAGTTGCGTGGGTGTTGTAGAGCAGGATGCGGCCTTCGATATTGCAGACCAGTACACTTTGGGCTAATTCTGACATCAGCACTGCCAGCCGGTTTTTTTCTTCTGCCAGTGCATGATTAGCCTGCGTAATTTTGGCTTGAACGTCACGTTGTAGTGCCTGAAAAGTAGTCGCAAGAGTATTGATTTTTTCTGCCAGTACGCGTACTTCTGCAGCACCTTGCGATGTTGCGCGATGTTCCGGATTGGTGCTTAGCATTATTACGACATCTTCCGCTAGCTGAGCTAGCGGGCGCACATAATGCGCCTGCAGTGCCTTAAGTCCGGAACCTAGCCCTAACAGTATCAGTAGCGCCAGCACAGTTAAAATCTGAATGCGTGAATCCAGTATCTGGTTCAGTTGCGCTTGTTGTTCCGGTTCCAGGCTCGATGACAGGATTAGAAACAGCAGGCCGAATATCCCCAACAAAGCTGCATACAGCAGCGCCAGCACTAGCCCGAAACGTATTTTTGTCTTCATTCGTCCACCAACAGATGCTGTACTTGCGCGATTAGATCCTTGGTGGAAAACGGCTTGGTGATATACGCATCGGTACCCAGTGCGATTCCTTTGCTGATTTCTATTTCGCGTCCCTTAGCCGAGAGCATGATGATTTTGATCCGGTTCCACTCGCTGTTCTCGCGTATTCTTTGACAGACTTCGAAGCCATTAAGTTTTGGCAGCATAATGTCTAGCAGCATCAGATCAGGCTGAAAAGAGACAATTTTTTGCATTGCTTCTTCACCGTCACGTGCGGTCGCAACTTCATAGCCGCTTTGCTGCATCAGGAATTCAAGCGAGAGGACGATGTTCGGTTCGTCGTCGGCAATGAGTATTTTATGGTTCATTTTTTTGTCTCCTCCGTTATTGCTTTTGGTAATGTAAACGTAAAACTTGCGCCTTCACCCGGCTGGGATTCTACCCATAACCTGCCACCGAAATGATGCACGATTTCCCGGCTGATCGGCAAGCCGAGCCCGGTTCCTTGCGGCTTTCCGGTCAGCGTATCGCCGCCTTGGCGAAATCTGTCGAAAATCAATTCCTGGTCTTGCGTTTGCACGCCGGGGCCATTGTCGTGGACTGTTACTTGCCACTGATCCTCTGACGTTGCAAGACTGACGTGGATGCTGCCTTGAGTTTGGTCGCAGAACTTGACTGCATTGGACAGCAGGTTAAGCATTACTTGCATCAGACGGTCGTGGTCTGACACGATAGAGGCTGGTTGCGCCGGTAATTCAAGCGTCAGTGATATGCCTTTATCTTTCAGTACCTGGCTGATGGTGTTGATCGAATCGGAAATAACCTCCTTCAGATCGAGCGCAGTAACTTTCCATTCTGCACTGTCAGAGCCGATCTTGGCAAGATCGAGTACATCGTTAATCAGCCGGGTTAAGCGTTCGCTTTCCTTGATCACGATATCCAGATATTCGCTGCGCCGCTCGGCTGCAAGGTCTGGATTGTCGCGCAGTATTTCCGAGAAAGCGCGAATCGAAGTGAGCGGTGTGCGCAGCTCATGGGTTATGGTTGAAATGAAATTATCTTTTAAATGGTCGAGTTCGGTCAGTCTGGCATTGGCAGCCTGAAGTTCGGCTGAAGCTTGTTCCAATTCATGCGATTTTTGTTCTAGCTCGCGGCTGTAGGCGATGACTTGCGAAGTTTCATTCAATATTGCCATGACTTCTTCCAGCCCGAGCGGCTCTTCATCCACCACTGATGCAATCATGGCACGCGCCGAAGCCGCGCCAATGGTGCCGGCCAATTGAATTTCGGCGAAATGCACCAGTTCTGAATCAGCCATTTTAAGATTTTTGGTATCGTGCAGCAGGCTGTGCTGTGCCAGCAATGCATCGGCTCGTGCGGCACCCAGAAAGCGCCGCAGCAATTCGGATAATGCTTCAACCGACGCACTGCCGCGCCATACGCGGGCGCCAACAGCGCGGGCGTCTACAAATAAAATCGCCTGGGCTTTTTCGGCGGCATTTTGACGCCCTGTGAGTGACACGCCAACATACAAGCCGATATTAGCCAGCAAGCTCCAGAATAGCGCGTGCGACACCTGATCCAGCCCGGTTAAACCGAACAGCTGGCGCGGTTTCAGCCATTCGATGCCAAACGGGCCGAGTTCGATAAAACTTTCTGGCAGCCAGCCGGACTGTGCAAACGAGGGCAGCAGCAGTGTGTACAGCCAGAGCAGAAAGCCGGCACTTAAACCTGTTAGCGCGCCGCTCAAAGTGCCGTTTTTCCAGTAGATTCCGCCCAGCATTGCGGGTGCGAACTGCGCCACCGCAGCAAATGAAATCAATCCGATCGAAACTAGCGCATAGGCTTCGCCCGCCAGGCGGAAATACGCATAGCCCAGCATCATCAGCAGCACAATTGCACTGCGCCGGATGTTGAGAAGAAACTTGCTCAGGTCGGCATGCCGGTTGCGCTTAAACGATGCCGTGCGCAATAGCAACGGCATTACCAAGTCGTTGCAAACCATGGTACTGAGGGCGATGCTTTCAACGATGATCATGCCGGTCGCAGCCGACAGCCCGCCGATGAATACCAGCAGCGTCAAGCCTTGATGCTGCATCAGCATCGGCAGTGCGAGCACGAACATGTCGGCATCGACGCCCCCTTCGGGGAAATGCATGATGCCGCCAAAAGCAATCGGCAGCACAAAAATGTTGATGATCAACAGATACAGCGGCAGCAGCCAGATGGCGCGATTGAGGTGGCTCTCACTGACATTTTCAATTACTGCGATTTGAAACTGACGCGGCAGAAACAGCAATGACAGCATCGACAGCAGGATCAGAGAAGCCCAGCTGCCAAAAGCCACGCTACTGGTATCGCTGCCAATAGTGAGTAAATTTTGTAGCCGCGGAACCAGTTCGGCCTGCTGGAACAGGTCGCCAAAACCGTCGTACATGCTAAATGTAACGAAAATTCCGACTGCCAGGAAAGCCACCAGTTTGACGATCGATTCAAATGCGATGGCGGCCACCATGCCTTCATGACGCTCTGCGACATCGAGATGGCGGGTGCCGAACAGGATGGTAAAAGTTGCCAGCAACAGCGCGATATACAGCGTGGTGTCGCTCCATATCGGGCCCGCTTCGATGCGCCCGGTCAGGATGTCCGGATAGTGCAGCAGCACGGTAAAGCTGGCCGAGACGGCCTTTAACTGGAGCGCGATATAAGGCACGATGCCGACTACGGCAATGATCGTTACCAGACCTCCCAGCAATGCACTCTTGCCATAGCGTGAAGCGATGAAGTCGGCAATTGAAGTGATGCGGTTGGCCTTGCTGATGCGAATGATCTTGCGCAATACCATCGGCCATAATGCGATCATCAGCGTCGGACCCAGGTAGATCGGCAAAAATCCGATGCCGCTGGCGGCGGCGCGGCCGACGCTGCCGAAGAAAGTCCATGATGTCGCATACACCGCCAGCGATAACGCATAAATCGTCGGGTTGTTGATGATGCTGGTGCCGGCATCAGCCCGTTTGTCGCCGTAATAAGCGATCGCAAACAATACGCCCAGATAGATGAACGACGCTAGTACGATGACCCAGCCCTGTAGCATCTCAGTCTTTCACTGTCGGCGTCGCGGCTGTGTCGGCGCTCGCATGGATCTCGGGCTGCGACGATTTTTCCGCAATTTTTTCAGCAACATATGCCAGCAGGCCGATAATCAGCGCCCAGACAATAAACAGATAAGCATATAAAATAGGAATTCCATACCAAGTGCCGGCATGGTTAAACAATGCCAACAGCGGGTAATTCAACAGGATCCAGCCGAGGATGAATATGGCGGCAAAGCGCTGGCCGGTAAGGTTGTGCTGGAACATGGAATTTCCTTTGCGGCCTGACTTTGGATGGGATTAATATTGCTCTAAAGCGTGGCGAGCGTCAAATTTTTGCCAATTAAAAAAGCCCCGGAAATTACTTTCCGGGGCTTTGTGCATCACATTAAGAGATTAGTGACCAGACGAGCCTGAAGCTCCGATACCTGTTTCCGAGCGCATTTTCTGCGCTTCGTAACCGGCGCGGTCAATACGGGCCCGATCGCTGGTGTCAAGAATCGAAAACAGCCAGATACCGACAAAGCCTGCCGTCATCGAGAATAACGCTGGTGACGTGTACGGGAATATTGCTTCTGCGTTACCTAGCACATCAACCCATACCGATTTCGATACTACCGTCAAACCAACAGCAGTAATCAGACCAAGAAAGCCGCCGATGGTGGCGCCGCGTGTGGTGCAATCTTTCCACAAGACTGACATGAACAACACAGGGAAATTAGCTGAAGCTGCAATCGCGAAAGCCAGCGATACCATAAAGGCTATGTTTTGTTTTTCAAACACGATACCCAGAACCACTGCAATGATGCCGAGGGCGATGGTAGTGATACGCGATACCCGTAATTCGCTGGCGCTATCTGCCTTGCCTTTTTTGAACACGGTTGCATACAGATCATGCGATACCGCCGAAGCGCCCGACAGCGTCAAGCCTGCCACAACAGCCAAGATAGTAGCGAATGCTACGGCCGAGATGAAGCCAAGGAACACGTTACCACCCACTGCTTTAGCCAAATGGATAGCTGCCATGTTATTACCACCCAACAGATTGCCAGCAAGATCCTTGAATTCCTGATTGGTGCTGACCAGAACGATAGCGCCAAAACCGATAATGAAAGTCAAAATGTAGAAGTAAGCGATCCAGGTCGTAGCCCAAAATACCGATTTACGTGCTTCTTTTGCACTTGGTACAGTGAAGAAACGCATCAGAATGTGTGGCAGACCAGCAGTACCAAACATCAGAGCCATACCAAACGAGATGGCAGATATTGGGTCCTTAATGAAATTCCCAGGCCCCATGATGGATTGGCCCTTTTCATGAATTTCAACCGACTTGGCAAACAGTGCTTCAGGGCTGAAATTGAATTGCGACATCACGACATAGGCCATGAAAGTGGCGCCTGACAACAGCATGACAGCCTTGATGATTTGTACCCAAGTAGTTGCGGTCATACCGCCGAACAACACATAGATCATCATCAAGCTACCAACGATCACGACTGCGATCCAGTATTCCAGACCGAACAGCAGCTTAATCAACTGGCCGGCACCGACCATTTGTGCGATCAGGTAAAAGGCGACTACCACAAGCGTGCCCGATGCGGCAAAAACGCGGATCGGCGTTTGCGAAAAGCGATAAGCTGCCACGTCGGCGAAGGTGAAACGGCCGAGGTTGCGCAGCCGTTCTGCCATCAAGAAGGTAATGACAGGCCAGCCGACCAGGAAACCGATCGAATAGATCAAGCCGTCATAACCGTTCAGGTATACAGCAGCCGAAATACCCAGAAAAGACGCGGCGGACATATAGTCGCCGGCAATAGCCAAGCCATTCTGAAAGCCGGTAATGCCGCCGCCTGCAGTGTAAAAATCAGACGCAGACTTGGTCTTGGCAGCTGCCCATTTGGTAATGAACAGGGTAAATATAACAAACGCGCCAAACATGGAAATTGCCGTCCAGTTGGTCGGCTGTTTTACAGCTTGGCCGAGATCTGCGCCGGCAGCATAAGCTACACCCGCCAGCGAAAATAGTGCCAGCGCACTAAAAATACGTTTCATATTCGACATATTAAAGAACCTCTTTACGGATTTGAGC
Organism: Burkholderiaceae bacterium; assembly: GCA_041736255.1. Classification (GTDB taxonomy): domain Bacteria; phylum Pseudomonadota; class Gammaproteobacteria; order Burkholderiales; family Burkholderiaceae_D; genus AVCC01. The sequence continues at coordinate 48,227 of JBGSTZ010000108.1, forward strand.
GGTTAGGGTGTCAAATTCATCATTGGCGCGCCGAACGTAGATGCCTGTAATGACAACGGTAAAAACAATCACGAAAAGCCCGATTGGCATGCCCCAAGTCATAACGCCTGCCCCCATTCTGGTGGAAAGTAGTTCCTTGTCGAATGCGATAAGCAAGATGAAGCCGTAATACACAATCATCATGATCCAGGTCAGGGTCCAGCCATAACTCGAACGTGTCGAAACCAGTTTTTGGTAACTGGGATTGGATTTTAGTTTTTGAACAAGATCATCTTCCATTTTTGAAATCTCCTATAGTTGCGTTGTCAATGTGCTGGGTTGAACTGGAAAAAACATAGAGTCAGAAAAATATTGATTCGTCTGGCGCTATTTAATGCAAAGAAATATTTTAAATCGTCACTAAACTTATGTTCTACTTAGTCAGGCTATCTTGAATTACTTACTTCACACTTACTTTGTGCGCAATCATCGATACATTAGATTGATGTATGGTGATGGTACTGTGCGACAACAAAGCGCAGATAGAATTGCGTATGCCAGAGTCTGATTCGGGCTGGAAAAATTCTTTATACTATTATGTGTAATTATTTATAGTATTTAAATATAAGCAGTAAATTGACTATTATTATATATACTCCACTCTATTTTCTTTTTTTATAAAAGAATATTTTTTAATCATTCATGTGCGGGCCACTCCTATGCGCCAGACTAAATCCACTCCGACAGATAATGAGCTTGCCAGAATGGCAGATTTCGAACCGTTTTCCGCCTTGTCGCCGGAGCGATTGAAAGAGATATTCGAGGCGGCTCAGCCGGTGTCTTTTGCCGCAGGTGCGGCAATTTTTGATTCACAGCTTCAGGGCGGGCAGCGGAGCATCCTGATTATTCGCCAAGGGCAGGTATCGGTGCGCAGTCCTTCGTTGGAAAATGGTGCCGGCGACCTGCTTGGCCCTGGCATCCTGCTGCCGCTCGATCTCGCCCTGCCGGTGCGCGAGTTGGTCGAGATTTATACTGCTGCCGAGGATTGCGTGTGCTGGTCGCTGGCGGCACCTTGCATTGCTGATTTGCTAAAAGAGCCAGCAGTGATGGGCTGGGCAATCTCCCAGTGCTGGCGTCATCACGAGCGCATGATGCACAATATCGCGGCCGATATAGAATCCAACCGAATCGCCACACAGATCAAGTTTCAGCCTTTAAGCAGTCTGATCAAGCACAGCCCATTGACCGTCGATATATCCGATAGCGTTCAGCAGGCGGTCGCACTCATGGCGAAACACAAGGTGGGATCAGTGGTCGTGACTGAGTCCGGCCGTGTGGCCGGTATTCTGACCGAGTCCGACACGCTGCGCCGGGTACTTGCGCCTGGTCTGGATTTGTCTCGACCGGTCAGCACCGTCATGACGCCAGAGCCGGTATGTTTGCCGATGACTAGCTCAGTGGCGGAAGCGGCGCTTGAAATGGCCAGCCGCTCGATTCGTCACATGCCGGTTGTCGCAGACGATGGCGCGCTGATGGGAGTCGTTTCGGAACGCAATTTATTTGTGCTTCAGCGTATCGGTTTCGGTCATTTGGAAGCACCGATTGAGCACGCAACCTCTATTGCAGAACTGCGCACTGCAGTCGATAGCATTCGCACCACCTGTAGCGGTCTATTTCGTTACGGCATGAGCTCTGAGCAGATTACGGCGCTCGTTTCCTCGCTCAACGACCGGGTGCTGGTGCAATTAATGAATATTGTCGGCGAGCCAAAGCTGCACGAAGAGGGGGGGCAGAGAAGCCAGGAAGCGCGTTATTGCTGGCTGGCTTTTGGCTCCGAAGGGCGCCAAGAGCAGACATTTTCAACCGACCAGGACAATGGCATCATTTTTGTGCCGCCGCCTGGTGCCGATGCAGCTGCAGTCACGGCGCTGCGCAATACCTTGCTGCAGTTTGCATCTAACGTTAATGTCGGTCTGGATGCGTGCGGTTTTCCTTTGTGTGAGGGCAACATCATGGCGCGCAATCCTGAGTGGTGTCTTACTCTGGACGAATGGAAAACCCGATTTGCTACTTGGATTTGCGAGCCTGCCCCGCAAGCATTGCTGCACGCAAGTATTTTCTTCGATTTGCGCCCCCTATACGGGGAAGCTGCGCTTGCGGAATCCCTGCGCGATACCCTGTTTGCGTTATGCCGGGAAAATCCCGTATTCCTGCATCTAATGGCTAAAAATGCGCTACAAACTACCGTTCCATTGGGCCTGTTGTCGCGCTTTTCCACCGATGGCGGAAAGTTCGGTGGAACCATCGACCTGAAAAAACGTGCTGCTCGGCTGTTCGTTGATATCGGCCGTATCTTTTCTCTGGCGTATGGCGTACGCGCCACCAATACTGCGCAGCGTTTGTTATTGGGCGGTGCCAAGGCGGGGCGAAAACCAGAGGCAATCGAGGCTGATGTCGCAGCCTTTCATTTTATTCAGACCATTCGCATACGCGGTCAGCTAAACCGTTCGGCAGGCAGTCACGATGATCCCAACCGGATCAATCCGTATGCCTTGAATGAAATTGACCAAAGAGTATTGGTCGAGTCATTGCGACAAGTAAAGCTGCTGCAGGGGCGCATGCGGGTTGATTATCAGATATAAGCGGGTGCAAGCTAATGCGACATCAGAACCGGCACAGTCATTGTTTGCATCATGGTGCGGGTGGCGCCGCCCAGTATTGTTTCACGGAAGCGCGAATGGCCGTAACCGCCCATCACAATCAAGTCTACATGCATGTCGCTGGCTAGCGACAATAGGCTGTTGCCAATATCGATGTTGCTAGCTTCTACTGACACTTCGACCTTTACGCCGTGCCGTGCCAAGTACAGCGCAATATCAGCGCCGGGTTGATCGCCGTGAATATCGTTTTTGTCGTCATTGTTGAATATCACGACGTGGGCGATCTCGGCCCGTTTCAGTAGCGGGATCGCATTAGTTACTGCACGTGTTGCCTCCTTGCTGCCATCCCAAGCGATCAGGATACGTTTTCCGACATTTTCAAACTGTCCTGCATAAGGAATTATTAGGACTGGCCGGACCGAATTGAGCAACACATATTCTGGGAAATCCGACAGTACCGTCGGAGAGAGTGCATCCGGGTCGATTTGTCCAATTACCACCAGATCACTGTAACGGGCCTGGAGGCAAATACCACCGGCAGCCTCGTCATCGATGACTCTTTGCTCAAATGAACTGACGCCGATTTTTTGAACCAGCGGTTCGAATTGAAGAAGCGCACGACTGGCGCGATCCCTGAGAAATGTCATGTGCGAGATCATTCCCGGATCATTGTTGATTATGGTCTTATCTCGATACAAATAACGGGATACGCCGGTCATTGCTGCGCCTATCAGATGAGCGTTTTCAGTCAGCGCGATTTCGCTTGCGATTCGTATGCACTCGGCTGTCTGTTTGGATTCGTCGACATGCACGAGAATTGTTTTGAAGGACATGGCGTACTCCTTGGTTGATACGTTGGATATAACTAAAAACAGTAACGTGGGCCACACCCACTAGGCTTGATTAATGTCAATATTTTCGACAGCAGTCGACGTGGTTAGTAGACCAATATTTGATATTTCTCAAACTACGATTCCACTGCAAGTATAAAAATATTCTTTCATTTGACAGGCAGGCTCATTGATTGCCGCAATATGCCTCACATGATTTTTTATTAAATTCCAGGAGTACCGTCATGCCAAACATTGAAAACGTTATGTTAGATTCCTGCAAAAACCAGTTGGTTGTAACCCAGCAACTTGCAGAAACAGTATTAACCTGCACCGGCAAAATAGACCAGGTGGTTCTTACTACCGCGCATGCATTATTTAACGAGCAAATGCAGTTTGCGCATGCTCTGTTGACTAGCGGTGACGTGCGGCAGATTGCCTCGGTGCAATCAAGCTTTCTTTCACATGCGCCGGATTACATTAGCAAATCTCAGAAAGAATTGTTGCAGATATGTCAAGAGGCGCAAAATGATATTGGAAAAACCATGGAACAATATTTTGAGCATGCCAGTAAAGCGCAGCTTATGCCCCTACCAATTTCTGGAGGCAAGGGTAATGGCGACTTGATAAGGCCGATGACCGATCTGTTTAATGTCTGGAGCACTGCATTGAAAGAGGCGTCGACGCTTGCAACACATAATATTGATGTTGCTCGCACCAATTTTGAAAAAGTTAACGACACCATCGTGGAAGAAAAGAAAGCCGCAACAAAATCTGCAGCCGCACACGAAAAACATAAATAGGAATTTCTTGGCGTCAGCGATTCGGCGTGTTGATAATATTTTGCGCGACCGCATACTGAACTAATTGCGCAAGTGAATTCATGTGCATTTTCTCTTGTACGTGGGTTTTATGGGTGCTGATGGTTTTCACGCTTAAATGTAAAAATTTGGCAATCTCAGTAATTGATTTTCCATGTACTAAAAGATTAAAAACCTCAAATTCACGATTGGATAGTCGGTCGTGCGGCAATATTTCATGTGGCTCCATGATTTCCAGCGCCAATTGTTCTGCGACTTCGGCGCTTATATAAGGGCGTCCGGCCGCAACTTTCTCAATCGCGCTGAGTAATTGTGTGCCGGCGCTTTCTTTCGTCAAGTAGCCGCGTGCACCTGCCCGTATCGTGCGCACGGCATATTGTTCTTCTTCATGCATGGTAAGTACCAGAATCGGCAGTTTCGGTGCTTCAGTCTTGATTTGCCGGATCAGTTCGACCCCGCTGCGACCAGGCATCGAAAGATCCAACAATAGAAGGTCAAACCCGCCTTCCCTTACTTTTGCCAAAACTTCAAAGCCGTTAACGGCTTCGCCGACGACTTCGATATTTTCTGCCCCATCCAGAATGCGTTTGAGGCCTTCGCGCATGATGGTGTGATCGTCTGCAATGACTAAACGTATCATCGGTTTAACCATTCTTAAAAATAGGATACTTTAATGAAGTGAACTGCAATTTCTATCGCAAGCCTGTATAGAACGAGGTAGAGGTAGAGAATGTAGCGCTATTCATTCCGGACTTAATAATAAAAAGTGATGATGTGATAACTATGCTGCGATACAATATTTGGTAAGCATAAATGCTCAGTTTCCTCAGACCGTACTTGATTTCCCCAACCTATATACCAGTACAGGAATTTTGCATAAAGAAAGAACTTTTGAGGTGACGCTGCCAAGGATAAGTTGCCCCCATCCACCACGTCCGTGAGAGCCCATAAAAATCAGATCACACTGATTTGCTTGGGCTGCTTGGGCAATATTTTTTGCAGGAGTATCGGCAAACTCAATTAACCCGGTAAATTTTAAACCGGCGTCTTCTGCTGCTTTTCGTATTGTCTCCAAGTAACTTTCTCCGGCCTGACGCATTGATGCTTTGTATTCTTCTTCAGACGGATAACTGGGGGGAATAATTTCCACATAGATCGGATACTGATAGTCAGGGGCGACGTAAATTCCCACCACTTCGGCATTCAATTGCAGGGCAAACTCCACACCTGCCTGTACGGCAGTGTTGGAGAAATCGGAACCATCGGTTGGAATCAAAATCTTTTTATACATATTGCCTCCTTAAAAAATATATACCGAAGCATTAAAGATGACAGGCGGTTAGTGACACTGCTTTGCGAATGATCAAACTCCAATTTTAATAATTACTTGCTGACAATATTAGTATAAGTGACTGGGGCAGTGGTGGCTAGTACATTGGATATTAATATTTTCAGTATCAATTGTACAATGAATACCACTTATTGCGTCAAATCAAGCGTTTATCGAATAGGTGTATTTATATTCAAACGAGTCGTTTTTCTCAACACAAGAGAACACGACAGTGGAAAAACCCATCGTGAGTGCTAATGGAATTTCTGGTATTGGGTTTCTGCCGCTCCGGGAAGCGATGCGATGGACAAGGTATTAATCCACGCGGCATTGACTCACTCGGTTATACGGGCCGATGCTTCGACTGAAGACCGTGTCCTGATGGCGCTGCAAGAGATGGAGAACAATATGCGGTATTGCTGGGGGATGCGCTGCCGAACGGCTCGGCGCCCTTATTTTTGAGCGCGTCATCACCGGCACCGCAGAGGATCTGGTGAAATTGATCGAAATCGCCCGCAGCATGGTCACGCGTTACGGCATGAGCCAAAAGTTGGGCCAGTTTTCCTACGAAGGCAACCGGCATGGTTTTTTAACTATTCCCCCAGCCGAATACCAACTCGAAATCAGAAGCTATTCCGAGACCACCGCGCGTGAGATCGATTGCGCTGTGCGTTAAATCGTTGATGCCGCCTCGCAACTTGCAAAACTTACAATATTCTTAGGCTAATTACGAACTGCCAGACGCGTTCGAATTCTGGTCGGGCTTCTCTACTGACTTCTCGACCGAGCCCTTGAGATTTTCGAGCGACGCAGTGAAAGAAGCTTTCATGTCTGCCCAAGCGCTTGCGCTGGCGTCTTTGAGGGCGCCAAATTTAGTCTCTAGATCTTTGAGGTCTTGCTCAAAGCCCTTGACTTCCGGCGTCATTTTTTCTTTCAGAGTGGCACTGGCATCTTTTGCCTTGATTCCCAGTTCTTCGACTTTGGCTTGCAACTGGTCGATTTCCTGGCGCGCCATTTGCAGCGTGGATTCGCGCTCGCTTTGGGAATCTCCTGCTGTATCCGGTTTGACTTCCGTTTGTGGTGCCATTAGCTCTGCAGTCTCCATTTTAGGCACCGGTGTTTCACCCTTTTCGCACCCTGCCAGCATGCCCAAAGTGGTCGCCAATACGATTGCGCTTACGGATAATCGGGTTCGTTTCATCTTTAGATCTCATTAAAAAAGAAAAAAGCACGGAATGCCCACAGTCAGGACGACGTACCTCGCAAACCGGCCCGAGCTGCCGTATTTCACACATTTCCAGCCTAATGGAAGAGCCTGCAGCTTGTCTGATAAAAATCAAATTGCCACCATAAAAGTAAGCTTTGCGCGCTCAGGCCGCTTCCGCATGTTCCACCATCAATTGCACCCGCGTTACGCCGTTGTACTCATTGGCGTCGAGCCGGAAGGCAACCCGTGTGCGTTCCGGCAACGCGTCAGCGTGGCCGAACCAGATCGCGTCATAACGTTGACCGTTTTTTTCCAGTTGCAGTTTCAGGTGGCGTTCTTTCAGCACACGCTGGCTGACGACGCGGAATTCGTCGCAGAACAGCGGCGGCGCAAAACCTTGCCCCCATACCTGGGCATCCATGACCTCGATGAACTGGATGCTGAAATACGCGTCTTCCAGCGCGCCGTCGGTCTCGATGATGCGCTCCAGTTGATGCGCGCCGAGCCAGGATTGGCCGACCGCCTCGAACGCTTTCGAGAATGCTGGCAACGCATCGGCGCGGATCGTCAGGCCCGCCGCCATCGCATGGCCGCCGAATTTTTCGATCAGGGTCGGCGCCTGCTTGGACACCAGATCAAGCGCATCGCGCAAATGGAAACCCGGTATCGAGCGCCCGGAACCCTTGATCAAGCCCGCGCCGCCGGGCGCGAAAGTGATGGTCGGGCGGTAGAACTTGTCCTTCAAGCGCGAGGCGACGATGCCGATCACGCCCTGATGCCAGCTTTCGTCGAACACCGTGATGGTGCTACTGTCCTGCGGCGCGAAATCGTCCAGATGCAGCAGCGCGGCGTCCTGCATCTCGGCTTCGATCGCGCGCCGCTCGACATTGATTTCATTGAGCTGCTGCGCAATCGCCCAGGCCCGGCCTTCGTCGTCGGTGGTCAGGCATTCGATCCCGAGCGACATGTCGGCCAGCCGTCCGGCCGCGTTCAGCCGCGGCCCGAGCGCAAAGCCGAGGTCGAACGGTGAGGCGCGCCGA
>JBGSTZ010000157.1:0-15716 GCA_041736255.1 Burkholderiaceae bacterium
CCCTAAAGAACGGGGATTCCTACCGCTAGCGTCGCACGTCCGCGACGGAGAATATTTAATGCAGCATTTTGGTCACGATCATGCACACAACCGCAATCACTGCATTTCCATTCTCTTATTACGAGTCCTTCAAGCCCTTTCGGGCCACTGACCGGACCGCAATCAGAACAGGTCTGCGTGGTAAACCGTTCGTTCACTTCCTCATACCATGCGCCATGCTTAACAGCCTTGTACGCCAGTTGATTTCTGAAAGAACTCCACCCTGCGTCCAACACCGACTTCGCCATGGTGGTTTTGGCAAGTCCGGACGCATTAACATTTCCTACGGCAATATAGTCAAACTCCCGCACGAGACGCGCCGAGAGCTTGTGGTGAAAATCGTTTCTGCGATTCGCTACCTGGGTGTGAATCGCCTTGACACGGCGTTTCTTGTGCGCCCTTTGCGCACCAGCCAACGCCTGTTCTGCGCCGCGATAAATGCGCTGCGCCTCGATCTTTTCGCCCGTCGAGAAAATAGCAAAATCTTTCAAGCCAAGGTCAATGCCAACGCCGCGCACTGGCATTCGCGCGCCAATGGCAACAGCCACTACATCAATCACGATATTGAGAAACCAGTTTCCTTTCCGATCTCTGGAAAAGTTGGTGCCATCCTTAATCTTGTCTTCCGGCAGGGCGCGACTATGGAACACGCGAAAGGTGTTGCCCGCGAAGCGGAACGCCTCGCCTTCGCGCTTCAATTCACGGCCCTTGAGAGGCACCCAGCCCAGCGACTTCTTGGCGCTGCGGTAGCGCAGATAGGGTCGCTTCTTTTGCGAGCGCGATTGGGCGTATTGCTCGCACACCGCATTGACGGTGCCGGAATGCAAACCAAGTTCGCGGCTAGAGCCAGTCGTGAGCTTGTTCAAGTCGAAGCCGGTATGCCAACGCCGACCAAAGCGCAAAGCATCCTTTTGTCGGTCGTTACAGAAATTCCAGACGAAGTTGCAGGCCCGGGTTTGCTTATTCAGCAATCCGTTCAACGACTTCACACGGTATCTGTAGACAAGAATCATTTTTTCTTTTTCAGGAAATCATCAATGGCGCGACGAATCAGTTCTGCAACGGAAAGCCCGGTCTGTTTTGACAGTGCTTTAAGTCGCTCAACGGAGGGGTCGGTCAGATATATATTTGTGCGTTTCATACCCCTAATATACGCCACTCTTAAGGAGGTCAGCATGTTTTCAAGCGCCACAGAAAGGAAGCTTTCGGCTTCCGCTCCTTTCACTCCCCGACCTGAAGGCCGAGGTTTCTTGGAGCAAATCTGATGAAAACTCTGATTGCTCTGATTGCGGCAAGCATCGCCTTGGCGACCGGTCCCGTACGCGCTGGCACGATGGAGCTAGCCGGCATGGGCGGCAAATATGCGATCCCTGTTACCAGCCTGAAAGAGGCACGTTTCAAAGCGACAATGCGGCAGCAATACGATTTTAGTTGCGGCTCAGCGGCCATTGCCACCTTGCTCACACACCAATACGATTATCCTGTGTCCGAACAGGCTGTATTCGAGGAAATGTTTGCGCGCGGTGACCGGCAAAAAATCCAGAAGGAAGGTTTCTCCCTGCTGGATATGAAGCTCTTTCTTGAAGCGCATGGTTTCAAGGCCGATGGATACGAACTGCCATTGCAAAAATTGGTCGAGACAAATTTGCCGGCCATCGTCTTGATTTCGGAAAAGGGGTATCACCATTTTGTGGTTATCAAGGGCTTGCGTGACGGGCGAATTCTCATCGGCGACCCTTCCAATGGAACGCGGGCGATTTCCCGCAACACTTTCGAATCGATCTGGATAAATAAGCTCCTGTTCGTGATCCACAATAAACAGGAACGGGTGAAATTCAACGATGCCGCAGATTGGCGCGTTGCACCGAGAGCCCCCTTGACTGCAGGCTTCAATCGTGATGGTCTGGCGAATGTGACGCTGCCGAAGTTTGGTCCAAGTGATTTTTGACGGGGTATCGGGGAATATATGAAGCCAAATACACCTAAAAAACTTGCTACTCTCTGTGCTCTGATTGGTGCCGGCGTGTCTTGTATCGGCGTTGCACAGGCCCACAATAGAGTGACAAGACACGATGCGGGGCCAGTGACAGATGCGGCGAACAGGTTTGCGTCGGCAACCCTGCCAGAGTTGCCGACGCATCCGCAATCCACGCAATACAACAACGATCAATTTGAAAAATTGTTCCTCGCTTTGCCAAATCGCGATGAAATCAAAGAGCGCAAAGAAAGCGAACCCGTACCACCGATGCACCCCAACAATGACATGCCCCGGTCGGATGTGATCCTGGCCAAGAGGGAAGCCGATCCGGGTAAGCTGGCCGGATCGACAGTAATTATTGAAATTGCGGAAAGTGCAGAAAGTGCATCACCAGACAATGCGGTAGATGCCATAAGCGCCACATTAATTGCGATAGACGAAAGACGCTCAGCGCAGTTTGCGCTGGACCCCCATGAAGCCACCAAATCCTTGGTCGCATCGGAGAACGGAGATGCGCCGATTACGGCAGACAATGCGCCTGTGAGCACATTTGTTCCAGTAGCAAGGTCGAAAGCCTTGCCCAGCAAACTGACCCGATTGACGCAATCGGACCCTGCCGCTGAAGATAAAGGCCAAAGCAATAAGCAAAGTCCAACACACGAATGGCTTGCCGTTAATAACGACAGTCTCGATGCAATGCGCGGCGGTTTCGATACCGGGGCAGGATTGATGGTTTCCTTTGGTATCGAGCGGGCGGTCTATATCAACGGCAACTTGACTACCAGTATGAGTTTCAACATACCGGATGTCAGCAAGCTGGCAACAGACCAGGCCAGGATCACAGCGAACCAAACCATACTGGCAGTAGATCAAGCCAAGATAGTGGCAGAACAAGCCAGACTTACTGCAGACCAGGCAAAACTTACCGCAGACCAGGCTAGAGTTAATGCAAGTCCGACTGGAGTTGGGGCGGTCGAGGTGGCAGCGGCCCAGGCCGGACTGAGCGAACAGGTAAGGATCAGCAGTGAACAAGCCAGACTCACTAGCGAACAAGCCAAGATAAACAGCCAACAGGCCAGTTTGAGCAGCGAACAGGCCAAGATCAGCAGCATAACTGGCGCCAGCGTGAATCTGGTTCAAAACGGTCCCGGCAATACTTTCGAGCCAGCCACGTTGCCGCAAACAGTTGCTGCCACTGTGATTCAGAATACCTTGAACAACCAAAGCATCAAGAGCCTGACCGTCATCAATACCACCGTCAACAGTCTGAGTGTTCTAAAAGGTATCAATGCGCAAGCCACACTGAGCGACGCGCTGGGGAATTCATTGGGAATCCGATGAAAAGACGGTAATTCAATCTAAAACCAACTAGGATTGAAACCCCGTCCTGTTTATTACCAGCCATAGGCCGGTCTAACGCGGTCTACCTAATTGCTGCAGGTACTGGTTGCTTTTCCGGTATCGGCCCCAGTCCAATTTCCGATGACAGTTCATAACCCGCAAAGCCCCAACACCTTCTCTTGCTGGCTACATTCTTTGACTACCGGTGACGGCGCTGCAGACTTGGCGGCTACGGCGCGACGTGCAACGCAGGCACGTAATGTTCGTTCCATGGGCGGGTAATAGGCCCAGCCCGTGCCCAATGGCGGCAATTCCATTTTGACCTGCTTCCATTTCGGGTGTCCAAGATTTTGTAGATTGTCGAAATTACGGCACAGCGATTCTGCAAAATCGTTCAGATAACCTTTGGTATGCTTCAAATTGTAATCATAGGTGACCAGAAATGCCTTGACCGTCAGTGTCGGGATATCTTCAGTGATCCAGTTGGGATAGCTGGTGCTGCGTATGGCAGCAGGAAAATAGGTTGTAGTCGCGCGCACGATTTCGGGGGCCTTCTCATCAAGGCGGAGCAATTTTATGAATTTGCGTGCTTCCGGCTTCATGTCTGCAAACAGTTTGGCTGGCTGGCCGGCGACAATAATCACCACATCCAGCGTTTTATCGGAAGCGAGCTTGACCAGCGCATCTTCGTTGGAGAGGTAGCTCGCATTTGCATCAGGCAAATTCTGGCCAAACATCAGTTTGTACATTGTCGTCGCGGACAGGGCGGTGCCGCTGCCCACCGGACCCACATTGATTTTTTTACCCTTCATTTCATGGATGAAGTTAAGCGGCGAATCGGCTCGCGTAACAAAGTAAATTTCCTCGTCGTATAGTGGCATGATCACACGCAAGCGGCGGATGATCTGGCCAGCAGCTTTGTTCCCCGTTTTTGCCTGGTCGAGCAGGCCTTGATACACATCGGACTGCACCAAGGCAAATTTGACGCCGGGTTCATAGCGCAGCCGTTGCACGTTTTCTGCCGAGCCTTTGGAAGGTAGTACTTCCAGACCGATCTCCGCCGGGTCAGCAACCCACTTCGCAAGGTCGCGGCCAATCTGGATATAAGTACCGCGTTCGGATGCAGTTACGATCTTGTACTCCGCACGGGCAAGGGCCAGCGTGGGGAGCAAGAGGAACAAACAGAGGATCGAATTTAACTTTCTCATGACACTTCCCTTCTATCTAATTTGCATTTTCATCACACAGTGCCAAGGCTCGTGCTGCTTCTGAACATGGCACATTGACAGGTGCGGCAGACTCTTGTTGTTGTGACTCCGGTGTTACGGGGGCTGGTATTACGGGTATTACGGGTATTACGGGTGTTACCGGTGCTGGCGGTACAGTGCGAATACTGTCCTGCTGTGCTGCAGGCTGGGTAACGCTGTTTTCGATGACAGTTGTCTCTGTTGAGGTCCTTGTATCGGCACTTTGCTGTGCAGGCTCGGGGGCCGGCATCGCCCCGTCATTCGCGCTTTCATAATTATTGGCGTCTTTCGCAGCATCGGAAGATGTGGAGGGCGGTGGTTGCAATGAATAAATCAGCAAACCGGTAGCCGCCAGGAGGATCAGGAGCAATACTGCTCCCCATGCCAGACGCAGCCATTTCTGTTCGTTGCTCACAACGAACTGTCTATGGGCCATCAGCGTGTCCGGTGTTGGACCGGCCGCTGCGGGCGCGGACTGGGATGCGGCTGCATAGGCTGAATTGGCTGAATTGGCCGTATTGGCTGGTGATTGCGGAGTGGCGTCTGAGATTGGTTCTTGTATCGGTGCTTGTGTTGGTATTGCGGCTGCGGCCGTCTTGTTTTGGCTGAGGTCAAGGTGCTCAGCGACTGCCGCAGGAGCAGAAGCCACCGGATTTCCGGCTCCAATGACAGGCTCGGATAATGGCTGACTACACTTGGTGCATTGGGTTGCCGACTTGTGGTTAAGTGCGCTGCACTTGCGACAGACCTGCAGATTCAGGGGTAAACCCCAGTTGGCGTTGAGCTTCGTTGGTGGCCCGGTTGAATCCAGGCGAAATGAGTATTTCATCGAATTTACTCGTTTTGTACCGATCTTTATATGGCAAAGCTTGTAGATGCCGCTAGATAGAAGGATTCAAAAGTTGCCCGCGATCTTTATGCCGCTCTATTCGTTCGGCAGGCTTCTGGTATTTTGAATCATTCGTTCATTTACATCAGCACTACGAATCGGTCATTCAGGACACCAAGTCAAGACACGCACTGTAAAAATATGTCGGAGCTGACTAACGCTGGCGTCCTGAAAACCCGAGGCCATCTTCTTTAAAATGTCATCGGCAGTCTGACCGTCAGCGACACGTCGGGGGTGTCCCGCGTCAGGCCGGCACCCACCGAAACGCTGAGCGAGGTTTTATCATTCAAACGGTAGGAGTATCCGAGCAGCAGGGTGGCAAGCTGGGTCCGGACGGATCCTGCTACCGTGTTGCCATTCTGTTTGGTCCGGCCTACCGAGTTATGGTCGTAACCGATGCTGAACGAAGATTTTTCATTCAGCGCCAGTCCCATACCGAAATTGAAGCCGAACACGTCACCCGGCTCGATGCTGCCCAATATCTGCTCTTCACCGCCCCGGACTCTGCGGCTGACATTGGTTCGCTTGAAGTTGTGCAGATAGCTGACGCTGCCGAAGAAGACCGCCGGGTCCGACGGGAACAACGCAGTCAGGCTGGGCTGCAGCGAATAAAAGCCGGAACCGGTCGGCAATTCCGTTGGCAAGCCGGTACCATCTTCAATTTCCTCACATCTCAGGTTGCAATCTGTCACCACCTCAAACGGGTCTTTGCCGGTGCGTGACTTGAAGCGCAAGCCGCCGACGAAAAAAGGCTTGTCGACGCCGCCCTCATTCAACTGATAGCGTGCGCCCAGTTCAATATCACCAATCGACTTGCCGCTGGCATCGAACACCCTCTCGTTTGCAGCGCCAACATTAATTTCGCGACTAACCGTGGAATCCGAACGGTAAACATAAGGCACTCTGGCTTCCAGTTCGAGGCGGTTAGTGATGCCGAAGCGTCCCGACAATGCCGCAGTGAAGGTGTTGCGCTTGACTTCGCGCACGTCCACCAAGCCAATCAGCAGCGCAGGAATAACGGTGTAGCCGACCAGGGCCACCCGGTTGCTGGAAGAATAGCCGTACTGCAACGACGGTTCCAGCACGTATTTCCCTTTGGGTGTCAGCACGCCAGGCTGCTCGAAAATCGGGGCGACTTCGGGCGGCCGGCTGTCGCGCTCTGGTGCCTGCCCTACCGGTGTTGGGTTTGGCGCTTCGGCCTGGGCCAACGTCAACTGGTCCGGTTCTCCCGCTTTCCCGGCACCGCGCTGCGTGGCCAATACGTTGATGCCTACGGAACGTTGTACTTCGCTGAGGCTGGTTTTTTGTTCTGCCACGGTACGTTTCAAGGATTCAAGCAATTCCCTCTGTTCCGCCAACTGTTGTTTCATCGACTCCAGCCTGGCTGCAAGCGCCTCTTTCGAGTCGGTCACCGGTTCTGCATAGGCGAATGCACCCATCAGCAGCATTGCGGAGCACCCTGCATAACCTGCGTACCGTAGTTTTTGTGTCATGGATAATCCCCTTAAGACCTGTCGTTATGCGAGTAATCTTCGAGTACAAACACAAGCCCCTAGCACTCCCAAAATAGAGGGGATTTTGCCTCCCGTATTGGGATAGTACAGAAGCGATTTTTTATAATATTGTGAAAAATCAAACCCTTTCCCTGGAAAATAAGCGCTGTTAGCGTTGTCAGGTAAGGGGCTGAGATCATGTTTGACTTGATTTGATTTTTTGCAAAGGGGTATTCGTAGTCGCTTTAATCTCATTCCCATTGTTTTCATTCCCATTGTCGACGCCTGTGCCGCGAATCTGGTACTTTTCGAGTAACCGGTACAGCGTCATCCGTGAAATTCCCAGCAACTTGGCCGCACTGGATATTTGATGGCGAACCTGAGCCAATGCACGCTGTATGGTTTCTTTCTCGGCGGTGGCGCGTGCATGCTCCAGTGACATCAGATCCTGCGGCATATCGCCGGCCTGAAACCCGAGGTCCTCGGGCTTGATGAAGCGCCCTTCCGCCATAACCACCGCGCGCTGGATGCGATTGATCAATTCGCGCACATTGCCGGGCCAATCATGCAGCAGCATTGCTTCCATTGCTTTTTTGGAAAATCCGCGCAGGCGTTTATTGTGTGCCTGTGAGAATTTCCGGAAAAAATGCAATGCCAGGTCTTCTATATCTTCTATGCACTCCATCAAGCGCGGCGTGGTGATATAGATAACATTGATGCGGTAGTACAAATCCTCGCGAAAACGTCCGGATTTGACAGATTCCTCCAGGTCAACATGGGTCGCAGCGATGACGCGTACATCAACCATCAGGGATGCAGTGCCACCGACGCGCTCGATAGTTTTTTCTTGCAGAAAACGCAGCAGATTGACCTGCATGTCAAACGGCATGTCGCCGATTTCATCAAGAAACAGGGTGCCACCTTGTGCCGCTTCAATGCGGCCTATCTTGCGCTGACTGGCACCGGTAAAAGCGCCCTTTTCATAACCGAACAATTCAGATTGGAATAACGTTGCCGGGATTGCGCCGCAATTAACCGCCACAAATGGGCCGTTTTTGCGAGAAGATTGATGATGGATCGCCAGCGCTGCAAGCTCTTTGCCGGAGCCGGACGGTCCTGAAATCAGTACCGGTGCATCGGTTCTTGCCACTTTCATGATTTGCCTGGCGAGACGCTGCATCGGCACGGTCTTGCCTACCATGGTGGCATTCAGTTTGGCGGTAGAAACCGCATCGGCGGATTGCTTGTATGCATCATGCACAAAAGCCATGCCCCATGCGTGCCGCAGGGTGAGAACGATGTGTCCGATATCGGCCGGCATGGTCAGGAAATCGAACAAGTGTTCGCTAATGAATTTTCTGATCGAGGGCAAGGAAATCAATGTATGCGGAAACAGGCCCACCCATTTAATTTCATTAAGGTTCAGCAATTTTTCATACGCATCAATTTGCTGCAAATCCTGCTCTTCCATAATGATAATCAGGCCAGCACGACAGCCATTGTGTATCGCATCATAGGCAGTGCTGAGTGTCGGTTTCTCGATCAGCTGAATGCTGTCACTAATGAGTAAATCTACGTAAGGACATGCCTGCTTGACAGCATTGAATAATCGCAAAACCAAGACTGGTTGGACTCGCCGTGTGGAAGTCAAGGCGTTCAGCATTTTCCTGCCCCTCTCATTTTTACAGGCACTTAAGCGGTTCCTAAAGATGATTTCACCCTCTCTCCACCCTTTAAAGCGTGCTGCCAGTCCTTTCTGATAATGTTTGATCGCAGCGCACTTGCGTACCCGTGTTTTTAATAAAACTGAGCCATCAGAGTACAACGCATGATTTTGTTTAACAATCAACAATGTACTAAAAGTTTCTTGTAAGTCATTGATTTAATTGGATTTATTGATTGAAATCAACCTACTCCACGGAGGTGGAGTCCGGTTGTTTCAAGACGGTATGTAAACCGCACATGAGATGCCTCGACCTGCATGACAAAATTAGACTTGTGTTAACCCAACCGTCGGTACGCGCCATCCGGCAGTCGTTCCACCAGCCCGTCGAGTTCGAGCATCAGCAGGTGGGTGCTGAGAGTGGCGATGTCGAAGCCGCTACGTTCTGCCAGCACATCTACCGGCACCGGATCGAAACCCATCGCGATCAGCAAGCGGCTGGCGAGCGGGTCTTTCGGGTTGGCGCTGACTTTTTCCGGGCTGGCAGCGCCTGCCGTACCTGATGCTGCTGTAACAGGCGCCGGATTAAAATCTCGCAACTCTTCCAGTATGTCTTGCGCCGACTCGACCAGTTTTGCGCCTTGCTTGATCAGCAAATGGCAGCCTTTGGACAGTGGGGAATGGATCGAGCCCGGGATCGCGAATACCTCGCGGTTCTGTTCGGCTGCCATGCGGGCGGTGATCAGCGAACCCGATTGCAGCGCCGCCTCGATCACCAGCACGCCGCGCGCCAGTCCTGAAATGATGCGGTTGCGGCGCGGGAAGTTGGCGGCGATGGCCGGCATGCCGAGCGGATATTCGCTGACGATGCAACCCGCATCGGCGATCTGGTGCGCCAGGCTGCGGTTGCGTGCCGGATAGACGATATCGGCGCCGGTGCCGATGACGGCCACGGTCGAGCCGACGCCGCGCAGGCCGCCTTGGTGGGCGGCGGTGTCGATTCCCAGCGCCATGCCGGAAATGATGGTAAGACCCGCCTGGCTCAGCGCTTGCGAGAATTGATTGGCGTTGGCAATTCCTTGTGCGGTGGCATTGCGACTGCCGACCACTGCCATTGCTGGTGCCAGCAACAGTTTGGGCCGTCCTTTTACGTACAGCATCAGCGGCGGGTCTGGAATATTCAGCAGCGCCGGCGGATAGCCGTCATCTGCCAGCGTGAACACGTGATTGCAGTCTTGCGTGCTCCAGGCCAGCGTCTTGTCAATCAGAGCCAGAGTCGCGTCGGACGTCGGTGCCAGCAGCGCATGCGCAACCCGCTGGGACACCACATTTTGCAAGGCCGACAAGCTGCTCGAAAAAATGTTCTCGGGCAAACCGAAGGCGGCCAGCAGCTTGCGCGCGGTTTCGGGACCGACGCCCGGCGTTTGTTCCAGCCGTATCCAGAGTGCCAGTTCTTCCGGTCGCGCAGTGTCTGTCATCGCGGAGTTGATGTTGATTACTCGGGCGACTTGACAACATCGCCGACCTGGACCGCGTCGGTGACTTGCATGATCAAGCCATACGAAATTTTGTTGAATACCCGGAAAATGAACAGCGAACCGTATTGTTCATCCGGCAGTTTGATGGACTTGCGCTTGTCGGCCGGGTCCCGGATGAGTTGGCCAAAGCGCGACAATTCAAGCACAGTGCCGATATCGATGCCCTCGTTTTTGCCGCGATTGATCGACACCACCTGATTCTGTCCGGCATGCGTTACGCCGCCGTAGATGGAAACGATGCGTGCCGCAATCGGGTTTTCCGGCGCATGCGGCACATAATTCAGGATCGGCGTGGGCGGCACCGGCAACAGGCGGTCGCCGACGCCCATTTCTTGCTTGGACGAAATCACGGTAAACGTGTGCGCTTCATTTGCGGCGCTGGCGGCGCGTTGCAATTTGAGCGTGCCCAGATACACCGCTTCATAGCCGAGGACGGCTTTGGTTTCCGGGTCTTTTAAGGGCGTGCCCGGCCGGAATGCCTGGAACGAGGTGCCGCCCTGCAGATCGCCGGTGACATACGCTTTGTCGTTTTTACCAAGGAAAACGCGGCCTTCCTGGGCGGCGACAATCCGAGGAGTACCGTTGAATTGCTCTTCTTCGATGACCAATGGTTGCGATAAAAATGGCTCAATGATGCTGGCTGCAATGGTCGGTACGGCATCCGTATCGAGTCGTTCAGTGCGAATTCCGGGCAACAGGCGCACGTTCGGCGAGCCGCCAAGCGCGGCACGTGTTCCCAGCCGCAAGCGGCCGGTGGCACGGTCAAAATACACGATCTGGCCTGGATAAATCCAATGCGGATCACGAATCTGATCGCGGTTCAAACCCCATACTTGCGGCCAGCACCACGGATGTTGCAAAAATTTTCCGGAAATATCCCATAGCGTATCGCCGCGCACCACGGCATGCTGATCCGGTGCGTTCGGCAGAAATTCGCAGGAAGCCGCCTGCGCATTGGGCGCGAAGAGTAAAGCCAAGGCTGCAAAAATAGGGGCAGCGGTCAATTTCAGAGCGATTGTGCTAAAATTTTTCACAGTGTTATCCAATGCGTGCGGAGTATCTTGTAATGAATACGAGTCGATGCGTTGGTGTCGATTTTAGTCGAACACAGAAGCATAAATGATGTGTGCATATAAGTGGAATCACGGCAATACTTGCCAAATTGAATCAAATTCTGCCCATAAAACCTTGAACTAGCAAGAGAAAATCCTTTTCGGTACTGCGTTGCCGTTTTGTAAAAATCGTATGCCACTATTAAATATCCTGCTATATCCCGATCCGCGCCTGCACAAGATCGCCAAACCGGTGACCGTGTTTGATGCGCGCCTGAAAAAACTGATCGCGGACATGGCTGAAACCATGTACGAAGCTCCCGGCGTTGGCCTGGCCGCATCCCAAGTCGACGTCCATCAACAATTGGTGGTGATTGACACCTCGGATACGCAAGACGATTTGCAGGTATTCATCAATCCGGAAATTCTCTGGTTCAGCAGCGAAACCAAGCTATACGACGAAGGCTGCCTGTCCGTGCCTGGCATCTATGATGGCGTCGAACGCCCGGCGCAAGTCAAGGTGCGGGCGCTGGACGCCGATGGCAAATCATTCGAGGTCAGCGCCGATGGCTTGCTGGCGGTCTGCATCCAGCATGAAATGGATCACCTCAAAGGCAAGGTATTCGTCGAGTATCTGTCGCCGCTCAAGCGCAACCGCATCAAGGCCAAAATGCTGAAGGAAGAGCGCCAGCAACGCCGCGGATAATCACCTCCCGGCATCAATTCTGGCCAATTCCCTGGCGATAAGATTTCGCCTCATTTTCCAGCCAGTCGCGGAAATGTTTCAGGACTGCGCTTTCGGCTTTTTTTTCCGGGTAGACCAGATAATATGATTTGTTGTTGACGAAATACTGGTCGGCAGGAATGATCAGTTGCCCGCTTTCTAATTCTGATTCGACCAGAAAGCGCGGAATCAGCGCGATCCCCATGTCGTGCAGCGCGGCCTGCGTGAGCATCGAAAACAATTCATAGCGCGGCCCGGTCATGTCGTGTTCCACTTGCAAATCGAACGATTCAAACCAACTATGCCACGCATACGGACGCGTGGTTTGCTGTAGCAACGGGTATTCTTGCACCTGTTTCGGCGTCAGCTTTTTGCGCGGCGCGATCAGGCCCGGACTGCAGACCGGAACGATATCTTCCTGCATCAGAAAACACGCTTCAGTCCCCGGCCAGTTGCCGTCGCCGCAATAAATTGCCGCATCGAAGACGGTTTCGTTGAACAGGAACGGCCGCGTGCTGGTACTCAGATTAATCGAAATATCCGGATGCGCCTGATGGAATTGTGCCACCCGGGGCATCAGCCACTTGGAGGCAAAAGTCGGCACGATGGCCAGCTCCAAATTGCCGCCCAGCCCGCGCCGCGCCATTAGTTCCAGCGTATCGCGCTCGATTGCGTCCAGCCGCAGCGCCACTTGGCGGCTGTAAGTGGTGCCGGCTTCCGTCAGCGTCACGCCGCGCTTAGTGCGATGAAATAGGGGCATGCCTAAAAATTCTTCCAGACTGGCAATTTGCCGACAAATTGCACTTTGCGTCTGGCTCAATTCCAGCGCCGCTTGGGTAAAACTCTGGTGTCTGGCAGCCGCTTCAAAAGCCATCAGTGCTTTGGTATTGGGGATTTTTCTGCGCATATTGAACACTGTTGGTAATTGAAAAATCGGACGACGCGTGCGTAAAGCGCACAAGTTGATGCATATTACGCGTTTGCATACGGCCAGTCATTCTCGTACAGTGGCCTGCATCACTACCAAATTTACCGGGAAAATAAAATGAGCCAAAAAACACGCTTTCATTGGGACGACCCTCTTTTACTAGACCAGCAATTGAGCGACGAGGAACGCATGGTGCGCGACGCCGCTCATGCCTACAGCCAGGACAAACTGCAACCACGCGTGCTGGAAGCATTTCGCAACGAGCAAACCGATCCCAGGATTTTCCGCGAAATGGGCGAACTCGGCCTGCTGGGACCGACGATTCCGGAACAATACGGCGGCCCCGGCCTGAATTACGTCAGCTACGGCCTGATCGCGCGCGAAGTCGAACGGGTCGATTCCGGCTACCGTTCGATGATGAGCGTGCAATCTTCATTGGTGATGGTGCCGATTTATGAATTCGGCACCGAAGCGCAAAAGCAGAAATTTCTGCCCAAACTGGCGACCGGCGAATGGATCGGCTGCTTCGGCCTGACCGAGCCGAACCATGGTTCCGACCCCGGTTCGATGATTACCCGCGCCAAGAAAGTGCCGGGCGGTTACAGCGTTTCCGGCAGTAAAATGTGGATTTCCAACTCGCCGATCGCCGACGTGTTCGTGGTCTGGGCCAAGGACGATGCAGGCGAGATTCGCGGTTTCGTGCTGGAAAAAGGCATGAAAGGTCTGACTGCCCCTGCAATCCACGGCAAATTCGGCCTGCGCGCCTCGATCACCGGCGAAATCGTGATGGACGAAGTGTTCTGTCCGGAAGAAAGCGCCTTCCCGGATGTGCGCGGCTTGAAAGGCCCCTTCACCTGCCTGAATTCCGCCCGTTACGGCATCGCCTGGGGCGCACTCGGCGCAGCCGAAGATTGCTTCCATCGTGCCCGTCAATACGTGCTGGACCGCAAGCAGTTCGGGCGTCCGCTGGCCGCCAATCAATTGATCCAGAAAAAGCTGGCCGACATGATGACTGAAATATCGCTCGGCTTGCAGGGTTGCCTGCGCCTGGGTCGGATGAAGGATGAAGGCATCGCAGCAACCGACATCACCTCGATCATGAAGCGCAATTCTTGCGGCAAGTCGCTCGATATCGCCCGCATGGCGCGCGATATGCTGGGCGGCAACGGCATCTCCGACGAGTACGGCGTAATCCGGCATATGGTGAATTTGGAAGTGGTGAATACCTATGAAGGTACGCACGACGTCCATGCGCTGATTCTGGGGCGCGCGATTACCGGCATCCCGGCGTTTTCCTGATCGCATTGAAAGGGTTAATCCGATGAGCCTGCTTCCCGACATCAAGGTGCTGGACCTGAGCCGTGTGCTGGCAGGGCCGTGGTGCACCCAAATCCTGGCTGATTACGGCGCGACCATAATCAAGATCGAAAAGCCGGGTGTCGGCGACGATACCCGCCACTGGGGGCCGCCGTTTGCGAAAGATGCCGACGGTAACCTGACAAGCGAAGCGGCTTATTTCCTGTCGGCCAATCGCGGCAAGCAATCGGTCACGCTCGATTTCTCCAAGCCGGAAGGCGCGGCATTGCTGCGTCAACTGGTGGCGCAAGCCGATGTGCTGATCGAGAATTACAAAGTCGGCAGCCTGCAGAAATACGGGCTGGATTACGATTCGCTGAAGGTGCTCAATCCGCGCCTGATTTACTGCTCGATCACCGGCTTCGGCCAGACCGGCCCATATGCGTCGCGGCCCGGTTACGATTTTGCGATCCAGGCTGTCGGCGGATTGATGAGCATTACCGGCGAGCGCGATGCGTTGCCCGGCGGCGGCCCGCAAAAAGTCGGCGTCGCGGTGGTCGACGTGATGACCGGCATGTATGCCAGCACAGCGATTCTGGCAGCGCTGGCGAACCGCGCCAGCACCGGTTTGGGCCGCTACATCGACGTCGCGCTGCTCGATGTGCAGGTGGCGATGCTGGCCAATGTCGGCATGAATTACCTGGTCGGCGGCAGCGTACCGCAGCGCTGGGGCAATGCGCATCCGAACATCGTGCCGTATCAGGCGTTCGAGACCGGCGACGGGCAAATCGTGATTGCGGTCGGCAACGATGGCCAGTTCGCCAGCCTGTGCCGGGTGCTGGGCCGGCCGGAATGGAGCGCGGACGAACGCTTCGCCAGCAATCCGGCACGCGTCAAGCATCGCGAACTACTGTTGCCGCTGATTACCGCAGCGCTGCAAGCGTGGCGCGGGCCGCAATTGGCAGAAGCGCTGGAAGCGGTCGGCGTACCGTGCGGCCCGATCAATAATCTGGCGCAAGTGTTCACCGACCCGCAAGTGCAAGCGCGCGAAATGCGGGTCGATGTACCGCATCCCACTGCCGGCAGCGTGCCGCAAGTGCGGCATCCGGTGCGATTTTCCGGCGACGCGACAGTGGCGATGCAGGCGCCGCCGACGCTGGGTCAGCATACCGATCAGGTATTGCAGCAGATGCTGGGCTTGCCAGTGGATGAGATTGCAGCTTTGCGGCGGCAGGGGTTGGTGTAAAGCAGCCCTTGCTGCGCCTCCCGCTGCTTGCATAGGCATCTACACAAGTTCTGACTCACTTTAAAGATTGAGCTGATTTTTTGCAATCTGTGCGAATTTCTTGATATCGGAAATGGAATAATGTTCGAGTGTGTCAAGCATCTCAAGTTTAGACATTCGGCACCTGAATCCCCAAAGGATCAGGAATTTTCGCATCAAAAAAAGCAGCATAAAACGCAAAAAACACTTTCAAGACCCAAAAGCTCGCGGTCGCCTTGTTTCGTCTGCTTCAACGCGTCCACC
>JBGSTZ010000033.1:0-4491 GCA_041736255.1 Burkholderiaceae bacterium
CGGCACTTGCCCACGGAGCTTTCCGGCGGGCAGCAGCAGCGGGTCGCCATCGCCCGCGCCATCGTCACCGAGCCGGCGGTATTGCTGGCTGACGAGCCGACCGGCAACCTCGACACCCAGCGCAGCCGCGAGATCATGGAACTACTCTGGCGGCTGAATCAGGATCAGGGCATCACCGTGCTTATGGTCACGCACGAACACGATATGGCAATGTACGCGAAGCGCATGGTGCACTTTGTCGACGGCATGCTCGACAGCGATGTCAGCAATCCGCATCCGGTCGGACTTGACTTGCCGCCAGCGGTTGCAGGAGAACGATAATGCTGCTCAATACTTTACTGCTGGCGCTGCGCTCGATCCGCCGCAACCTGCTGCGCTCCTTTCTGACGATCCTGGGCATAGTGATTGGCGTCAGTGCCGTGATCACGATGGTAACGCTGGGCAATGGCGCTACCTTGGCGGTGCAAAATCAAATTTCCAGTCTGGGCACAAACTTGCTGATGGTGCGCCCCGGACAACGCCATATGTTTGGTGGTGGCGGTGGCGGCGCATCCGCATTCAAGGAATCCGATGCTGAAGCGATCGCATCTCAGATCGGTGGCGTGCAGGCAGTGGCTCCCGAAGGGCGTGCCAGCGCAACCGTAGTCGCCAATGGGCGCAACTGGAACACCACCGTTACCGGCAGCACCAATGACTGGTTTCAGACTAGCAACTGGAAGCTGGCTACAGGACGCCAGTTCGAGCCCGGCGAATTGCGAGCGGGTAGCGCGGTGTGCATCATTGGCGAGACGGTGCGACGCGAGTTGTTCGATTCCCGCGGTGCGCTGGGGGAGCAATTGCGCGTCAAGCAATTCTCTTGCGACATAGTGGGTGTGCTGGCCGCCAAGGGCCAGGGCGCGATGGGCAATGATCAGGATGACGTGGTGTTAGTGCCGCTGCATACGCTGCAGCGGCGCGTGACCGGCAACCAGCGGGTTGCCACGCTACTGGTTTCCATGAAAGACGGCACTGACAGCGCGCGCTTGACGTCCAGCCTGACGCAGTTGCTGCGCGAGCGGCGCAAACTGGCTGAAGCCGATGACGATAATTTCAATGTGCTTGATACCAAGCAGTTGGCCGAAACCCTGTCCGGTACCACTAAAGTGATGACCACGCTGCTCGGCGCGGTGGCTGCGGTGAGCTTGCTGGTGGGCGGGATCGGCATCATGAATATCATGCTGGTCAGCGTCACCGAGCGCACCCGCGAAATCGGCTTGCGTCTGGCTATCGGTGCGCTGGAGCGTGAAGTATTGCTGCAATTTCTGATCGAGGCCGTGGTGCTGTCCACCCTCGGCGGTATCATCGGCATCGTGCTGGCTACCGTTGCTTCAATCGGGCTGGCGCAACTGATGCAGGTGCCTTACGTGTTCAATTCATCCGTCAACATTCTGTCGTTCCTGTTCTCGGCCGGGATTGGTGTGCTGTTCGGCTATTTTCCCGCCCGCCGCGCCGCGCAACTGGACCCGATTGAAGCGCTGCGGCATGAGTAAACCCCTTTCTAAGCAATGGCATTTACTGCGTCTTAACGAGGTAGCGGCTTATGCTTAGCAACGTCTGCCAGAAAGTCTCACATCACACCATTCCTGGCATATCGAATCTGGACAGGTCAACTGGCTGCGTGACTGTGGGAGATTGCTGCGGCGGCTTTCAGCCGCATTCGCGAAAAACGAGATAATCCCACTTAAGAAATAATGCTCGCAAAAATTGATGAGCACTGAAACAATGGCCAAGTAGCTCGTCAACAACGAGTGGCTGCAAACGTTTTCCCCATGCCAAATTACCACATGTAAAATGCAATATGGATGGTCTTACGCCCGACCGTAGAAGCTGGCTCATGAGTCAAGTGAAGTCGAAAAACACAACGCCAGAATGGATAACTCGACGTTTGGTGTTCGGGATGGGATATCGCTATCGTCTTCACGACAAGCGCTTGCCCGGAAAACCGGATTTGGTTTTTTCTTCGCGACGTAAAATTATTTTCATTCATGGCTGCTTTTGGCATGGGCACGAGGGATGTCTATACGCGAAAATTCCTAAAACTAACACGCAATTTTGGACGAAAAAATTTATTCGAAACCGAGAACGTGATTATGAAATTCAGCAAAAATTGAAAGATGCTGGCTGGAAAGTTCTCGTTGTATGGCAATGCGAGCTAAAAAATATAGAGCAACTGAAACGGACTTTGCATGACTTCTTTGAAAAGTAAAAGCGCAAAAACACATCGCCTAGTGGGTATAGATTTATTCGCGGGGGCGGGTGGTCTGTCTCTCGGCTTCGAACAAGCTGGATTCGACGTCGCAGCGGCAGTCGAGATCGACCCGATCCATTGTTCTACGCACGAATACAATTTTCCGAATTCGAAAGCGATCTGCGCCAGCGTCATCGATATCAGCGGCGATCAGATACGTGCATCCGCTGGGCTTGGCAAGCGTGACATCGACGTCGTTTTCGGCGGGGCGCCTTGCCAAGGTTTTTCTATGATGGGAAAACGTGCGCTCGACGATCCGCGCAATCAACTTGTATTTCATTATGTACGGCTAGTCAAAGAATTGAATCCAAAATACTGTGTCTTCGAAAACGTCAAAGGGCTGACGGTAGGAAAGCACCAGCAATTTCTGAGAGAGATCATGGATGCGCTCGAGGAGGCCGGTTACGACGTTTTGACCGATTATAAAGTTTTGAATGCCGCCGATTACGGCGTGCCGCAAGATCGTCGCCGCCTATTTCTTATAGGTGCGCGTCGCGATCAAACTTTGCCGAACTATCCTATGCCGACGAAGCGCGTTACGGTTTCGGAGGCTATTTCGGATTTGCCCAATGCGGACGATTTTCAGCAACTTGAAACGTCGGACAATGTACGATTCTCATTCGTGACGGAAGCACCATACGCACAATGTTTACGTGGCATCGTTGCCGATCCGGCCGACTTCAGTTATCCCCGTAAATTTGATCGGGATTTACTGACGTCCAGTCTTCGGACCGCCCACACGGAACTATCACAACGGCGATTTTTGCAAACGGCACCCGGGGAAACTGAAAAAATCAGTCGGTTTCGAAAGCTTCCCCTGGACGGCATATGCAACACTTTGCGCGCGGGAACCGACAGCGCTCGCGGTGCGTTCACTTCGCCGCGACCAATTCATCCGACCTATGCTCGCGTAATCACTGTACGCGAAGCCGCTCGCTTGCACTCCTATCCAGATTGGTTTCGCTTTCATATAACAAAATGGCACGGGTTCCGTCAGATCGGCAACTCTGTACCGCCATTATTGGGTCGAGCCGTCGCATCGGAAATTGTCAAAATGTTGAACGTCAAACCAATGAAGCCGAAAATCATTCTGGAACTTGGAGAAGAAAAATTGCTCAGGTTTAATATGAAAGATGCAGCACGGTATTTTGAAGTCTCCAGCAATGTTATTGCACAGCGGCTACGCAAACCGAGTTTGATCGCGTCGACGGAGAGCGAGGTGAACGGTGGTTAAGGCCGAAAACCGCTATTCGATATTGATCAGCCAAATTTTCAAACGCCATTATGCCGTTGGAATCACCTCGTTCGAGTTCCAACGTGAAGAGCTCGAACATGTCGCAACTGAATTGAATATCAAACTTCCTAAAAATTTAGGCGACGTTATTTATTCGTTTCGCTACCGTGTGAAGCTTCCCGCCTCTGTCGTCGAGACTGCCGACAAGGATTTAGAATGGATCATCGAAGCAGCCGGCAGGGCGATATATCGTTTCAAACAAGTAAAGTTCAATCGAATCGTGCCACGCGAAGAATTGGTTACGATAAAGGTGCCGGATTCGACGCCGGAAATTATCAGCGCCTACACTTTGAACGACGAGCAAGCGTTGCTAGCGAAGATTCGTTATAGCCGACTTATCGATTTGTTTCTGGGCGTGACAGCCTATTCGCTTCAGAATCATTTGCGCACGACTGTTAACGGTCATGGTCAGATCGAAATCGACGAAATCTACGTTGCACTGGATCGATATGGAAGGCAGTTCATTATTCCGGTCCAAGCTAAAGGCGGCAACGATCAATTGGGCATTGTACAAACTCAGCAAGATATTGCATGCTGTGAGGAAAAATTTCCAGGATTGATTTGTCGGGCAATATCGGCGCAATTCATGTCCGACCAGCGTATAGCGCTATTCGAACTGACTATCGAAGACGGTTCCCTTAAAATCGTTGACGAACGGCATTACAAGTTGGTCGCATCGAATGAAATAACGGCCGCCGATTTGGAATCGTATTCCATGCGAGCTAAAATCGTTTGATGAGTCGAGGGGGCCTGCTGCACCTGTTCACAGACTAGCCTGAATATTGCATAAAAAAGGGCAAGAATGCCGTAAGTGATTGATAAAATGTGAGTTATTGAGAAACACACTCATCAACACGAACAGAACCTTGCCCGACATGAATTCTACTTCAGAACAGCTCCGTTTCGCATC
>JBGSTZ010000047.1:0-33375 GCA_041736255.1 Burkholderiaceae bacterium
CTGGTATATCTGACACCGTACAGTCCTGAGCTTAATCCGATCGAAATCTTGTGGAAACAGGCCAAGTACCATTGGCGAAAATTTACCACTTGGACAAGGGAAAACCTGTTGCATGAAGTCAGCGAAATTTTTCAAGGATACGGCGAACTTATTTGAAATAAGTTACGCATGATTACTTACACAGCGCGAACTCCTTTTTGTTCATGTGCCAGACATTTCTCTATCCAATCGGTGTTGTAACCAGCTTCGTGCAACAGCGTTGAAGATGTCCGCCTCAAATCATGCGGAGAAAAATCACCCAAGGACTTTCCTGCCTTCTGCGCCGCCTTGAAAGCCAGCTTGGTGACCTGATTCAGCGTTGCTTTGCTCATATGAATATCCGGATCGTAACGCGATGGCAGGACATAGCGAGATCCACCAGCACATGTCTTCAGTGCAACAAAAATATCCAGCGCTTGACGCGATAGATAGACGTTGTGCGGGTTGCGCCGTTTCATTCGTTGGGCCGGAATAGTCCACAGCGCCGCAGTAAAGTTGATTTCATCCCATTCCGCCTCGACCAGTTCTGACTTGCGTAGCATTGTCAGCAGCAGCAGCAGCTTGACCGCCAGCCTGATTGTAGGTGCCGTCGAAACATGCTCGAGATACACATAAAGCAGTTTGATTTCTTCCGGTGTCAGGGACCGATCCTTTGGCTGGAAGACTGCAATTGAGCAAGGGCGCACCAGGTCTGCCGGATTATCATACTTATGGCCGCGCTCATTGGCATAGCGATACACCATAAGGGCAATCTCGCGAACATGCACCGCCGTTGCCGGCGCCCCACGCTCGACGATCTTGTCACACAGTCGACGCAGGTCTTCGTGTGTAATTTCCCACATCATGAGCCGCGCAAAGGGCCCCTCCAGATCGCGCTCATAGACAGACCGCCGCATATCTCGGGTCGACTCTGCCATCTTGTGCTTTTTCAGCCAGAGCTCGGCCCAGTCACCAAATGCGTCAGCCTGTTTCACTTTCTGCTTGTCGCGCGCCTTCTGTCTTGCTGGAGAATTCCCAGACGCAAGCCCCCTCTTTGCCTCGTCGAGCTTTTTTCTAGCCTCCAGCAGTGTCAATCCGCCTGCTCCGTAACGCCCGAGAACAAGCGTCTCCTGGCGCCCGTTAATGCGGTAGTTGTACCGAAAAGACACCGTACCCGTGGTCAGGACTGTAACGTAAAGTCCATCCCGGTCGGCCAGCTTGCACGCCTTGTCATTTGGCTTGAGATTTTTCAGTTTTGTGTCAGTCAGCATGGTCAAACTCCAACTTGATACCAGCATTATGAAATCCACTTTTTGTCTATTTTTTCTCTTTAAAATCAACTACTTAAGTATGATTGATACCATCATCGTAGCATAATTTCGACAATGGTATCGACGCACGTAAATAGTATCAGACCCAGGCTGTACCAACTGCTGCACCATCAATAAATCATGCTTGGCCCTGCCAGACCTTGCCAAACACTGCCATATAAATTAAAAAAAGCCCCTTGAAATCAGGGGCTTATAAAAATTTACTGCTAGTCTCTGCGCTACGTTGCCAAACCAGAAATCATTCCCACTCGATGGTCGCCGGCGGCTTGCCGGAGATGTCATATACCACACGATTGATGCCGCGCACTTCATTGATGATGCGGTTTGAAACCTTGCCCAACAATGCATGCGGCAAATGTGCCCAGTCTGCAGTCATGAAATCCTGCGTTTGTACTGCGCGTAACGCCACCACGTATTCATAGGTACGGCCATCGCCCATCACGCCGACCGATTTCACCGGCAGGAACACCGCAAAAGCCTGGCTAGTCAGTGCATACCAGTTCTTGCCGCTAATTTCATCGACGGTGTTGCGCAATTCCTCAATAAAAATAGCATCGGCGCGACGCAGTAGATCAGCGAATTCTTTTTTCACTTCACCCAGAATGCGCACGCCCAGGCCGGGGCCTGGAAACGGATGACGATACACCATGTCGTGCGGCAGACCGAGTGCGACACCCAGCTCTCGCACTTCATCTTTGAACAGTTCGCGCAAGGGTTCCAGCAATTTTAGATTCATCGTGTCGGGCAAGCCGCCGACATTGTGGTGGCTCTTAATGGTGTGGCCTTTTTTGCCCTTGCCGGCGCTTTCGATCACGTCCGGATAGATGGTGCCCTGGGCCAACCATTTGGCGCTTTGCAACTTGCCGGACTCGGCCTGGAACACTTCAATAAATTCACGTCCGATGATCTTGCGCTTGGCTTCCGGGTCGGAGACGCCTACCAGCGCGCCCATGAACTCTGCTGTGGCATCGACATGAATCACTTTCACGCCAAGATTCTTGCCGAACATGTTCATCACCATTTTGCCTTCATCCAGGCGCAGCAAGCCGTGGTCGACAAAGACACAGGTTAGTTTGTCGCCGATAGCGCGATGAATCAGCGCCGCAGCCACGCTGCTGTCGACGCCACCGGAAAGCCCCAGGATGACTTCGTCCTGCCCGACTTGCTCTCGGATGGTGGCGACTGCTTCGGCAATGTAGTCGGGCATGTTCCAGTCGGACTTGCAGCCGCAAATTTCATGGACGAAACGACCGATGATGGCCTTGCCCTGCAGGGTATGCGTGACTTCCGGATGAAACTGCAATGCGTAGAAGTGGCGTTCTTCATCGGCCATCGCTGCAATCGGGCAGCTGTCAGTCGATGCCATCAGCTTGAAACCGGGCGGCATCTGAATCACCTTGTCGCCATGGCTCATCCACACTTTGAGCATGCCGTGGCCTTCGGCGGTCACGAAGTCATTGATTTCATTGAGCAAGGCAGTATGGCTGCGGGCCCGCACTTCGGCGTAGCCAAATTCGCGCACCAGTCCGTTTTCGACCTGACCGCCGAGTTGGGCCGCCATGGTCTGCATACCATAACAAATGCCCAACACTGGAACGCCCAGTTCAAAAACAGCCTGCGGCACGCGCGGCGTATCGCCTTCCATGACAGAATTCGGCCCGCCCGACAGAATTACACCGGCGGCACCATAGTTGCGAACGAATTCATCCGACACGTCGTAAGGAAAAACTTCAGAAAAAACACCGGAATCGCGCACGCGGCGGGCAATCAGTTGGGTGACCTGAGAGCCGAAATCAAGAATGAGAATTTTAGAATGCATGGAGATACTTTTACAAAAAGGACATTAAAAAGGATATTAAGAAGACGAAAAGGCTTCGCCAGGATTAGCCTGGACAACACAATTGCGGCCTGCTTTTTTGGCTGCGATCAAGGCTTTTTCAGCATGATCAATCAATTTTTCGGAGCTTGCGTCAGGAAAGGTGTCAGTCGATACAGTGCCGGCGCTGACTGTTAATTGGTGCTTGGTAGCGCCGATCATTTCTACGTGCGCCATGATGGCGAACCGCATTCGCTCTGCCACCGCCAGCGAAACCAGATGTGACGCGCCGGGCAACACCACCATAAGTCGGTCGCCATCATAACGGCCCAGCGCATCGTAGGGACGGATGCATGAACGCAGTCGGCTGACTACCTTGAGCAGCAAGGTATCGCCGACCGGACGGCCGTGTTCTTCATTGATTTTCTTGAAATGGTCCAGATCGACGAGAACCATGGACAGGGGTTTTTGTACCTGACGGCAATTAACTATTTCGGCCGATAAGGCGCGTGTGATGGCGGCACGGTTCCAAGTGCCGACCAGCGGATCGGTCAGGGATTCCCGTCTCAAATTGCGATTCTTCTTGATCAGATCGAGTTGCGTTGCGCTTGCGCTATTAAGCAACAATTCACGCTCGAATAGGGTTGCCAGGTCAGCCAGAAGCAACCCGTCCTCTTGATCAAAAGTGCGTGGCGCATAGTCGACCAGACACACGCTGCCGATGATCTGGTTCTGCGCATCGGTGATCGGCTGTGCCGCATAAAAACGGATGTAGGGCGCACCCACCACCAGTCGATGCTGGGCCAGCGATGCGTCGAGGTGGGTATCGCGAGCCACATAGCAAGTCTGCGGAACCGGCAAGCCATCGACAAAAGCGGCTTCGATAGCTGCCATCGAGCGCTCGGACTCGGCGCTGCCTGCCTTGTAATCGACAATGCTGACAAAACAGTTTGCAACGCCGAACAAGCGCTTGCCAATGCGCCGTATCCGAAAAATTTGCTGATGAATACTGAATCCGGAGACATCCAGCGGTACGGTATGTGCCTCGCTCAAATCATCCTTGTTTTCTTGATGCGTCATTACCATGGAGCTTCCCGATCAAGCAAAATGCGCAACTAGCACCTGCCACAAATTCGACAGGTGCAACCGCTTGGACAGACTCAATCCGCGCGGTAATTCGGCGCTTCCTTGGTGATTTGCACATCATGCACATGCGATTCGCGCATCCCGGCCGAAGTAATTTCGACAAACTCTGCTTTTTCACGCAGCTCATCGATGGTGGCGCAACCGCAATATCCCATGGATGAACGAATGCCGCCGACCAGTTGATACATGATGGCCAGCACGCTTCCCTTGTAGGCAACGCGACCTTCGATGCCTTCCGGCACCAGCTTGTCGAGGTTATTGGCCGGGTCCTGGAAATAGCGGTCAGCCGAGCCGTCGGCCATTGCAGCCAGGCTACCCATGCCGCGATACGATTTGTAGCTGCGGCCCTGGAACAAAATCACTTCTCCTGGCGCTTCTTCGGTGCCAGCAAACATGCTGCCCATCATGACACTGGAGGCGCCAGCCGCCAAAGCTTTGGAAATATCGCCTGAAAAGCGAATCCCGCCATCGGCAATGCACGGTACGCCAGTGCCTTGCAGCGCTTTGCTTACATTGGCAATCGCAGTGATTTGCGGCACACCGACGCCGGCCACGATACGGGTGGTGCAGATTGAGCCAGGACCGATACCAACTTTAACGCCATCGGCGCCATATTCGACCAGTGCCTTGGCTGCTGCTGCAGTGGCGATATTGCCGCCGATGACATCAATCGTCGGGTAATGGGTTTTCACCCATTTGACGCGGTCAAGCACACCTTGCGAGTGGCCGTGCGCAGTATCGACGACGATCACATCAACTCCGGCCTTGGCCAGCAAATCGATGCGCAACTCGTTTTCAGGACCGACTCCGACTGCCGCACCGACGCGCAACTTTCCATGTTCGTCTTTAGAGGCAAATGGATGCTCGGTTGCTTTCTGAATATCCTTGACAGTAATCAGGCCGCGCAATTCGAATGCATCATTGACTACCAGTACGCGTTCCAGGCGATGCTTGTTCATCAGGCGCTTGGCTTCTACCAGGTCTTCGCCTTCCTTGACATATACGAGCTTTTCGCGGGGAGTCATCTTGTCGCTAGCTTGGGCATCGAGCTCATGCTCAAAGCGCAAATCGCGGTTGGTAATGATGCCAACCACAGTCTTGCCATCCACTACAGGGAAACCGCTGATGCCATGCTGTAATGACAGCGCAATCACATCGCGAATGCGCATGGTCGGCGGAATGGTAATCGGATCACGCAACACGCCCGACTCGAAACGCTTGACTTTGGCAACTTCGCGCGCTTGTTCGGCTGCGGTCATGTTCTTGTGGATAATGCCGATGCCGCCCTCTTGCGCCATCGCAATCGCCAACCGGGATTCTGTCACGGTGTCCATTGCGGCAGAAGCCAGCGGCATGTTCAACGTAATATTGCGCGTAAAGCGCGTTCTCAAAGAGGTGTCTTTGGGAAGGATGTTTGAGTAAGCCGGCACGAGCAGCACGTCATCGAATGTGAGTGCTTTTTGAAGTAAACGCATCTTAATTCCTATTGGCGCAAAACAGGATTATACAGAAATCCATTTTAAAAGCGTTTTTCATGAAAAAACCAACGCTAGCGGCGGGAGGTGATGGTCTATTCGAATTTCTGTATAGTATATTTTTTCTTGGAAATATTTTTTGAAAAGCTATCAGGCATCAATCGGGAACCTAAATTGGCACGAGAATCCGCATTCTCTGTGGCATAAAACCACCACAGCGACCTTCTTTGGTTGCGCGAATCAGCAAAGGCTGACAATGAACTACTTGTATCTCAAGCGCATCACCACATCGACGATTGCCAGCCTGCTCATTGGCCTCCTGTCGCCCCATGCAATTGCCCAATATGTGTGGCTCGACGATAAAGGTATAAAACAGTATTCCGACATGCCGCCGCCAGCGACAGTGCCAAACAAGCGCATTCTGAAATCTGTCGGTCCGGTACCGGAGGCGCGGGCCCCCGATGTTGCGACCGGGAGCGAGAATGTGGCGGCGGCAGGAAAAGCGCAGCTGCCGCTAACAACTGCCGAAAAAAATGCTGATTTTCAAAAACGCCGTTTGGAACAATTTGGAAAAGATAAGAAAGCAGCTGATGATGCCCAACGCACCGCCGACAAGAACAAAAATTGCGAGCGCGCCAGTGCTTATCAAAATGCGCTTGAATCTGGCCAGCGCATTTCGCAGCAGGGAAAAGACGGCCAGCGCGCCTATCTGAGCGACGTAAACCGCGCCCAGGAATTGCGCGACATCAAGAGAATTCTCAGCGAATGCAAATAACGCTGGCAGGCATCATTACAAGCAGGAACTAATATCCAGTGTTATGCAGTGTTTTATCGGCACGGCGGCGCCGCGACTCTTTCGGGTCAGCTATAAGCGGCCGGTAAATCTCGATCCGGTCGCCGTCCCGCAAAACCGCATCCAAGGTCTTGAGTTTGGCGTAAATGCCGACGCGGCAAGACGTTAAGTCGATTTCCGGCATATCATCCAAGATTCCGCTTTGCACGATTGCTGCCTGCACAGTCGTGCCGGGCGGCACGCTGAGGACGCGCAATAGCTGAATTTCAGGTTTGGCGTAGCACACCTCCACCTGTATTTGCGCATTGCCGAAGGTCTTATCCTCCATACGCGACCTCCGCCCTTTTGCAAAATGATTCGACGAAACTGTTAGCGATCATGCCGAATACCGGACCGATGAGTTTATCCAGAATCCGGCTGGAAAATTCATATTCCAAGTCGAATTCGATTTTGCACGCATCTTCGCGCAACGGCTTGAACACCCATGATCCCTGCAAATGCCGGAAAGGACCTTCCAGCAAGCGCATTTGTATCGACGTGGGCTGAATATTCGTATTCTCTGTTGTAAAGGATTGCTTAAGCCCATGATAATGAATGAGGATGGTTGCAATTAGTCCGTCGGAAGTACGATCACGCACCTCCGTGCCGCCGCACCAGGGCAAAAAGCGCGGATAATCCTCTACCTTGTCAACCAGAGCAAACATCTGCTCGGCGCTATAACCTACAATTACTGATTTATGAACTACTGCCATCGCATATCAACCGTTTGGTAAAATTAGACGAATTCTAACCGACTCCACTTATTGCCCCATCACATGACCATAGTTGACAACAGAAAAGCTTTCCATGACTACTTTATCGAGGACCGTTTTGAAGCCGGTGTTGCCCTGCATGGCTGGGAAGTCAAGTCTATACGCGCCGGCCGGGTTCAGCTCAAGGAAGCCTATGTGATAGCGCGCGATGGAGAGATATTCCTGTTTGGCGCCCATATAAGCGCAATGTTGAGTGCCTCCACCCACGTTCATCCGGAAGCCTTGCGTACCCGCAAACTATTGCTCCATGCAGCCGAAATCAGCAAGCTCATCAGCAAAGTTGATCGCTCCGGCTACACTCTGGTGCCAATCAACCTGCATTTCGTGCGGGGGCGAATCAAGTGTGAAATCGGACTGGCCAAAGGCAAGAAGCAACACGACAAGCGCGACACAGAGAAATCGCGTGATTGGCAGCGTGAGCAACAGCAAATCATGAAAGTACATCGGCGTTAGCATTAAAAAATGAAATTGGCCGCCGCCTTAGATTCGGTGGCCGATCCATTTATCAAGATTTTTGCTGTGACTTCACGACTTGCATGGCACTGGCAATCAAACCGCTGATATCGCTCATATTCGCTGGAACAATAATCGAATTATTCGTCTTGGCCAGATTGGCAAAAGCGCTGACATATTGCTCAGCCACTTTCAGATTCACCGCATCGGCACCACCCGGCTCACGGATCGCTGCTGCGGTCTGGCGAATTGCATCTGCGTTTGCCTCAGCCAAAGCGACAATCGCT
This sequence comes from Burkholderiaceae bacterium, assembly GCA_041736255.1. Classification (GTDB taxonomy): domain Bacteria; phylum Pseudomonadota; class Gammaproteobacteria; order Burkholderiales; family Burkholderiaceae_D; genus AVCC01. The sequence goes on from JBGSTZ010000047.1 coordinate 8,132, forward strand.
TTGGCCTGACCTTCGGCACGATTGATCGACGCTTGTTTTTCGCCTTCCGACTTGGCAATCGATGCTTCGCGCTCACCGGTGGCGATATTGATCTGCTCCTGCTTGCGGCCTTCGGAAGCGGCAATCAATGCCCGTTTTTCGCGCTCGGCGGTAATTTGCGCCTGCATCGAATGCAAAATTTCCTTGGGCGGCGTCAAATCCTTGATCTCATAGCGTAATACCTTCACACCCCAGTTCGCAGCCGATTCATCGATTGAGTTGACAATGCTTTGATTGATATGGCTCCGCTCTTCGAAGGTCTTGTCCAGTTCCATCTTGCCAATCACGCTGCGCAGGGTGGTTTGCGCCAGTTGCGACACCGCGTAAATGTAATTTGACGAACCATACGAAGCGCGCATCGGGTCGGTCACCTGAAAATACAGAATGCCATCGACCTCAAGTTGCGTGTTGTCCTTGGTGATGCACACCTGGCTAGGCACATCCAGCGGGATTTCCTTGAGCGAATGCTTGTAGGCGATGCGATCAATAAACGGCAAAACGATGTTCAGGCCGGGCACTAGCGTAGCGTGGTATTTACCAAAACGCTCGACTACCCAGGCATTCTGTTGCGGCACGACATTAATGGTCTTGACGACAAAAATAATCGCCAGAACAAATAGGATGATGGAAATGCTACTGAAATCAAAAGCCATGATGTGTCCTTTATGGTGTTCTATGGTGTACTACGGTGTGGGTGCGTCATAGTGCGGCATTGGCGACAATCAAATGACTGCCGCGTATTTCTCGAATGATGAAAGTGCCGGTAATTGCCTCTGCGCCTGACATCAATTCGATGTCCCACAGTGCGCCCCGATACATCGCGCGGGCTTGATTGCCCTGCCATTGTTTGACATATACGGTTTGTCCGATATCGAGATTGACATTCGGATCGCGTGCTGCGGGTAGCCTGCGCTGTTTGCCAAAGCTGCTTTTGCGTAGCAAAAAGGTGACGATGGCCCCCACGATTGCGGCAATGACCATTTGCACCGAAAAAATAAAACCGGCCAACCCTGCGAAGCCTCCCGCCAGCGCGCCTAAGGCAATCATCAGCAAGTAAAACGTGCCAGTAAATATTTCGGCAATAACGAGGATGCCCGCCATACCAAACCAGATCATCCAGTCATGCATTCGCTGCTCCTTTTTGTATATTGTGAAATAACAAACATCTCATTGCAATCAGTTGTCCCTTGGATATAACCTCACCATCATAGGCTAAAAAAAACGCGAGCCGACCAGGTCAGCTCGCGTTTCTATTTTCGTTTCTATACCAACAATTAATTTCTATTTAAGCGCTGCCAGCGCTTTCCAAGTATCAATCACCGTATCAGGATTGAGCGACATCGACTCAATGCCCTGCTTCAATAGCCACTCGGCAAAGTCCGGATGGTCTGATGGCCCCTGGCCGCAAATTCCGATATATTTGCCTTGTGCACGGCAGGCTGCGATAGCCTGCGAGATCAAGGCCAACACCGCAGGATCACGCTCATCGAAATCAGCTGCCAATAATTCCATGCCGGAATCACGATCCAAGCCCAGCGTAAGTTGGGTCAAATCGTTAGAGCCGATAGAAAAGCCATCAAAATGTTCCAGGAATTGTTCAGCAAGGATCGCATTCGAAGGCACTTCACACATCATGATGACACGCAAGCCATCCTGACCGCGCTTGAGGCCATTTTTGCCCAGCAGGCCAATTACTTTCTCGGCTTGTCCCAGTGTGCGCACGAACGGAATCATGATCTCGACGTTGGTCAAGCCCATTTCGTTACGGACCCGTTTCATTGCCAGGCATTCCATTTCAAATGCTTCAGCGAAATCGTCGGCCAGATAGCGCGCAGCGCCACGAAAGCCCAGCATTGGATTTTCTTCGTCAGGCTCGTAGCGCGAACCGCCGATGAGTTTTTTATACTCATTCGACTTGAAGTCGGACATGCGTACGATCACCGGTTTCGGCCAGAAAGCCGCTGCGATAGTGGCGATTCCTTCAGCCAGCTTATCAACATAAAATGCTTTCGGTGACGCGTGGCCGCGCGCTACCGATTCAACTGCTTTCTTCAATGCAGGATCGATATTCGGATATTCCAGAATTGCTTTTGGATGCACGCCGATATTGTTGTTGATGATGAACTCAAGACGCGCCAAGCCGACACCGGAATTCGGGATCGATTGAAAATCAAACGCCAGTTGCGGATTGCCAACGTTCATCATGATTTTCACTGGCATCTTCGGCAATTCGCCGCGTGCCACTTCAGTAACTTCAGTTTCCAGCAAACCGTCATAGATTTTGCCTTCATCGCCCTCGGCGCAAGATACCGTGACCAGCGTACCTTCCTTGAGCAATTCGGTCGCATCGCCGCAGCCCACTACGGCTGGAACGCCCAGTTCACGCGCAATGATCGCCGCGTGGCAGGTGCGACCGCCGCGGTTGGTAACAATGGCGGCAGCGCGCTTCATCACCGGCTCCCAGTTTGGATCGGTCATGTCGGTGACCAGCACGTCGCCCGGTTGGACGCGTTCCATATCGGCTGAATCGAGAATCACGCGCACCGGACCGGCACCGATTTTTTGCCCGATCGCACGGCCACTAGCCAATACCGTACCCGTGCTTCTGAGCTGGAAACGCTGCTGGGCATCAGTTTCTTTCTGCTGCGATTTTACTGTTTCCGGACGTGCCTGCAAAATGTACAGCTTGCCATCACGCCCATCTTTGCCCCATTCGATATCCATCGGACGCTGATAGTGGTTCTCGATGATGACTGCATATTTAGCCAGCTCCACGACTTCCTGGTCATTCAGAGAATAGCGGTTGCGCAGTTCAACCGGCACATCGACCGTGCGCACCGAGCGTCCGGCCTTGGCTTCGCCGGTAAATTCCATCTTCAGCAGCTTGGAACCAATATTGCGGCGAATCACAGGCGATTTACCCAATTGCAGCATTGGTTTGTGGACGTAAAATTCATCCGGATTGACCGCGCCCTGCACCACCGTTTCGCCCAGACCGTAGCTGGAAGTAATGAAAACCACATCCTTGAAGCCTGATTCGGTATCGAGCGTAAACATCACGCCAGCCGCGCCCAAGTCGGAACGTACCATGCGCTGCACGCCGGCAGACAAGGCTACTTCCGCATGCGTGAAGCCCTTGTGAACGCGGTAGGAAATAGCGCGGTCGTTATACAACGATGCAAAAACATGCTTCATTGCTTCAAGAATATTGTCGATACCGACCACATTCAGGAAAGTTTCCTGTTGGCCGGCAAAAGAGGCATCCGGCAAATCTTCTGCAGTAGCCGAAGAGCGCACGGCGAACGACATTTCACTTGCGGAATCGGCTACAAGTTGTTCATAAAAGGTGTGAATTTCAGTTGCAAGTTGTGGCTGGAAAGGTGTTTCCACGATCCACTGGCGAATTTCAGTGCCGGCCTGTGCCAGCGCCCGTACATCGTCGATATCCAGACTGGATAAACGCTGCGCAATGCGGTCAGCCAGCGTTTGGCCGCCGTTCGCGCTATAAGACAGGAAATCCCGAAAAGCCTGGGCAGTAGTGGCGAAGCCGCCTGGCACACGCACTCCTGCGTTTGCCAATTGACTGATCATTTCCCCTAATGATGCATTTTTTCCGCCGACGGAATCGACATCCGTCATGCGCAAATTTTCAAATGAAACTACGTAATCAGCCTCCGGTGACACCTTTGCAAGAACTGCGTTGGACATAATAACCTCTGGTTTGATGATAAGAAATCTGTGTACATATCTTCATTGATCTCTTCTTTTTGTTATTCTTATGAAAGCAACTTGATGCAAGCTAATGTGCAGCATTTTACATGCTACGGTTAGGTTCTCTCTTTAGTCGTTTTATTTTTTGCACAACCACACTCTTAAGGCCCCATGCCAGATACCACGATCACTCAGCCCGCAGCATTCGATCGCACCGTGTTTTTTGTCTCTGACGGTACCGGCATTACTGCCGAAGCTTTCGGCCATGCTGTGCTCACACAGTTCAACCTGCGCTTCAAACAAGTACGGCTACCATTTATTGACGACGTGGACAAGGCACATAGCGCTGCGGCCAAAATCAATGAAAACTTTGAGCAGGAAGGCGCGCGCCCGATCATTTTTTCTACGCTAGTCAAGGAAGATCTTTCCAACATTATTCGCAATACCAAATGCATGTATATGGATCTGATTCAAACTTTTGTAGGGCCACTGGAGCAGGAACTGGGAATCAAATCCACCCATACCATTGGTCGCGGTCAGGACATTGCCAATTCGGAAGCATACAAAAAACGTATTGAAGCAATCAATTTCTCACTGATCCATGATGATGGCCAATCGCACAAAAACTTGTCCACCGCCGATGTAATCTTGGTCGGCGTATCGCGCTCGGGCAAAACCCCGACCAGCTTATTTCTGGCGATGCAATATGGCATCAAGGCGGCAAACTATCCGCTGATACCCGAAGACTTTGAGCGCGACAAAATGCCTTCGGCCTTGCTGGAGTATAAATCGAAGATTTTTGGCCTGAGCATTACGCCAGAACGCTTGAGCCAAATTCGCAACGAACGGCTCCCTGGCAGCAAGTATGCAGCCCTGGAAAACTGCCGTTTTGAAGTCAACGAGGCGGAAGCGATGATGAAGCGCGAGGGCATACACTGGTTGTCATCCACCACAAAATCGATAGAAGAGATTTCAAGCACGATTTTGCAGGAACTCAAGCTAGAGAGGCGGGTGTACTGAGGAATTGATGTTACGCATAAAAATCCAGTCCACGAAAAGCACAAAAGACAAGAAATAACTGAACAATTATTGCAACGGTTTTTTTGGTGGTTGGGTTAGCGTAGCGTAACCCGACCACCAATGCTGATCGTTATTTTTCGTGTCTCTCGTGAACAATGCTTTTTCTATTTCACGCTCCGTGCGCAACATCAGATCAGTTACTTAAAACTAGCTTCTTTGCCTGACTTGCTCAAAAAAGCAGACTGCCGCACTAGCTGCCACATTCAGGGATTCCACCTGACCGCGATGCGGAATCCCGACCTGGTGCGTGGTCATCTCCATCAGTTGATCGGAAATCCCCTGCCCTTCGTGGCCGAACAGCCAAGCCACAGGTTGCTGTAAATCGATATCATAAATGGTGGATTTTGCGTGGGAACTGGTCGCCAGCACCGGTATGCTTGCAGACTGCAATAACTGCACCAAATCAACATCTTCCGCAATACGCAGGTGAAAGTGCGCACCCATGCCGGCCCGCAGTACTTTGGGCGACCAGGCAAAGGCGGTGCCGGGGCTACAAAAAACGTCGGTGATGCCTGCGGCTGCGGCGCTGCGCAAAATCGAACCCAGATTGCCCGGGTCTTGCAAGCGGTCCAGCAGCACTGCGTTGCCCGACAAGCGCAATGATGCATCCTGCGCTGGGGTATCGACCACGAACAGCAGACCGACGCCATGTTCGACCTGGCTGATAGCTTTGAATAAGGCATCCGGCAAAACAATGCATTGCGCGCCGCCCTCTTCGCAGCGCCGCAGGATCGGCGTGACTTCGGGTTCCGATAGCGCGCTATCGCTGACGATACACAAGGGCGGTGCGCCGACCTGGTCCAGATACACTTCGCACAAATGGACGCCGTCGAGCAATGTGCGCTGCGACTTGCGCCGGGTTTGCGAGCTGGTCGCCAGCTGCTTGAGTTCCTTGTACAGCGGGTTGTCGCGCGAAGTAATCGGTTTCATGGCTGCTCCACGGCGATCAATGCGCGCACCGGCGCATACGATTTGCGGTGCACCGGCGACACGCCATGTTCACGCAACCGTGCCAGATGCAAGGCAGTCGGATAGCCCTTGTGCTGATCAAACGCATATTGCGGATATTGCTGATGCAGCGTTAGCAATACGGCGTCGCGTGCAGTTTTGGCCAGAATCGAGGCAGCCGAAATAGCCGGCACCTTGTCGTCGCCTTTAATAATTGCTTCACTGTGAACAGTCATCACCGGACAGCGATTGCCGTCGATCAGCGCTAGCGCAGGCAGAATAGAAAGCCCTTCGACCGCGCGCCGCATCGCCAGCATGGTGGCTTGCAAAATATTCAGGTGATCAATTTCTTCCTCCGAGCATTCGGCAATCGACCAGGCCAGCGCATGCTGCCTGATCTGCAGCGCCAGCACATCGCGTCGCGCTGCCGTCAGTTTCTTGGAATCACGCAAACCTTCAATCGGTTTGCGCGGATCGAGAATCACGGCGGCAGCGAATACTGGCCCTGCCAGCGGGCCCCGACCTGCTTCATCGACACCACACATCAAGGTGCCGTCAAGTTCAATTGACAGCAGATATTGTTCCAAATTTTGCACGCTGATCACTTTAAAAAATGTAACGAAAATAATAGGGTGTATGACAAAAAACACTGCCATTACCGCATATATTTCTTGCGGTATGTGAAATTACAACACAGGGTATTTTTAATTAGACAACATTCATTACCTGCAAAACAGCTTGCGCGCTTTCTTTGGCGGTGTTGCGCAACAGCGCATGATGCATCTCGGTAAAACGTTGCTGCAAAGACGCTTGCAGGCTGACATCGGTCAATTGCTGCCAGAGCGCATCGGCCAGAGCTTGTGGCGTGGCGGCGTCCTGCAGCAGTTCGGGCACCAGGAATTCCCGCGCCAGGATATTCGGCAGCCCGATCCACGGCTGATATCCCATGTGGCGCATGATTTCCCAGGAAGCGCGCATCATCCGGTACGCAATGACCATGGGTTTCTTGAACAGGGCAACTTCCAGCGAAGCAGTGCCGGAAGCCACCAGCACTGCATCGGCCGCCGCCAGTACGGTATGCGACTGGCCGTCGACCAGTTGCAGCGGCACGTCCGCCAAACCAGTTTGCGCCAGCAATTGCACAAAATAATCGCGCTGCTGCAGGCCTGCCATCGGCACCACGAAGCGCAAGCCGGGCTCACGCTGGAGTAGCAATTTGGCCGCGCCGATAAATGCTGCGGTATTGTATTTAAGTTCCGACATGCGGCTGCCAGGCAGAATCGCCACCACCTTTGCAGCCAATGGCAAATCCAGTGCAGCCCGCGCTGCCGCCACATCCGGCAACAGCGGAATCACTTCCGCCAGCGGATGGCCGACGTAGGTGACCGGAATGCCGGCCTTCTGATAAATTGCTTCCTCGAACGGAAACACCACCAACATGTGCGACACCGCTTTGGCGATTTTCTTGATGCGTCCGCCGCGCCAGGCCCAGATTTGCGGACCGATGAAATGCACGGTCGGGATGCCAGAGCGCTTTAACTGCATTTCCAGGCCGAGATTGAAGCCCGGATAATCGACGCCGATAAAAACCGCCGGTTTTTCAGCCAGCAACTGATCCCGCAAAGTGTTCTGAATCGACTTGATCTCGCGATAACGCGGGATCACTTCAAACAGGCCGCGCACCGTCAATTTTTCCATCGGCCAATCGCTGACAAAGCCCTGCTCGGCCATTTTGGCGCCACCGATACCGTGCATGCGGGCTTGCGGCAGATGCACCCGTAAGCCCGACAGCAAACGACTCGCCAGCAGATCGCCGGAACTCTCGCCGGCCACCATCGCGATGGTGGTATTCATGGGGGCTTTAACGGATGATGCCACGAGGGGATGAGGCAATGAATTCACGCAGCAAACGCAAGTATTGCGCGGCTTGTGGGGATTTCGATTCTTCTTCCAGCAGCGCAGTCTGGGCTGCATCGAGCGACAAGCCAGCGCGGTAAATCAATTTATAACCGCGCTTGATCGCCATGATCTGCTCGCTGCTAAAGCCGCGCCGCTTGAGCCCTTCGCTGTTAATTCCAGCCGGCACTGCACGATTGCCGGCGGCTGTCACGAACGGCGGCACATCCTGACTAACCGCTGCGGTAAACGCGGTCATCGCATGCGCACCGATGTGGCAATACTGATGTACGGTCGTAAAGCCGCCGAGAAATACCCAATCGCCCAGATGCACATGTCCGGCCAGCGTCGCATTATTGGCCAGAATGATGTCATTGCCTAACTGGCAGTCATGGGCAATATGGACGTAAGCCATGATCCAGTTGTCATTGCCAAGTCGGGTGACGCTAACATCCTGCGCAGTGCCGCGATTCAGCGTGCAAAATTCACGAATCGTATTCCGATCGCCGATTTCAAGCCGGGTCGGCTCGCCTGCGTATTTCTTGTCTTGGGGTGCGGCACCGATCGAGGCGAACTGGAAAATAGTATTGTCGCACCCGATGCTGGTATGGCCGTCGATCACGACATGCGAACCGATTTTGGTGCCGGCGGCGATGCTGACGTTGGGCCCGATGACCGAATACGGTCCGACTTCGACTGAACTATCCAGTTGCGCTTTGGCGTCAACCAATGCAGTGGAATGAATCCCCGCCATTACTGCCCCACAGTCTTTTTCGCATCCGCAGCAGTGCGCATGGTGCACATTAGCTCAGCCTCAACCGCGAGATGGCCATCCACGGTGCCCTTGACTGCATATTTCCAGATACCGCGCGCAACACGCAAAATTTCAACTTCCATCCTGAGTTGGTCGCCGGGCTCCACTGGACGCTTGAAACGCGCACCATCGATGCCGAGAAAATACACGATGGTGTCTGCGTCGGGTTTCATGTCCATGGTCAAAAACGACAGAATCGCTGCAGTCTGGGCCATCGCTTCAATCATCAGGACACCTGGCATCACCGGTTTGTTCGGGAAATGGCCATTGAAGAATTCTTCATTGGCCGTGACATTCTTGATCGCAGTGATGCGCTTGCCAGCCTCCCAGTCCAGCACGCGATCGACGAGCAACATCGGATAGCGGTGCGGCAGATATTGTTTGATTTGATTGATATCGAGGGTTTTCATGATTCTTTACTCTTGTCTGTAAGCGATTCTGTAAGCAGTTGCACGGTTTTTTCCAGATTGCGTATCTTGTCACGCATGGATGACAGGTTGCGCACGATGGCAGCGGATTTTTCCCAGTCGGCATTCTTGGCCAACGGATAAAATCCGGTGTACTGGCCGGCCTCCCGGATCGAACGCGATACCATGCTGGCGGATGAAATATGCACGTTGTCGGCAATGCTCAGGTGGCCAAGCACCATTGCGGCGCCGCCAAAAGTGCAATATTTGCCGATTGTGGCGCTGCCGGCCACGCCGACGCAACCCGCCATCGCGGTATGTGCGCCGATGTGGCAGTTGTGGCCAATCTGAATTTGGTTGTCCAGCTTGACGCCGTCTTCAATGATGGTGTCCGTCAGAGCGCCGCGATCAACGCAGGTATTGGCGCCGATATCGACATCGTCGCCGATGATCACGCGCCCCGTCTGCGGAATCTTGATCCACGCCCCGCCTTCATTGGCAAAACCAAAGCCATCAGTGCCGATCACGGCGCCGGAATGGAGAATGCCGCGCTGCCCGATTTCGCATCCGGCATGGAATGTCACATGGGCAAAAAAATGGGTACCGACACCAATTTTGGCGTTGCGCCCGATAAAACAGCCGGCATCAATCACTGCATGGTCAGCAACTTGCGCCCCTGCTTCAATCGTCACATGCTGGCCGATGCATGCAGTGGCCGCAATCGTGGCGCTGGCATCCACATACGCAGTCGAATGGATTCCAGCTATGACCGGATGCGCGATTTCTGCTGCAAACCATTGCGCTGCCCTGGCAAAGTACGCATAGGGATTATCTGCCACAATCCGCGCGCCCCGATATTCGGGGCCGATTGCCGTGGCGTTTTCAGCCGACAGAATAATGGCGGCTGCTTGCGTATGCGCCGCCTGTGTCCGAAGCTTGGGATTAGAGAGAAATGTGATGTGCGACGCGTTGGCGTCATCCAAAGGTGCAATGCCGAACACTTCCGTGTTCGGATCGCCCATCAATTGCCCACCCAAGCGTTCGACCAATGCACCAAGTCGAATGCTCATAGTGGATTCTTCATGAAATTACTTATTGTTGAGGATCTTCAGCACTTTTTCAGTGACGTCGATACGCGGATTGAAGTACGCAGCATCCTGGAAAATGATGTCGTATTTTTCAGATTCCGCAACTTGCTTGATGGCCTTGTTCGCACGCTCAACCACGATCGCGATTTCTTCATTACGGCGCAGATTCAGATCTTCGCTGAATGCACGTTGCTTGCGCTGAAAGTCTTGGTCCATGTCGCTCAATTCACGCTGGCGCTTGATCCGGTCTGATTCAGAAATTACCGCCGAATCCTTGTCGAGCTTTTCTGCCAGGCCTTTGATGCGGCTAGACGAACTCAGCAATTCTTTCTGGCGCTTTGAAAATTCTTGCTCGATTTTTGCTTCAGCTGCCTTAGCCGGTGCCGATTCACGCATCACGCGCTGGGAATTGATCAAACCAATCTTGGATGATTCCTGCGCCTGCGCATTTACGGCCAAGCATAACAATACAGCGGCAACGATTTTTGATGATGATGTAGTTAGAAACTTCAAGTGTATTCTCCAAGAGTCAAACGACCGGAGTCGTCATAATATTTAAATATAGGCCGAATGATTTTAAACCCCATTAAAAACTGGTTAAAACCCGGTACCTAACTGGAATTGGAAGTTCTGCGTCTTGTCCGTAGATGTAGAATTTATTGGTTTGCCATAACTTAATTTCAGCGGACCAATCGGTGATATCCAGCTTAAGCCGATACCGACTGAAGTGCGCAATTCGGAAGCACTGATTTTTTGCCCTTCCCCAAACACGTTACCGGCATCAAAGAAAGTAAACCAGCGCAAGGTCCGATCATTACCGGAACCAGGAAATGGGAACTGCAGTTCGGCGTTCGCAATCAAGCGGGTCGAACCGCCCAGTGATTCGCCAAATTCATCCCTACTCTCGCCTAACGAAGAGCCTTCATAGCCACGCACCGATCCAATACCACCGGCATAGAAATTTTTGAATACTGGATAATCCTTGCCGCCGAAGCCACGACCGTAATCGACTTCGCCATTCAATGCCAGCGTCATGCTGCGTCCGATCGGCAGGAAATATTGATCCTGATACACCGCACGGTAATAACGCAAGCTCCCGACGGTAGATAACTCCAGGTTGGCGCGTTGATAGCGGCCCGTGTTAGGTGCAATCGCACTATCGCGTCCGTCACGTTGCCATGCAGCGGTTAATGGAAAGGAAGTTACGCTAGCATCACCGGCACCAAACGCATCTATCGAACCGTTATCTCTTACAAAATCTTTCCACTTGGTCGGACTGCTTTCAAAAGTTTCCACTGCTGTTCGTTCCGCACCAATGCCGAAAAATACCGTATCGAGTTCGGAAAAAGGAACGCCAAATCGTATACTGCCGCCCGAAGTTACCACTCTGTAGTCGTAGGTATAGGTATCAGCCGGACGGGTTGTCCGATAAAACAGTTCATAGCTGCGACTGACGCCATCCTTGGTGAAATACGGATCGGTTTGTGACAAAGCTACCGTGCGATTGCGTTTGCTGGTGTTGATATCTAACCCAACTGTATTGCCGGTACCAAAGGCATTGGCTTGCTGAATCGAACCTGTCAGTGTCAGTTTTTCGCTGCTGGAAAAGCCGGCGCCCAGTAGCAAGTTACCGGTCGGCTTTTCAACTACCGACATATTGATGTCTACTTGATCAGTGCTTCCTGGGACTTCCGGCGTTTCAATATTTACTTCTTTGAAGTAGCCCAGACGATCCACCCGATCCCGTGACAGCCGGATTTTAGTGCCGTCATACCAAGCATCTTCAAATTGCCGGAATTCGCGTCGTATCACTTCATCGCGCGTCTTTGTATTGCCGGCAAGGTTAATGCGGCGAACATAGACGCGCTTGCCTGGGTCCAGAAAAATTGTCAGCGCGACTTCCTTTTTCTCGCGATCAATTTGCGGATTGGCATTGACGTTAGCGAACGCGTAACCAAAATTACCCATGCGCTCCGATATCTTGGCAGTGCTTGCCGCCAGTTTTTCGCCGGAATAGACGTCGCCTTTTTTCAAAGTCAGCAGAGAGTCAAATTCCGCTTCACGGCCAAACATTTGGCCCTCAATCTTGACATCGGAGACGGTGTATTTTTCCCCTTCATTGATATTGATGGTGATGTAGATATCTTTTTTATCTTGTGAGATCGAGACTTGCGTCGATTCCACCTGCATCTCGATATAACCGCGGTTCAGATAATGGGATTTCAGCGCTTCAATATCGCCTGCGAGTTTTTGCTTTGAATATTGGTCGGCTTTGGTATACCAGGTAAACCATCCTGGCGTTGTCAGGTTTAACAGATCTGATAATTGGCTGTCGCTAAACGCTTTATTACCGACAAAATTGATCTGCTTGATGCGCGTCACATCGCCTTCATCAACCGCAAAATTGACCGTTACCCGGTTACGCTCGATCGGTGTGACGGTAGAGGTTATTTGAACGCCGTATAAACCTCTGGAAAGATATTGGCGGTTTAATTCTTGTTCGGCGCGGTCCACCAAAGCCTTGTCGTAAATGCGTGATTCGCCCAAGCCAATTTCTTTCAAGGCCTTGGTCAGCATTTCCTTGTTGAACTCTTTGGTGCCAGAGAAATCGACGCTGGCAATCGCCGGGCGCTCTTCCACCATGATGACGAGCACATCGCCATCGACTTCGATCCGCACATCCTTGAAGAAGCCGGTGGCATACAAAGACTTGATTGCAGCCACACTCTTTTCATCGGTGAAGGTTTCACCAACACGCACTGGAAGATAACTGAATACAGTACCGGCCTCAGTACGTTGTATTCCTTCTACGCGGATATCTTTAACCTGGAACGGCTCAATCGCCAGAGCGGGTCCTGCACAAATGGCAAAAACAGCAATAGCGAGTAATTTTAGACGAAAAACAGGGATGGAAAAACGTTCAGAATATAATTTCATTGGGTACCGATTATGAATATTTTTGTTTTGCGAGTGCCCTTGGGCAAAATCATCATCAACTCAGGAAATAAGGCGCACGATATCATTGAAGACAGCCAACAGCATCAATGTCATCAAAATACCCATCCCGGCCCGTTGGGCAATTTCGCCAAAACGTGCAGAAACAGGGCGTCCGGTAAAAACTTCCACGAAATAATACAACAAAAGTCCACCGTCCAACACCGGGATCGGGAGCAAATTCATCACACCCAGACTGATGCTGATGAATGCAATAAAGCTGATGTAGCTGACAATCCCAATGCGTGCTGTCTGGCCAGCATAGTCGGCGATGGTGATGGGGCCGGTGATATTTTTCAGGGAAACCTCGCCCACTAACATTTTCCCCAGCATTTTGAGCGACAGCACGCTCGTGTCCCAAGTACGTGTGGCGCCCTTAATCACTGCATCAACCGGTCCCGCACGCACGGTGACCATGGCCGGGATCATGGAAACTTCTGCCTTGATCTTGCCTATGATCCGCTCGCCCTGCGTTTGCCCTTCCGGAGTAACGGTTGCAGAAAAATCGCGACCGGCCCTTTGTCCCGTCAGCTGCAATGACTTATTGGCAGAACCTTGCAACAGCTCTATTAAAGCCAATCCATCGACTACAGGTTTGCCATCGACAGCCAAGATCAAATCACCCTCTTGCAGTCCGCCTTGCATGGCCGGACCATCAGGCATAATTTTTCCCAAAACGGCTGGTGGCATTGCAAGCGAAATGCCTAGCCCGCCTAAAAAATCACTTTCGAGATCTTTTGGTGTCAAGCTATCCAACGGCACGCTAACGGTATCCAACAACGCTCCTTTGGCATCGGCCGGATCAGGCCGGCTGACATCAAGCCTAGCTGTCTTCTTGTCGATGGCTAACTGCACCATTCTCCAACGCAAGTCAGTCCATAACGTTATTGCCTCGCCATTTACAGCCGTGACACGCTCGCCGCCGCGCAACCCAGCCTTGTAAGCTACCGATTGTTCCGGAACAACCCGGATGTTGGCAACCGGCTCTGGAATTCCATAGGTATATAGGGCACCGAACAACAGTATGGCGAGAATAAAGTTGGCAATCGGACCGGCGGCAACAATGGCGATACGCTTCCAGACATTCTGGCTGGTAAATTCGCGTTTTTTATCCTCGGGAGTCAACGCATCCAAAGTTTGCTCACGGGCATCCAGCATTTTTACGTAGCCGCCCAGAGGCAGCGCAGAAATCACCCATTCGGTTTGGTCTGCTCCGACACGACGGGAAAAAATTACCTTCCCCATTCCGACCGAAAAGCGCAGCACTTTTACCCCGCACAGGCGGGCGACCATGTAATGCCCCAGCTCATGAAAGATGACAAGTGTCCCAAGGGCAAAAACAAAAGCAATCAGCGTTTGTAGTAAATTCATAGTAAGTTCATGCGTTTATGTAGCCAGTAGCTATTCTGCGAGCCACAAAATCCTGCTCGAGCAAACCTTCGATGCTATCCACTTGAATGTGCGGCAATGCATCCATTACGCGCGCAATCAATTGGTCAATCATACGAAAACCGATATGCCCCTCCAAAAAACTCTGAACGGCAATTTCATTGGCTGCATTCAAAATTGCCGGCGCCGAACCACCTGCACGCAAAGCGTCAAGTGCCAGCTTCAGGCACGGAAACCGGTTTAAATCCGGTTTTTTAAAATCCAGCTGCCCAATACTGGTCAGATCGAGATGCGCCACGCCGGAGGCAATGCGCTCCGGATAGGCCAAAGCATGTGCGATGGGCGTACGCATGTCAGGGTTACCCAATTGCGCGAGAACCGAGCCATCAATGTACGAAACCATGGAATGAATCACGCTTTGCGGATGAATTACAACTTCGATCTGGTCAGCTGAGGCACCAAACAGCCAATGCGCCTCGATGACTTCCAGTCCCTTATTCATCATCGTAGCGGAATCAACTGAAATTTTCCTGCCCATGACCCAATTGGGATGCGCAACGGCTTCTGCTGGCGTCACGGCATCAAGCGTCTCGACCGGCCGATTCAAAAACGGACCGCCGGATGCGGTCAGCAATACCTTGGCAATACCTTGCTCGGAAGGCGCGCGACGGAAATTATTCGGCAGGCACTGAAAAATCGCATTATGTTCGCTGTCAATTGGCAGCAGCGTGGCACCATTCGCGTGCACTGTGTCCATGAAAAGCTGGCCCGCCATCACCAGCGCCTCTTTGTTTGCCAGCAGTATTTTTTTACCGGAACGGGCTGCTGCTAGTGTAGGTGCCAAGCCGGCAGCGCCCACGATGGCAGCCATGACAACATCACAGTCTGCGTCGCAAGATACCGCTACCAGCGCCTCGGGTCCAAATTCAACCTGCGTTGCTAACCCTTTTAGCCGCAACTGCTGCGACAAGCTTTGCGCCGCCTGCGCGGTCCCGACCACGGCAATGCGCGGCTTGAATTGTTCACACTGGCGACACAGTGCGTCAACACTGGTATACGCAGTCAACGCGTGAATAACGTAACGTTCAGGATGCCGAGCAACCACATCGAGTGTTGATACACCAATGGAACCGGTAGAACCGAGAATGGTAATTCTTTGCATAATTTTTATTTCAACACCAATTCTATAACCCAATATTTATCAGTACGGCTAGCGGCAAAACAGGGATCAAGGCATCGATCCGGTCCAGTACGCCCCCGTGGCCTGGCAGCAAATTGCTACTATCTTTCATGCCGGCGCGTCTTTTAAATTGTGACTCAAATAAATCGCCAATTACACTGGCGATAACCAACAATGTCATGCACGTCAGAAAGCCTATCAGCCCCCATTGACCCAATAATCTTGCTGCAAAAGTATCGTACATTGCCGGGAAGCGGGTCGAAATGAAGGCTACTAGCATAACTGCAATCCAGCCGCCGAGCGCCCCTTCCCAAGTTTTTCCTGGGGAAATCGAAGGTGCCAATTTATGTCGGCCAAAAGCCTTACCGGAGAAATACGCTCCAATATCCGCAATCCAGACAATCGCCATGATAGAAAGTAAAAAAAGCGGAGATTGTTCAAATGCGGCAACTATCGCCACAAAGCAGCCAAGAATTGCAATGCTATAAAAACCAGTCAGAAATCGACTGCGAACACTTTGCAAAGAAGGCAAGCCACTTGCCAGTAAAGGCGTAAACACCAATGACCAGAGGGCGACACATGCTGTAAACAATAATGTCGCCGCGCTTGCATTACCACTCGCAAGGATGAATACGAATATGAAAGTCCAGAATGCAGCGATAACTATGGAGTGGGCATTACTGCACAGACGAAAATTTTCCCAAGATGCTGCCGCAAAAAATAGTGTGGCAATTATGGCAAAAGCAAGAAAATTATTCAAAAACAAAACAGGCAGAAGCACCGCCAACAATACCAGCGCGGTAAGCACCCGCGTTTTAAGCATCAGGAAGCCTTTTTATTTTCAAACAACTGCGCACTTGTACGGCCAAAGCGGCGCTCACGTTGTTGATAAGAGGCGATCGCCTCATCCAATTTCTTTGCGTTGAAATCGGGCCAAAACGTATCGGTAAAATATAGCTCTGTGTACGCAAGTTGCCATAATAGAAAATTCGAAATACGCTGTTCGCCGCCGGTACGAATAAACAAATCCGGTTCTGGTGCATACGCCATTGCCAGATGGGGCGCCAACTGCGCTTCGCTAAATTCAGTTGTACCGGGATGCAACGCCAGCATTTTATTAACACCTTGCATCACATCCCATCGCCCGCCGTAATTGGCGCATATGGTGATGGTCAGGCGCGTGTTCTCTGCAGTTTTTTTTTCGGCTTGGACAATCATGTCTTGCAGCTTGGTTTCAAACCGGCCAAGATCGCCAACCACTTTCAGCCGAATACCATTCGCGTGCATCCGTGAAACTTCCCCGTCCAATGCCGAAATGAATAAGCGCATCAAAAACGATACCTCATCCGCCGGACGCCGCCAGTTCTCGGAACTGAATGCAAACAACGTCAAATATCCAACCCCACGTTCAACACAAGCCTCTACGATGTTTCGGACGGTTTTGACGCCTTTGACGTGTCCAGCCACACGCGGCAAAAAGCGTTTGGTAGCCCAGCGACCATTGCCGTCCATAATGATGGCGATATGATTGGGCACCGCAGACACTACCGGCACTTGTTGCGTCGAACTCGATTGTGTCATGGCGTCATTCGGAAATTAGATGGTTTTGTCGTAAGGAAGAATTTTTAATGGATTGACTATACCGTCAAGATTTCTTTCTCTTTTTCGGCTACCAATTTATCAATATCTGAAACAAATTTATCCGTTAGTTTCTGGACATCTTCCTGAGCACGACGCTCGTCATCTTCCGAACACGCTTTATCTTTCAGTAATCTTTTAAGTGCTTCATTGGCGTCACGACGTATGTTACGAACGGCGATTTTTGCATCTTCCGCTTCATTTTTTGCCAGCTTGACCATTTCCTTGCGCCGCTCTTCCGTCAAGGGAGGCGTCGGCACGCGAATCATATCGCCCTGCGTCGAAGGGTTTAATCCGAGATCAGAGTCACGAATCGCCTTTTCAACCACCGCCACCATCTTTTTTTCCCAGGGTTGAACGCCAATAGTACGGGCGTCGATCAAAGTCACGTTCGCCACTTGCGTCAACATGGTGGGATTGCCATAGTAATCCACCTGGATATGATCAAGAATTCCAGGGTGCGCGCGGCCGGTCCGTACTTTAGCCAGATCAGCTTTCAACGCTTCAATGGACTTCTGCATTTTTTGATCGGTATTTTTTTTAATGTCAGGTATGGTCATTACAATCCTTTTTTTCAAAGGTTAAATCTTATTTTATTTGGACAATCGCGAATACGAATGCAAGATATTAACCGCGCAAAAAAATGCACGGCAAGGTAAGAATGGAATTAAACGTGAACCAGCGTTCCCTCGTCTTCACCCATAATGGCGCGCATCAATGCACCAGGTTTGACTATAGAGAATACTTTAATGGGTAATTTTTGATCGCGACATAAAGCAAAGGCTGTTGCATCCATTACCTGAAGACGCTTTGAAATTGCTTCATCAAAGGTAATCGTGGAATATCGAACTGCGTTCGGATCTATTTGAGGATCAGCGGTATAAACACCATCAACCTTGGTCGCCTTCAGCACAATTTCAGCGCTCATTTCAGCGCCGCGCAATGCAGCTGCAGTATCGGTGGTGAAAAATGGATTGCCGGTACCTGCGGCAAATACTACAATTTTTCCCTCTTCGAGATATTGCAAGGCCTTGGGACGGACATACGGCTCGACCACCTGTTCAATACTGATGGCCGACATGACGCGGGCAATAATCCCGGCTTGACGCATGGCGTCAGCCAGAGCAAGCGCGTTCATAACTGTCGCCAGCATACCCATATAATCGGCAGTGGCACGATCCATCCCTTGCGCGCCCGGCGCTACACCTCGGAAAATATTGCCGCCGCCGATAACAATCGCTAGCTCGACTCCCATGCTGGCTACTTCAGCAACGTCCGCAACCATGCGCTCAATTGTGGCGCGATTAATACCATAGGCATCATCACCCATCAGGGCTTCTCCGGATAGCTTGAGAAGGACGCGCTTGTAGGCAGGTTTTGTCATGAGCTGATTTCCTTTTGGTTGTCGGGATGATTATCTATTGTGCTACTAAACTCCACTTTGAAAATACCGATAACGAAACAATCGAGTGCAATCGAGTGGAGAGTTCACGTTATCAACTACTGCCTGCTGATGCAAATTAGCCTAAAAAAACGGACCTTTCGGCCCGCTTATTTTTGCTTAAGCCTGCTTGGCAGCGGCGACTTGCGCCGCGACTTCTGCGGCAAAGTCATCTTGTTTTTTCTCAATGCCTTCACCGACCACATACATCGCGAATGATTTCACGCTTGTATTTGTTGCTTTCAACATTTGCTCAACTGTTTGCTTGTCATTCTTTACAAATGTTTGATCCAGCAATGACACTTCTTTCAAGTACTTTTGCACTGAACCAGCAACAATTTTTTCCGCAATTTCAGCTGACTTGCCGGATTCAATTGCTTTCTGGGTTGCGATCGAACGTTCTTTCTCGATCATATCTGCAGGCACTTGGTCCGAAGACAAGGAAACAGGCTTCATTGCCGCGATGTGCATCGCAACATCCTTACCGACTTGTTCGTCAGCACCCTCATATTCAACTAGAACGCCGATACGGGTTCCATGCAGATACGATGTTAACTTGGCAGGTGTTTCAAAACGGGCGAAACGACGGATCGACATATTTTCACCGACACGCCCAATCAGTGCTGAACGAAATTCCTCAACGGTTTGCGCACCCATCGACAGCGCCGATAAGGCGGCAACATCAGCAGGATTATGTTCTGCAGCCAGTTTGGCGCAAGCATTTGTAAATGCGAGGAAATCATCATTTTTAGTAACGAAATCGGTTTCGCAGTTAACTTCAATCATGGCACCCACATTACCTACAATATGCGTGGCTACTACACCTTCAGCGGTAACCCGCGAAGCTGCCTTGGATGCCTTGCTACCTAGTTTGACGCGCAGAATATCTTCCGCTTTCGAGATATCGCCATCGGCTTCAGTCAATGCCTTCTTGCACTCCATCATGGGCGCATCAGTTTTTGCACGTAATTCGCCAACCATTGCTGCTGTAATTGCTGCCATATAGATCTCCTAACTCGATTCACGTCTTATCGGACGTCAATACTCATGATATGTTCAAAAAAATAACTCAAAAAAAGGGGCTAACATTGTTGCCCCTCTTTTTCAACGACCTTTCAACGACCGAAAAATCAGAAGAAAGACTTATGCCTGCTCGCTGACTTCGACGAATTCTTCGCCGCTGCCGGCCTTGATTGTTTCAACTACATTGTTATCCGCATTGGCACGGCCTTCAATGATTGCATCTGCCACTCCGCGGGCATATAGCATGATTGCCTTGGAAGAATCATCATTGCCAGGAATGACGTAGGCTACACCTTCAGGCGAGTGATTGGTATCAACCACGGCGATTACAGGAATGCCCAATTTTGCGGCTTCAGTAATTGCACCTTTGTGATAACCGACGTCAACGATGAAAATCGCATCCGGAATCCCGCCCATATCCTTGATGCCGCCAATCGACTTTTGCAGCTTAATCATTTCGCGCTCAAACATGAGCGCTTCTTTTTTGCTCAATTTTTCGACCGAAGCGTCGGCGATCATGACTTCCATGTCTTTCAGACGCTTGATCGATGTCTTGATTGTCTTGAAGTTTGTCAGCATGCCGCCCAACCAGCGTTGGTCCACATACGGAACACCGGCGCGTTGCGCTTCAGCAGCGATGATGTCGCGTGCCTGGCGCTTGGTGCCAACCATCAGGATGGTGCCGCGATTTGCCGCCAATTGGCTGACATGCTTCATTGCCTCTTGGTACATGCCAAGAGTCTTTTCCAGATTGATAATGTGGATTTTGTTGCGGTGACCGAAGATGAACGGTGCCATCTTTGGATTCCAGAAACGAGTTTGATGGCCAAAATGGACGCCGGCTTCCAACATTTCACGCATAGTAACGGACATAAATATCTCCAGGGTTAGGTCTGGAATCCGCTCAGCCACCTCATTTTGAGGCACCCTTTGTCGAACGGATTCGCGATTTTTCAAAAATTAGCTATTCGTAAATAAGCTAGCCCGGCATTTTACCCTAATTTCCAGTTTTCTTTCAAGCTCAAGCCTGATCCAATAATGTGCCAATGCCAAAAGAAGTCGATTGATTGTTTACTGCCTTACCGCAGTCTTCAGCAGTTATCCTATAGTGTTGGCAACCAAAGCGCAGCGCGCTCCCTCCCATGTCCCGTGAAAAAATCCTCATCCTGTGCGGCTTGCTGCTAATCGTCATCATGGCGATTTCATATGCCAATGCGTATGACCGTGCCACCTGGTTGCTGGAAGTGGCTCCGGTGCTGATCGCCTTACCGATACTGGCTTTGACTTACCGCCGTTTTCCGTTGACGGGCCTGTTGTACTGCCTGATTTTCGTGCATGCGCTAGTGTTGATCTTGGGCGGCACTTATACCTATGCACGGGTGCCGTTCGGTTTCTGGATGCAGGATGTACTGGCGCTGGATCGCAACCCGTACGACAAAATCGGGCATTTCATGCAGGGCTTGGTGCCGGTGCTGGTGACGCGCGAGATCCTGCTGCGCGGCTTTTATGTCTCCGGGTCCAGGATGACAAATTTTCTGTCGGTCTGCGTGGCGCTGGCGATCAGCGCCTTTTATGAGTTGCTCGAGTGGTGGGTGGCGCTGGTGATCGGCCAGGATGCCGACGCTTTCCTCGGCACCCAAGGCGATCCGTGGGACACCCAGTCGGACATATTCTTGGCGATGATCGGAGCAATAGCAGGTCTGGCGCTGCTGTCGAGATTGCAGGATCGGCAAATGCGCTTTTTAAATCGGACTTGATGCAGCAGGGCTTGAATACTGTTCAAACGCCGCCAGCGCATCGGCCGCGTACATCAGCGATGGGCCGCCGCCCATGTAGACCGCCATGCCCAGGGTTTCTTCGACTTCGGCTCGGGTCGCGCCGAGTTTGACCAGTGCCTGCACATGGAAGCCGATGCAGGCGTCGCAGTGGGCGGCGATGCCGAGCGCCAACGCCAGCAATTCCTTGGTTTTCTTGTCGAGCGCACCATCCTTAGTGGCAGCCTGCGCCAGCATGCCGAAGGCTTTCATGACTTCCGGCGTATCGATGCGCAATTTGGCGAGAGATTCGGAGACGGATTCGGTGATATCGCGATAATTCTTGGCCATTCTTGATCCTTAAGAAACTAAAAGAGCGGTCTGCCCGCTGCTGCGTTGCAGACAGGATTAAAACATAAATGTTATTTATATTCAGTGGCGCGGCTTATCGGCACCTGCCTTGGACACAAGCAAATCAGGGGTATAGCCATAAAAATTGTCATTCAAACATATATTCAATATGACCTTAAAAATACGCTAGACAGTATGTTTTCAGCCACGGCAAGCGAACGGGCACGTCCGCCCTCGCACCGCAAGTTTATTTCGGCCATAACACCATCTGCGTACATCGAAACAGCGCGATCGTCTTGCCGGCTTCGCTGGTGACGGTGGCATCCCAGACTTGCGTGGTCTTGCCGAGGTGGACCGGGCTGGCCTTGCAGCAGATGACGCCGTCGCGGGCGGTGCCTAAGTGGTTGCTCTTGAGCTCGATGGTGGTGAAGCTTTGCGCGCCTTGCGGCAGGTTGGCAAGACAGCCGTAACCGCAGCAGGTGTCGGCCAGCAGCACCACCGAAGCGGCGTGCAGATAACCGTTCGGTGCCAGGTGATGCTGATTGATCGCCATCCTGGCTTCCACCCCTTCATTGCTCACACCGAGGACTTCCACTCCAAGGTGGCCGGGCAGGTAGGATTCTTGCATTTTATTGAAGTGGAGCGCGTCTGTGGTCATGGCGAATGGGTAAAAGTTGCGGGACGGTCATTTTTGCATGAAATGCCTTGCCACACCTGAACACAAATCTCTATTGAATACCCGTGCCCGGCCAGTCCAGCACGAACAGTTCGCCGTAAGCGATTTGATGCGCGCTGCCGGCGGCTGCTGCGGCGATGTCTTGAATCGAGCGACCCGACTGGCAGGCCAACGACAGGCGGATGCTGCCGGCGTGGCAGACTACGATTGCGCATGCAAGCGGCAGACGCGCTAGATCGACATGAAAGGCGCGCACCCGGGCGGCCATCTGCAGCACGCTTTCGCCGCCGCCGGGGCGATAGTTGGTCAGGTCGGCAGCCCAGGCGTCGATTTCATTGCGTGGAATGGCATCCCAGGCACGCATTTCCCAGTCGCCGAAATCCATTTCTGCCAGACGCGCATCGAACTGTACTGCAACGCCGCCGCGTGCGATGGACAATTGCTGCGCCAGCGTGGCGCAACGGAGTAATGGACTGCTGAAGATCGGCGTCACTAGCGGCAGCGTTTGCAGTTGCGGCAGCAACGCCGCCAGCGCTTGCGCTTGTTCCTGCCTGGATACTGTCAGGTCGCTGCGGCCGTAGCAGATTCCGGACCCAACTTCCGGCCGCGGATGGCGGATTAGATAGATACGCATGCTTTCTACGTCGAAATGATGGGGACGGCCAGCAGGCCCAGATAAAACGCGACTTCAGCCACTTGCTGCACTGCGCCCAGACAATCGCCGGTATAACCGCCGATGCGCTGCACGAACTTGCGCGCCAGAAAAGCCGTCGCCAGTGCCGCACAGATGGTGCCGGCCAGCAGCGCTTGCCACGCGATCCAGCCTAGCCCCAGCGCGATGGCTGCCGGTAGCGCAACGGTTAGCGCAGCGATTAAAAATTCGGCAGATGACATCTGTTGTGCCAGCGGCTTGGCCTTGCCTTCGGCTTTTGCGTACTGCAGTCGCCAGATCAGCGCGGTGGCCAGCAGGCGCGACAACGGATGCGCCAGCAGCAGCGCAATCACGACACTCGCACCCGGCAGGCTGGAGAGCAGCACACATTTGAGCGCCAGCAACAGCGCGATGCCGATTGCCCCGTACGCGCCAACGCGAGAATCCACCATGATTTCCAGCACCCGCTGGCGTGTGAGGCCGCCGCCAAAGCCGTCGCAAACATCGGCAAAACCGTCCTCATGAAAAGCGCCGGTCAGATAAATGCCGGCGATGGTAGACAACAGTACCGCTACCGTTTGCGGCCACAGCAACGACGACAGAGCGTACACGGCAGCGGTAAACAGCGCCACGACCCAGCCGACTGCGGGAAAATAGCGTACCGAATGCTGCAGCCAGTCGGGCTCAAACCCGACCCAGCGCGGAATCGGCATCCGCGTGAAGAATTGCAGCGCGATAAAGAACAGCCGCAACTGGTGCAAGCCTGGCGGTTGGTATGCTGTCGAGGCCATAAAGGATTATTCCGTTTTTTCGCTGACCTGCGCCGATTCGAAAGTCGCCATCTGGCACAGGAAATTGGCTGCGGCTTGCAGCAACGGCAAGGCCAGCGCCGCGCCGGTGCCCTCGCCCAGCCGCAAATCCAGCTGCAGCAACGGCTTGCCGCCCAGATGGGCCAGCATGCGCTGATGTCCGCTCTCATTGGAGCAATGCGCAAATACGCAATAATCCAGCAGCGCCGGTTGCAGCCGCGCTGCTACCAGCAAAGCCGAAGTGACAATAAAACCGTCGATCAGCACTGTCATGCGACGCTCGGCCGCCCCCAGCATCGCGCCTACCATCATCGCGATTTCGAAACCGCCGAAGGTGGCCAGCACGTCCAGCGGATTTTGTTCCAGCACGCCGGCATGCAAGGTGACTGCCTGCTCAATCACGTCGCGTTTATGTTGAATGCCGACGGAGTCCAGGCCGGTGCCGGCACCGACGCAATCGACGACTGGGATGCCTGTCATCTTGTGCATTAATGCCGCGCCGGCGGTGGTGTTGCCGATCCCCATTTCGCCGAAGCCGACTACATTACCGTCCAGTGCCGCCACCAGCGCACGGCCGTGCTGCATCGCTTTCATGCATTCATCTGCGCTCATTGCCGCCTGCTGCGCGAAATTGCGCGTGCCGGAGCCGACCTTGCGGTCGATCAAGCCGTCACGCGGCCCGAAATCGTGATTCACGCCGGCGTCGACGATCTGCAGCGCGCAGCCGTTCTGGCGCGCAAAGACGTTAATCGCAGCGCCTTGCGTCAAAAAATTCTCGACCATCTGCCAAGTCACGCTTTGCGGAAAGGCGGATATATTTTCCGCAGTGATGCCGTGATCGGCGGCGAGCACGATGATTGCCGGCTGACGTATGACTGGCTGGCTGGTCTGCTGGATCAGTCCCAACTGTTTGGCGAGCGTTTCGAGCAAACCCAGACTGCCGAGCGGCTTGGTCTTATTGTTGATCGCGGCGTCCAGTTGCAAGGCAAGCGCGATATCGGCAGTGGAATTGATTTTGACAAATGTGTTCATGAGGAAAGAGTTAGTTGGTGGTCCCGGTCGCGGCTGCGAACTTGGTTGGCCAGGAAAAACATTGTCCACGAAAGACACGAAATGCACGAAAGAATGCAACACAAACTCAATTCGAAAGCGGTAGAGAATGTTTTTTCGTGTTTTTCGTGGACAGGATTTTTTTGCGTAATACCAGTTAAGGAACTGATGTTACGCAGCCTGCAGAGCCTGTAGTTCGGCATAGGCCTGTCGGGTTGCTTTGATGAAGAGTTTTGCCCTTATCGCGAAATGGTTTGTTTTGAGCTTTATATTCAGGCACTCCAATTTGAATACGGCATAAATT
>JBGSTZ010000058.1:0-8871 GCA_041736255.1 Burkholderiaceae bacterium
ATCAACCATCGCAGACAACCCTGTCGCTGTCGCCCGTCCAAATGTACTTATCAAATAATCCGTGTACAACTCAAGTTCAGCTTTTTTCATTTCAACAGATTAACAATTTATACTGAGGCCTGCGTAACATCAGTTAATTAAAGGTGTTCAGCGAAGGGGCTCAAAATGAACAATCAACTTGAAGATAGCGCTGGTGCCCATGCTGGCGGCACCATGGACAAGCCGCATACCGATCCGGTCTGCGGCATGAAAGCGGCCGCCGATCCGGCGAAGGCGGTCGAACATGCGGGGACCACCTATTATTTTTGCAGCGCACATTGCGTGGCTAAATTCCGCGCCGACCCGCAGCACTACCTGAATCCGCAAAAGAATGCCGCTCCGGCCAAGGCTGCCGCCAAGGACGCGATGTATACCTGTCCGATGCACCCGGAAGTGCAGCAAATCGGCCCGGGCACCTGCCCGAAATGCGGGATGGCGCTGGAACCAATGGATGCTGCGGCCGAAGAAGATACCAGCGAATTGCGCGACATGACGCGGCGCTTCTGGGTCAGCCTGGTCCTGAGCCTGCCATTGCTGTTCATCACGATGAGCGAATTCATTCCTGGCGTGAATCTGCACCACTGGATGGAAATTGATACCTTCAATTGGCTGCAAGCGGTTCTGGCGACGCCGGTGGTGTTGTGGGGCGGCTGGCCATTCTTCGTGCGCGGCTGGGCCTCGTTCCAGACCTGGAATCTGAACATGTTCAGCCTGATCAGTCTGGGTACTGCAGCGGCCTTTCTGTTCAGCGCCTTCGCGCTGCTGTTCCCGGCAGCGTTGCCGGACGCGTTCAAGATGGATGGGATGATACCGTTGTATTTTGAAGCGGCGGCGGTCATCGTGACCTTGGTGCTGCTAGGCCAAGTACTGGAATTGCGGGCCCGTTCGCGCACCAATAACGCGATCAAATCACTGCTCGAACTGGCGCCGAATACCGCGCTGCGCATCAAGCCGGATGGCAGCGAGGAAGAAATCCATCTGGACCAGGTGCAAGTCAGCGACATCTTACGCGTCAAGCCGGGCGGCAAGATCCCGGTCGACGGTGAAATCGTCGATGGCCATTCGAATGTGGACGAGTCGATGATCACCGGCGAACCTGTGCCGGTCGAAAAGAAGGCTGGCGACAAAGTCACTGCCGGCACCGTGAATCAGACTGGCGCCTTCACACTACGGGCCGACAAAATCGGCGCCGATACGCTGCTGGCGCGCATCATTCACATGGTCAATGAAGCAGGACGCTCACGCGCTCCGATACAGAAACTGGCCGACCAGGTGTCGGGCTGGTTCGTGCCAGTCGTCATCGCGGTCGCGGTCATCGCATTTGCGGTGTGGGCAATCTTTGGACCTTCCCCCGCGCTGGCCAACGGCTTGGTGGTGGCGGTGTCGGTGCTGATCATCGCATGTCCTTGCGCGCTGGGACTGGCGACACCGATTTCGATCATGGTCGGAGTCGGACGTGGCGCGACTGAAGGCGTGCTGATCAAGGATGCCGAGGCGCTCGAACTGATGGAAAAGGTCGATACGCTGGTGGTCGACAAGACCGGCACCCTGACCGAAGGCAAGCCGAAAGTGCAGAGCATCGTTGCTGCCAGCGGCTTTGATGAGTCGCAAGTACTGCACTATGCGGCCAGCCTGGACGCGCTCAGCGAACATCCGCTGGCGGAGGCAATCGTCAATCATGCGCAGGAAAAAAATCTGCAACCCAAGCCGGTCACGCAATTCGAATCCGTCACCGGCCAAGGCGTGCGCGGCCAGATCGACGGTAAGCTGGTTTTGCTAGGCAATATGGCCCTGATGGAATCGGAGCAGATTGCTGTTTCGGAGCTGGACGCACAAGTACAAACGCTGCGCGAGCAGGCGCAAACCGTGATGTTCCTCGCCATCGACGGCAAGCTGACTGGCATCGTCAGCGTCGCCGATCCGATCAAGTCGACCACCCGCGAAGCAATCGAACAACTGCATGCGGCCGGCCTGCGCATCGTGGTGCTGACTGGCGATAATGCGACCACCGCGGCGGCGGTGGCCAAGCAACTGGGGCTGGACGATTTCCGCGCCGATGTAATGCCAGAGGACAAGCTCAATTACCTGAAAGAATTGCAGCAAAAAGGCCGCATCGTGGCAATGGCCGGCGACGGCGTCAACGATGCGCCGGCGCTGGCGCAGGCCAACGTCGGCATTGCGATGGGCACCGGCACCGATGTGGCGATGAACAGTGCGCGCATCGTGCTGGTCAAAGGCGACTTGCGCGGCATCGCGAAAGCGCGGCTGCTGAGCCAGCACACCATGAAAAACATCCGGCAAAACCTGTTTTTCGCCTTCATCTACAATTTCGTTGGGGTGCCAATTGCAGCCGGTGTACTGTTTCCGTGGCTAGGACTGTTGTTGAGTCCGATGATCGCCAGCGCGGCGATGTCATTGAGCTCCGTATCCGTCATTACCAATGCATTGCGGCTACACAACAAGGCGCTGTAGTGTCAATTGACCATCGCCGACTGCCTGCCACCCGCATGGCAATCGGCGTGATAAATTGCTTGTTTTTAGATTGGAATCGAAATCGTAATCGGAATCGGCATTCCCAAAAAGAAGAAACGCATTGAGGTAGCCCTCCTCGCCATACTGACGATCGGACAAATCCCGTTCGCATTCGCGCAGCAATCCACCGCCATAGAAAGGCGGCCCCCACGGCAATCACCTTCAATCGCAGCGCGAAGGCGGTCAATCTGACATTGCAGTAACGGTAATGAGAAATATCCCGAACGCGGGAATCTCAGAATTTTTTAACGTGAAATGAAGGAAATTGTGATGAAGAAATTAATTATTGCGACCCTGCTGGCAGCGAGCTCCAGCCTTGCGTACAGCGCAGGCGAAGCGATCACTGTCTACAAGGACAAGAAATGCAGCTGCTGCGAAGGCTGGATCGACCATCTGCGCGATTCGGGCTTCAAGGTCAAGGCGGTGAATTCCGACGACTTGTCTGCGATCAAAAAGCGCTTCGGCGTGCCCGCATCGATGGGCTCCTGCCATACCGCCGTCCTCGACAAGTCGGGGCAGATAATTGAAGGCCATGTACCGGCTGTCGCAATCAACAAGCTAATCGCGCGGCCGAAGGTGCAAGGGGTCGCTGCGCCGGGAATGCCGATGAACTCGCCTGGCATGGGAAAACTGAACGGCAAGCTGATTACCTACGACTTTGCAGGCAAATCGTTCTCGCAGGACTGAGGGAACTGGCTTGTTGTGTAAATCGATAATTCCGCCAAAAAGTGTGCAATCTGGCTTACCGAAAATGCGATAGCTGGGTGGCGTCCGGCAAAGACGGGAGGCCGCTGCCGGCTGCAGGAATATTCCGAACAAATTACTGCATGCGAATTGACCACGCCGGTAGAGGGCGATTCCAGCGCCGTTCCCGATTACGGATGACCATAGCAAGCGGCTAATTGGCTAACTGGTCAAATCGCGTTTTCTCTTCTGAAACTCCTGTTCGTCGATCTCCCCTTTTGCGTAACGCTCTTTGAGGATGCCCAGCGCTGTGCTTTCGCCACTGCTGCGTCGGCCTGTACTGGAGGAAGTGATCATCCATTTCACCAGTGCTACAACGGCGACGATGATGATTACACAAAATACAATCATGAAAATCCAGCCAAATCCGAAATCGCCTGACATCCCATAACCGTGCATCATTTGCGTTCCTCCTGTGATCACTTTCATTCGAAAGGGGACTGGCCGCCTGCAGACCAGTCGGGTTTTTACTGCACTGTTGCAATATCCTGGCGTGATTGCGCAGCGACGGTCCGGGAATGCGTTACTCCACCGTGACTTCCCCCACCATGCCGGCTTCCATGTGGCCTGGAACGAGGCAGGCAAAATCCACTGTGCCAGCCTTGTCAAACTGCCATACGATGCCGCCGCGTTGTCCTGCTGCGAGCGTGATCATGTTGGCTTCCGCATGCTTCATGTCGGGCATCTTGCGCATCATCTCAGCATGGTCCTTGAGTTCGTCCATGTCTCCGATGACCATTTCATGCGGAATTTTTCCTGTATTTTTGATGAAGAACCGGATCGTTTCTCCTGCCTTGACAGCAATTTGGCTCGGCGCAAATCGCATGCTATCTTCCATGGAAATCCCAATGGTACGGCTGACTTTGGCCGGATCCCCTGCTTTGCCAGCCGCTGATGCATGTTCGTCCTGATGCATGTCAGCCATGTTTTCATGCATGTCTGGCATGGTGCTGGCAGCATGCCCGTGGTCACCTGCGTGATTGCCGCCGGCAAAGGCCAGTGCCGGCAAGGCACCCAGCAATAAAATGGAGAGTAATTTGTTCATGTAAAACCTTTTCGCTTGATTTCAAAAAATAATGCGCAGAGCGTTGATTGAAATAAAAATGGAGTCGTGCTGCATGCAGTTTAAAACCAGAATCGCACACCGGCGACCCAGCGCGTCTCTGCGCTGCGCTCGCCTGCGGCGCGTGCCAAGTCGGCCGTTTCCCCAAACTTGCTGCTGCGCTCGACACCGATGTAGGGTGCAATCTGACGATTGATTTCGTATCTCAACCGCAAGCCGGCTACGCCGCTGGAAAATCCGCTGCCGATATCTCGCGCCGCGTCACGCTTGCCATACATATTGATTTCAAGGCTAGGCTGAAGGAACAGCTTTTGCGTCAGCAAAATGTCATATTCTGCGCCCAGGCGCAATGCCGTTCTGCCGTTATTGCCCACGTAGGCCGTGGCACTGGCGTCGAACCAATAAGGCGTCAGCCCCTCGACACCCATGGCCAACCAGGTGCGCCCCGGTCCTGCGCCACCGTCATAGCGCAGCCCCAATTGCGTATCCCAGAATGGGGCGATTGCATGCCCCCACAGCAATTCCGTGCGGGCACCTTGGAGCTTACCTTTGGCGACGTCACCCTCAGCCTTGAGCACCAGCCGATCATAGTCGCGCCCAAACCATGCCTGGGCGTCATAGACGGTAGAATTGCTGTCGCTGCCGTGCGCTCGTTCAAGACGATCGACCAGCAAAGAGGCGAAGCTGTGTTCGTCGGCCAGCTTGAGTTGACGCGGACCAGCCAAGGCATACGCCCCAGTATCGAGGGTAGTTCCATCGGAATATGCATGCGGATCACGGGCGTCAGCCGGGTCCGAATTGGCCTGCGGCTGCATGCTGCTGTGATCCATGCCAGACATGGAAGCATCGCCGCCAGACTTGACATCGGTTGCGTGGTGCATTCCCGGCATCGAAGCAGGCATGACGTCGGCTTTTACCGCAGGTGTTGATGCGGAGTCACTACCGCGATGCTGTGCATGCCCGTTTGCATCTGTTCCGGCGGATACTTGTTGCGCTAGTGCCGGGGCGACGCTGCAGGCTGCCAGCACTAATGCCAGCCAGTTCATACGTGTATTCATGCTTGTTTTCCTCTGATTGCGATCCATGACTAAGACACCACTACTTCTCGGAACATGCCCGCTTCCATGTGGTACATCAGGTGGCAATGCCAAGCCCATCGACCCAGTGCTTCGGCCGTTACCAGGAAACTAATGCGTTGTGCCGGCTGCACAGGAATTGTGTGTCGACGGACCTGGAAACTCCCGTCCGGGTTTTCCAACTCGCTCCACATGCCGTGCATGTGCATCGGATGGGCCATCATGGTGTCGTTGTGGAGGATGACGCGCAACCGCTCGCCATAATTAAAATGTACTGGCGTCGATTGCCCGAATTCGAGGCCATCGAATGACCAGGTATATCGCTCCATATTGCCCGTCAGGTGCAACTCGACCTCTCGTTCCGGGCCGCGCGGATCGAGTGGCCCGCCAATAGTATGCAAATCGGCTAGTGTCAGAACGCGGCGGCCATTGTTGCGCAAACCGACGCCCGGATCATCCAGATTGGTGCGCGCCATATCTACCCGTGCGTCCGTGCCGGGTCCGTATTCGGTACTGGCATGACGGGCTTGACTGCCGGGCACTGCAAGCGAGTTGTCTGGCTTCATGCCCGCCATCGCCATGCCGCCGTGATCCATCCCTGGCATTCCCTGCATGTTTTTTTGCTGCGCCATGGGTGCGTGACTGCCATGATTCATGCCGCTCATTGACCCCATCATGTCTGTCATCGACAGCCATTCAGGTTTTTCCAGCGCAGGAATGGCTGCAGTCAGTCCGGCACGGTTCGCCAGCGTTCCCATGGCGTAACCAGTTCGATCCATGGATTGAGCGAACATCGTGTAGGCATCATCCTTGGGCTCGACCAAAACGTCGTAAGTCTCGCCCGGACCGAAGCGAAACTCATCCACTGAGACTGGTTCAACATTAGACCCATCGACCTGCACCACTGTCAGCTTCAGTCCCGGGATGCGCACGTCATAGAAAGAATTGCCAGCGCCGTTGATGAAGCGCAGCCGCACCCGCTCGCCCGGACGGAACAAGCCGGTCCAGTTACCGGCCGGCGTAGTCCCGTTCATCAGGAACGTCAGTGCAGTTGCCGACAAGTCCGCCAGATCGGTCGGGCTCATGCGCATTTGGTTCCACATCTTGCGTTTGTCGAGCGCAGACTTGAGACCCGCGTGCGTCACATCCCGGAAGAAATCCAGTGCAGTCGGCTGGATGATGTTGTAATAGTTGCTCTGCACCTTGAGCTTCGAGAAAACGCGCATCGGGTCTTCATCGATCCAGTCTGACAGAACGACTACATGGTCACGATCCGCCTTAATGGGATCGCTGTCCGCCGGGTCAACGATGATGGC
This sequence comes from Burkholderiaceae bacterium, assembly GCA_041736255.1. GTDB lineage: Bacteria > Pseudomonadota > Gammaproteobacteria > Burkholderiales > Burkholderiaceae_D > AVCC01. Next base: position 6,771 of record JBGSTZ010000058.1, read on the forward strand.
GCCATACATGCCTGTCAACTCCTGAAACCCGGAATGCGAGTGATACCAATAAGTGCCGCTTTGCTCTACTTTGAAGCGGTAGGTGAAAGTTTCACCAGCGGGAATCCCCGCGAAACTAATCCCTGGTACACCATCCATCTGATACGGAAGAATGATGCCATGCCAGTGAATCGAGGTTGACTCAAGCAGTTTGTTGGTGACACGGATCGTGATCGTATCGCCTTCACGCCAACGCAGCGTCGGCGCCGGGATCGATCCATTGATGGTGGTGGCCATGCGCGGATTGCCCGTGAAATTTACAGGCGATTCTGCAATCACCAAATTAAATTCGGTCCCTTCAAGAATGGGAGCTGCACCGCCTTTCGTTTTGGCATTTTGCGCCCAACTGGTGCTTGACAAGGACGACATGCCAAGCAACACGCCGCCGGCGGCAAGCCCCCGCACAAATCGCCGGCGTGGCAGGTCTGGAACAGCGAAAGAAAGTGGCAAATGACGTTTCATGAATAGGAACCCTCCAGTTGAAAACAGGCGTCACAGGCATTCGGGGAACCGTCCGCACCGGAATGCACTTTGACACTGACTGGAGTACAGTTTACGGGTTTGCCACTGTCAATTGGATGACACGAACATTACATTTCTGTAATGTTTATGTCATCGCTGGCAACAGGGAGGTATTGATAGCTACTTCAGAATTTTCCATCGGCAAGTCAAAAGTCCCTTGCAGATGCCGCATACCATCGCTTGCTTACTGCGGATACCAAAACCCATTTTTACACTTCAGGTTTTTTTCATCGACAGCACATACATGCCGGACAACACCAGCGCCGTGCCCGTCAGCTGAATGCCGGTAACCGGTTCATCCAGAATAATAGCGGCCAGAAACAGCGTCGATATCGGCCCCACCATGCCCGCCAGCGAAGTGGCTCCGGCACCGATGCGCGAGACTGCGATCATGGTCATGAACACCGGCAGCACGGTACAAAACAGTGCGTTGACCAGTGACAGACCATACACCGGCAGCGGTTGCAGCAACATCGAGAACGGCCGCAGCAACAGGAATTGCCCGATACAAATCACGCTAGAAACGCACATCGCGTAGGACACCAGGCGCAACACGCTGACGCGCTGCAGCAATTCGCCGGAAAAAATCAGGTACAGCGCATACGACACTGCGCTGCCGAGCACAAATGCGCCACCCAGCCAGACATTGTTGCCGCCGCTGCTAACATCATGCAGGAACACGAACACCGTGCCCATATAAGACACCACCAGTGCGCCCCACTCAAAGCGGGAAATGCGTCTTTTGAAAATGAATACCGACAACAGCAACACGAAAGTCGGGGTTAAAAACAGAATCAGGCGTTCCAACCCGGCACTGATGTGCTGCAGCCCCAGAAAATCGAGAAAGCTGGCCAGGTAGTAGCCGAGCGAACCCAGCACCACAATACGAATGCGGTCGGAATTCGACAAAGGGGCCGCCGACCAACCCTGCCAAATTGCAATGCCAGCAAAAATCGGCACCGAAAACAGCATCCGAAAAGCCAGCAGGGTGATTGCATCGACCGGGTAAAGATAGATCAGCTTGGCGACAATCGCCTTGCCGGAAAAAAGAACCGCGCCGGTAACCGCAATTGCCAGGCCGATCAGGAATTCCTTGCGCGCAGCATGTTGCAAAGAGTAGGAAGTCATGTTTGGATCAGTTCCAGTGTGCGCTGCCGCTGTGGGTTTAATTAAATAGTGGACGAATCTGATATTGCACACTTCTCAAGCGGAACGAGTCGGAGTCCCCACTCCAACATTTTTCCGTTTTTCCGGGACCGGACAAGAGTATTAAATCATGGGAGTATGCTTAAAAATAATAGTATCTACGCACTATTTTAGTGCAAATTTAAAAATACACTAAATAGTATAAATGCATTCCCATATTGTTGTCTGGCTAACGTTTGAACAGCGAACCTAAAACGCCACGGATAATTTGACGCCCAACTTGCGAGCCGATGCTGCGCGCCGCGGATTTCATCATGGCTTCGACCGTCGATTCGCGCCGGCTACTGCCGCCGCCTCCGAGCAGGCCGCCCAGCATGCCGCCGATGCCGCCAGC
>JBGSTZ010000158.1:0-6009 GCA_041736255.1 Burkholderiaceae bacterium
TGACCACGATTGCACTCGATGAGGAGATGGTCAGGGCTTACGTCAGAAATCAAGACAAAGAAAACGCGCATTACGATCAGCTCAAGTTAGGTATATGAGCTAGCGCCTTCAGGCGCTTCACGCTTTTGCCCCTTTGAGGGGCTAACAAAAATAAACCCCCGGCTTTGCCGGGGGTAACTTAATTGCTGGTCTGCTGGTTATGTCTGCAGGTCGCCACAAATAATTGTGTTCCACGTATTGAATTTAGCAATTTAGAATCCGTGGGGCGTAGGCATAGCAGATATGACGCAATTATTAAAAACATTTTAAAAAAATCACCATTTAATGCGATGTTTCTGTTCCGTCTCGGTATGCCGCTTGTCATCTGACGAGTGAAGATAATTGCTGGTCGTGCTGATGGATTCATGCCCCAGGTTATCGCGGACATGCCGCAAATCCACATCATTGTTTGCCATGTGCGATCCGGCCGTATGCCGTAGCCAATGGGCGGAAGCCTGCAATACGCGATCGGCATGGGATTCGAATGCCGCGCCGCGTAGACGGAACCTGTTTGCGGTGTGTTCGAACACCTGCTTGACGATCGCATGCACTGCGCCACGGGTCATTGACCTTAGCTTGCCACCGATTGGCAACAGCAGCGGCGTACCTTCCGCCGGCAAAGGGGAGGGCGCCAGCCCAAGTTCGCGCCGATAGCGCGCCAGCTCCACCATCAATTCGGACGTTGCAGGCACGATGCGCAGCTTGTCGCCTTTGCCCAGAATCTCGAGCCACCAGCGCTCTTCGCCATCCTTGTCGCGTCGACAGAAGAAATTCCCCATCGTGTTGCCGACCACTTCCGAGATGCGCAAGCCACACAGGTACAACAGAGAAAACAGCCAGCGCATTCGGAAATAATGTTCGCGTTCCCTACCGGACTCCCTTGGCATCGCATCGATGGTCAGTTTTACTTCGTTCCACAAATCCTCTTCGAGATAACGGGTGATGCGTGGCTTCGCTTTGCGGCTGCGCTGACGCGACAGAGACAATGGATTGCCGGCCAGATAGCCGGCATTGACCAGCCAGGAAAACAGCACGTTGAGGATCACGGTCGCTTGACGCTCGCTGGTAGGGGAGAGTACTCCGGCGAATGGTCGCCATCCGGGATCGGCGCGCCCAAATTTACGGCCACCCCGCATCACCCACCGGGATGCCGGCTGCGGATTAGACAAAAAATGCTGGTAGACCAGTAAGTCTTCATGAGTCAATGACGACAATGGCTTGCCGATCTGAATAGTCGACCAAAGCAGTAATCGTTCGGCTTCCTTGCGATAGTTGTCAAAGGTGGTTTTGGTGTCGAGGAAGCGCGCCAGCCACGCCTTGATTGCATCAACGTCGTTGTTGGCGGTTATTTGAGGGCGATTGCCGCTGGCGCGATTGGTGCCGTTGCTGCCGTCGATATGAGCAGCGAGCAGCACGTTTTCGAGTGGCGCCAGCGCAGGGAGGGAATCTATATTTGGCTTGGCTTGAGGTGTCATGGGCGCAAACTCATCTAAAACGGGGTATCTTCAATAATACCCGACATTATAAGAATAATGTCATATTTTTTGAGAGATGAATTGTATTTACTACGTATTACGTTGTATTATTAATCAAATGTCATGATTTTATTAAAAATATGAATACTCCTGACCAGCAAGCCGAAAATACGCTACTTGCCGACATTGAGCATCTGCGCGAGCAGTTTCCGCAGACTCAGGATCTGTACCGCGAGGTCTGCACGATAATGTTCTTCCGATACGGAATGACGCCCACCGGAAACAAGCTCTATCAGTTGGTGCGCAAGGGCAGCATGTCGGCGCCGGCCGAAGCGCTCAATAAGTTTTGGGAAGATTTACGAAAAAAAAGCCGGGTCAAGATTGAACATCCGGATCTGCCCGAGGTCTTGAAAACTGCCGCCGGCGAATTGACCGCGACATTATGGTCGACGGCCCAGACGATGGCGCATGAAACGCTCGCATCCTATCGAACCGAAACCCAAGCGGCTGTTGCCGAAGCCAAAGCGGAACTTGAATCTGCACAGTCTGAACGCGACGCTTGCAAGGGGCAATTTGAGGAAGCAATACGTGCCACAGATGAGTCCCATCTGCGAATCAGCGCGCTGGAACAGAATTTATCTGCTATGGCTGCTACAAACATCTCACTCAAATTGCAATTGCAGCAGGCGAAAGATGACAATTCAGCTCATCTGCAGGAGCTTCAAGATGCCCGTCGCGAATTCACTGCTGAATTAGACAAACTGCGTTCATCATCACAACTCACTGAGGAACGCTTCCGGACCTCCGAAACCAGGGCAATGCTGGAAATCGATCGGGAACGAACCGCAGTCGTCAAACTTCAAAGAGAGTTGGACGTCATTCGCGCGTCTGCCAGCAAGGCGGCTGAACGCGATCGTTCAGAGGTGGCCGCGCTTCAGGCGCAACTTGGAGACCACCGGCAAAAAGCCGGAATATTGGAAGGCAATCTTCAAACAGTAACGGTAAATTGGGATCTAGCCACCAGTGAACTCAAGACTATCCAAGCACAATTGGCGGAAGCCGTCGCTCAAGCTTACCTGAGGCGCACTGAGGTGGAAAACTGGCGTCGGCAAGCAGAAGAATCTCAGCGAATGCTTGCCGAACTGCGAAAGCTGGCCAAGCCACCGCGCATTTCTAGCAAATCCAAAGCCGGTTAATTTTTGGCTGTGCAGGGGCGATTTCTGTCCGCGGACTCAAATGACACTACTCTAAACATTCTGCCGAGAATCCACCCAAGAGACACAATTATCTATACATTTATAATCTGCAGAATGTATAGATAATTGTGTCCCCAAGTAGCATAGTTTTGTGTCCGCTTGCTGTCCGGACCGGTTTGTACGATTGGAACTAAATCTATGACTTTGCTTCGAAAGGTCGAAGTTGAAGATTCAGTTCCGAAAAAGTATAAGATTTACTTCGGAGTGCTGGAGTGCTATAGTAATGCGACCTTACTATTCCAGCCGTAACACTAATACTTCGCATAATTTATATTATGTTAAATCAAGGCGCCAAATTAACCCGGCCTCATGTACTTTGACCTTCACTGACGTAAAAATAGCTCTACTCTCCTAATACCAAAAACAAGTATGTAGAACGTGGGCTCTCCTCGACTATTTCGCCTCGGCACAACCAAATTCCCTTGCCGCGATGCGATCAGCGGAATCCTTGAGCAGCTTGTTTTATCGGCTGCAGTTGCCAGAACAAGCCGTAAGCGGTCGTCTCGATGGAACGCGAATCCTAAACCGGCGTTCGCATGCTGACGAAATCTTCGGCCAGAGTTGGGTGGATGCCGATGGTGGCGTCGAATTGCGCTTTGGTGGCATTGCATTGCAGCGCCACCGCAAATCCCTGCACTATCTCACCAGCATCTGGGCCAATCATGTGCACGCCCAGCACCCGGTCGCTGTCGGCATCGACCACCAGCTTCATGAAAGTGCGTTCGGTCGAGCTCGACAAGGTGTGTTTCAGCGCCCTGAATTCGCTCTTGAAAATTTTCACCGTGCCGAACTTCTTGCGTGCATCCTGTTCGGTCAAGCCGACGGTGGCCACGTTCGGGTGACTGAAAACTGCGGTCGGAATGTTTTCGTACGACAAATCACGTTTGTCTTGCTGGAACAGATGTGCCGCCACCATCATCCCTTCGGCCAGTGCCACCGGCGTTAGGGCAACGCGGTCGATCACGTCGCCGATCGCATAGATCGAATCGACGTTGGTCTGGAACTGATCATCGACAATGATGGAACCCTTTTCGCGCACTGCAATCCCGGCTTTTTCAAGGCCGAGATTGGCGGTATTGGCATCGCGCCCGGTTGCAAACAGCACACACTCCGCATCGATTTCGTGCACGCAGCCCAGTTGATTCAATTGCAGGTGCTTAACATTGCCAACCCCGTCGTCAACCCCAGCGCCATCGGCATACATCGATTCGATGACCGTATCGAACCGGACGTCGATGCCTTTCTTGACCATTTCGGCGGCCAGGAACGGTCCCAGGTCGTGGTCCATCGTACGCAGCAAGCGGCTGCCGCGATAGACCAGCGTGACCTTGCTGCCCAAGCCGTTCAAGATGGATGTCAGTTCGACGGCAATGTAGCCGCCTCCGCTGACGACTGCGCGCGCCGGTAATCGATTCAAGTGAAAAAATTCGTCGGAAGTGATGCCGTGTTCGCAGCCCGGAAAGTCCGGCCGGGTCGGACGTCCGCCGGTGGCGATCAGGATGAAGCGCGCAGTGATGCGGCGACCGTTGACGAGCACGGTATGCGCATCCTCGATTTGCGCATGCCCATCCAGCACCGCTACCGAAGACTGCTCCAGCATTGCGCGATAAACGCCGTTGAGCCGTGCGATTTCGCGGTCTTTGTTGTCCATCAGCGTGGCCCAGTCGAATTTCGCCGCGCCAAGCTGCCAGCCGAAGCCTGCTGCATCGGCGAAGTCGCCGTGAAAATGGGCTGCATACGACATCAATTTCTTCGGGATGCAGCCGAGGTTGACGCAGGTCCCGCCCAGCGCGCTCTTTTCAGCCAGTGCCACTTTGGCGCCGTACTGGGCCGCAAAGCGGCTGGCGCGCACGCCGCCCGAGCCGCCGCCGATGGTAATCAAGTCGTAGTCGTAGTTAGTCATGTGAATTTCCTGGTTGTCATGTCATGCAAAAAATCAGATCAATCAAATCGTATCAATCAATACGTCGCGGTGGAAATCACAGTTTTGGTCGCGTGCCACAAAATGTAGATCGGCGAAGCCGGAACGCGCCCGCTCGCCGGTATTGTCGGTATCGGCAGCAATCGCTAGTTGTGTGGCTCGGACCTGGTCGGAGTCAAAAGCGGCAATGGCATCAGCCAATACGTCGCGCCGTTCGGTCACCCATGCTCCGGCTTGCGACGGCCCGGAGCGCAGCACGATCATCTGGGTGCGGTCGGTGTAGGCGTTGGAGCGCCGGGTGTCGACCGGATAGCGGTTGTCCCAGACGTAGTTGAGCGCGGCATCGGGCACATGCTCGCCATAGATGCTCCGTGCCAGCTTAATCTTGGTGCGGGTAACAAAACTCATTGCCTCGTCCGGAAGCTTGAAGGCGAGATAAACACGCGCCGCATAATCATCGCCTTGCCTGGTTGCCATATCGGCAGTTTTGAGCGGGGCATCAATGCGCCAGCGCCAGCACAATATAGGCGTGCGCGCAAGGTCGACATGCAGCGGGCGCGCCAGCAATGCCATGCTGGCGTTGGCCACAGCCTCCACTGCAGCCACGCCGTCCCAGGAGATTACCCGGTACTGGGTGGCTGGCACCTGTTGGTCGAATCGAATCACCCGCCAGGGCGCAGGAGGCGTGCTAAGCGCAGCATCGAAACGGCCAACATCATGCGTTTTGTCTTGCGCCAGCACGCTCGCGCAGAGCAACCCCAGCGCCGCTGCCATCCACCGGCTACGCATGCGCCGTCTCCAGCCATGTTTGTGGCAGCCATTGCACGTCGTCCGGCTCGTCGATGTCGTGTAACATCGGCTGGCTTGCTACTGTCCAGCCCAATTGTTCCAGTCGGCGCAGCGTCTCGAAAGCAACGCTGTCGGTGCTCCAGAGCATGTTCGCAAACAGCGATGGATGAAACCGCTGCAGGCCGAGCAACGCATAGCCGCCATCAAAGGTGGGAACCAACGCGGCATCAGCCTGCCCCACCGCAGCTGCTGCGTACCGCAGATGGTCAACACTGAGTTGCGGGCAATCGGTGCCGATCAGCAGGACCGATTCGCCGGACGCCAACACACGTTGCGTCGCGCGCGCCATTTTTTCTCCCAGATCGCCCTCCCCTTGATCCGACCATTGCACCGTATCCGGTAGCGCCAGTGTCTGCCACACCGGGTCTGCCGCCGGCGGCGTCACGCACAGTTCAACCTGTCCCAGATTGGCGGCCAAGGCTTTGTGCAGCGTGTGCACCAACATGCGCCGCGCCAGGTCGGCCGCGCC
>JBGSTZ010000177.1:0-7231 GCA_041736255.1 Burkholderiaceae bacterium
TCTGTCTGCTTGAAGGCGCACCGAAACAGCGGCGACAATATCTGGATTGGGGTGTGTTCCACGTGGAACATCAGTTTCTGGCTACCTGGCAGCGGGTGCAAAAAAGCCTCAAGCAACGGAATTCATTGCTCCGACGTGGTAGAATCGAACGTTCTTTGATCGCGCCATGGGAAGCCGAGTTCGCTGAAGCCAGTGAGCGCATGGATGCCTATCGGCAAGCCTATCTGCTCAAGCTTAAGCCGGCCTTTGAGAGCGTACTGGGGCAATTGATTGAGCTGGAAGATCTAACCCTCAGTTACTTCCGTGGCTGGGACAAGGAGCGCAGCCTTCAGCAGGTGCTGGACTCACAGTTCGAACGTGACGCTCAGCTAGGCCACACCCAGGCCGGGCCACAACGCGCCGACTTGCGGTTACGCATCAAAGGCATGAATGCGGCGGACGTGTTATCTCGAGGGCAGCAGAAACTGGTTGTCTGTGCCTTGAAGATCGCTCAGGGCCATTTGTTAAAGGAGCGCGGGCGGCAACAGGATTGTATTTTCCTGGTTGATGACCTGCCTTCGGAGTTGGATGAGCAGCACCGTAATGCCCTGTGCCGGCTGTTAGAGGCCTTAGACTGCCAGGTGTTCATTACCGGTGTGGAAGCAGAACAGCTAGCTAACTGCTGGCATACAGATACATCCTTGTCGATGTTCCACGTGGAACATGGACACATTGTGCAGACCGAACGTCGTCGGGAGTGACAAGAGTATGACCGAAATTAGAGCCTATGATTCATCCAGTATCAAGGTACTTAAAGGCCTTGATGCCGTGCGCAAACGCCCCGGCATGTACATTGGCGATACTTCTGATGGCACTGGCTTGCACCATCTGATGTTCGAAGTGCTTGACAATTCGATTGACGAGTCGCTGGCCGGCTATTGCACCGAAATCAACGTCACCATCCATACCGACAATTCGATTTCAGTCACCGATAACGGTCGCGGCATCCCGACCGGCATCAAGTGGGACGACAAGCACGAGCCCAAGCGCAGCGCGGCCGAAATCGTGATGACCGAGTTGCATGCCGGCGGCAAGTTCGACCAGAACTCATACAAAGTATCCGGCGGCCTGCACGGCGTCGGCGTGTCCTGCGTCAATGGCTTGTCCAAGTTGCTGAAACTGACCGTGCGGCGCGACGGCAAAAAATACAAAATGGAATTCGTCCGTGGCGTACCGCAAAACCGCGTCATCGAGATGGTCGACGGCGTTGCCGTGTGCCCGATGCAAGTTGTTGGCGACACCGAAAAGCGCGGCACCGAAGTCCATTTCTGGGCCGATGAAGAGATTTTCACGAATGTCGAATTTCATTACGAAATCCTCGCCAAGCGCATCCGCGAATTATCCTTCCTGAACAACGGCGTCAAGATCAAGCTGACCGACCAGCGCACCGGCAAGGAAGAAATGTTCGCGTTCGAAGGCGGCACCCGCGGTTTCGTCGAATACATCAACAAGAACAAGAACGTGCTGCACCCGACCATCTTTCAGGCCACCGGCGACAAGATGTCGGACCAGGGCACCAACGTCAGCGTTGACGTTTCGATGCAATGGAACGACGCTTACAACGAGCAGGTTCTGTGCTTCACCAACAACATCCCGCAACGCGACGGCGGCGCCCATTTGACCGGCCTGCGCGCCGCGATGACACGCGTCATCAACAAATACATCGAAGAGCACGAATTCGCCAAAAAGGCCAAGGTTGAGGTCACCGGCGACGACATGCGCGAAGGACTGACCTGCGTGCTGTCGGTCAAGGTGCCGGAACCGAAGTTCAGCTCCCAAACCAAGGACAAGCTGGTATCAAGCGAAGTGCGGGGGCCGGTCGAAGATATCGTCGCCAAAACACTCAGCGATTATTTGCAGGAAAGACCGATCGACGCCAAGATCATCTGCGGCAAAATCGTCGAAGCCGCACGCGCCCGCGACGCCGCCCGCAAGGCGCGCGAACTGACGCGCCGCAAAGGCGTGATGGACGGCCTGGGCTTATCCTCGAAACTGGCCGATTGCCAGGAAAAAGACCCGGCGCTGTGCGAGTTGTACATCGTCGAGGGTGACTCGGCTGGCGGCTCCGCCAAGCAGGGCCGCGACCGCAAATTCCAGGCCATCCTGCCGCTGCGCGGTAAGGTGCTCAACGTCGAAAAAGCCCGCTTCGAAAAAATGCTGTCGAGCGAGCAGATCACCACCCTGATCGCCACCCTTGGCACTTCCATCGGCCCGGACGAATTCAACGCCGACAAACTGCGCTATCACCGCATCATCATCATGACCGATGCCGACGTCGATGGCGCCCACATCCGTACCTTGTTGCTTACCCTGTTCTACCGCCAGATGCCGGCGCTGGTCGAGCGCGGCCACATCTACATCGCGCAACCGCCGCTGTACAAGGTCAAGGCCGGACGCGACGAGCGCTACCTGAAAGATGACATCGAAGAAGCCAGCTACATGATGACGTACGCGCTCAATGGCGCGGCGCTGATCCCGGGCGAAGGCGCCGAGCCGATTGTGGGCGATGCGCTGGCCGAACTGGTGCGCCAGTACAACCTCGCCAACACCATCATGCTGCGCCTGACCCGCGCCATCGACCGCGCTGCGCTGACCGCCATCATGACCGGCGTCCAGCTCAACCTCGATACGCTGGACGATGCCGAGCAATCGGCAGCCGCCCTGACCGCTGCCATCAACGACCCGACCGTCAAGGCGGTAGTCAGATCCGATGCGCTGTCCGAAAACCACCTGCTGCGCATCGAACGTCTGCACCACGGCAATATCAAGGTCAGTGCAATCGACGCCGACTTCGTGCAAGGCGGCGACTACCTGACACTGGCCAATGCAGCCGCCACTTTCAAAGGCCTGATCGGCGAGGGCGCTTTCATCCGGCGCGGCGAAGGCGAAAAGGCCAAGGATTGCGCGGTCGCCGATTTCCATCAGGCAGTCAAATGGCTGCGCGACGAAGCCGAGCGCAGCGTCTCCAAACAGCGCTACAAAGGTCTGGGCGAAATGAACCCGGCTCAGCTGTGGGACACCACGATGGACCCGGCCGTGCGCCGCCTGCTGAAAGTGCAAATCGAAGACGCCATCGCCGCCGACCAGATTTTCACCACCCTAATGGGCGACGATGTCGAACCACGGCGGGCGTTTATTGAAAACAATGCCTTGCAGGCTAGTAATATTGACATTTGATGTTCTGCGCTACTACTCAGCTTAGTGGTAGCGATGGAACATGATTTCAGTGAGTTGGATTTGCCGTTCAAAGTGAATCGGATGGTATTGAGATGGCACTTTGACGGCATGAATGCATTACTAACGCTCTTGAACTCTTTTGAATATGACTTCAGTTGAAAATTTAGTAGTTTTTTCTTTCTGAATTACACGAACAAGATTTTCAAAAATATCCGGTCTAATTTCCACTAGTTCTTTTTTTTAATTTGTTTATTTGGCGAAGCAACCCAATTCGGGTTAGCGACGACAATCGTTGCGGAACCTTGAATTCGACCTCAAGCCAATTGTGTGGAATTTTTGTCACAAGGTAACAGATGCGATTGACATGATGAATGCCCGGCGAAATCCATTGATCCGAATTTTCACCATCAATCACAGTCCACACATTCTCGGCAGGCAAAGTTTGAAGTAGCGAAAAATCTGCGCCGAAAGTTTCGATGCCATTACCACCCCAAATATTGTGGTTTGATTTTGGATGTCGATATGGTTTGAAATATTCGTAAAAAGTATCTTCATGCAAAACCAAGGAGCCTTCGCTGGTTTTGCGTGACCTTGTTGAAATATGATTGTCGCTATGCATAGTCATTTTTTTAACATCAATTGAATTTTTCAAATTCAGAGCGATGCTTCTCGATAAATAATTTTTCCGGTATAAATTTTTCCGGAATATTAATATAGTTCCCTTCGATTGATAAAAATGCGCTTTGTATCAAGGGTTCATCACGTCGTTGTTTGACAAAGTCGCCAATTAGAATTTTGAGATCATCTGTGAGACTAATCAGATGCTGATCAAACGCGCGGTCATGTATCGAAGACAAGCAAAGTCCGTTACTAGGATTTAATCGATTCGCTTTGTCCTGGCTCCAAGGCACAATATGACTTGCGATCAATAATCGCGGCTCCGACAATCCAGACATACAACACCGTCCTTTATAACTACTCAACACGGCTCGGCGAAAGAAGCTTTGCTTAACTCGCTGCTCTGTCATGACACGTTTTGTTTCACCAGTAAAGTCGAGGAGATATTCCTCCTCCTCTGAAATATCATCACTTGACATGCTTTCTTTGGTATCAACCAACAGGTTATGCTTTAGCTGTTCGCTCTCTGTTGTAAGTCGCTCCCAATCAGTATGGAATTCTGCCCATATTTCACGGTCAAGTTCTGATGTCGCACTTAAGCCCTTTTTGCCTGTGCTTGTAATGTTAGGATCAAGGCTAGCGAAATTAACGAGCTTCATCGCCACGGCCGAAGGAGTTCGTCCAATTAGCTTGGCAAGCTCAATAATTTCCGGATTGCGACTATGCAAACGACCGAAAGGAAGCTGGCAATAAAGGTAGTAAGCAAGTTTCAGTTGTTCTCTATTCCAGCGGTTTTGAATCATATCGTTTTCGTGCAATCTTTTGGTTTAGGTGGGACCGTATTGAGCGCAACATCACAGCTTAGTAAGCATTTTCTCAAAGATATCCGCATTTTTGTATGTCTATTTTTGGTGCGACCAACTGGCGGGTTGCTATTGTTTGGGAATGTGCGATTAAGGGGCGCAGCAGGCCAGTGTTTGACACACTTATTAATAACTTAGTAATCTGGATTAACGATCCTCAATCCTGGGGGATTGAGCTGTCCGGAAATGCGGACTGTGTGAATATGCCAAAGAAGCTTGTCGCAACAGTGGCCAGCCAGCTGTGAACCATATTGAGGATGCCCCCACAATGGTCGAAATTGGCTCCGGCGCTACGCGTTCCTTCCGATGTCTTTGGCGCCTCTTCACAAACAAACATCAAACATCTTATAAGTCAGGATACAAGGGCGCGCTCGAATTCCAAGTGCAACGTTTTTGTAGTCTGCGGCGTTGAAGACATTCGATATGGCTTTTAACAAAGTTGAGATTTGCTATTCAGATAGCAATTGTTTTTTGAGTAGCTCACCTGTGGGCGGGCAAAAAATTAGTAAGGATTACAAGCACGCCGGTAAGCTTTACCTGAATGACGGGTGGTGGCGGCACCTGGTATTGACGGAAAACTGTTCGGCGTACAGGAGCGAGTCGGCGCGCGTCATGCGATGCAATAGGGAAGCGACCGCTAGCACTACCATTCGATAATTATTCATAAATATACTGTAATACGTATTTTTAAATTTCTAGCAATGACGTTCGGTAATCTCATGTTTTTTACATATACTCGTTATAAAACATGAAAATAGAGATCGCCGTTGCGCAATAATAAGTTGTGACTCGTCCTGTACGAGGTTAGGAGGCACGAAGTTTGCATCTTTGAATGGGTTCACTTTTCAGGCAGGCTTAGACATCCTTCACATCATATTCATATTGCGTGTTGCCCATGCACTCAATGCAACTTATCAAGCCGGACGGGCGTTCTCTGACGCTCTACAGCCGCCAGCCAATTTCCGCGGTGGAGGGGGCGCCTAGTCCGTTCCCGCAGCCACTGGATGCAAACCCGCATCTTCGATGGCACTCTTTGCGCGGCGAATGGGTCACTTATGCCGCTTACCGCCAGCACCGCACTTTCCTGCCGCCGCCGGAATACAATCCGCTGGCTGTTACCACCGACGCGGATAATCCGACCGAGTTGCCGCGCGGCGATTACGAGGTTGCTGTTTTCGACAATCGTTTCCCCGCGCTGGCGCTGGAGTCGCATGATCCGCCGCAATTGATCATACCCACGGCCCCGGCGCACGGGCATTGCGAAGTAGTGGTCTTCACCCAGGATGCGGGAGCTTCGCTGGCCAGCCTTAGTCTTGGTCATATAGAACTGATCTTGCAAGTGTGGGCCGATCGCACGGCGCGAGCGGCCTCCCGGCACGATATCCAATATGTGCTGCCCTTCGAAAATCGGGGCGCGGAAGTGGGCGTAACTTTGCATCACCCGCACGGCCAGATTTATGCTTACCCGTTCGTGCCGCCGGTGCCACTACGCATGCTGGCGCAGGAACAGGCCTTTTATCAGGAATCCGGCGCAACGCTGCTAGTCGACCTGGCCTGGCGCGAGGCGCATAACGCCGAACGCGTGCTGTATCAAGGGGAACATGCGATCGCTTTTGTGCCGGCCTGCGCCCGCTATCCGTATGAAGTCTGGGTCACGCCAACCACGCAGGTGGACAATTTCGCCGGGCTATCGGAGTTGCAGCGTGGTGATTTGGCACGGGCGCTGAAGACGGTGCTGCTCAAATACGAGGGGCTATGGCAGCGTCCGTTCCCGTATTTGATGGCTTGGTATCAGGCCCCCACCGATGGCAAAGCCCATCCCGAGACCCAGTTGCATGCCGAATTTTATCCGCCGTACCGGACCCGCGACCGCCTGAAGTATCTGGCGGGAACCGAACTTGGAGCCGGCATGTTTGCGATGGACGCCTTGCCCGAAGATAAGGCGCGCGAGTTGCAGCAAGTAACGGTCGATCTGGATTCCTCATGAACACGACGAAACAGGAAGAGATTGAAGAAAAGCTGAGCATGATGCGGCGATGGCTGGAGCGTTATGGCGCCTCTGCAATACGGCTGCGCGGCGTCGACTGGTTCGCCTGGGCCACCGCCGGCGGTTCGAATGCTGTGCTACTTTCGGCGGAGACCGGCGTGGCAGAGCTGCTGGTTACGGCTACCGATGCACATATTCTCACCGACGAAATCGAAGCGCAGCGTCTGAAAGACGAGGAAGTGCCGGAAGGCTGGAACTGGCAGATCGTGCCATGGGCGGAATTGGAGCGGCGCGAACAATTTGTGGCCAGTGCGGCCGGTGGAGTGGTCCTCAGCGACCGCCCAGCAGCACAAGAACTATCGTTACCCTGCGAGGCGCGCATGGAACGCCTGGTTTTGTCCGCGTCCGAGCAAGAACGATACCGCCAGGTGGGCCGGCTTGCCGCCACCGCCATGAGTGAAGTCATGCGCGCTGCGCGTCCGGATTGGACCGAATTCGCGCTGGCCGGCGCCGGCGCCCAAGCACTGTGGCTGCGCGGATTGCATCC
>JBGSTZ010000045.1:0-12253 GCA_041736255.1 Burkholderiaceae bacterium
TGTCGGCCTGTGGGACGAAGTGCGCGACCGGCTCGACAGCCCCGCGCTGGCGCTGTCCGGTGGCCAGCAACAGCGATTGTGCATCGCCCGCGCGCTGGTGCTGGAGCCGTCGGTGCTGCTGATGGACGAACCGTGCAGCGCGTTGGACCCGATTTCCTCCGCCGTGGTGGAAGAACTGATTCAGCGGTTGCGCGGACGCTACACGGTCGTCATCGTCACCCACAACCTAGCGCAGGCGCGGCGCATCGCCAATTACGCAGCGTTTTTCTGGATGAAGGAGCGGGTCGGCAAGCTGATCGAGTTCGGACGCTGCCAGCCGCTGTTCGACACCCCGGCGAATCCACTGACGGCCGCGTATGTTTCAGGAATGCGCGGCTAACATGCAGGCAGCCTGTCGGACAGTCAGGCAAAAATTAGAAAGGCGATTCAAATGGTAATGATTAGCAACATAAGCAACTTTCCTTACCCGTGGTATGTGCGACTTGTTTTTTGGTTGCAACGCCGTAAATACGGCACCGAACTGGAGCCGGCCCGCCTGTGGAGGCGCACGCCCAAGGTGTTTCTGGCGCTGACTGCGTTTTATCGTGCCATCGATCGCAAAACTTCACCGATTGAACCAGCGCTGCGCTCACTGATTACCGTCAGGGTATCGCAGATCAACTGGTGCGCCTTTTGTGTCGATCTCAACTCCGCCACCGCACTTGAACGCGCGGTGCCGCCGGAGAAACTCGCAGACTTGCCGCAGTTCGGTGCGTCGCCGCATTACAGCGAACGGGAAAAAACCGCTTTGCGATTTGCGGAAGCGGTGACCTATACCGAAGGCAGGATAGACGATGCGCTTGCAAGCCAGTTGCGGGTCCACTTCAGCGACGACGCGCTGATCGAACTCGCGGCGCTGATCGCATTTCAGAATCTGTCCAGCAAGTTCAATTCGGCGTTGGATGCCCAGGCACAAGGATTTTGCCGCAAGCCTGATTGATCTTCGTCTGATAATCCGGAGCAGCAAAAATGCAATTTCGAGGAGTGTTGATGTTGCACCGTTATTCGCGCCTATGGCTGCCAGTGTTGATTCTGACCATATTTCTGGGCGGCTGCGAGCCCGCCCCCAAAGCACCAAAAATCTCCGCTCCGCAGCCAACGGCAGCATCCTCGTCCGAGTCGGAAACTGCGCGTTTTCTGGAAAAGCACTGGGCCAGGCCGTTGGCGCCGCAGGGCAAACTGCCGGCCCAGATTACGGCGCAAGGCATCTCGCTGGCGCCGCAAAGTTGCGCCAATTGCCACGCAAGTCAGTTCAAGGATTGGGGCGACAGCCTGCACAGTCGTGCCATGGGACCTGGCATCATGGGGCAGCTGCAGGAGATGCCGGCCCACGCGCACGACGATCATCAAAGCTGCATACGCTGCCATGCCCCGCTGGCGGAACAGGCCGACAGTCTGGTAGCCGCGCTCGAGGAACAGGCAAACAAACAACCGGCCAGCCTGCCCAAGATCCGGCCGTTGCACCAGCAAGGGCTAGTCTGCGCGGCCTGCCATGTGCGCAACAATGAATGGTACGGGCCGCCGCGGCGCGATGGCAGCCAGCCGGCCGGCGACCTGAGCGCTTCCCCGCACGGCGGCTGGAAAGCCAATCGCGCCTTTGAAAGTTCGCAGTTCTGCGCCGCCTGCCACCAGTTCAAGGACGACGAATACGCGCTCAACGGCAAGCTGCTGGAAAATACCTACAAAGAGTGGCAGGACAGCCGCTATGCGCGCCAGGGCGTCTCCTGCCAGACTTGCCACATGCCGGAAAGGCGTCACTTGTGGCGCGGCATCCACGATCCGGAGATGGTGAAAAAAGGAATCGAAATACGCGCCGGCGCGGTATCCGTCGCTAATGGCCAGGTCGCAGCGCGCCTTGACGTGGCCAATACTGGCGTCGGTCATTATTTTCCGACCTATGTCACGCCCAAGGTCGTGATTCGCGGCTTCCAGCAAGATGCGGCCGGCCGCAAGCTCGATGGGACGGAACAACAATTCGTAATCGGCCGCCAGGTGGCGCTGGACCTCAGCACGGAAATCGCCGATACGCGCATCGCGCCGGATGCCGAGGCGGCTTTCGATTACCGCATGCCGCGCCACGGCCGCGCAACTTCCCTGATGTGGCAGGCAGAGGTTCAGCCTGATGCGTTTTATTTGGAATTCTATGTTTCATTGTTGGAAAGTGAGATGAAAGATAGCAACAGACAGTTGATTGCGCAAGCGCGCGATAGCGCCAGCGCATCGCCGTATATTGTTTTTTCCAGGCGCCTGGACTTGCCCTGATCGGCTTATTATTTCGAATACGACTGTAAAAAAAATGTGGGCTGCTGCGACTTAAAAAAATCGCGGCGATTCGGGATGCCAACGTTTATAGGTGCGAATTTATTCACATCAGTTAAGAGTGCGAATAAATTCGCACCTACGGCGCTGCGAGGCCGGAGAAGAAGTATCAATACTTTAATTCAAAACAGGAGATTGTCATGAACTTGTACGGGAAACCCCGAAACAGCCGCATTACCGCAATGATTTCCACCGGACTTTTGGCCGCCGCCTTTGGCGGGGCAGCACTTGCTGCCAATCCTTGCGCGCCCAAGAACCCCTGCGCCGCCAAGGCCGCCAACCCTTGTGCAGCCAAGAATCCCTGTGCAGCTAAAAACCCTTGCGCAGCCAAGAACCCCTGTGCCGCGGGCGCCAAAGTGGATGTTAAGAAAATTCTGCGCCCGGCCGGCTACAAGCCATACAAGGGAAAAAAGGCAGACCTGATTGCCGAAGGCGAGCGTCTCGCCAAGGATCCCAAACTGAGCACCAATGGCGCAGCTTGCATGACTTGCCATCAGGCCAACGGCGCATATCAGGCAACTTTCGCCAAGCCTTACCCGCATCCGGTTCAGATGGCGCAAGACATCGGCATAAAAAAGATCAATCTCGATGAAATGATCCAGTTGTGCATGGCCAAGCCGATGGCGGCCAAGCCACTGCCTTGGAATTCCAAGGAGCTTGCGTCGCTGGTCGCCTACTTCGGCGAGGTGCAAAAAGGATACAAGCCGGCCGCAGCGATGGCCAATCCGTGCGCGGCGAAGAATCCATGTGCTGCTAAAAATCCATGCGCGGCCAAGAACCCATGCGCAGCCAAAAACCCGTGTGCAGCCAAGAAGATGTAACGCCAGATCGCCCCGGCTTTAAGCTAGCCGGGGCGAACACTCAAGTGCGCGGCAGGACGCGCCAAATCGATTGCATCAAAGCATGAACATGAATCCAAATCTGAAAACCTTACCGCGTGCATTGCGCGCATCGATGCTGGCTGCCGGCAAGGAAATCCGCGAGTGCTACCGGGTCATGGAGAAAGCCGATCTGAATATCGTCGGCGAGGTCTTGCGCGGGCAGGGCGATTTCGTCGAGATGGAGCACTACCCGCGCGACGACGTCTTCGATAGCGAGACTTACGGCCAGTACTACTATCACGCCCATCGCGGCGGCGAAGTGGAGCACGGGCATTTCCACACCTTCCTGCGCGCCGGCGGCATGCCAGCAGGCAGCGCGCCGATCGATTACCCGCTGGCAAGCGAAGCCTGGCCGGCCGGCGACGACGCGATCTGCCATCTGATCGCCATTTCGATGGATGCCTGGGGTTATCCGACCGGGATTTTCTGCACCAACCGCTGGGTTACCGATGAAGCCTGGTATCCGGCCGAGCAGGTGATCGCCATGCTGGACCGTTTCGCCATTGATCATGCATCCCCCAACTGGTGCGTCAATCGCTGGCTAAGCGCCATGTTGCGGCTGTATCGCCCGCATATTGAAGTTCTGATCCGGCAGCGCGATATGGTGCTGGCCGAGTGGCAGGCGCAACATCCTGCTGCCGACATATTCGAGGACCGGGCGCTGGATATCACCTGCGCTCTGCCGATTTCGGTCGAGCAACTGATAGAGGAACTCGAGAGTCTGGATGCGCCGCTGGAACAGAGTAAATCACTGTAAGAAAGCAGCGATCTGCCCCGACTGAGGTATCAGGAAAACAAAATGGGCAACCATTTTTCCCGATTGCTGGCTTGGTCATTGCGCATTGCCGGCGTGACGAAGTTGGCGCCTGATGGCACGAATGTGCCGATTTTTATCTGATTTTCACTTGATTGGAAGGATTTATCATGCAAACACTATCCCGCAAAGCACTCTCCGTTGGACTTGCTGCGCTGAGCGCCGTTGCGTTCTCACTGCCGGTTGCCGCAGCCGACATTGCCGCCAACCCTTGTGCGGCAAAATCCATGAATCCGTGCGCCGCCAAGACGGCAAATCCCTGTGCCGCCAACCCCTGCGCACCGCTCAAGAAGAACGGCAAGATGAAGGCTGCCAATCCTTGCGCTGCCAAGACCATGAACCCGTGTGCAGCCAAAACCGCTAACCCCTGCGCTGCCAAGCCGGCCAATCCTTGCGCCGCCAAAGCCATGAATCCTTGCGCCGCCAAGAAATAAGCTGTTGTTCGAATCAAGGAAGATCGCTAGTTGACCGGCATACGCGTTAGTCTCCAGGCTGATGCGCTTGCTGGTCAACTGCAAGCTTGATTCGTGAGCGCCTGAATCACCAGAACCATTTTTAAATATTTTGGAGATCTATTGCATTTCATGATGTTTGATGCAGGAATGACATACTCCCATGATATTCTATAAAAAACACTATTTACCGCATATAATCATTGCGATAAAAATAATACACATGTCTGTATATTGATTCATGCGTGCAACTTGCATGTCATCGGCGACCCGGATGAAGCTTACATCGGTGCGCATGGCAGGTCATGCTGTTTGATGTATTTAGTGCAAGCCATGATTGCCAGCCATAGGCCGGTCTAACTCTTTGCTCGGAGGTGTGCAACATGCTGACAAGCGTCGCCGGGGACATCGGATTCAAACTCCACAAGATACTCAACGGATCGATCATTGTGCTCGCCTTGCTGACCGTGCTGGAGAGCGCCGCGCTAACCGAATGGAGCGCGATGGCGACCATCTTCATGACGCTCGGTGCAAACGCCGTCGCGGAAGCCTTCTCGCGCGGACTGGCCGATGAGATCGCGAGCAAACGCCGGGTGACTTTTTCGGGAGCAACTGCCTTGCTGCGCAGTTCGCTCATCGTCGTCACGCCCGGCATTGTGCCTGCAATGGCGTTCATTGCCGTTTCCGCCGGCTGGTTACCTCTTGGCAAGGCTTTCGCCGGGGCTTGCTGGTTTCTTGTATTCGTGCTTTTCGCCGCCGGCTACATTGCATGCATGGTCGGCGGCGGAAGGGTCTGGCGCGGCCTGCTCTACGGTGCTGTCATCAGCACGTTTGGGTTGGGGATCGTCGCCTTGCGCCTGATGACGGTTTAATCTGGAGCGTCGCGCACGTTTTTGAGAGCGGTCAACGCAAGCGCAATAAAACCGAGCATGATTTTTGTTTGCAAAAAGTAATCCCTGCGGCCTCTGCCTACTTGTCCCTGCCGTTGAAAAACAAATATTTGATCAGCGCGCCAACAGCCAGCACCAGCACCATAAGACCCAGGAGCCAGAACAGTCCCATACCCCACATTATCCCGCCATCCAACATTCCATCCATCATCTGCTCCTCTGGTTAATATTCCGGCTGTATTCCGGCTGCTGGCGCCGCTTCAGATCATGTGACCGATATCGGAAGCGCCGGTCGGGTACGCGAACATCGTGCTCTTCAAATCCTCAGCCGTCAGCCCGCTGCGGATGGCCAACGCGAACAGATTGATCACCTCTTCGACGTGCGGCCCGAGCAGGTGCGCGCCCAGGATGCGGTCGGTTTCCTCTTCAATCAGGACCTTGAATCCGTAACTGGTTTCCGCGACACGCCGCGCGGTGTACCAGTCCGACGCATTTTCGCTACGCATCCGGAACTTGAGCCCTTCCTCTTGCGCCTGCTGCTGCGCCTGATTCTCGGTGAGGCCAACCGATGCGATCGGCGGGATCGTGAACGCGACGCTCGGCACACCGAGATAGTTCGGCTTCTGATGATTGCCCTCCAGCATGTTGGCTGCAGCCACTTTTGCGTCATGGCTTGCAACCGGCGTCAGCGGCGGACCGCTCATGGCCGCGTCGCCCACAGCATAAACCGCAGGGTTGGACACGCTCTGCAAAAACGCATTCAGCGTGAGGCGTCCCTTTTCGCTCGCCACGCCCGCCGCAGCCAGATCGAGCGGGTCGAGATCCGGAACGCGGCCCGCCCCATGCACCACCAGATCAGCGTTGAACACTTGTTCCCGGCCATTCGAGCACGCGCGAACGGAAAAACCATCGCCATTCTTTTCTACCGTAGTCACGCTGGTCTCCAGATGTACATCGATCCCGATTGCGCGGGATTTTTCCATCAGCCAGCCGACCAGGTCCGGGTCGAACGCCGTCAGCATCCGCTCGGCCTGCTCGAGCACTGTCACTTGCGCGCCGGCTCGCGCCGCTATGTGGGCCAGTTCGGCCGCGATGAAGCCGCCGCCGAGAAAAATGATCTTCTTCGGTAACTGATCGAGTTCGAGGAACTCGGTGCTCGTGATCAGATGCTCTTCGCCCGGAATGCCCAGACGCATCGGCACCGCGCCGACAGCGATCAGGATGAAACGGCCCTCAAGCACTTCGCCGCCGACGTCAACCGAGCGCGGCCCGCAAAACCTGGCGCGGCCGTGATAGCTATCGATACCGTTTTTTGCGAAAGACTTATCCTTCATTGCCGGCACCGGCTCGGTGAAGCTGCGCTTGAAATTGATCAATTCGTTCCATGCGATGGCCGGTTCGCCGCCAGCGATGCCCTTGCCGCGCATCCGGCGGGTATGGTCGATCGCTTCGGCAGCGCCTACCAGTACCTTCTTCGGATCGCAGCCGCGCAGCGCGCAGGTGCCGCCGAAGGGCAGGTGGTCGATCACCGCCACGCTCCATCCTGCTGCGCGACAGCGTGCGGCGGCAACAGACGCGCCGGTTCCGGTTCCGATTGCAATGAGGTCGTATTGTTTGGTCATCTTGGTTACTCCTTGGTGCGTTCGGCCGGGAATGCGGGCGGGCGGGAAGTCATGCATGGAGACGATGAGACAGAGTGACTTGAATACAGTCGTAGTGTAACGCTGATTATTATAGAAAAGCGCTCATCGTATGGCTCCTGCAATCCGGCAAAGGTGTTGTCTGCAGCAGTGGCTGATCCGCAGTTTCTGTGCGGCCTGCCGGCGCATCCTGGTTTTTCACACCCGGGTCGTCTCAACTACATTACGCCAATCTGCGGCTACGTACTGTACGTTATGCATAGTTAGCGATAATATAAGTAAACGTTCAATTCGAACCTGTTCAGACAGGAAGTTTTTATGTCACAGCTAATGACTGCACAGCACCACCGACTGGAATTAATCCGGGCAACAACGATTGAAAGAGGATAAGAGGATAAGAGGATCGGCGTACGCGTAATGCAGCCTCACAATTCGGCTGTGAATACAGCCTCTACCGAGGAGTGCAGCAATGAAACAATCCAATGAGCAATTTGTCCAAATCGATGGTCACAGGATCGCTTACGCTGAACAGGGCGCGGGCAGTCCGGTCGTTCTGATTCATGGCATCCCGACTTCGAATCAGTTGTGGCGCAAGGTGATGCCGGAGCTGGCCAAAACACATCAGGTGTTTGCACCTGACCTGCTCAATTACGGCAAATCGGATAAACCTGCGGACGCGAACGTCTCGATTGACGCGCAGAGTCGTCTGATAGTCAAATTTATGGATCAGCTCGGACTGCAATCTGCCGACATCGTGGCACATGATATCGGTGGAGGTGTTGCACAGCTTATTGCAGTCAATTACCCCGAAAAAGTGCGCAAGCTGGTTTTGATCGATGCGGTCTGTTTTGATTCCTGGCCGATTCCGGAGTTCTTGCCGCTGCAGAAAGCAGGTGCCGAGGAGAGCATGAGTCTTGAAGCATTTTCAAAAATGATGCGCGAATTTATGCCGCAAGGGGTTCACAACAAGGCGCTCATGACAGACGAAGTCATCGACCTGTATCTGGCGCCCTGGTCGTCCGAGGCGGGAAAAAAAGCCTTGTTTCGCAATTTTCGTCGACTCAACCCGGAGTACACGCTGGCGATTGCCGGCGAACTCAAGCATCTGACCAATGAAACCTTGATCATGTGGGCGGAGAACGACGCATTCCAAAAACCGGCATGCGCCAGCAAGCTTCAGCAGACGATACCAAACGCCACGCTCATTTGGATCAAGGATGCCGGGCATTGGCTGATGGAGGATAAACCGGAAGAAATAAGCGCCCACTTGATAGCTTTTCTCGACCGCAAATAATCTGTGTGCACCTGCAGATCTGCTCCAGACTGTCGCGAGCGCGTTCGCACAGCTTGTCCAGCGTCCATCCGGCGCGGGCCACGCCGATGACCGACATGTCCAGCTCGCCGTGCCGGATCATTGCCTGCAGCGCGGGAAATATCTTATTGTGGGCCAAATAGCCGGGGGCACCGAAGAAAACGAAAGCGTTGGAACTGGGCAGGACCATATTGATTCTCCTTCTCCCCGATCGCCATCGGCGGGTTCGGACTGCCAAAAATGCACAGCTGCGCCTTTTGATTATTAGCGTTCATCTCTATCAGATTAAAAACGAAACTGAAAGTTCGGCAGAATGCGCAGAAGCCACAGGTAGGCCAGTTATTCATGCCGAGGCTAAAGATCGAAAGGCGAAACGCGGGATGGTTATTGCCGCAGCCGTCGGAACCGCGCTTACCGCAGGCGGCTGCGCCGGCCAAATCGAAGTCTTTCAACTCCTTTAGCGCGGTTTAGGTCGATGGATCCGGATCAACCGATCCACAGTAGTTCCCGGGCAAGTTCTGAAACGGCTTGCACATGCGTGGCTCACGATCACTCGGGGGTTTGTCGTGTCGGGTTTGCCGCTGCCCGCGAACGTCGCGCGCGGGGATGTGTTCGCAGGAACAATTGTTTTCGTCATCAAAATATTTAGCTGAGTAAGTAAAAAGTGTTCAGCATGCATTGATGCTGGCTGCGGCTTATGCACGCGACTGCGCCAACTTCAATCGCAACATGCCATCCTTGCAGCAAGCTCGGGCCCGCCTCGATGCCAATATGTCTGCCGACAATCTACTCCGAATGATTGTAAGAATTCCGGATCTCCAGCGTCTAACAAATAAGGGCAAACGCAAGCAAGAACCGATGCGCTAGTCCGAAAAATTGCTTGCGGAAAAATTAAATAGTTTCTTGACTGCAAGCTTGGCGGTGGTTCCTTCAAAGGATGCAAATGTATTTTTTATCTCTTTGAACGAGTTGCTAAATAAGGTGTTTTACTGATTGGAGTTTATTATGAAAAGCAGACAATGGATTGCTGCAGTGATTGCAGTATCTGGAATTGCCACTATGGGTTTGGCTGTTGCCGATGCCTCAAGTCGTTTTGACGCGCCGGTCGCTTCATCGTCCAAAACTCGAGCTGAAGTGCTAACCGAATTGAATCAAGCCCGTGCAGACGGCTTGTTGAAGACGCACGGTGACCGCGACGACTTAAGCATATTGGAGCTGACGCGTACAGGTGCAGCGGGCGTTGCCGGTTCGCGCTTTTCCGGTCGCACCCGCGCGGAGGTAAGAGCCGAAGCGATTGAGCATATGAAAACCTACAATCCGGGTTTGGACCAGATGTATGGCAGGTAAATCTGGAATTTTCAACGCGTTAAAAGCGAATTCGCAAATGTGCAAATACCGAATGGTTTCACGATTTAATGTCATTAAATTAGTTTTACAGTAACACTCCCGAGCAATGATCCGATTTTTGTCATTGCTCGGGAGTTTTTTGGCTCTGTGGGTGTTTCACATGGTCACAAAAATGACATTGGAAAATCGGCAACCGCAAGAGGCGCGCTGCGAAGTCAGTCGTGCACCACGATACCCACCGCCGGGTCGATCGCTTGGCCCCATGGAGCAGCGGCGATCCGGCTGCGCGTGAGTTCGCGCCCGGCAGTCCAGCGGGCTTCGATGCCGGCCGGCGTAAAGTCGATATCCTTGGCGTGATTTTCCCCTTCCAGCGCGGGCGCCCGCAGCGGCAGCACGTGCATCACGGTAGCGCAGCCCCAGCTCAGCAACTCCTTGACCTGCGGTGAGCTGCGCGCTTTTTCCGGCAACAGGCTGCCGAGTTCGCGCACCACGTGGCGCAGATGGTGAATCTGTTGCTGGCGCGCGGTGTGCGTCTCGGCCCGGCTGGAATACTGGATTTCCTTCTGGCGGCTGATCACCTGCTCAATGGTGTCTGGGATATCGCTTTCCTGCTGCCACAGGCGGGCGGCGAAGATCACCGAGTCGCGCCGCGGATGGTCGTCCATCACGACTTCGATCGGAGTATTCGAATAGATACCGCCGTCCCAGTACGGTTCGCCGTCGATCATCACCGCGGGGAACGCGGGCGGCAGCGCCCCGGAAGCCATCACATGTTCGATGCCGATCGTGTCATCGCGGCTGTCGAAGTAGCGTATGCGGCCAGAACGCACATTTACTGCGCCCAGCGTCAGCCGCATCGCGCCCTTGGCGAGCCAATCGACATCGACCAGTTCGCCGAGCGTGCGACGCAGCGGCGCGGTGCTGTAGATGCTGGCCTCATCTACGCCCAGATGGGCGTTGGCGCCGAGCCATGCGCGCGGATTCGGCTTGAAAAAGCCGGGAATGCCTTGCATTACCGTACTCATGTTGTGCATCGCATTGCCAAGGCCGAAGGCGTTCCAATGGGTTGCGGACAGGCTACCGCTGCCGACCATATCCCAGAATTCCTTCAGGCGCGCAACACGGTTTTCCGGCGCGTTGCCGGCGATGATGGCGCCGTTTATTGCGCCGATCGAGGTTCCCACCACCCAGTCCGGCTCGATGCCGGCTTCGTGCATCGCTTCATACACGCCAGCCTGAAAGGCGCCCAGCGCGCCGCCGCCTTGCATCACCAGCACTGCCTGGCCGGGCAGTTTCGCCTGCGCCGCTTTCGCTTCGAGATTGTCGCAATGCATCGCTGTTTTTGGATCTGTCATAAGTCATTCTCCTTTCGATGACGCCGTGTTGTTGCCATCGGGTTCCAGCCGCTCCGGCCCAGCCGATGCCGCTGGTTGACCCGGTAATGAATGCAGTTTTTCCTTTGAGCATAAAAATCTTCTTGTGGTCGGCCTCGGTGACATCGGTCGATGCATCACCATGCATCGATATTGTCGCACCGGGCACGCTATTTCTTACAAGGTAAAACCCGGCAGCCTGGCCAGCGATGCGTCGTGCGCGTGCGCCACGTAAAATACAGTACAGGGCAGTGTATTAAAATTGCCGCTTTATTTATATGCGTAAATTGTTGCGCATTTTTTTGCCTATACCCATGCATATTTCTTAGACGCGCAGCTTGGTCTAACGCTGGTTTTTGCAAATTCGCAGTAATTTTCGTGTCTTTGGCAAGCGCCCGGGGCAAACGCAGGCTGCTAGTTCGGCAGCCGGAACCACGGCCTGAGCCTAACGCCGATCCAATTGCCGGGCAGCGCGGCAGCGATCCACAGCCAGCCGTGCAGGCTGGTGGATGCCACGCCCGAGAAGAACGCACCGACGTTGCAGCCGAAGGCGATGCGTGCGCCGTAGCCCATCAGCAGGCCGCCGACTATGGCGGCAAGCAGGGAGCGCAGCGGTATCTGCAGCCGCGGGGCGAAGCGGCCGGCCAGCGCCGCGGCGCACAGCGCCCCGATAAGCAGCCCGATGTCCATCACCGAGGTGATGTCATTCAGGATGCCGCCTTGCAATGCCGCCTGCTGGAAATCGCCTTGCCAGAAAGCGCTCGATGCCGGGTTCCAGCCCAGCAGCATGGCGATCTTGGCGCCCCACAGCGTGAACGCCTAGGTGATGGTCCAGGGATGGCCGGCAAGCAACAGCGTGATGAAATTGAGGCCGGCCAGCATCAGAGCGCCCGCCAGCAGAGGCCAGGGTCCGGTCAGGATGATGCGCCAGCCTCTCCCGGCTGCGGCATTGTGCGGCGTCAGTTTGCCCCAGCGCTTCAGGCCCCACCAAAGCAGCAGCAGAAACGCAATCTGCAGCGCCACACCCAGCGGCCAGCCGAATTCTGCGCCGAGCGCGATCGGTGGCAACGATGGCAGCGCCTGCCACCAGCCCATGTCCAAGCTGGCCCAGAACGAGCCGGCGACAAAGGCGGCGAGGGTGGCCAGCATGCGCGTGCTGCCACCGCCCAGGGTAAACAGGGTCCCC
>JBGSTZ010000065.1:0-16480 GCA_041736255.1 Burkholderiaceae bacterium
TGCGGCGGCGCGCGCCACGCTCTGTCCATGCGGCTGTGCGGCGGACTTCAGCATCGGCGCGGGCCTGCGCGACCTGCCGTTCGGCCTCTGCTGCTGCAGCTACTACTGCTACTGCTGCTCGGGCGACTGCCAGCTGGTGCAGTCGAGCAGGATCTGCTGGGGCTTGTGATGGTCGTAGGTGATCAGGTGCATTTTGTTGCAGTAGGTCTTGAGGTCGGCCGAGGTCGTGAAGGTTGTCGATTCCCCACACGTCGCGCATTTGAGTGTGGTCGGTAGCTGGCTGATGGTGACGGACTTGGTCCCGATGTGCTCTGACATGCTGTTGCTCCTGGTGGTTAATTTCATGCAATTCGGCTTTGAGGACGCGCACTGCGCGCAGCCGTTCCATCTCGATTTTCCGCACTTGCCGTGCCGGATTCGCGCTGGCGCGGGGATGCTCCGGCCCCAGTTTCGGCTCGGGCACGCCCAGCCCTTTGGCAGCATTGCTGCGCAAGTCGAGATCAATCCCGTGCGTTTTGGCGTGCTGCTGCCAGCTGTCGCGCACGACTTGCACCTGGTCGCGTTCGTTCCATTTACGGTCTTTTCCTGCACCGCCTTTGGCCGGGTCAGCCGGCATCATTTCTTTGGTCACGCGATGACGGTACGGCGCGGCGGCGCGCTTGAAGAATTGCTCGCAGGGGCGCTCGATGCCGTCGAGTTTCCTGTCAGAAAACATCAGGTGCAGGTGGACATTCCGGCCGCCGTCGGCGGCTTTTTTGTCGTGCACGGCCAGCCGGTACGGGTGGTTTTTGCCGAGTATCTTTTCCGCGTATTCGGCGGCGTAGGCAACCGGGTCGGTAACGCTGCGCGGAATCGCGGCTTCGATTTCTGTATAGGTGCGCCCGTTGGCGCGCTCAAACTTGTCGGCGGCGGCGAAAAACTCCACGCCGTCTTTCGCCCAGCCCGGCAGGTTGCGGTCGAATAGGCCGATAACGTCTTTGCGCTCGGCGTATTTTTTGCCGCCGCCAATGTATGCGGCGTGGCCGGCCCCTTTTCCGGCTTTGCCGGATTTCATGCTGCAGTGGGGGCTGGGTTTTGGCATTTTGTTTTTGGTTCTTGTTTTTTTGGGGTGCAGGGGGATTTTATCCCTGCCGCGTCGTTTCCTGCAAGGAAACGAGGAATCGCGCTTACCTTTTCAAAGGTAAGGCCAAACTAACGGCACACCCCAGCCGCCGCACTTCCGGAAATGCGGTATGGTGATTATACTTGTGCTAAAGTAACATCTAAATAACTGCCAGCAGGTAAGGGAAAAACGCGATGACCAAAGCAGACAAAATCAAGGAACGCAAGGCCGCACTTCTAGCAAAGCTGAAACAGCTTGAAAAGGAGGAGAGCGCAGTGGTGTCGGCGGAGAAACAAGCGCGCCGGAAAGAGGACACCAGGACGAAGACACTGCTCGGCATTGCGACGATGATGTCTCTGAAGGAATCCCTGTCGGCGGTTATGCTCGCGTCCATTGCGCGGTCTGCCGACAAGATGACGCCGACCGACCGGAAATTTTTGGCGGGATCCAGGTTGTGGAAGGAGCTCGGCCTTTCGATGCCCCGGCAGGATGCGGTACAGCCACAGGAAGCGGGCACTACTGCGCCAGTGGAAAATCCGGCAGCAGTCACGGCACAGCCCGGGGTAACGCCGTCTGCGACCTCTCGGACAAGCGCAGGGCGCGTCGCGCAGGAGAAAACGCCTCTGACAAAGGCAGATTTTTACGCAAAGGATGCGGTAAAAGCGCTCGGCGCGATCTTCGACGTCGCTAAAAAAATGTGGTTTGTTCCTGCCGGTATGGACCTGACACCGTTCGAAAAATGGCTCTAACCTGATGCGCGACAATACGCACCATTTAAAACAGCAGGTCTGCCGGGCCGCTCAATGGGTACTATTCAACTATCGTGCGGCTTTCTGGCCGGCGCGGTACGCGATGACGACTTGATCCCAAATCAGAGAGCGCGTTTCTGGATCGATGATGCCGGCGAAAGGACTTGATTGGCGCAGCCGGTTTCACTGCAGGGATGTAAGCCCATGACAGACACAAAACAGAAAGCCAGCACCGACAAGGTGCTGGCTTTTTTTTTTGCAGCGAAAAAAGCCGTTATTGCGCAGTTCACATAACACCTAAATCTGTGAAAGACACCTGCTTTTCTTCTGCCGCTCGCAATGATCCCAGGTCAAACGTCTTTCGATCCAGAAAGATTGCTCGCACCAGAAATTCTGACGATTACGGGTTGTTCTGGCAGCTCAGGAGTAGCACCATAGGCTTTAGGCAAACCAAGTGCATCCGTTTTCGCAATAGCTTCGCGCACCAACTTGGCGGCATCCTTGTCGAAGGTATCCGACATAAAGTAGTTATCACTCATACAGACCTCCAGAATCATTGATCGGTAAACCGCAGTCAATTGCCGATTTTCACAACAAGGGTGGGTAACGCAAATTCCTCGATGTTGTTAATAGCGCGGTAATCGCCTAAAAGGTTATTGCCTCGCCCTGCGTCTATTTTGACTTGGATGCACGCATCCTGCCGTGATTGCCAATTTCTCTTGGATCAACATGCATTGATCGTCGCGCCTTGTTCAATTTAGCGCCATTGATACAACCTGAAACATCAATGCAACAGCCCTGGATACTTTGGCGTAAGTGTAAGTTGTAGGTGAATGCGTAAATTTAGCTAATTAGCTTGGCAGTAGCCTATTTCCATACTGGGTGTTGCATTAGGTAGGTTATTAACGAAACCATTTTGAGAAACTGAGGAGAATCTTAGGTTTTTGCGACTCATGATGAATGTCTTCATCATGAAATCAAAATATATAAAATATTCATCATTTGAAGATGCTTTTTTTACAAAAAGTATATCTATCGTATTATTTTTAAATGGACCTCTAACTTGATACTCAGAGCCATTATTAGTCGACCAAATAAGGTAGGTATTTGCATTGTCAAATGACACAGATTCCCAACCACGACCGCCCCTGCCATCAAAGCCTGTAATTTTCTCGCCACGGCACGTGTACAGCAATTTATCTGGCGCTGCATTTGCCTCATTTTGACCGATTAGTGCGAGCGTAAAAGCACATAAAAGCAAGGAAATACGATTCATCTGAAACTCCATTTAATATTTTTCTAATTCTGAAAAAATTGATAATTTTGTATTTTTTTGTGCCTAATAACCAATGAAACGCACCTTTAATTTCTAAAAACATCTCCTCCTTTAAGGGAGGTGTCATGAAATCGATATTTGTTTTATTGCTTGTTTTATTAATATTAATAGTGTCTAAAATGAAATAAAAATAGAGGGAGGAGTGTCTCCTCCCTTTCATCCTAGACGCATCCTAAATAATTTCCACAAAGGAACTATTTTAATATACAAATGGATTGCGCTTCAACTCAAACACCGTTCGTGTTGCCGAAAATATTCTTGATCGTTTCCACCTTGCAGCGTTTGCCTACGGCCTGACGGGGTACCGCAAGGGTTCGTGCGTAAATGAGTAACATCGTTGTTTTTCATAGGAGAACTGGCCTGAAAATGCAGACTGCAAGAAAACTCATTACGAAAATCAAAACAATGTTTAATGCCTCGATTTGGCTTTTCTGGCGGTGCCTGTTACTCATTTACGTACGAATCCTTACCGTCCCTTTTCTTCGGTGGTGAGGCCACTAAAGAAAACCGAACGGCTTGCGCTGCGGCTGTCGGGTGCTGAATTTTCTGATGTCATATCCAATGCTCCTTATTGACTTCCCGCGGTGCCCGGTTTCGTGACCGGCGGACGCTCACGAAACGCGTAACGGTTTGCCTGCGCATCAAACAGCGCATGGTGTTCTGGTAGGTTGTTTTTCTTGTGATAATCGTAGCGCAGCAATTCGTTGATGTTGCGCCCGACATGGCGCGGCTTGCACCAGGGCGGCACGCGATGGTCTAGTGCGTCGGCGAACAAATCCCAATCGGTCTGATAATCGATGCAAATTGCAACATCTTCATTGCTGCGCTTGACGATGTTCAACCATGCGGTGATGCGCATTCCCAGGTCCACGACTGGGCAATAAGCGTGCGGATACTGATTAAGCTGTGGAATGACCGCTTCCCGCACGAAAGCGCTGCACGCGGCATCGGTAAATGGCACTTCCGCATAAAATTCCTCGCCCGAATCGGCGGCCATGCCGATGCTGATCAACATCGGGTCGAAAAAGTCGGTAAATTCGGTGTCCAGAAAAATCAGCATGGCGGCGACTCCCGGATTTCGTACAGTTGCAGGATTTCCCGGGGCGACAGGTGCCGCAGATGCGCCGTGTTGGCCAGTACCGTCTTTTCCTGCTCCACTTGTGTTTCCAGACACGCCAGATACGTGTCGCTCTTCAGCAAGGTACGGATCCGTGCCGGCCAGCCCATCTGCCACCGGTTGGCCACCGATACCGCGACCGACCCCATGGCCTCGATCCTGGCCGCCACTTGCGGCGTATAGGCGTTGCGGCCGGTTAATGCCTCACCCCGGGATACCGGCTCCATCCTTGCCGCTGTCGTCGTCATCATCCAGGTTCTCCCGGTGGTTTATTGTTATTGTGTGCTGGTTGTGCTGCTCTTCCCTGTGATCTCCAGCGCCTTCTCCGGTTGCCGGGCTCGCTCCGGTAGCGCGTTTCCACGCTTAACCGGACGCTTTGTCGGCGAAACAGTGTGTATTTGCCGAGGCAATCCGCGACACGCGATACGCGATCCGCTGCACTCGGTTTTTTTCACTCTATTTTTTCGTTGGTGGTCTGTGCCGCAGGCTGGCCAGCTTGGGCGGCTACGCCCTCCGGTGCCTGACGATTGTTCAGCACGCGCATTAAATCTGCGGCCTGGGCTTGCAGTGCTTCCACCTGGCCGCGCAGCTTGGCCGCTTCCTCGCGTGCGCTGCCGGCTTCCTTGCTGGCTTGCTCTCTGCCGGCCTCGGCCTGGGTCGTGCGCTCGCGCATGTGATCTGCTGCGCGCTGCGCTTCCTGCTTGGCTGCTTCGGCTCTGGCTTGCACTGTCGCCAGCTCGGCGCGCAGCTGGTCCCGCTCGGCGGCCGCGGTCTGGCTGGCTTTCTTTTGCTCGGCCAGTTCGGCACGCACTTGCGTGGTTTCCTGCTGGTGGCGGGTGCGTTCGTCCTCGATGGCGGCATGCATGCGCACCAGCTCAGAAGCGTGTTGTTCGCCGGCGGTCTTTGCGCTCTGTTCGGTCGCGCTCAGGCGTTCTTGCACCTGGGCCAGTGCGACAGCTTGCGCCTGGCTGCTGGTCTGCACCTCAGTCAGCTTTTGTTCCAGCGCATCAGAATCCAGCTTCGCTTGGTCCAGTTTGGCTTCCAGGTCATCGACGGTTTGTGACGCATCCACCAGTTCGCGCTCGGCCTGGGCGCGCTGTTCACCTGCGGCCCGCACCACTTCCGACACCCGACGGTCTGCCGCTTTTACCGCCTTGTCGTTCAGGGCCACCGCCAGCGCCGCCAGGCGCTCGGTCAATGCCTTGGCGACAGCGGCGACTT
Organism: Burkholderiaceae bacterium; assembly: GCA_041736255.1. Classification (GTDB taxonomy): domain Bacteria; phylum Pseudomonadota; class Gammaproteobacteria; order Burkholderiales; family Burkholderiaceae_D; genus AVCC01. Next base: position 5,526 of record JBGSTZ010000065.1, read on the forward strand.
CCTCGGCCACTTCCAGCGGCAATTCGGCCACCGGCTCAACGTTTGTAACGGAGGTGCTGGCCAGGTGTTCATCCCACACTTGTTTTAATCGGCTCGGGTTGCCGCCGCCGACGCGTTGGCGCAAGGCAAAGCCAGTGATATTGCGGCCTGCGGCTTGCAGGTCCAGACCGGCCTGGATGATGATCTCAGAAGCAAATTCGACGGGGCGCATGGCAGTTCCTTTGAGTAGATGCTTTTATTATAGCAACAAACAAAGTAACAAACAAATAAACTAATTAATTAAAAGTAAAAGGGTTCTTGCGCAACACGCGCCGGCGCGTGACGTTTGATTTGTGTTTATTTTGTGCCGGAAGAAACCGCAGGGGGTCAACAGAGAAAACGGAAAATAAAGCACGGTAGGACAGACGTAATCCATGCCACGCTTGGTTTCTCTTGGGCTGTGTCCGGTTGAAGTACACCTCAACTTGGCGTCAGATGAAATCCATAATTGCGTCAGATTAGGGCCGTTTCAGGCTTTGTCTGACGTTCCCCGCTCGACTTCTCAGAATTCAACCTGACACGCCAGCCGTTAGCGTGCTTTATTTTCCGAATTCTGAGGCGACCCCCGCAGGAGCGGCCCCTGGCGCGTTTTTCCTGCTCGGGACAAAGAATCCTATAGCCAGGCAGTGGAAAACGCCGCCATGACCCCAAAACACCCCTCAAACAGCACGCGACAGGGCAATCTTTCGCCATTGCTCCGCAGGTCAACAGCTACGGTATGCGTATAAAGAAATAACAACACCGGAACAATACCGTTTTGGGAAATTCCCGCGTCTATCCCTGCACAACCCTGGTTGCCCACGATGTTTGCCTGCGGCCTGACGCGCTGCGCTGGCCCCAATTTTGAGACAAGGCGCCAAATACCCCGCCTCTGCCAAGCCGGTTTTGGAAAACGTCGAATAACGGGAAGTAAGGCGATTTGAGTCTGATCTGGCGCAGCCAGACGCAGCGAGCGTAGCGAAGACAGCGCCGAATGGTCAGATGCCGCCGTAGGACGGCACCTTGCCGCATCTATGGCGATTTCGGGACACCCCGAAATCCCATGAGTTGGCTGTCGATTAATCCGTTTTTGAGTTTTCCTTGTGCGCCGCAGGCGCAGTCTGAAGTTGGTGTTGGTGTTGCTTTTTCAGAAGGTATTGGGATTTTTTGGTGTACTGATTTTGGGTGTAGTGTCACCCAAATTTTTTTGTTTTGAAAACTTATGCACAGTGTTGCACTGGTTAATACAGGTTAAATTAGGTTAACAGGGTGCTATCGCTCGGAAAGCCAATGGTAGCGCGGCTTCCCAGAGGGGGGGCGGAATGTCATGCCGTGAAAGCGGAATGTCATGCCGTGAAAGTGGAATGTCATGCCGTGATCGACGGAATGTCATGCCGTGGTATTTATGCGGCCTTAAAAAGCGAAATGTGGTGTTAATTGGTAGTGTTAATTCAGTGTTAATCTGAAAAAAAGTGATTTTTCAGATTAACACTGAATTAACACTACTTATATTAATATATAGGCAATTTTTGCAATCTTCAAAGCGGAATGCTATGCCGTGATAAACGGTTTTTTGGTGATAATCCGGAATGTCATGCCGTGGTTTTGTCACCAAATAATTGAGTGCTGGAATGCTATGACGTGGCTACAGAGTTATCGAACCGTGTCCATTGCACCATTAAATCTTCCTTATAAAACTTGACGGAAGTAAGGATTTCTAGCCGATCTAATTCACCCAACGCCTCTACCAAGGCTTCACGAAATTTCCGGGTCGGCGAGTTATATCCGCACCACTGTTTTAGGTTCTCGACACTTATGCGATGCAGTCCTGGTTTATGGGTTGCGGCATAAGATTGCAGCCACTTGGCTAAGCCCACACGGTGGGTGATCTGCTGGCGTTTTACAAGGTCGATGAAGGCGTATTCTTGATTCTGGAACAAGGCGCGTATTTTGCCACCTATGGTGAATTCCCATTCACCAGTCTCTTTGTCCTCAGTCCAGTCGGCTACTAGCGAAAGATGGGCCTTGTACCGTTTAGTTTCAATGTAGATCTTTCCACCTGTTAGGCGCCCGAACGATTGGTCAAGCCAATCATAAGCGGACTTTCCGAAAGCGCCTGTCTTACCGGATGGCTGCCAACCCAGTTCACGCAGGAATTCTGACCTATTGCAGCGAACTGGTTGGTTCAGATCCACGCCCTGCGCCCACTTCAACGACAGCATGAAAACGTCCTGATCAGCCATGTCGAGTTGCTTCCCACTAATACGAAGTTCAACTCCTTCAGGGGAAGCTAGCAAAGAATCGTCGTGCATTTTGCGGCGTCCAGGTTGAATAGGAGCAAACAAGGGCGTTCGTGCTATGTAATTTGGCAGGGCACTTGTGTCTTCCTCCGGGAATAGCGGAAGCTGTCCGCCACCGTCTGCCTTTGGCTGACCGCGAAGCTCAGATGAAGTCTTCGCATTCTTGACCATCTCACTGACCTTTTTCATGAGGGCATTAGTCATACTTCCTACTCCAACTAGATTTATGGTCCAATTTTTGACATATTGACGTCATAACGTCATGACGTTATAGCATCACGGCGTCTTGACGTCATTCAGCTAAGCTAGGCAAGCCTTTCTCTTTGAACAGCTTTGAGAGTCCTTCGACGGCCAGAGACTGTATGCTGACACCTTCAGAAACGGCGAGCTGGTGTACGCGCTCCCATTCTGCACGTGGCAAGCGTACCGTTAAGGCGACTACATCACCCTTGCCACGACCACGTTGCCGCGCAGTGATCGGTGCTTCTGTATTTTGTTCCTGGGTTGGTTGCTGAGATGCAGCCCCACCTTTACGGATGAATGCGGCTAATCCGGTTGCTTTACTCATTGCATTTGCTCCTTTAACCAACTCCATAAAATTCTGATTTCGCCAGCAGCTTTACCATCACTCTCAAATTCAGTGACAGCGCGACCGGTGGCGACAGCGCGGGCGAATGCTCGCCTGTCGATGATTTCAACAGGAGCAATCGGCAAACCATATTCGGCCAGTACGGCACGCGCTTCCGCGATCTCAGGAGAGCGAAACGGGCAAGCTGAGAGTACGAACACTGCCCGTACTCCGGCTGCCTTCACAATATCTACTGCACTGCCGGCTGCCGCTATATCAAAAGCCGTAGGGCGGCAAGGAATCGCCACAAGGTCAACTGCACGCACAATCCGCGCGGCGTCCGGTGCTGCATGGGGTGCAGTATCAATGATCGCAAGCGTCATCCGCTCTTGGCGGGCCGCATCAAGCACACGTCCCAACTCGGCGGCTGCGGCCGTCGCTACGATCGGAGCATCTTGGCTGCGAGTGTTGCCCCAAACAGAGGCGCTTTTCTGCGGGTCGGTATCAACAATGACAACTCGTTCACCAGCTTCATAAGCGGCGACGGCAGTATGAACGGCAAGGGTCGTTTTCCCGCTGCCGCCTTTTTGACTGAGGAAGGCTATTTTTTTCATGGTTTCCATACGTTATTACGTCGCGACTTCATGACGCCATGACGCATTATCATATGGAAAATATTAGACGTCAAGCAACCATGAAGTAATTGCGTCATGACGTCATGACGCAATTTAAAAATGTTCAAGCGCCTTCATGCGTTTCTTTTTTGGCACTACTGCGCACCATCTAACTAAGGATATTTTTTTCTCGCATGCACCACGTTCAACACGGTTACTGTCGTCGCATCCTCTTCCAGAATAACGATGTAATTAGCGTGCGCCACCAGCTCGAAGGTGCCCGCTACGCGGCCCGGCCGGCGCGGGAAATTGGAGTCGGCCAACAGCTCCACTTGGTCATCAATATGCAGCCACATATCAGTACCCGCCCTGAGACTGTCCTGGGCAATGTAGTTTTCGATTGCATCGAGGTCATCCTGGTAGGTTCGCGTGCGTACTACCCGCTTCACAGTGCGTCACGCTGTTTCTGCTTCGCCACCCGCACTTTTTCCCATTCCTCCGGAGCAATGCGCTGATTCGTGCCATCGGCCAGGCCGGCGCGTGCGGCATTTACTTTGTGTTCCAACCACTGGCTATGCGACAGCGCAGCATGGGCCTGCGTCAGTCGCCGGGCGGTATCAGGGCGCTTGGCTGTTTTTGCGGTCGGGTCAAAATTCGCGGCATTGATTTCGTACTGTGCGAGATGCACCTTTTCCCGCATGAAGCGGGCCACCGCGTCGAGCGAGGTAAATAGACGTTCCTTGATCTGACCCTCGCGGGTGCGCACCGACACAGTACGCTCCACCATGCCGTATTTCACGGTGACTTTATACACGTCCCTGTCGGCCACCACGGTGGCATTCCGGATGGCGTTGGCATCCACCAGGTCTTTCAGACTTTGCGGTGCAATAAGATTATTCATGATGGCGCAACTCACTATATAAAATAATTTTATGATTTTAGCTTATAAAGTGACTTCCGGCACGGGGCATGGAGACGATTGAGTAGACATAACACCTACTCCGCGAACATTTTCCATCAACCGGTCTATTGTTTTATAGTTTCAATTGTGAAACTATTTTGACTATAATGAAAAATTGGCATCATCAAAAAATCGCAGCGTGCAATTTTTCCGGAGTTCTGCGGCAATCCTACTAAGCGGGTGGTCGCGGACGCGACACCGATATTCCATTCGCCACACAATCAAAATAGGATGCACGGGACGTGCGCAATATTATGGTCAATAGATTTGTTGCAATCGACTTCGAAACAGCTAACGCCGATCTCGCCAGCATTTGCCAGGTCGGCGTTGTGACATTTGAAAATGGAGAGGTGGTCGAGAGTTGGGGGTCTTTGGTTAATCCAGAGGATTATTTTGACTGGATAAACATCGATATCCACGGCATTGACCAAGATACAGTCAAAAATGCCCCAACATTTGGACAGATTTATGAACTCTTAAAAAATCGATTACACGGTCAAATCGTCGTAAGCCACACTTCATTTGATCGTGGAGCGCTGGCGCAAGCACTTTCAAAATATGGACTCGTCCAAATGGATTGCACTTGGTTGGACTCTGCGAGGGTAGTACGTCGCACGTGGGAACAATGGGCGCAGAGGGGCTACGGGCTCGGCAATATATGCAAGGAACTAGGCATCGTTTTCGACGCGCATGATGCGGTCGAAGACGCCAGAGCAGCCGGACAGGTTTTACTGCTTGCGATGGACAAGACGGGACTGGATCTCAACGGGCTGTTAGCACGCGTAAAACAATCAATCGATCCAGCATCGAATCTGCCCATCGTGATGCATGGCGATCCGCACGGGCCGCTTTTTGGCGAAGAAGTAGCATTCACTGGCGCTCTAATAATTCCCCGTCGCGAGGCTGCTGCAATGGCAGCAAAGGTCGGTTGTGATGTTGTTGCTAACGTCAAAAAGAGTACCACCGTTTTAGTCGTGGGGGATCAAGACATCTTGAAGTTAGCCGGCCACGAAAAAAGCATCAAGCATCGAAAGGCTGAAGAATTAATTGGCAAAGGACAATCAATCCGCGTCCTAAGAGAAAGCGATTTCTTACTCCTGGTCAATTTTGTATAACTAACCAAATTAAATCTGTGTTTTTCATGTCAATGGAAACGACATAATATTTTTTGGAATATTTTGAAGTAGATATTTAAGCAAAATTAAAGGCGCAGCGGAACGCCACTTTATCAACCTGGGAAATTAATGAAAAAAACTCTATTAATAGCACTGGCATTTATGTTGGCCGGGTGCGCATCAATACCACCAGACAGATTGCCAATAACAACAGAAAAACGCGAATTTACCTATGACTACACAATTCCAAAAAAATCACAAAAGGAACTGTTTAAAGCCGCACGTAATTATTTAGCAACTTCTTATGGTGATAGCAAGGAGGTCTCAAGAGTTGAGGATGAGGAGCAAGGCACCATCATTGGTAAAGCAATAACTGGATGGAACCTATCTATCGATTCATGGATGATCCCGCATATCCCTTGCGCTTCTAACTACAGCATAATTTTTATTGCAAAAGAAGGGAGAGCCAGACTACAACTCACCCTTGTAGAAGGTACTCCAATGCAGTCGTGTGGCTGGTCATCTCCACCGAAAAGAGATTATCCACAAATAGTCCTGCAATTTAATGGTTTGGCGGACGGACTAGGGCAAGCGCTTAATGGACAAGCTGCAATCGATCAGCTGAAAAATTTCTAATTTGAGGCGGACATCCCCACTAAGCACTTGTTACATTCTCTAAAATCATTAGCTTTCAAAAAAGAGAAAGTTTGAAGGCATGTCTAAGGTGAACTATCGACCATTTGCGTGGCGGGTTCAATGTCCAAGTTTTTTATTGAAGGATATGTTGGCTACCTTTCCGCTAAACGCTACAGTTCATTTTCATATTTCCAAGCGACCATCCATTCAACCCTACTTTAGATAGCTCCATGATCGAGATTGATACAAATCTGAGCCGGGAACAGCCGCTCTCGCGTTACATGAGCTTGGCGAAGTTTCTTGACATTTTAAAACGTCGAAGACTCTATTTTCCTGCATTGAGCCAGTTCGCCGATCAACATGAAGGAAGTAGTACCCAGCTGAACATGATGCTTGATACCGGTGTATTCGACGCCCTTCATGCGTTGGTCAACTATGACATGACTGCTACACTGGGAGTCAATGTAACCACTGAAGAACGCGTGCATCTTAGGGCGAAAAGCGAAGAGCTCCGTGCGCAAAAACGAAACGTAGTAACGCCATTTGGTCCTTTCGAAATTACTGATAACGTCCGTTACCAAGAAGTCATGCTTGGCCAACGGTCCTGGACGGACGTCTCGTGCTGGCATCGAAGTGTCGATGAGAGCCTCGCAATGTGGCAGATCTATGGAGGCGGGGCAGAATCAGTCTGCATCATCTCGACTGTTGGAGACCTGATTTCTTCCCTTGAGCCGACAGCAGACGTCTCAATGTACATTCATCCAGTCCACTACATAGATCATCGCAACCAGCATTTCCAAACGGACCACCTACTGGCGCCTGCAATTCATAAGCAAAAGGCATATAGCTATGAGAACGAAGTACGGGTTATCGCGCTAAATCGTTCTAGCGACATCCTTACACCAAGGAAAGAATCCGGGCGTTATATCGACATTGACCCGAATCGCCTGATCACAGCATTGCGCTTATCACCTAAAGCACCGACATGGTTCCGCGAATTGATAGAGCACGAAGTATTACCTCACCTTCAGATATCTATTTACCAGTCAGACCTTGACAATGCCCCTATATTCGGTGGGTCGGAGAGCTGATTGTCGCCTGTAGCCGACCGTCTGTCCCCGCGTCCCTACTGAGCAACGTCAGTTTTGGGTCGTCTGTGGTCATCCAAGTGGGCTGCACGGCGCTGCCGTTGCCACAGTCCGGGGGTGTAAGCTGGAACCGCCGAAAATTCCGCGCCGCTGCTTATCGCATGTCAGCTTGAGCTACGCCTCAATCAGGCGTCAGGCTAGAGTAGTAAATCGCGTCAGATTAGGGTTAACTTTTCCTTTCTCTGACGCTTTTAGACTGTTTTCTCAGACTTCAACCTGACAGGTTGGCTCCTATTGCTTTATTTCCTGACACCACCGCGATTATAGCCACGCCAGCAGGCAAGGCCAAACCAAACGCTCCACGTATTCTGGATCCTTGGAGTGGGCAAAAGTCAGTGCGAAAGCTTCACCCAAGAGGAGCAGTGTGGCAATGAGCCACAGCCGCAACCTATCCAACCTGGCTACGCTCTTCAAAAAGCTCGCCTGCTCCTCTGGGCTCAACGCGCTGAATTCATTGGGGCTTGTCAGCATATTGCCATAGGCAGCAACGAGATTCTTGCGTTGCCACCACAAAACCAAGGCCAGTACGGGTACCAGCCAAAGCAGGCCATAGATCAATCCTATGGAAGGTGCTGTCAAATTAGAGGCCAAAAATTCAATGATGGTATGGATATATTCCGGAAGCAGCTTCAGCCAAAGTTTAATTCCGGGCCACCGCAAGAGGACCAGCAAGAGCAGCCATACCACCGGCACCCACAACGAGAAAGCCCAGGCTCCGCTAGTAATGTGCGCGGCACGTACCCTGGAAGCGGGACCATCAAGGCCTTGGAGCGGTGGGGTCAAGGCCAGAGCCAAGGGCCACCACAACCAGGCGCTGCCCTTCAGGCTCCACCGGTAGGCTAGGGCGGGGAGGTACCAGGCGATGATGAGAAAAGCAGTAAACGACCTTAGAGTCGATGTTGTGTCGGCCATATTGCGCCAGAGGCTGCTGACCGTAAATACTTCATGTACTCTGCCTGCCTGGGGCAGGAGCTCGGGGGGATGGGTCAGGTCGATGACCATTAGGATCTCGCGCCAGTTGCTCGGCGATTGGCGTAGGCCAAGGAGTGGATGGCGCAGTGTGGCGGCCAAGCGGATGAAAATGGCAACCAGTAAGGTGCCTAGAGCAAAGCCCGGCGAGTAAAGCAGGATGAAAAACGTGGGCACCACCGCGTTATCACTATGGCTCGAATATCTAATTAAGCCCAAAAACGTAACTGCACCCATAATTGCACCCACAATTACACCCACAATTACACCCACAATTGCACCCGCAGCAACCCCAACACCAACCCCAACCCCAATAAATGCACCGGCACTGGCACCCATAAATGCAACCACAACAGCTCTAATAGCATTAAGCCCGCCCACAATCCAACTGAGACCAACATCCTTTGCTGCAACTGCAAAAGCACCCGCAACAAGCGCAGCCGCAATGAAAATAGCAATCACAACCGCAACCGTAATTACAACCGCACTGAGCACAGCCGCGCGCCAAAACAAGGCCCAGCCAATATATTCCGGCAGCCAGACCAGTGCGAGGTAATGGGTCAGCAAGGCCGTGGCCAGTCCTGTGATCAGGATGATCAGCACCGTACTCCATACTTTCCATGGTTTCCACTTCCATGATCTTCTACTCTTGATCTCGATGTGCCGATGGAGCATCTCCACTCCCAACTCGATCGACTCCGGCGAGCGCAACAGCAGCATGGGCGCGGCGATGAGGCCGACCATGGAAAACCAGGGCCACTCGAAGTGCATAGATAACCACCAGTACAAACCCACGGCAGCGAAAACTTCGGCGACGGCCAGCACAGATATTTGCCCAGCCTCGATAGAGGCATCCGTGCTGTGCCACACCCAAGCACTGGGTGACTTCTCGGTTTGAGAGGTAGTCATTGTGTAGCTCTACATAAATTGACAAGTTAACTTGGTTTTCTTTTTCACTGCACCCAAATCCCTTGACGGGGGTGAAGCTATCAGGGGATGTAAGCCGGAACCACCGAAAATTCCATCAACCCAATTCCAACCCCGTCACGATCGCATCCAGGTTGCCTTCCCCGTCCAATAATGTCAGGAAAGAATCTTTTACCTTTCGCAGGAAGTGTCAATAAATAGAAAATAAGATTCTATTCTCACGTTATTTGACACGATATCTAACATCAGGATGGGATGTAGCTCAAGCTGACATGCGATAAGCAGCGGCGCGGAATTTTCGGCGGTTCCGGCTTACACCCCCAGTCCGTTGCAGTTATTTCTGGTCGAAAAAGTCGCTGAATGCAGGTCGGCGCTCTTTGAAATACAGGTCGCTACAGCTAGCGCTTCATGCCCCGCCGCGATGGCGTGACAATCCGGCGCTGGGGTTCGCAGTGAGGCTGCAAAGCTTTTTCCAGGTCGGCTAGGGATGTGCACCGTTCGAGCTGCCTGGCGTGTTCCGCCGCGTTCCGGCGGTTTCTTGCGGCATTGTCCTGGCTTTCTTTCTCTACTTGTTGCGCAATGCCGAGACTGAGTTCTTTCTTGAGCGTGTCGGTGGCAGCAAGCCAGCCCTGCGCTTTCCCTGACAGCGCATCCGCGCGCTGCATCCATGCTTTCGTTGCCGCCGTGTCGCGCCCGAAAATGCCTTGCGGCCTCGGTGTTTTCAGGTGGTCTTGCAACGCCTGCGCTGCGTCCTGCGCGGTGCCATCCCATGTGCACACCCCTGTTTTGCTGCCAAATCCGGCCGACAGGTACCACGGCTCCGGCTGGAGTTTTTTGCGGGCGGCATCGTTTTGCGCGGTCTTGATCTGGTGCTCGATGGCGGCGCGATTGACTGTCTGTGGTTCAACTGCGGCCAGCGCTTGCGCGGCGTCGCGCTTTGCCATCGAAAGGCGGGCCTGGCATGCACGCAATTGTTTGTGGTCGTTCGACTGGATCGCTGCGATGATCTGCTGCGCCAGGGCGCGTTCGCGCTCGTTGAATGCGCTGTGCTGCGGCACTGACGCGGCGACGTCATGCTCACGCTCTTTCGGCTCGGATGGGGTAGCGGCAGGCACGGCGTCGGCCTTTGCGGCGGCACGTTTGTCCCACAACTCCTGTTGCTCTACGCTGCGGGTTGGCGCCCTGGTGTCGGCGCGTTGAGCCAGGATGCCACGGTATGGCTCGAGCGGCTTTTTCACTGGCGCGGCCGCGGCCGCTGCCGCTGCTGCTTCCGCCGCTGCCTTGGCGATATTATCGGGACGGTAGCGGCTTTTAGAATTGATGCCGGACTGCTTGATGGCCTCTTGTTCCTTTGCTACTGCCGGCCACTGTTTGGCCTGCGCCTGCCATGCATGAATCTGCGGCTGCAGTTCAGGATTCTGGACCGCGATGCCCTGCTCCAGCAATTCGGCCAGCGCCATTGCCTTGAACGTGGCATCCCCAGTGATCATCACGCTCTGCCAGCCGTTTTGCTTGGCAATATATGCTATTGCTTTGGCTTTTGGCTGGCTGTACTTGCCTGCCGCAGCTAGCCGGTTGCCGTTCTGGATCACGGCAATCTTGCCCGCCGATGGCCCGTTGCCGCCCCAGCGGTATACGGTGCGGCCATCCTGCGTCTTGGCTTGGTCCAGGCGCATCACGCGGTTCGGCGTGCCGCTGC
>JBGSTZ010000152.1:0-37091 GCA_041736255.1 Burkholderiaceae bacterium
GTGTCCTGCGCCAGCAGGGCGGCGATGGCGACGCGCTGCCGTTCGCCGCCGGACAAGGTGCGCACGTCGCGCTCGGCTAACTGATCGACTTCCATTGCCTGCAATGCCTGATGTGCTGCCCGGTGGTCGTCGCTGGCTTCCCAGTAACGGTCGGCGTGGTAGGGATGGCGCGCAGTCAGCACGGTTTCGATTACGGAATAGCCAAATGCATCGCTGCGTGATTGCGGCAGGTAAGCGCGTTCACGCGCCAGTGCAGCTAAAGGCCAATCGGATAGTGGTTTGCCGCCCAGTTCGATGCGGCCGCCATCGGGCTGGCGCAAGCCGGCCAGCGTGCGCAATAAAGTGCTTTTGCCGGCACCGTTACGGCCGATCACGCACCAGCATTGTCCGGCTGCAACGTGCCAGTCGAGCGCGTCGAGCAGCAAGCGTGCGCCCATGTTGAGTTTCAGATTAAAAGTACGCATTATTTACGGCGAATATGATGCAGTTGCAACAGGAATACCGGCACCCCGATCATCGCCGTGACCACCCCAACCGGCAATTGCTGCGGTGCCAGCACAGTGCGGGCCAAGGTGTCGGCCAGCACCAGAAAAGCACCGCCGACCAATACCGATGCCGGCATCAACAATCGATGATCCGGCCCCAGCGCAAAGCGGCAGGCATGCGGCACGATGAGACCGACAAAGCCGATACTGCCGGCGCTGGTGACCGCGCTGGCAGTGAGCAAGGCCGAACACAAGAACAAGCCTTTGCGTAGCGCCCCAACCTGCACGCCCAAGGTTGCCGCCGCTTCCGCATGCAGCGCCATTACATTGATCGAGCGCGCAACGCGCTGTGCGAACAATAAGGCAGCCACTAGCACCAGCCACGGCATCCAGCGCAACTGGGTGCCCGAGAGATCGCCGATCATCCAGAAAATCATGCCGCGCAAACGGCTTTCGGGCGCAATCGACAGCATCAGCGTTACCAGCGCCATACTGCCGGATGACAGAATCACCCCGGTCAGCAACAACAACGAAGCGCCGCCCTCGGCCGCCGTGCCGCCGCGTAAATCCCGCCGCGCCAGCGCATACAGCAGCAGGGCAATGGCCACCGCGCCGGCAAATGCCGCCGCGTCAATCATCCAGGTGGCAGCCATAAACAGCATTGCCGCCAGCGCGCCGACTGCCGCGCCGCCTGATACGCCCAGCACATACGGGTCTGCCAGCGGATTGCGCAGCAAGGCTTGCATCATCACGCCCGCCAGCGCCAACGCACCGCCGGTGACAAACGCTGATAACGCCCGTCCGAGGCGCAATTCCAGTAGCGTTGCTGCCAGCGTGGCGGGCGTGCCTTGCAGCACTTGCACCAGCGCGGAAGGGAGTGCGGATAGTGGCACAGCGACCGAGCCGACCATGCAGGCGAGCAAGATTATAACGACGGTGAAAAGCGCCAAGATGCTTAGGACGCATAGCGTTCGATAACGACCGTTGACGGTGCTTGATACCGAAAAAGCACTGAGTGCAGAATGCACGAATAACCTCATGGAATCGAATGGGGAGTGCTGCAATACGATTGCAGCATTCTAAAAATTGGGTGATGTGGCCGGGTCCGGCTTGCGCTGTACCCGGCTGAAATGCGCGTTGCGCGTTTTACTTCATGGCGTAACGTACGCCGACAAACACGTTGGAGCCGGCAGTTGCATAGTTTTTGGCTAGCTCGTAATCCTTGTCCAGCACATTATTCCAGCGACCGAAGAGCGACCAGCTTGGTGCAAAGTCGTAGCTGGCATACAGGTTCAGCAAGCCATAACCGCTTAATAGATTGGTGTTTTTTGCATCATCGAAGCGCTCACCTGAAAATAGCATTTCAGCACCCGTATTGATTGCACCCGAACGATATTCCAGCGCCACGCTGCCGTGCCGTTTTGCCCTGCGCGCCAAAGTCACATCATTAGTGTCATCGTGTGGATTAAGAAAATCCAGTGATCCCCTGAGGGTGAACTGCTCAATAGTGGTGCTGCCACTCAGGGACAAGCCGCTGAGCGTTGCTTGATTTACGTTGACGGTGCAGCCATAAGGGTGTGCCGCCGGCTCAACTGGGCAAAGATTGGTAAATGTGAGTAAGTCCGTGATGCGATTGCGGTAGTACACGGCATTCAGTTGCGTGGTGCCGTTGTCGTAGTGCAAAGCCAGTTCGGCATTTTTACCCTGTTCCGGTTGATTTGATTCTATTCCGTACAGTGGGTAATACAAATCATTGAAAGTCGGGGCACGGAAACTGGTGCCGTAACTGGTATTGGCCCGCAAAGTGTTGGTTAAGCGATACCCATAACCGACGCTGCCCGTGACCTTGCTGCCGAATTGCGAATTGTTGTCATTACGCAGTCCGACACTAGCAAGATGATTGCCCCGATTGAGTTGGTAAGAGGCAGCAATGGCGTTGTTAGTCCTATCACGGTTTAATGGCGGTGCGTTGGAAGCCACCGTATCTTTGCGATGTTCTGCCAGCAGTTGCAGTACATCGGTGCCAAAAGAAAGGTCATTTTGCCAAGTGACACCGGTTTGCTTGCTATCAAAATTACTCTTGCCGTAAGAAGCATCGGTATAAGACTTGTCCGTTGATTGCGATAATTGCACTTGGCTATTCCACCAAGGAAGGATGCGATTATTCGAGTACAAGGCGGTGCTGCCGATTTTTTGTTCGCTTCGGTCATCATAGCCAAGACCCGCATCAAACTGCGCATCCAGACGGCTGTGAAGAAAACGTAAACCGAGTTCATGCCCCTTGGCGAGATCGATAGAAAACTGGCCGGTAACGCTCTCTTTTTCGTAGCCGTCTTGGTCTGGGTTGAAACTGTAAAGGCCCGCGGCCGGTTTTGTTACTGAAAAACCGTCTGATGTTTCGTGCGCAGCACCAATGGCATAACGGACAGTATGATCGCCGCTGCTGGCGCCAGATATGCCCATGTCAAATATGCGTGTTGCATCGCTGCCGATGCCGGCGGAAGCGTTCAGGCGCGGGGCACCATCGCCTTTTTTAGTAAAAATCTGGATCACCCCACCGACTGCATCTGCACCGTACAGACTGCTTAATGGGCCATACACAATTTCAATATGGTCTATTTGAGATAGTGGTATAGCGGACCAAGTAGCGCCCCCTGCTGTTAATGAACTGGTGCGTACGCCATCGATAAGCACGATACTTTGTTTATTGTCGGTGCCGCGTACAAATACCGATGCGTTGGAGCCGGGGCCGCCATTGGTGACAATCTGAATGCTTCTTTTTTGTTGCAACAGGCCCGCTAATGATGTTTGCCCGGAGCGTTGAATTTCTTCCGCAGTAATGACAACGTTGTCACTTAGAACATTTTTCGCATCTTGCGTAAAACGCGAAGCAGTCACCATTACCGGCGTCAGCGTTTTGTCGCCATGTGTCTGGGCCACTGCGGAATTGAGGGTGCAAAGGGTTACTGCGGAAACCAGCGCGAGCGGCTTCCATGTCGGCGTGCGGCCGGGGAGGGTGGAGAAAATCATGATGTCGTTTCAAATAAGAATCCTCCGGCCTGCGTCCCCGCAAGCCGGAATCAACGGAAGTGCGGCTCGCGCGCTTCCACCTATTCTGGCCGGTATCCGGGCTGACAAGTCAAACCGCCTCACCTTCCCGTACAAGTTTTGCACAGTGGTCCTGAGAGGCGGTCTGTCACCGATATTGCAAAGTGACGCTTGTTTTACCGTTGCGGGGGCAGCACACGTTGGCCGATGAGGGTGTCATCTGCGCCGTGTTTCCCGTTTAACTGCGGACATGGGGATGTCCGCGGGCACCAAAACGTGGGTATTGTATGTCGCAAGGCCGGCTTACGACAACCGTGTGCTGAAAAATTTGCGATGGGTTTTTCAAGCAGCATGGATTGCAATTCCCAAAAAGCGCGAATAAAGCGGACAACAAAGCAGGGTCGAAACGGCTGGAAAAGTTGTCAGGCAGGAGTGCAGAAAATTTCAATAATAAGTATGAGTATATTTATACACGCAATATAAATATGCGGAAAATGCAGTAAAAATTGCAGTACTCATTGTTTTTTAAAATTAATGAGGGGCGTAGTTTGTTCGTGCTTTTCGTGTATTTCGGGACAATATTTTTCACCAAAATGCACTACGTAACACGCGTTACTCCCGCACATATTTTGGTGCAATAGTGCTTCCAAGAATCAAAACTCACCTTGAACACTTTGCTTGCCCTTCAAAAATATTTATTGCAACCTGATTGCAAAATGCTGCTTCCTTCTGGCATACTGCTTGCAACCGGGTTGCATGTTGTGCGTTACATCCCTGCGTTCACTCTTCCAATAATTAACTTTTTGATCTCAATCATGTCCTTTCGCAGGCAATTTTCCCGTGGTTTTATTTTTGCCGTGCTGGCTTGGCCGGCCTGGTTGCGTGTGCTGGCGATTTTGCCGGCTATTCTTGCTTTGTGGCTGGGTGTTCTTTGGGCGCTGGCGGGAGAATCGCCGTGGTGAGGCTGGATGATCTTACGGTGGCTTTTCAGCGGCATCCGGCGCTGCATCACATCAGCGGACAGTTTACCAAGGGTTCGCTGACGGCGATAACCGGCCCCAACGGCGCGGGAAAAAGCACATTACTGAAGAGTATTCTCGGCTTGCTGCCACTTACTAGCGGCAGCTTCAAGGTTGCTCCGGAGTTGCGGCACATCGCGTATTTGCCGCAGCAGTCGGAAATAGACCGCAGTTTTCCGATTCTGGTGCGCGATTGCATATTGCTTGGCTATTGGCAGCGGGCGGGGCAATTCGGTGCGATTTCTGCTGTATTGATGGCGCGGGCAGAATCTGCGCTCATTGCAGTCGGCCTGGACGGATTTTCGCAGCGCGCAATCGGGTCCTTGTCGGCGGGCCAATTTCAGCGTGTGCTGTTTGCCCGCATCTTGTTGCAGGATGCAGATTTGATCCTGCTCGATGAACCGTTCAATGCGATCGATAGTAAAACCACTATAGAATTATTGCGTATTGTTGCCTCCTGGCATCAAGAAGGTCGCACCGTGATTGCGGTGTTGCATGACCATGCGCAGGTGCGCAGCTATTTCCCACAAACGCTGCTGCTGGCGCGCAACGTGGTCGACTGGGGCGATACTGCCACGGTGATGACGGATGATTATTTACGTCAGGCCAAAGTGATGGCGGAAGCATGGGACGAGAATGCGCCGTTGTGCGAAGTGGGCGTTAGAGCAGCATGATTAACGACATGTATCAATTTGCGGTGGCGCCGTTTCAGGAGTTCGCCTTCATGCGCCGGGCGTTGGTGGCGACCATCGCTTTGGCGATGAGCGCCGCGCCGCTGGGTGTGTTGCTGACTTTGCGCCGGATGAGTTTGTTTGGCGATGCGTTAAGCCATGCAGTGTTGCCTGGCGTGGCAGCGGGTTTTTTGCTGTTTGGCTTGTCGCTAACGGCTATGACGGTCGGCGGTTTTCTGGCCGGCATTATCGTGGTGGCGATTGCCGGGCTGATCAGCCGCTATACCGAATTGAAAGAGGATGCCAGCCTTGCTGCGATTTATCTGGTAGCGCTGGCGCTGGGCGTGATCCTGATTTCGCGCCGGGGAACCCAACTCGACTTGCTGCATATCCTGTTTGGCAGCGTGCTAGGCGTGGATGTCGGCGGTTTATTGCTGGTGGCCGGCGTTTCTAGCTTTAGCTTGTTGGCGTTGGCGATCCTGTATCGCGGCTTGTTGCTGGAGAGTTTCGATCCGTCCTATCTGGCGGCCAGCGGCAGTCGCGGCATCGTGTTGCAGCAGACATTTTTGATGCTGGTGGTATTGAATCTGGTGGCCGGTTTTCAGACTCTGGGGACGCTGATGGCGGTCGGTCTGATGATGCTGCCGGCCGTCTCAGCACGGCTTTGGCATGACACTTTGCCCGCTCAATTGTTGGGCAGCATGCTGCAGGCCGCTTGTGCTGGGTATTTCGGCCTATTGCTGTCGTACCACATTGATACGCCATCGGGGCCGACCATTATCGTTTGCGCCGGTGTGCTGTATTTAGTCTCGCTATTGTTCGCGCCGCGTGGCTGGTTGCCATGGTTGCGGCGCTCAACGCACTTGCAAGGCTGAATCTGTCCGGTTTTCTCATCTCAGAAAGTATACGAAATGCATCAATTTTTGAAAATCCCCCTGGTAGCCCTGGCATTGCTGGCATCGACTACCGTACCTGTTGCCGCTGCTGCCGCTGCTGCTGACACTTTGCCGGTAGTGGCAAGTTTCAGTATTTTGGGAGATCTGGTATCGGTGATTGGCGGCGAGCGGGTTTCGGTCACCACGCTGGTAGGGCCGGACGAAGATGCCCACATGTTCTCGCCGTCGCCGGCGGACGCTAAAAAAGTGGCGCAATCGAAGCTGGTAGTGGTTAATGGCCTGGGCTTCGATTCATGGCTCAATCGATTGTCGGGCGCGGCCGGTTATACGGGCGCAACGGTGGTGGCTTCCAGCGGCATCAAGGCGCGTGACATGTCCGATGTAGGCCAAATACATGCTGATCCGCATGCATGGCAAGATCCGACCAATGTCATTATCTATGTGGGGAATATTGCCGCTGCGCTTGGCAAGATCGACCCTGCCGGTGCGCACTTCTATCAGGATAATCGTGATCGATATGTGAAATCGCTCAAGGAACTCGACGCTTGGGGCAGCCAACAGTTTGCACAGATTCCGGCTGCCAAGCGCAAAGTTCTGACTTCGCACGATGCATTCGGCTATCTGGGCGCACGCTACCAAATCACATTCCTTGCCCCGCAAGGAACCTCGACCGAGAGCGAAGCCAGCGCCAAGGATGTCGCCAATCTGATTACCCAGATTCGGCGTGAGCGGATTAAGTCCGTGCATGTAGAGAACATGAGCAACCCCAAGTTGCTGCAACAACTTAGCCACGAAGCAGGCGTCACGATGGGTGCCAAGCTGTATGCAGACGCCTTGTCTGGCCCGCAGGATGGTGCACCCACCTACCTGAAAATGATGCGCTACAACATCACGCAGCTGATGTCAGGGTTAAAGCTGAATTAAAGCTTAAAAACTTACTTCAGATTTCGAGGTTGTCAATCAAGCGCGTAGCGCCTATTTTGGCTGCGGATAAAACTACGAGTGGCACGCCTTGGGCCAGATCGCCGGCGGAGGGCGGTTGCAGGTCGATGCGCTTGCGCACGGCAACGTAATCTGGCTTCCATCCATGTTGCGCCAAGTGCGTCATCGCGTGCCGTTCCAATTCAAACATGTCGAGATGGCCAGTGCGGACTTCTTCAGCCACCATGTTCAGAGTCTGGAATAGCTGTGGCGCTTCGACGCGCTCGTCTTCTGTTAAATAGCGATTGCGCGACGACAGTGCGAGGCCGTCATCGGCACGATAGGTTTCGGCGGCAATGATTTCAGTCGGTAGCGCAAACTGCCTCGACATGTTGCGTATGATCATCAGTTGCTGGTAATCCTTCTTGCCGAATACCGCCACTTTGGGTTGCACGCAAGAGAACAGCTTCAATACCACCGTGGTCACACCTGTGAAGAAACCTGGACGGAATTCGCCTTCCAAAATATTGCCCAAGTCGTTTGGCGGCTGCACACGGTATTCTTGCGGTTCCGGATAGAGGTCTTTTTCAGTCGGTGCGAATAATACATAGACACCTTCTTTTTCCAATTTTTCAACGTCGGCCTGGAAGGTGCGCGGGTATTTATCAAAATCTTCGTTGGGGCCGAATTGCAAACGGTTGACGAAAATGGATGCCACTACAGGGTCGCCGTGCCGGCGTGCCAAGCGCATCAGCGACAGGTGCCCTTCGTGCAAATTGCCCATCGTGGGGACGAATGCGCTGCGCAATTGGCCGCGTAACTGATCGCGCAATTCTTCAATTGTGGTGACTATTTTCATGAAATTCCTTCAGCGCCGGCATAGCGGCAAAGACTAACGGATTGGGATAAATCAGGTTGGTGCGTAAGCCAGCCGCACGTAAATCGGGGCAAATGGTTCAGCCTGGGTGATTTCGATCAGGGTTTCCTTGGCCAACTCCAGTAATGCTACAAAATTCACTACCAACACCGGTATGCCGCGCGTGGCATCGAATAAATCCGAAAACTCAACAAATTTACTGCCTTGCAAGGCGCGCAGGATGCCTGACATGTGTTCGCGCACCGAGAGTTCTTCGCGGCTGATCTGGTGATGCTGAACCAATGTAGCCCGCCGTAGCAAATCGGCCCATGCCGATTCCAGTTCTATGACGCTGATATCGGCCCAGCGCACCACACTTTGATCAACCAGTACTTGTGGCAGCAGGAAATCGCGTCCCAGTTGCGGCAGTGCATTGATCTGCAGCGCGGCCAGTTTCATCTGTTCGTATTCCAGCAGACGGCGTACCAATTCGGCGCGCGGATCTGCTGCCTCATCGCCGCTATCGACTTTCCTGGATGGCAGCAACATGCGCGATTTGATTTCGATCAGCATGGCCGCCATCAGCAGGTATTCGGCGGCCAGCTCGAGATTATGGATGCGCACCTGCTCGACATATTTCAAGTATTGCCGGGTTACCTGCGCCATCGGAATGTCGAGGATATTGAAATTTTGCCTGCGAATCAGATAGAGCAACAGGTCCAGCGGCCCCTCAAATGCTTCCAGAAAGATTTCCAGCGCATCCGGCGGGATGTACAGGTCAGTCGGCATGCGTAACATCGGCTCGCCATACAATTTGGCTAGGGCAGGGATTTCAATTGGACTATCACTGGCATTCACGGCAACTTCATCAACGGCAGTCGCGGAAGTTTCCTGTATTGGCAGTGCTGGCTGGGCCTTGCGTTGCGATTTCTGCAACTGGCGCCCTTAAGCCTTGTTTTGGTACACGTAAGCTTGTTGCTTCACGCGTGATTCCTTGTTGCGCTCCTGCGTATCGAGATCAAGCGGTTCTTTGTCCCACAGCAGGGCGCGACCTTCGATCTGGCTTTTTTCGATACTCGGATTTTGTGCCTTCAAATTTTTGAGGAACAAGGTTATTTCAGATTCGTAGCGCGGCAATTGTTTGGAGAGTTTCATATGTTTTCGATTGTCTGATGGTCTGATTGTTTGATAAGTGCAAGGCAATATTTTACTCTGTCTAATTCCATTTTTAAACCAAACCTGCACTTTATCGGCTTCGCTTGATGTAGCTGCTTAACGTCTGTGCTAAGCCTTCGCGTTCACGCTTGATTTAGAGACGGAATCATTGCGATGTAAGCGCAAAGAGTTTGCACAATTCGTTTTTAGGCGCGTGGTGATACTGCCGTCAATATACCCCGCAGAATATCGAGTGGTTTTGGCGGGCATCCGTGCACGGTCACATCGACCGGGATTACATTCGAGACGCGTCCACAACTTGCATAACTTTCGCCGAAAATGCCGCCATTGCAGGCGCATTCTCCAATTGCCACGACAAGTTTCGGGTCTGGTATGGCGTCATAGGCATACAGTAATGCGGCTTCCATGTTTTTGGTTACCGGACCGGTGACTAGCAGCATATCGGCATGGCGCGGGCTGGCAACAAACTTGATCCCCATTCCCTCAATATTGTAGTAAGGGTTGCCCAATGCCTGTATCTCCAGTTCGCAGCCGTTACATGAGCCGGCATCGACTACGCGAATGCAGAGCGCGCGCCCGAGCGTATGCAAAACTTCCGCTTGAATTTGTGCGTGTTCAGTGCGCCAGGCATCATTGGCCTCCGGCGCTGTTTCAGTCGAAATTCCAACATGCACGATTTGTTTAAAGAGTTGCCACATCAGAGGTCGCATCCCGAATAGCTGAGGTTGAAGGATTTGTTGATCAGCGGGAAGTCCGGAACAATGTTGCCCATGATTGCGTGTTGCAGGATGGGCCAGTTCTGCCACGATGGATCGTGGCAATGACAACGGATGATATTTCCATGCGCATCATTTTCTATCGCCACCAGCACCGCGCCGCGCCAGCCTTCGACCCAACCTACGCCTAAACCATCGTTGGTGGATTCGGGCAATGGCAGCATTGTGGGTCCTTGCGGTAATTGGTGCGCAATTTCCCGCAACAGGCGAATCGATTCAAATATTTCTTCGAAGCGCACAAACACCCGCGCCGCGACATCGCCATTGTTGTGCGTCGCCATGCGCACATTGAGCTGTGCATAAGGCGTCATGGGTTGATCAGCTCGCACGTCCCATGCCTGTGCGCTGGCGCGTCCGGCCAAGCCGCACAAACCGAGTTCTGCAGCCAGTTTCGGCAACACGCGACCAGCGGAAATGAAGCGGTCCTGCAAGCCAGCATGTCCTTCATAGATGTTGCGAAGCTTTGTGACTTCCGCCGCAATGTGCGCACACTGCGTCATCATCAAGTCTATGCCAGAGGCGTCAATATCGACTGCCGTGCCACCGGGGACAATACAATCCATCATGAAACGGTGGCCAAACAGTTGATCGTTGAGTCGCACCCAATCTTCTTTCAACAGCGTGAACTGGGACAGACCTACTGCAAAACCTGCATCGTTGCCGATCCCGCCCAAGTCTCCTAAGTGATTGGCGATCCGTTCACGTTCCAGCAGCAGTGCGCGCAACCATTGCGCGCGCGGTGGAATCTGGCATCCGGTTGCGGCCTCGGACGCCATGCAATAAGCCCAGGCAAAAGCGACCGTCGAATCGCCGGAAATGCGTCCTGCCAGCTTGTATCCGTCCTTGACATGAAATCGGGTAAAAAGTTTATCGGTCCCTTTGTGGGTATAGCCGAATCTTTCTTCCAATCGCAGTACTTTCTCGCCCACTACCGAGAAACGGTAATGCCCGGGTTCGATAATGCCGGCGTGAATCGGGCCTACTGCAATTTCGTGTACACCGTCACCTGCCACCGACACAAAAGGATAGTTTTCCAGTTCGCTGTCAAATTGTTCCTGTTCTGAAACCTGTTGCCTTAATGGAAAATAGTCTTTAGGCCATTTGCCATGATTGAGCCAGGAACGCACATCCTCCGCTCTATTGGCGCTCACGCCTAAAAGATCAAAAACCGACTGTTGCATCCGCACTGCAGCGGGGAAGACCGCGGACAGATCCGGATATCCCTCTTGTTCGCTTGCCACTAGTCGGAACCAAAGCACGCCTTCCGCCACACAATATGCTGCCGAGATAACGAATTGATCGGTCTCTGGCGTTCTGTGTGTACCCCAAACGGAGATTAGGCGACCTCCCTCGGACTGGATTTCTTGTGCAATGCGTACCCAGTCCAGCCTTCCGATCTCGGCAATCCACACCGGCGCACATCCCGGCAAAAGTCTGAGAGGGACTGCATATTTTTCGACCAAGGTATCAGTTTTTGTAGCTATTTTCATACATTCCCCAAGATGATATTGACCGCTTGCCGGAACCACATATTCAGGTAGGGTGGAATATACAAGCCGAGCATCAGTGCCAGCCCAAGATGAATGAATACAGGCAATAACGCCGGTGTGTGGGCGAGTGGCTTCGCCGTGGTTTCGCCAAATACCATTGATTGCACGCGACTAAAAATGGAGGCGAACGCCACGCCCAACGACAACAGCAGTATCGGTGTCGCCCACGGCAACTCACGCATGGCGGTTGTGACGATTAAAAATTCACTGGCGAATACGCCAAATGGCGGCATGCCGAGGATCGCCAATGATCCTAACAACATGCCCCAGCCTACTGTTGGACTGATTTTTACCAAACCACGAATGTCAGCAATGATTTGGGTGCCGGCTTTTTGGCAGGCATGACCGACAGTAAAAAAGATTGCTGATTTCACTAGCGAGTGCACCGTCATGTGCAGCAAACCGGCATAGGTTGCGACCGGCCCGCCGATGCCGAAGGCAAAAGTCATCAGCCCCACATGCTCGATTGACGAGTAGGAAAACATGCGCTTGACATCTTTTTGGCGCGACAAGGAAAAGGTCGCCACTACCACCGAGATCAAGCCGAAGCCAACCAGCAATTTGCCCGGCATGCCATTTTGTAACGCACCATCTGCCAACACTTTGAAGCGCAGCACTGCATACAGTGCTACATTGAGCAAAAGTCCTGAAAGCACGGCAGAGATTGGCGTTGGCCCTTCGGCATGGGCGTCGGGCAACCAGTTATGCAGCGGCACCAAGCCCATCTTGGTGCCATAGCCGACCAGCAGGAAAACAAATGCGAGCGACATGATGGCTGGCTCAAGTTGTGTCTTAATGCCATTCAGGTTAGTCCATAAAAGCGCATCACTATCGGCGCCAAGCTGACGGTCGGCGGCAAGATACAGCAGTATCGTTCCAAACAGTGCCAGCGCAATACCGACGCCGCACAAAATGAAATATTTCCAGGCTGCCTCCAGGCTTGTCGGGGTGCGATATACGCTGACTAGCAGAACGGTAGCCAGCGTCGCGCCTTCCATCGCTACCCACAAAATGCCCATATTGTTGGTCAACAGCGCCAGCAACATGGTGAACATGAATAGTTGATACATGCTGTGATACAGACGCATGCGGCTAGGCGTCATCTTCCCGTGGTCGCGTTCGATGCGCATGTACGGACGAGAAAATAATGCGGTAGTCAAGCCGACAAAAGCAGTCAAAGCAACCAAAAACACATTCAGCGGATCGACAAAAAATAATTTATCGAAAGCGAAAATGGGACCACTGGCGATTATTTTAGCTGTCAATACTGCCGCCGCGATAAAGGTGGCCAAGCTGAAACCGACGTTGATTTCAGGTGCGGCGTCATGCTGCCCAACCAAACCCAGCACGATGCCACCAAGTAGTGGCGTGAGAAGAACCAGCAATAATGGATCCATGTCAGTCTTCTTTCAGCTTTTCCAGATTATGGATGTCCAGGTTGTCGAACTGCTCGCGGATCTGGAACATGAATATGCCGAGTATCAAAATACCGACCAATACATCAAGCGCGATGCCGAGTTCGACGATCATCGGCATACCGTTGGTGGCTGCAGTCGCAGCGAAAAACAAACCGTTTTCCATTGCGAGAAATCCAATTACCTGCGGCACCGCTCTGGAACGCGTGATCATCATCAGGAAAGCCAGAAGGATGCAGGCCAGCGCAATGCCAAGCGTGCCGCGCGCGATGGAAGAGGATAGTTGGGCGACTGGAAGTGCCAAGTTGAAGGCGATGATCACCAGCACAATCCCAATCAACATGGTTGTGGGGACATTAATCAAAGGTTCCACATCCCATTTGACATTCAAGCGCAGAATTAATTTGTGGAGTGCCCACGGAATAAATACCACTTTGAGTACAAAGGTCAAACCGGCTGAATAATACAGATGAGGGTCGTTCGTCGCATACGCCACTACTAAAGCGGAGGCAACCAGCGTTGCGCCATGCAGGGTAAACAGGTGAATCAGTGAAAGGATCCGGCGCTGGCTGAGCATGGCAAAAGTCAGCAGTAGCAGGGTGGCAGCCAGTAAATTGAGAATTTGTACAGTTAAATTCGGCATTTTATGCACCTAACAGGAAATGTACGAGCATGCCGATCACCGCCAGAAGAAAGGCGGTGGTAAGGAATTCAGGGACCCGGAAGATACGCATCTTGGCGCTGCTCGTTTCGATCACAGCCAGTAAGGCACCGCCAATCGCCAGTTTGATCAACAAAATAGGCAGCGCGGAAAGCAGCGCCAGCGGCTGGCTGGCTTCAGCGATGCCCCAAGGCAGGAATAGTGCAATTCCTATACATGAATAGGCAAAAAGCTTCAGACTAGCGGCCCATTCCATCAACGCCAGATGGCGTCCCGAGTATTCCAGCAACAGTGCTTCATGAATCATTGTCAGTTCGAGATGCGTGGTGGGATTGTCGACTGGCACACGGGCGTTTTCTGCCAGCGAGACCATCGTAAATGCGACACCGGCAAAGGCCAGGCTGGGGTAGATCGCTAACTCGCGATGCACCAGGCTGTCCACCATGCTGGTGAGTAAGGTCGATTGTGTAATCAGCGAAGCGGAAAAAAACACCATCAGCAATGCGGGTTCCGCCAGGAATCCAACCAGCATTTCCCGCCGTGCGCCCATGCTGCCAAAAGCAGTGCCGACGTCCATTGCGGCCAGCGACATGAAAACGCGGGCCAGCGCCAGCAGACCGACCAGCGCAATCGCATCGGCGGCCGGCGACAGCGGCAGATCGGTCGACAGGGTCGGGGTGATTGCGCAAGCCAGTATTAAACATCCAAAAACAATATAAGGCGCCATGCGAAACAAGGGACTGGCGTGTTCCGCCAACACGGATTCCTTGTGAAATAGCTTATGCAGCATGCGGTATGGCTGGAACAGGCTGGGAGCTGATTTATTCTGCAGCCAGGCACGACACTGATTGATCCATCCGGTCAAGAGTGGCGCTGCCGCCAGCGCCAGTATTATTTCCAGTAGCTGCGCCAAAGAACCAAAGAAGGTAATCATAGATTCACCGCCAGCAACAATATCAGCAGAGTCAAAAAGCTGTAGAGCAGGTAGATAGAAATCCTGCCTTGCTGCAGCAGACTGACCACACGTGCAATGCGATCGGTAATTGCCGCGATTGGACGATACAACAGTCCCCAAAATGGATCTTCAATCGTCACTTTGTAGCGCGGCACTTTATCGAAAGCCGAAGGCAGTTCGCGCGTCATCCGGAAAAAAGAACCGAAAATTTCCCGGATTGGCTGACCAAAACCTTCTGCCGTGTCTTGCATCCGGGCCGTCTGAAACGGGAATCCGCAGCCCCAGGGAACAGAGCGCCGGAAGCGGCCATGGTAAAAACGTCGTACCAGCAAGTAAGCCGCGAAGCAACATGCCAGCAACATCAATACAAACGCGACCGGCATGTAACTGGCCCGATCTGATGCAACAGGGGTGAGCAGCAGCCAGCCACTTTGCGTGACGGCCGCACCGATGCCGCCGCCCACCAGCAGGTGCGTGACTTGATCTATCAGCACTACCACCTGCACCGGAAACAAGCCGAAGAATATGCAGGCGGCGACCAGCCATGCGAAACCCGCGCGCTCCCAGTTGTCCGCATCATGTGCGTCGTATAATTTTTTTTCACGCGGTTGGCCTAGAAAGATAATGGCGAAAAATTTGACCATTACGTAACCGGCTAATGCGCCCACCAATGCGATGACTGCAGCGACCACAGGGATTAGCATGTTCAGGAAGGAGTTTGGCAAGCCGGGTGTAAACAGGAAGCTTTGCAACAACAACCATTCGGACACAAAACCACCGAACGGCGGCAGGCCGGCAGCCGCCAGTGCGCCCACCAATGCCGCCCACCCAGTCCAGGGCATAAAGCGCATCAGCCCACCCAGATGGCCGAGACTGCGCTCTTTGGTCGCATGCAGTACGGTACCGGTACCAAGAAACAGCAAACTTTTGAAAGCGCCGTGGCTGGCCACATGATAGAGCGACGCCGTGAGCGACAGCGCAGCTAGAGCCGTCATGTCGTAGGCGCTAAACAGAATCGTCAAACCGATGCCGACAAATATCAATCCGATATTTTCTATTGAAGAGTAGGCTAGCAAACGTTTCATGTCGGTCTGGGCTGCGCTCAGCACGACGCCGAACAAGGCGGTCGCAAGCCCGATTGCCAACGTAATGCCACCCCACCACCAGATCTGGGTATGGAGCAGATCGAAGGTGACGCGTAACACGCCATAAACACCGGTCTTCAAAACGAAGGCGCTCATCAGGGCCGAAATTGGCGATGGTGCAGCGGGGTGTGCTTCTGGAAGCCATATATGCAAAGGCAATATACCGGCCTTGGCGCCGAATCCGAATAGCGCGAGGAAAAAAGCAGTTCCTGCCCAGAACATATCCAAATGCTGCAGGCGCATGTTGGCAAATGTGTAGTCGCCTGTATTCGCCTGTAGCAAGCCGAAACACAGCAATAGAGCGAGCGCGCCAACATGGGAAATCAGAAAGTAAAGGAAGCCGGCGCGGCGCACTTCGGGCATTCTGTGATTTGCGGTAACCAGTAAAACTGCAGACACGCTCATGGTTTCCCACGCCACCATGAACACGTAGGCATCGTCGGCAATCAGCAACAAAGCCATGCTGGCAAGGCAGATATGATATTCAAGGCATAGCAACCCCGGCGGGGTTCCTTCGCCTTTGCGAAAATAGCCTGCAGAAAAAATCGAGACGCCGGTGCTGACGATGCCAAATACAAACAGGAAAAAGGAAGAAAGACTATCGAGTCGCAGGTGAAACGGCAAATCCGGCAAGCCGATCGGCAAGACTGCAGTTTGCGTCGCTCCAAATGCGCTGATCAGGCCGGTAGCGCCCAGAACAATACCCAGTACCGCACCCAACGGGAACAGCACATGCGCAACCAAAACGGTTTTTTTTATGACAAGCAGGCCGCATATGCCAATAACCAGCCACCCTGCTATGACCATGAGTATGTAGTCAATTGGAATCAAGTTTGGCACCGTCGTTCCTTATAGTTATTCACGAAGGTGGAAGTGACGTTAAGATAATCCATCCGATAGTCCCTCCCAGCATCGACTACGCTGGATATGTTTGTAATTTTTTTTGTATTGTGCGCCTTGGAGTCTGCATGCTCCAAGATATTCATCAACCATGCGGGTCTGAAATATATGCAGCGCCTGCCGTACTGCAGATGCATCTACTGTAAAAAAGTAAAACTAGAAGCGGCCTTTGTTGCCCGCGACGAAAGCGCGGTCCAGGCCAGAGCGCATAGCTGGTTTTCAGATTTATTTATAAGTAAACTTGGGAGTATAAGAAAAAACATGGTGTTTTTCGCTTATATTTATTGCTATAAACTTAAATACAAGTTAGAAGTATATTATGCTAAACAAAGATTATGAGCAACTCTTTTGGGGATGGTTGTTGCAACCTTGCAAGGTTGCAAGCTACTTAAACTACTTATTGCAGGAGAGCACCAATGCGTGGCTTGCGGTCTTGCGTATATTCTATCGCCTCAAAAATCTGCGCATGACAGTCGGTGCAGGTTCATCTGGGTTGGCGTGGGTATGCTCAAGTTCCAGCGCAACTTCAAATCCGAGTGCCGCATAAAAATCCAGTAGGCGCGGCTGATCGGAGCGCACTGCCAGCCGCAGTTCAGTGACATCGCAACCGAGCGCATGGTGGATGACCGCTTCGAGTAAATGCAGCGACAGGTTTTGCTCACGGAATGCAGGAATAATTCCCATTCGCAATATTTCCCAGATGTCGTGCTCGTTATCCATCGGCAGCCAGCGTACCGAACCGGCCGTCTGCTCGTCGATTTGCAAGATAAAACCGCCGCCAAGGTGCAAGTCCTGTTCCACCCTGGCTGCTGATTCGGTGTGGCCGCTGGAGCTTGCCGCCACTTTTTCTGACCATGCGGCACTGGTAATTTCTGCGATGATCTCGGCGTCATCCAGAGTTGCTTCTCGTATGATCATATCTATCGGGGGCCAAAAACTCGAATGAAAGACGGTTGCTGAAGGTGCGTCATCAATATTGTCCGTTTTGATTTTTAGAAGCAGTTATCCTACCCGCATCCCCGGCATGGCACCGGGCCACGGGTTGAGGATGTAAATTCCCGGATGGGCTTTTTCATCAGCAGCAGATGCGGCTAGTACCATGCCTTCGGAAACGCCAAATTTCATCTTGCGCGGCGCCAGATTGGCCACCAGCACGGTCAGTTTCCCGACCAGTTGTTCCGGCTGGTAAGCCGATTTAATGCCGGAGAACACATTGCGCATGCGGCCTTCGCCTGCGTCCAAGGTTAAGCGTAGCAGTTTGTTGGAACCTTCAACGTGTTCACAATTGACAATCATGGCAATGCGCAAGTCGATTTTGGCAAAGTCGTCGATCTTAATCTCCGGGGCGATGCTTTCAATCGCCCCGCCATTCTCACCCTCTCCCTCAGGGAGAGGGCCGGGGAGAGGGTGGGTTACTTTCGCGCTGGCAGTGCTGACGGTTGCATCGGCAGCCGGCGCGGCCACCTGCTTCGGTGCATCAAACAACGCATCCAGCATTTTCGGATCAACCCGCTGCATCAGATGTGTATACGGCTTGATCTGATGGCCATGCGGCATCGGCACGTTGAAGTCGCTCCATTGCATTGGCTGCACATTCAGCATCGATTCAACCTGTTTCACCAGTTCAGGCAGAACCGGTTTCAGGTAAATGCTCAAGATGCGGAAGGCTTCCATCAGGCGGCTGCACACCACATGTAAAGCAGCGCTGTTAGCGGGATCTTTTGCCAGTTCCCACGGCTTGTTGGCGTCGACATAGGCGTTGACGATATCAGCCTGGTCCATCACTGCACGCAAGGCTTTGCCATACTCGCGACCGTTAAACAAGGCTTGAATTTCGGTCGCGGCAGTGCGCAGCGTCAACAAGAACGGATCGGAATCCGTCGCCCACTCCATGCTGAGGATGCCGTCAAATTTCTTGGCGATAAAACCCGCGGCCCGGCTGGCAATATTCACGTACTTGCCGATCAGGTCGCTGTTGACGCGCGCTACGAAATCATCCGGATTGAAGTCGACATCTTCGACCTTCGCGCTCAGCTTGGCGGCGATGTAATAGCGCAACCATTCCGGGTTCATGCCGATATCTAGATAGCGCAATGGCGAAATGCCGGTGCCGCGCGATTTCGACATTTTTTCGCCGGATACCGTGATGAAACCATGCACGAAGATATTGTTTGGCGTTTTCAGGCCGGCAAAATGCAAAATCGCGGGCCAGAACAGCGTGTGAAAGTAAGTGATGTCCTTGCCAATGAAATGGTATTGCTCGGTGGTCGGATCGGCCATGAAAGCGTCGAAGTCGCGCCCGGTCTTGCCGAAATAGTTCTTCAGCGACGCCAGATAACCGACCGGCGCATCCAGCCAGACATAGAAATATTTGCCCGGTGCATCGGGAATTTCGATGCCAAAGTAAGGCGCATCGCGGCTGATATCCCAGTCGCTTAATCCTCCGTCATTTTCCAGCCACTCCCTGGCCTTGTTGGCAACTTCAGGTTGCAGGCGCGGCTTGCCATCGACGGCATTATCAATATTTCCGAGTGCCCATTCGCGCAGGAAGTTCACACATTGCGGGTCGGACAGTTGGAAGAAAAAATGTTCGGACGATTTCATTACCGGCGTGGCGCCGGTCAGCGTCGAGTACGGATTTTTCAGGTCGGTCGGCGCATACACCGCGCTGCATGCTTCGCAGGAATCGCCATACTGATCCTTGGCGCCGCATTTCGGGCACTCGCCCTTGATGTAGCGGTCCGGCAGAAACATGTTCTTGACCGGGTCATAGAACTGTTCGATGATTTTGGTGGTGATGAAGCCGGCGGCTTTGAGCTTGCGATAGATATCGCGCGACAGTGCGTGATTTTCCGGGCCGTCGCTCGAATGCCAGTTGTCGAAGGCGATATGAAAACCGTCCAGATACTGCTTGCGCCCGGCCGCGATGTTGGCTACGAATGCCTGTGGCGTAACGTCGGCCTTTTCGGCCGCGATCATGATCGGTGCGCCGTGCGCGTCATCGGCACCGACAAAGTGCACTTCATGGCCCTGCATGCGCTGAAACCGGACCCAGATGTCAGCCTGGATGTATTCCATGATGTGACCAATATGAAATGCGCCATTGGCGTAAGGGAGGGCAGTAGTAACGAACAGCTTGCGGGTCATAATTGGTGCGCTTTTGATATGAGGTGAGCACCATTTTAACAGTGCAATAGGCCGGTGGTGCATAGGGGCATCCTGTTGCGCTTGCGGTTTTGCGTTAGACTTGCCAATCAATTATGGAGATACGCATGCTTATCAGTGTAGAAGCGGTTAAGGAAGTTCTGTCAAAAGTCATCGATCCCAACACGAATAAAGACTTCGTAGCCACCAAATCGGCGAAAAATATTGTGCTAGACGGTGCCGATGTGTCGCTCGATATTGAGCTCGGTTATCCGGCAAAAAGCCAGCTTGATGCGATCCGTAAATGCGTGATCAGTGCGTTGCGTGGCATTCCCGGCGTCGGTAATGTCAGCGTCAATGTGTATACCAAGATACTTTCGCACTCGGTGCAGCGCGGCGTCAAGCTGATGCCGAATGTCAAAAATATCATCGCAGTCGCTTCCGGTAAAGGCGGTGTAGGCAAATCGACCACTGCGGTCAATCTGGCACTGGCGCTAGCAGCAGAAGGCGCGTCGGTCGGTATCTTGGATGCTGATATTTACGGCCCTTCGCAACCGATGATGATGGGTATTTCCGGCCGGCCAGAATCGATAGACGGAAAAACCATGGAGCCGCTGGAAAATTACGGCCTGCAGGTATCGTCAATCGGTTTCATGATCGACCCTGATGAGCCGATGGTGTGGCGCGGCCCGATGGTCACGCAGGCGTTGCAGCAATTGCTGGAACAAACCAACTGGCGCGACCTCGATTATTTGATCGTCGACATGCCACCAGGCACCGGCGACATCCAGTTGACGCTGTCGCAAAAAGTGCCGGTGACCGGTGCGGTAATCGTCACTACGCCACAGGACATCGCCTTGCTGGATGCGCGCAAGGGATTGAAAATGTTTGAGAAAGTCGGAATTCCGATCCTCGGCATCGTTGAAAACATGAGCACGCATATCTGTTCCAACTGCGGTCACTCCGAAGCGATATTCGGCGCCGGCGGGGGCGAGAAAATGTGTTCGGAATATGGCGTTGCTTTCCTCGGCGGCCTACCGCTGACGATGTCGATTCGGGAGCAAACCGATTCTGGCAAGCCAACCGTGGTGGCCGATCCGGATGGCCCGGTGGCGGTGATTTACAAGGAAATCGCCCGCAAGATCGCGGTCGGCGTGGCGGAAAGAGCGCGCGACATGAGCAGTAAGTTTCCTAATATCGTGATCAAGAACGATTGATTTCCGACACGGACGCGTTCTCGCACTTTCAGCACTGTCTTTAAAAATACAGTGCTGAAGACGGTTCAATGCATCGTACTGAAATGAGGTTTACACATGGAGACGCAAGCAATCGATGTGAGTGTCATCATGCAGCGCAAGACGCTCGATAATCGCTGGCAGTCGCACCAGTGGCGTCCGTTGGAAGTGCTCGATACGGCTACCTTGCCGCCCGGCAGTGCGCGTTGTTTGGTGAACGATGCTAGCGATGGCAACGAAATACGCTGGCTGTTTCCCGGCTTCGACATCAAGTTGTTCAGCGATGAAGGCGAGGGCTATTACCTCAATATCAGCTCCGCCACGCCATGCTGGTTCATCATGTGGCGCTTCGAGCAAATCGATGGACAGGAAATCGCCGTGCCCAAGGCGATCACGCTGTCCTACAACGAAGCGGCACGGCTGATGGACGGCGGTGAACAGGTCGATACACTGCCGGCATCGGCGATGATCATTGAACGACTCAGCCGTTTTACCCAAGAACATTATCAACCTGAGATCAAGCGCAAACGCAAAAAGCCATCCTTCGAAGGCGGTGCGGGCGTGGACTTGATGGCGCGGGCGGAAGGGAAGGGCGATGGCGGCCGATAATTTCTTCGCACGCTGGAGCAAGCGCAAGACGGAGGCGACCTCGGCCCCAGCCACTTTTGATTCTGCACTCGCGCCTAATGTAGCCAACCCACCAGCGGTAAGCGATGCGCAAACAGTAGCCAAGCCCTTGCCGACGCAAGCCGATGTCGAGGGCTTGACGGCCGAATCCGATTACACTGCATTTTTGGCCAAAGGTGTCGATGAGGACGTCAAACGCTCCGCCATGAAAAAACTGTTTGCGCTGCCGCAATTCAACATCATGGATGGGCTCGACATTTACGTCGGTGATTATAGCCAACCCGATCCGCTGCCGCCCGGCATGTTGGAAGCATTAACACACGCCAAGAATGCACTTAATCCAGCCCAATTCTTTATCAATCCGGTGTCGCAATTGTTGGATAAAGTGGAGGAGCAAGCGGAAGAACACGTGCCGGTTACAACAACTCCGCCTGAGGCGACCGCGCTTGAGCAGGATGCAATAAAGCAAGTAACAGACAATCCCGCACCGGTCCTGCCGCAAGAAGCTATACCCAATAAAGTGCCAGCAGACCCGCAACAAAGTGATAATTTGTCGAGCACCGTCGAAACACCTAAAAACGAGACTGTATGACCTGTATGACGACCCAATTTAAAATCTGCAACTGCAATCACAGTATGCCGCTCGATGCTGCGGCTGGCGCGCAACTTGGCGCTACTCTCGGCGTCGGCGCGCTGCCGGTAGCTAGTCAGCTCTGCCGGCGTGAAATCGGTGCTTATCTGGGAACGCTGGATGGCGTCGATGACGTCGTCGTCGCTTGCACCCAGGAGCGGGCGTTGTTTGCCGAATTGGCGCAGCAAAAAAATACCGTGGCGCCGATCCGTTTCGTGAACATCCGCGAAACTGCCGGCTGGAGCATGGAATCGAAAACGGCATTGCCGAAAATGGCAGCGCTGCTGGCCGCCGCAGCTTTGCCCGACCCGGAGCCGGTGCCGATTGTCAATTTTGACTCAGCCGGACATACGCTCATTATCGGGCCAGCAGATCAGGTGCTGCCGTGGGCGCAGCGCCTCAGCGCGCAAGTCGATGTTAGCGTGTTGTTGACTTCCGGCAGCGATGCCCAGATGCTGGGTGAACGCAGCTTTCCGAGTTTTTCGGGCAATCAGATCGCGATTTCCGGCTGGCTGGGCGCATTCAAAGTGCGCTGGCAGCAAGACAATCCGATCGACCTGGAAACCTGCATTCGCTGCAACGCCTGCATTGAAGCGTGCCCGGAAGATGCAATCGACCTGACCTATCAGATTGATCTCAACAAGTGCCGCTCGCATCGCGATTGCGTCAAGGCCTGCGGCAGCATCGGCGCCATCGACTTTGCCCGTGGCGAAATCACAGCGGGCAACGACCGTAGCGGCGAATTTGATCTGATATTCGACTTATCCAAAACGCCGCAAGTGCGCGCACATCAGTTGCCACAGGGATATTTTGCACCCGGGCAAGATGTCGTCCGCCAGTTTGAAGATGCGTTGAAACTCACGCAGATGATTGGCCAGTTCGAAAAGCCGAAATTCTTTACTTACAAGGAAAAACTGTGCGCCCACAGCCGCAATGGAAAAATTGGCTGCAACGCCTGCATCGATATTTGCTCGGCCGAAGCCATTAGCCACAACGGCAATCACGTCAAGGTCGACCCCAATCTATGCGCCGGTTGCGGTGCTTGCACCACGGTGTGCCCATCCGGCGCGATGGCGTATTCCTATCCGCGTGCCACCGACATGGGGCTGCGCCTGAAAACGTTATTGGCCACGTATGCCAAAGCAGGCGGCCGCAACGCCGGGTTGTTATTTCACAGTAAAGGCCAAGGCGCAACCTTGGTCGGGCAAGTAGGCCGTTTGGCGAAAGCCGGTGGGCGCGGTATTCCGGCGCGCATCATTCCGGTCGAATTGCACCATACTGCGGCAGTCGGCATTGATATATGGCTGGCCGCATTTGCGTACGGTGCGACCCATATCAGCGTGCTGGTGACGGACGAGGAGGCACCGCAATATCTGGAAGCGTTGCAGCAGCAAATGGAAATTGCCCAAACTATCCTGTCCGGTTTGGGATATGCGGGTATCCACTTGCAGTTAATTTGCACTGAAACCGCCGCCGATCTTGAGATTGCCATCAATGCTGTGACGCCAGCCCAGACGGCGCAAAGCTGCGCCACTTTCAACGTAGCGGTCGATAAGCGCACTACGCTGGAATTTGCGCTGGAGCATTTGCACCGGCATGCGCCGACTAAGGTGGAGCAAATCGCCTTGCCGGCCGGCGCGTTGTACGGCGCGGTAATGGTCAACAAGGATGCTTGCACCTTATGCATGTCTTGCGTCGGCGCTTGCCCAGAATCCGCGCTAACCGATAACCCGAACTTGCCGCAATTGCGCTTTATCGAGAAAAATTGCGTGCAGTGCGGCTTGTGCGAAAAAACCTGTCCCGAATCCGCGATTACGCTGTCGCCGCGCTTGCTGTTTACCGATGCCGCCAAACAGGCGGTGGTGTTGAACGAAGCACAGCCTTACCATTGCATTCGTTGTAATACCCCCTTTGGCACGCTGCAGATGATCGACAATATGCTGACAAAATTATCGGCGCATGGCGCCTTCGCCGGCAATCTGGACCGCATCAAAATGTGTTCGGAATGCCGCGTGATCGACATGATGGAAAACAAAAGCGAGGCTTCAATAACTTCTTTGAAGCGCCCGCAATAACGCATCGTATTAAGTTGGAGATTGCATGAATACCAGTGAGGCATTGGAGTTTGAAGCACCGGACCAAAGCGAAGAAACCGCCCGTGCGGATTTGTACGGTTTGCTGGCTACGCTGTTTTACGCCCCGCCATCACAGACGCTACTCGATACCATAGCTTCGGCGCGGTCCGAGGGTGAGGGCGCGCTGGAGCAAGCGTGGGCGGAGTTGGTGCTGGCGTGTAAAAGCGCAAAAGCGCAAGAAGTGCGGGAAGAATATGATCAACTTTTCATCAGCACCGGCAAGCCGGAAGTGATGCTGTACGGTTCGTATTATCTGTCCGGATTTTTGATGGAAAAACCGTTGGCAGCGTTGCGCACCGATTTGGCCGAACTGGGTTTGGAGCGCGTGGCTAGCGTGACCGAGAGCGAGGATCACATTGCCAGCTTGTGCGAAGTGATGCGTTATCTGATCGCCTCAGACGATGTTCTGCACGCCAATATTCCAGTGCAAAAAACTTTTTTTACAACGCACATGCAAGCATGGGTACTGGATGCCTGCGCCGCAATTAATGCCAGTCCCCATGCTGGGCTGTACGCGCCAGTGGCGCATTTGGCGCAGACATTTTTCGAGGTCGAGACACAAGCTTTTGATATGGATTAAGTTTCCCCCTGTAATTGGCATTTCCTAATAGTATGCATAAGGTCAAACTTTGCACCGACGCGGTTTTTGAAATTAGATATACTATTCTTGAGTATTTTTATTTATGCATTAAAAACATGAGACAAATACACTATATTTGATTGTACTCCCTCATTATTTAAATTTTAAAAAATTATATGGTAATCACGAGAACACAAACGTGAAGTTGTTTCTGCAAAATTTGATGCTGGTATGTCGAAACCGCTTTGCAATTGTTAGTTGAATTCTTGAAATAATATACCTAAGATACAAGGCAATAAGTAGCCAATTCATAATCCATAATTGGCAGCATAAAAAATCAGGATTCCCAACCTGTATAAGGAGACAGTAATGGCGGATACAAACAAAATCGCACGCCGGACATTTTTTTCCGGGCTCGGCTTAGCTGTTGTGGCTGGAGTCGCGGCCAAGGTGTCAAGTACCGTGCCTGCGGGAAAAGCGCTGGACGTTGCCCTTGCCGAACCCGCTGGCAAGGGTTATCGACTGACTGAGCACGTCAAAAAATACTACCGCACTACCACTCTTTAATACTGAATACTGAGGTGACAACATGCTGTTGACTCGCAAAAGCGACGCCGGCCAGCGTTCGCGCAGCCGCTTTACATCCAGCCTTGCCGCGAGCTTGTCGCGTGCGCTACCGACGATGGATCGCCGGCTGTTCCTGAAACGTTCCGGTATCGGCGTTGGTGCCGGAATCGCTGCGTCGCAATTGGGCTTGATTCAAAAAGCCACGGCAGCCATTGAAGGCAAAGAAGGTGGCGCCAAGATTGAAGTAAAGCGCACGGTATGCACCCATTGCTCAGTCGGTTGCGCGGTGGACGCCGTAGTACATAACGGCATCTGGATTCGTCAGGAAGCAGTCTTCGATTCGCCGATCAATTTGGGCGCGCATTGTGCCAAAGGCGCAGCGTTGCGTGAGCATGGTCATGGCGAGTATCGGCTGAAATATCCGATGAAGCTGGTCAACGGCAAGTATCAGCGCATCAGTTGGGATCAGGCTCTGAACGAAATTTCCGCAAAAATGCTCGATATCCGCAAAGTCAGCGGCCCAGACTCGGTATTTTTTGTCGGTTCTTCTAAGCACAACAATGAACAGTCCGCTTTGCTGCGAAAATTCGTTTCCTTTTTCGGTACTAACAATACCGATCATCAGGCTCGGATTTGTCATTCCACTACGGTTGCCGGTGTCGCCAATACTTGGGGATATGGGGCGATGACGAACAGTTACAACGACATGCAGAATTCAAAGGCAGCGTTGTATATCGGTTCTAACGCCGCCGAAGCGCATCCGGTGTCGATGCTACATTTGTTGCACGCGAAAGAAACCGGCTGCAAAATAATTGTGGTCGATCCGCGATATACGCGCACTGCTGCCAAGGCGCAGCAATTTATACGCCTGCGTTCCGGCTCCGATATCCCATTTCTGTACGGTCTGCTTTATCACATCTTCCAGAACGGCTGGGAAGATCAGGAATACATTAACAATCGCGTCTATGGCATGGACAAGATCAAGGAAGAAGCACTGACCTGGACCCCTGATAAAGTGGAAGAGGCGTGTGGCGTGCCGGAAGCCGAAGTCTTCAAGGCGGCCGAAACCATGGCCAAAAACCGTCCGTCAACTATAGTCTGGTGCATGGGACAAACCCAGCATAGTATCGGCAATGCAATGGTGCGCATGTCCTGCATCGTGCAACTCGCACTGGGTAATGTCGGCAAATCAGGCGGCGGCACCAATATTTTTCGGGGTCACGATAATGTGCAAGGTGCCACTGACGTCGGGCCAAATCCTGATTCTCTGCCCGGTTACTATGGATTGGCAACCGGCTCCTGGAAGCATTGGTGCGCAGTTTGGGGTGTGGATTACGAATGGGTTAAAAATCAGTTTGCATCGCAGGAAATGATGGAAAAATCCGGTACTACCGTATCGCGCTGGATTGATGCTGTACTGGAAAAACCTGAGTATGTCGATCAGGAAAACAATGTCAAGGCTATGGTGTTCTGGGGCCATGCGCCGAACTCCCAAACCCGTGGCCTGGAAATGAAGACGGCATTCGACAAGCTCGATATGCTGGTGGTGATTGATCCTTATCCATCAGCCACCGCAGCCATGGCCGCCATGAAAATCGAGGGGCAGGAACTCAATCCCAACCGTGCCGTGTACTTGCTGCCTGCCGCGACCCAGTTTGAAACTTCAGGTTCCGTCACGGCATCGAATCGCTCATTGCAATGGCGCGAAAAGGTCATTGAACCCCTGTTCGAATCGCGTACCGATCACATGATCATGTACCAGTTGGCGCAAAAGCTTGGCTTCGGCAAAGAATTGGTCGCGAAAATAAAGTTGGTGCCTGGCAAGGGAGGAATGATGGAGCCGGAGCCGGAGGACATGTTGCGTGAGATTAATCGCGGCACCTGGACCATCGGCTATACCGGTCAGTCGCCGGAGCGGCTGAAGTCACACATGCGCAACATGCACCTGTTCGATGTCAAAACACTGAAATGCAATGGCGGCAAGGATGCTGTCACTGGATATGATTTGACCGGAGATTATTTCGGCTTGCCTTGGCCTTGCTACGGCACCCCTGAGCTCAAACATCCGGGTACACCCAACCTGTATGACACTTCGAAGCATGTGATGGATGGTGGCGGCAATTTCCGCGCCAATTTCGGGGTGGAAAAAGATGGTGTGAATTTGCTTGCCGAAGATGGTTCGCACTCGGTGGGTGCGGATATCACCACCGGCTACCCGGAATTCGATCATGTACTGATGAAGAAGCTGGGCTGGTGGGATGAACTGACTGATGCCGAAAAAACGGCGGTAGAAGGCAAAAACTGGAAGACCGATCTGTCTGGTGGAATCCAGCGCGTGGTAATGAAAAATCACGGCTGTTATCCGTTTGGCAATGCCAAGGCACGTGCAGTAGTGTGGAATTTCCCTGATCCGGTGCCAAAGCACCGTGAGCCACTGTATGGAATACGGCCTGATCTGGTGGCAAAATATCCAACCCACGACGATAAAAAATCATTCTGGCGCTTGCCAACTTTGTATAAGTCGATCCAGGATAAGAATGTTGCGGAGAAGCTGTACGAGAAATTTCCAATCATTCTTACTTCAGGGCGCCTAGTTGAATATGAGGGTGGCGGCGAGGAAACCCGCTCCAATCCGTGGCTGGCAGAATTGCAGCAGGACGCTTTTGTCGAATTGAATCCAAAAGCTGCTTCCGATCGGGGGATTCGCAATGGCGAATATGTGATTGTTTCCACGCCAACCGGGGCGCGCATCAAGGTCAAAGCGCTGGTCACACCGCGTGTTAACGCTGAAACTGCATTTATTCCATTCCATTTCTCGGGCTGGTGGCAAGGCAAGGATTTGAAAGAATATTACCCTGAAGGCGCAATGCCGATAGTGCGCGGTGAAGCCGTCAATACGGCGACCACCTACGGCTACGACTCCGTCACGATGATGCAAGAAAGCAAGACAACCATCTGCAACATCGAAAAATTTGTTGCGTGAAGTGCGTAGAGACGATAGTGAGGAAACTTAAATGGCACGAATGAAATTTATCTGCGACGCTGAACGTTGCATTGAGTGTAACGGTTGCGTGACTGCCTGCAAAAACGAGCATGAGGTGCCGTGGGGCGTGAATCGCCGCCGGGTTGTCACCATTAATGACGGCGTTATCGGTCAGGAAAAATCGATATCTGTCGCTTGCATGCATTGTTCTGACGCTCCCTGTATGGCGGTATGTCCGGTCGACTGCTTTTACCGCACCGATGAAGGCGTGGTACTGCATGATAAGGATATTTGCATCGGCTGCGGCTATTGCTCTTATGCTTGCCCGTTTGGCGCACCGCAATTCCCTTCTAACGGGACTTTCGGTTTGCGCGGCAAGATGGATAAATGCACTTTCTGTGCCGGTGGCCCCGAGGTGGATGGTTCCCAGGCGGAGTTTGAAAAATACGGCCGTAATCGTCTGGCCGAAGGTAAGTTGCCCGCTTGTGCAGAAATGTGTTCTACCAAAGCCTTGCTGGGCGGTGATGGCGATGTGATTGCTGATATTTTCCGCAATCGCGTGGTTCAGCGCGGCGCCGGTAGCGAAGTCTGGGGCTGGGGAACGGCCTACGGCAGCGCCCCGCATCCTGAAGCAAAACCGCCGCTGGAGAATAAATCATGAGCCGCCTTCTTTTAATATCCCTCAGCACACTGGCAGTGCTGTCCTTGGCCGCTTGCAGCGAAAGAGACCAGTCGATAACCGGCTCTACCGTTAAATCCGACGGCAAACCGTGGCAGGGTGCAAAAAATGACTTTGTCGCCAGTGGCTGGACACCCGGGGATGAAGAAAGCTGGAAGAAACAAATCCGTACCCGCGGTCAAAATCAAAACGAATACGTTCGAATAAAATGATTGCGCTGGCAAGCTGGCAAGTGGAGACAATATGAAAACGAAATTTGGTGGCTTGGTATTGGGTTTTTGCCTCGGTTACGGCATGATTGGCGCGGCGGCAGCACAGGACGCATCGCCGGCTTCTGCTTCTTATGTTGCTCAAACTACTCCAAATGTCCAGGCAGTACCCAATGTCGAGTCGATTGACATTCTGAAGCAGAATCAGGCCGAACGCAGTCAAACCCAGCCCGGCAATCTGGCCCCGACTTATCGCATCGTAAATTCTGGTACGTCAAACTATTCCAGCCTGCCTGCACTAGAGTCGGGTGTGCTGATACAGCCGAAAGCGCAGTTCCCTGGACAGGCCCGGGCAACCACGGCAG
Organism: Burkholderiaceae bacterium; assembly: GCA_041736255.1. GTDB lineage: Bacteria > Pseudomonadota > Gammaproteobacteria > Burkholderiales > Burkholderiaceae_D > AVCC01. Next base: position 29,630 of record JBGSTZ010000152.1, read on the forward strand.
GCGAGGCATGGCGGCAATACCGCAATGGCCCGCTTACCAATATTGGCGGCTGGCTATTGATAGTCGTGCTGCTGGTGCTGGCTGCGATGTATCTGATCAAGGGGCAAATTAAACTTAAAGGCAGCCCCACTGGACGTTTGATAGAGCGCTTTACTTCAGCCGAGCGCTTGGCGCACTGGACCATGGCAATCAGCTTCGTGGTGCTGGCGATCACCGGCGGCACCATGTTATTTGGCAAATACATATTGTTGCCGGTATTTGGGCTGACACTTTTTGGCTGGCTGTCATTTGCGTTTAAAAATATCCACAATTTTGCCGGCCCGGTATTTACTTGCTCGATAGTCGTGTTTTTTGTCATTTACGTAAAAGACAATTTGCCGGGGAAAGGCGATCTGAACTGGTTTGTACAGCTTGGCGGTTTGTTGAGCGGCAAGCACGTCAGCGCCGGTAAATTCAACGCGGGTGAAAAAATTATGTTCTGGGGCGCAGTGGTGGTGTTCGGCTTGATTATGAGCGCATCAGGTTTTGTGCTTGACATGCTGGTCCCTGGTTTGTTGTACACACGCGGAAATATGCAGATAGCCAGTATTGTTCATATTGTTGCAGCGGTATTGGCCATCAGCATGATTCTCGGCCATATTTACCTTGGCACCTTGGGGATGGACGGTGCCTATAAGGCAATGCGTACTGGTTATGTGGATGATGCATGGGCCAAGGAGCATCATGATTTATGGTATGACGACATCCAGTCTGGAAAAGTGGCGCGGAATCGTTCGCCTGAGCAGCATACTGAAACAGATAAAACAGTTAAGCAGGTCAATAGTTAGCGTACAAATTGGGGCAGGCATGAATAAATTAATTTGCATGATGCTGGGTTTGATGGCAACCGGACTGGCAGTTGCCAAGTTGCCGCCGTTGAGTGCAGAGGCGGTCGCTAAAGCTGCAGAAGACAAGGATAAAGCGGCATGGTCTTCCAAAGTGGCTGCGTATGAATTATGCATGGCGCAGGATAAAGTTGTCGCCCGTTACCGGCTAGAGAAAAACGCAAGCGCGCAACCTGCCGAAGAGTTGCCAGCTTGTTCGGATCCCGGACCTTATGTCGCGGTAAATCCTATTGGTGAAAGCGCATCGGCTATGCCTGCTGCACCTGCAGGATTGCCGGTTGCAACCGATTCTGCGGCTACAGTAAAAAAATAAGCATGGGGGTTAGTCATGCAGCACGTGACTAACCAAATATCGCCATCAGATTAGGGTGTTCTCCATGACTACAGGGCCAATTCTTTCCAATGCACACGCAGTACTGACTTATCCGGTGGAGGTGGCCGATGAGCAGGGACGAGTTTCGACCATAGAAATTCCGGCCGAGCGACCTTTGACTGTCTATCTTGATAAGCGCGAACTAGTAACTCTGATGACTTTGGGCGGCGCTCCGGAGGCATTGATACTCGGTTATCTGCGTAATCAGCGCTTAGTAAAAACGATTGCGGAAATAGCAGCCGTGCAAGTGGATTGGGATGTGGATGCTGTGGCGGTGACCACGCATTATGGCGTTGATGACATCGAAGAACGCACCGCCAAACGGGTCGTCACCACCGGTTGCGGCCAGGGTTCGATGTTTGGCGGATTGATGGATGAAGTTGATACCATCCAGCTCCCAGTTGATGCCAATCTGAAGCAATCAACGCTTTATAAAATAGTTGATCTGATACGTACCCAAGTATCAATTTACAAACAAACAGGGTCGGTACACGGCTGTGCTCTATTTGATAGTAATGGCGAATTATTGTATTTCATCGAAGATGTCGGTCGCCATAATGCGGTGGATGCCATTGCCGGAAAAATGTGGCTTGACGGCATTAGCGGGCATGACAAGGTTTTTTATACGACCGGCCGATTGACTTCGGAAATGGTAATTAAAGGTGCTCAGATGGGCATACCTTTTCTACTATCACGTTCCGGTACTACGCAAATGGGACATGCTGTCGCAGAGCGTGTGAATATGACATTGCTGGCCCGCTGTACCGGCAAGCATTTTCTTTTACTGACAGGTAAACAAAGATTTATCGCAGAGCCGCATTTACTGGATAGCAGTAATCCAAAATCGCTCAGAGTAGCCTGAGCGTACATTACAAAAAAGCACAAGACCCGCAGCGGTTATGCAACGCGGTAAAATAAGCTTTTAACGCTAGCACGGCTTTGGTCAACCAAGGCCGTTTTTATTGCCATGATCGTTCGCACCCGCTTTGCTCCCAGCCCGACCGGCTATCTTCACCTTGGCGGTGCTCGTACCGCGCTTTTTTCCTGGGCTTATGCCCGTCATTTTGGCGGCACTTTCATCTTGCGTGTTGAAGATACCGATCTGGAACGATCCACGCCAGAGGCCGTCGAAGCAATACTGCAAGGCATGAATTGGCTGGGCTTGCCCCATGACGAGGGCCCTTTCTATCAGATGCAGCGGATGGATCGTTATCGTGAAGTCGTTGCGCAAATGCTGGCCGTGGGCACCGCATATTATTGCTATTCATCGCCGGAAGAAGTCGAAGCGATGCGCGAGCGCATGCGCGCTGCCGGAGAAAAGCCGCGTTACGACGGTATATGGCGCCCTGAAGCGGGCAAGACATTGCCAGCGATTCCGGCTGATCGCAAGCCGGTGGTGCGTTTCAAGAATCCGTTGGATGGTGATGTGAGTTGGGATGATGTCGTCAAGGGCACGATTACCATTTCCAACCGTGAAATGGATGATCTCGTTATTGCGCGTCCGGATGGCACGCCTACGTATAATTTTTGCGTAGTGATCGATGATTGGGATATGAAAATCACCCACGTGATACGTGGCGATGATCACGTCAATAACACACCGCGCCAGATCAATATTTTGAAAGCGCTGGGGGCAACCCTTCCACTGTATGGTCATGTGCCGATGATTCTCGGCGCCGATGGTGAAAAGCTGTCGAAGCGTCATGGTGCAGTCAGCGTGATGGATTATCCAGCACAAGGTTATTTGCCCGAAGCGATGCTGAACTATCTGGCACGCTTGGGTTGGAGTCATGGTGATGACGAGGTTTTCTCGATGGAGCAATTTTGTGACTGGTTCGACCTGGACCATTTATCCAAGTCGCCTGCGCAATTTAATCCAGAAAAACTGGCCTGGCTGAACAATCATTACATCAAGCTGGCCGATAATGCGCGCTTGGAAGGCTTGGTCAAACCTTTAATGGAAAAGGATGGTGCCGATTTCACTGATGCGCCCGACCTGCAGGCAGTGATCGGATTAATGAAAGAGCGCGTTAAAACCATCAATGAACTGGCCGAAGCAGCAATGCTGTTTTATCGAACGCCTGAGCCTGGCTTAGATTTGCTTGCGCAACACTTGAACCCGCTATCCAAGCCCGCATTGCAAGATTTCGTTCTGCGGTGCCATACGCTGGAGTGGAGCAAGGAAGCGCTGTCAGTGATGCTGAAAGAAGTGCTGGTTGCGCACAAGCTGAAGATGCCGCAGATGGCGATGCCGTTACGCTTGCTGCTGACCGGACAGTTACATACGCCGTCCATCGATGCCGTCATCGAATTGTTTGGCCGTGAAACGGTCTTGGCGCGGCTGGCGAAATATATTTAGTATTTGTGAAAAGATGATTTACACGCGGTAACGAAGCTTGCTATAATTTCGTTCTTCGCAAGGGGGTATAGCTCAGCTGGGAGAGCGCTTGCATGGCATGCAAGAGGTCAGCGGTTCGATCCCGCTTACCTCCACCAGCGAAAAAAGTAGCAGTAAAAAGTAATAATATATGTGAGTTTTAACTTAGTGTCCCCATCGTCTAGAGGCCTAGGACATCACCCTTTCACGGTGAGTACAGGGGTTCGAATCCCCTTGGGGACGCCAGCAAAAGTAAATCTGATGTAGTTCGGATTTGCGGCATTGAATGCCAGGCGTTAGGTAATTTAGCAAGTCAAGTAGTACGGACAGGTCACTGTCCCCATCGTCTAGAGGCCTAGGACATCACCCTTTCACGGTGAGTACAGGGGTTCGAATCCCCTTGGGGACGCCAATATATCCCCCGGCTGATATGTCAAACAGGTATGCAAACTGCTTGAAATCATATCAGCCGGGCATCGGATAACATCTTTCTCAAATTCAATATAATTCCTCCATCAGCTATGCGAACGTAGTTTCTTGCTACATTTTTCATACTGCGTCGTAACATATTTACATTTCAATCTGGTTCGTGCTGGTATGGTGACGATTGTCGTGCGCTTATCGGTTTCTTTTCCGAGAAGCAGGTCGGCTACTTGCCGCACTGAATGCGCTTTATTTATGTGTCATTGTGGAAATACATATACTGTTTTTTACCCGCCCAGATTACATTGAAAAAACGTGTTCTCTGGAAAGTGGTGCAGCGACTCAAGTAAAAGATATAATATATAAGAGTTGATTTACGGCTAGCCAAAATTGTTTGCCAAATTAACCTGAATTCACTATGAATTTACTTTGAATTTATTATTTCCCGGCGCTCTGGTCACTGTGCGCCACAACCAACCAACCTGTGAGGATTTGCCATGCTAGAAGCCTATCGCCAACATGTCGCTGAACGCGCTGCTCTCGGTATTCCACCCCTGCCGCTGTCGACACAGCAAACTGAAGAACTGATCGGCTTGCTTAAAAATCCACCGCAGGGCGAAGCGGAAGCCTTGGTCGAACTTATTACCTATCGCGTGCCGGCTGGCGTGGATGATGCAGCTAAAGTCAAAGCGGTATTCCTGGAGCAGGTTGCTAAAGGCGAAGAAAGCTGTTCACTGATTTCGCGTGAAAGCGCTACCCAATTGCTAGGCACCATGCTGGGCGGCTTTAACATTACGCCGATGATTAATCTGCTGGCGGATCCTGTAGTTGGTGGTATCGCAGCCGAAGGTTTGAAAAAAACCTTGTTGATGTTTGACTATTTCCACGACGTCAAAGAACTGGCCGATCAGGGCAATGCCAATGCAAAGGCTGTACTGCAATCATGGGCTGATGCGGAATGGTTTACCTCGCGCCCTGAAGTGCCGCAAAGCCTGACCTTGACCGTGTTCAAAGTCACTGGCGAAACCAATACCGATGATTTGTCTCCAGCGCCAGACGCATGGAGCCGTCCGGATATTCCGCTACACGCCTTGGCGATGTTGAAAAACGAGCGCCCAGGCATCATCGCTGACGAACCAGGCAAGGTTGGCTCCGTTAAACAGATCGAAGCGCTTAAAGCCAAAGGCAATATCGTAGCTTACGTGGGTGACGTAGTGGGCACCGGCTCTTCGCGCAAATCAGCGACCAATTCGGTACTCTGGTTTACAGGCAAAGACATTCCGTTTGTACCGAACAAGCGCTTTGGCGGCTTCTGTCTCGGTAACAAAATTGCACCGATTTTCTACAACACGATGGAAGATGCCGGCGCGCTGCCGATTGAACTTGACGTATCCAAAATGGATATGGGCGATGTGATTGAACTGCGCCCGTTCGAAGGTAAAGCACTTAAAAACGGTGAAGTCATTTCTGAATTCACCGTCAAATCCCCTGTGATTTTTGATGAAGTACGCGCCGGCGGCCGTATTCCGTTGATCATCGGTCGCGGCTTGACAGCACGTGCGCGCGAAGCCTTGGGCCTGGCACCTAGCACTTTGTTCTGCTTGCCGACCAATCCTGCAGATTCCAGCAAAGGTTTCACGCTGGCACAGAAGATGGTAGGGCGTGCTTGCGGCTTGCCTGAAGGCCGCGGCGTACGTCCTGGCACTTACTGCGAACCAAAAATGACGACGGTCGGATCGCAAGACACGACCGGCCCGATGACGCGTGACGAACTGAAAGATTTGGCTTGCCTCGGCTTCTCAGCCGACATGGTGATGCAGTCGTTCTGCCATACCGCAGCATATCCGAAGCCAGTCGACGTCAAAACGCATCATGAATTGCCGAAATTCATTTCCAACCGTGGCGGCGTGACACTGCGTCCGGGCGACGGCATCATTCACTCCTGGCTCAATCGCTTGTTGTTGCCTGATACCGTCGGCACTGGCGGCGACTCGCATACCCGTTTCCCAATTGGTATCTCGTTCCCAGCCGGTTCCGGATTGGTCGCGTTTGCTGCAGCAACCGGCGTGATGCCGCTTGACATGCCGGAATCGGTATTGATTCGCTTCAAGGGTGTGATGCAGCCTGGCGTGACATTGCGCGATCTGGTCAATGCAATTCCACTGTATGCAATCCGCAAGGGCCTGCTGACAGTCGAAAAGAAAGGCAAACAAAATGTTTTCTCTGGACGTATTCTGGAAATTGAAGGTCTGCCGAAGCTGAAAATCGAACAAGCTTTCGAATTGTCAGACGCTTCTGCTGAACGTTCTGCCGCTGGTTGCACAGTGCATCTGGATAAAGAACCGATCATTGAATACATGACTTCCAACATCACGTTGATGAAATGGATGATCGCCAACAATTACCAGGACAAGCGCACGCTGGAGCGCCGCATTCAGGCAATGGAAGCCTGGATTGCCAAGCCTGAACTGTTGGCGCCGGACGCTGATGCCGAATACGCTGCCGTCATCGAAATCGACCTGGCCGATATCCACGAGCCTGTGGTTGCCTGCCCGAACGATCCGGACGATGTGAAAACGCTGTCCGAAGTCGCCGGCAACAAGATCGATGAAGTGTTTGTCGGCTCTTGCATGACCAATATCGGCCATTTCCGCGCTGCTTCCAAGCTGCTCGAAAACAAGTCCGATCTGCCAGTGCGCCTGTGGATTGCTCCGCCGACCAAGATGGATCAGCAAGTGCTGGTTTCCGAGGGCCATTACGGCGTTCTCGGCCGCACTGGCGCACGCATGGAAATGCCAGGTTGTTCGCTGTGCATGGGTAACCAGGCGCAAGTGCGCAAGGGTTCGACTGCAATGTCGACTTCGACGCGTAACTTCCCGAACCGTCTTGGTATTGATAGCCAAGTTTATCTCGGCTCGGCTGAATTGGCGGCAGTTTGCGCGATGCTCGGCAAAATTCCAACCAAGGAAGAGTACATGGCAAACATTGGCGTACTCGACAAGAACGCAGCCGATATTTATCGCTACATGAACTTTGATAAAATCGCCGATTTCAGTGATGTCGCCGATACTGTAAAAGTGTAGTAGTGCGTTTGACGCTTTAAATTTGGTGCTTAAAAAACCCGCTACGGCGGGTTTTTTTTAGGCTATATCGCAATTGATTGTTAAAGAATCGGTAACACCTCAATAACCCGGGGCAACACGCGGCGTAAGTTTTCTCGCGGCGCCCCGCTCGTTAGCAGTAGGAGACTTTCGTCCGCAGGAAAATAAATAAATAAGGTAATCCCCCGGCTTTGCCGGGGGACTCACTAGGTTTGACCGAGCGCTACGGTCAGGCTGATTCTTCTGACTCGATCAAAAGTTAGGAGAATCAAATGAAAGAGTACCAGAGTCTTTGTCATACAAA
>JBGSTZ010000174.1:0-19395 GCA_041736255.1 Burkholderiaceae bacterium
GCGTCCAGCAGCGCGACTGCCAGCGCATCGCCCAGCGCCAGGGTCGCGGTGGTGCTGGCGGTCGGTGCCAAATTCAGCGGGCAGGCTTCGCGCTCGACCCCTACATTCAGATGCACATCGGACAGCAGCGCCAGGCTGGAAGCATCATTGCCTGTCATGGCGATGTGTTTGGCACCCATGCGCTTAATGATCGGCACGATGGACACCAGTTCGGCCGCCTCGCCCGAGTTGGAAATCGAAATAAAAACATCTTGCTCCGTCACCATGCCGAGATCACCGTGGGATGCTTCACCCGGATGCAGAAACAGGGCCGGGGTGCCGGTGGAGGCAAGGGTTGAGGCAATTTTACGGCCGACGTGGCCGGATTTTCCCATCCCGGACACCACCACGCGACCGCGGCAAGCGAACAAAAGAGCGACCGCCTGGCCCATCCGGTTGTCATCGGCGCACAGCCGGTTCTTCAGCGCGAGTATTGCGTCAGCTTCTATTTGCAGCGTTTCACGCGCCAGATCGAGCGCACGTAGCGCTTGTACGGTGCCAAACATCGTTGGTAAGTTTTTTGCATTGGATTGATTCATACTGAAAGTATAATCGAATTAGTAAAGCAAAAAACCTGCCAGTGGTAACAAAACTGTCTGCCCTGCACCAACTTATTAAGAAACATGTTCTCAGCCCTGGAAATCACCCTCATTTTGTTAAGCGCCGCAGTTTTGGGCGTAGTCGCTTTTCGCATGCTGCAAATGCCGCCGATGCTGGGGTATCTGGTAGTCGGCATGCTGATAGGGCCACACGCGCTCGGCTTGGTCGAAGATAGCAAAAACACCCACCAGCTGGCCGAGTTTGGCGTGGTTTTTTTGATGTTTTCCATCGGACTGGAATTTTCGCTGCCGAAACTTTTTGCCATGCGCAAAACCGTGTTCGGGCTAGGCATGGCGCAAGTGCTGTTGACAATTGCGGCCACCATGGCATTGGGCTGGATGACGGCGACCTTGTTGCCGCAGCTGATGTCTATCAGTTGGCAAGCCGCGTTTGCCTTGGGCGGCGCGCTGGCGATGTCGTCGACTGCGATTGTGTCGAAGATGTTGACTGAACGCATGGAACTTGAAAGCGAACACGGGCGGCGCATTATCGCCATCCTGTTGTTCCAGGATCTGGCGCTGGTGCCCTTGCTGATTATGGTGCCGGCGCTGTCCACGGATCAGGGAAATTTGCTTGAAACGCTGGGCTGGGCCGGCTTCAAGGCGGTGATCGTGCTGGTCTTGCTGTTGTTCATCGGCCAGAAACTGATGCGCTGGTGGTTTCAGGTGGTGGTCAAGCGCCGTTCGCAAGAGCTGTTCATGCTCAATTTGTTGCTGATCGTGCTGGGCGCGGCCTGGATTACTGAAATGGCGGGTTTGTCGCTGGCGCTGGGCTCGTTCGTAGTCGGTATGCTGATTTCCGAGACCGAATACAAGCACCAAGTGGAAGAAGACATCAAGCCGTTTCGTGATGTCTTGCTCGGCCTGTTCTTCATTACCATCGGCATGCTGCTGAACGTTACGCTGGTGTTGCAGAACTGGTGGCTGGTGCTGTTATTGCTGCTGGTGCCGGTGCTGTTCAAATTCGTGTTGATTGCCGGCCTGGCGAAAGCCTTTGGCGCTTCTGCAGGGGTTGCCTTGCGTACCGGACTGGGCTTGGCGCAGGCCGGTGAATTCGGTTTCGTTTTGCTGAATCAGGCTGGTGCGTTGCGGCTGGTCGATCCATTCATCATCCAGCTGATTCTGGCTGCGATGGTGTTGTCGATGCTGTTGACACCGTTTATTCTGGCCAAATCGGATGCCATCGTACTGAAATTGTCGGCTAACGAATGGATGGTCCAGTCACTTGCGCTGACCCAAATTGCCTCGCGCACGATGTCGAATCAAAAACATGTGATCATTGCCGGCTTCGGCCGTGGCGGACAGAGTCTGGCCCGATTGCTAGACGAGGAGGGCCGGGCTTATCACGCGCTGGACCTTGACCCGGAACTGGTCCGCAATGCACAGGCTTCAGGCTCTCATGTCTCGTATGGCGATGCGGCGCGCCGGGAAAGTCTGGTTGCGGCCGGCATCAATCGCGCTGCCGTGCTGGTGGTCACTTATACCAGCACGCCATCGGCACTCAAGCTGCTGCATTGCGTACATGAGCTGGCGCCGAATCTGCCTGTCATCGTGCGCAGTTACGACGATGCCGATCTTGAAAAATTGCGCGCAGCCGGTGCCACTGAAGTGGTGCCGGAAGCGATTGAAGGCAGCATGATGCTGGCTTCGCATACGCTGGTGCTGCTGGGCGTGCCCTTGCGCCGTGTGGTGCAGAGGATCAAGGCTGCACGTAGCGAGCGTTACGCATCGTTTCGTGGTTATTTTCAGGGGGCGGAGGCCAGTGACGACGAGCAATTGCAAATACGCTTGCGTACGGTGACGTTGAGCGATGCAGCGAGGGCAATCGGCAAGCCGCTGTCGGCGCTGGATCTCGACACCTTAGGCGTCGAGGTCATGACCGTGCGGCGCGGTCTGCACAAAATTGGGTTGTCCGCCGACCTGATTCTGGAAGCAGGCGACATCGTCGTTCTGAGCGGCGCCATCAAGGCATTGGCGCTGGCAGAAGCGCGTTTATTGAAGTAACTCTCTCTGTCTCTCTTTTAAATACGCGATTCAAACTTTTTAAATTGAGACGGCAGTTCCGTAGGTGCGAATTTATTCGCACTTTTAGCGATTCCGTACAAGCTGATAGAGCTGATGCGAATAAATTCGCACCTACAAGAAAATGGCATCCCAATAGGGATAACCAATACGAATAACAACAGGGATTCAGATGGACGTATTCGAACGCATCCTCGGCATTATTTTGCCGGTTTTTTTCAGCATCGCAATCGGCTTCGTGTATGGCCGCTTTCGCGGTGCGGCGGTCAAGTCCGATATGGTCGCCGTGAACCGGATCAGCATGGATGTGCTGGCCCCGTTGCTGGTATTTACCGCGCTGGCGGCGAAAGATTTCGATCTGGCGCAAAACGCCACCCTGATTCTGGCCGGAGTGTTGATCGCACTCGGCTCCGGCCTGCTGGCATGGCCGGTGGCACGCCTGTTTGGTTACGATGTGCGCAGTTTCGTGCCGCCGATGATATACAACAATTGCGGCAATATGGGGCTGCCGCTGGCGGTGCTGGCTTTTGGCGAAGCCGGCCTGTCGGCAGCGGTGGCGCTGTTCATGGCGTGCAACCTGATTTACTTTACCGTCGGCGTCAAGATTCTGGAATCTGGCCATGCTACAAAAACCGAATCGCACTGGGCGTTCCTGAAAAGCCCGATGATGCTGTCGATGATCATCGGCGTAATTTTTTCGGTGATAAAGATCCCGATCCCGGCGCCACTGTTTCAGGGCTTGAAGCTGCTAGGCGAAGCCTGCATCCCGTTGATGCTGTTCGCGCTTGGCGTGCGCATGCTCGACATCAGGTTAAAAAACTGGCATATCGGCTTAGTCGGCGCCATCGTCTGCCCGGTTGCCGGGTTGATCGTCGCCTTCGGACTGGATCAAGTCCTGAGCCTGGACCCGGCGCAACGCGGCCAGATGTACCTGTTCGCAGCGCTGCCGCCGGCCGTGTTCTGTTTCATGATGGCGGAAAAATACCAGCAGGAGCCGGATAAAGTAGCTTCGATTGTACTTTTGGGTAACCTGGCTGCGCTGGCTTTCGTGCCGCTCGGGCTGTGGATGGGTTTGCGTTGAAACGCGCAGCGGGTGGCGTAAAGCGGGTGGCGTAAAATGGAGTTTTTTGCGCCATCTTCAGCGGCGCACAGTTGACCACACTCTGTACCCGATAGGTAACTCCATGAATCTTGCACTGCCCGATATAGAAATTTCAGAACAGCTGATTCGCCGCTTCGATACTCTGGGGCCGCGCTATACGTCGTACCCGACTGCGGATCGCTTCAACGCCGAATTCGATACTACTTCTTACAATGCGCAGCTGGAACAGCGCGCCGCCAACACCGGCAGCAATCCGCCGCTGTCGATTTACGTGCATATACCGTTTTGCGAATCGCTGTGTTATTTCTGCGCCTGCAACAAAATTATCACCAAGGAACACGATCGGGCAGCCGAATATTTGCGCTATCTGGATAAGGAAATGGCGCTGGTAGCAGCACGCATGGGCAACGACCGGCAAACCGCGCAGCTGCATTTCGGCGGCGGCACGCCGACCTTTTTGAGCCCGGATGAATTGCGCCAATTGATGCAGATGTTGCGCCGCCATTTCAATTTCCTGCCGGATGCCGAACTCGGGATCGAAATCGACCCGCGCACCGTCAGCGACGACACCATGGCGCTGCTGGGCGAGCTGGGTTTCAACCGCACCAGTTTCGGAGTGCAGGATTTCGATCCTGCGGTGCAGCAGGCGGTGAACCGGATTCAGCCGCTGGAAATGGTCGAAAAAGCTGTTACCGCCAGCCGCAAGGCGGGCTTCGTATCGGTGAATGCCGATCTGATTTACGGCTTGCCGAAACAAACGCTGGAGAGCTTCGACCGCACGCTCGATAGCATTATCGAACTCTCGCCGGACCGCATCGCGCTGTACAACTACGCGCATCTGCCGAGCCGCTTCAAGGCGCAGCGCCTGATCGTCGACAGCGATCTGCCATCGGCCGAAGAGCGCTTGCAGATTTTTCTGTTGTCGATGCGCCGCTTGCTGGAAGCCGGTTATGTGTATATCGGCCTGGATCACTTTGCCAAGCCGGACGATGAACTGAACCAGGCGCGCCTGAATAAAACGTTGCATCGCAATTTTCAGGGTTATACCACCCGTGCCGACTGTGATCTGGTCGGGCTGGGCGTGTCTGCCATCAGCAAGGTGGGCGATTCGTACAGCCAGGCAGTGCGTACTGTGACCGCGTATTACCAGCGCATCGACAGCGACGAACTGCCGATTGATCGCGGCTATGCGCTATCTAAGGACGATGTATTGCGGCGCCAGGTGATCATGGAATTGATGTGCAGCGGGCCAGTCGATTTTGCGACGATCAACCGCACCTACGACATTGATTTTGTCAGCTACTTCGCCACGGAGTTGAGCTTGCTGGGACAGTATGAAGAAGCCGGCCTGATCAAGGTAGACGCCAGCGGCATCCAGGTCAGCGCCAAGGGACGTTTGTTTGTGCGCGCGGTCGGCATGGTGTTCGATAAATATGTAAGTCAGAATACGACTGCGAAATTTTCCAAGCTTATTTGATATAACAGGGAGTATGCTGTAAATTATAGTGTTTTATACATATTTTATATGCAGAAATTTAAAATACATTAGCATGTATGTTTAATAAAGAAATAAAAAAAGCGCTTCAGGCGCTTTTTTTATGTGATATCAGATGCCCCGCTTTTTGCACTTCAGTTGTCAAAAAAACCTTATCTTTTGGCGATTCGATTACTACAATAAGAGTGTTATCCCACACGATAGGAGGTTGATATGTCTTTGCCCCGCTCGGTTCTCATTTTCGCTTTTCTGGCGACACTGTTGGTTGGTTGTAAAAAAGCAGAAACCCCGCCAACCCCGGCGCTCGGCGAAACAAGCGGGTCCGTTGCCGCTCCTGAAAATACGGTGCCGCCTCCAGACGCACAAATACCAGTAGCAGGATCGGGTGCTGCGACCGGCAGCGGCGATTTCAATGGCCCGACGCAAGCCAATCCTGCGGAACTCACCAAGGAGGAGGAATCAACAGAAATGCCGCTGCCAGGACAGGCGAATGCCCATTCTGTGCCCGATACTACAGACACTACAGACGAAAAAAAATAGTGCAGGCATGGCAGCTTGCACTATTAGATTGGCAGATTTAATTATGCTGCCAGAGCTTTGGTCAGCAGTTGATGCAGTTCAGCAAAGTCGGGCTCGCCAACATAGCGCTTGAGGATTTTGCCTTGTTTGTCGATCACGAAAGTGGTCGGTGTGAGCTTGATGTCGCCGAATGCCTTGGCCGCAGCGCCATCGGTATCGAGCGCGACCTTGAATGGCAGGTTGCGGGTTTTGGCGTAGTTCAATACATAATTCGGCGGGTCGTAACTCATCGCAACTGCGATAAATTCCAGGCCGTTATTGTGGAATTTATTGTACGTTTTGACCATGTCCGGCATTTCCTTGATGCAGGTAACGCAGGATGTCGCCCAAAAATTTACCATCACCACTTTGCCGCGCAAGCTTTGGGAGGTAATTTTTTCTCCAGAAATGCTGGTGTAAGTGACTTCAGGTGCCGGGGTGCCGCAGCCGGCAAGTGTGATCGCCAATACAGCAACGGCGGCAGCCGCACTTAGGCTTAACCAACTGCGTTTTTTGTCAGGGGATTCCATGGTATGTGTCCAGTGCTATCGGGTGATACGTGACGCCCTTTAATTAATAAGGAACACTGCGGCGAAGGTGGGTCGCCGTAGTTGCCAGTCCATTGACTAGTTCGCAGTCTTCTCTTGCGTCAACGAACGCAGATCTTCTTCGGTAATGTAATCGAACACTTTCACCACTCTTTGCACGCCGGCCACGCCGCCGGCAATTCTGCCGGCAAGATCGCCTTCGCGCTGGGTAACGCGTCCCATCAGATAAACATTTGCGCGCTCGGTCACCACTTTGACTGAATTGGCATACATGTCCGCGGCATCTACGAAAGAGGCCTTGACCTTGCCGGTAATCAGGGTGTCGTTGGCGCGGGAGGTATAGCTCGCCGGTCCGGCAATCTCCAATTCATTGATTACCGCTTTGACGCCCTGGATCTGTTGTGCTTCGCGTTCAACCGCGGCTTTCATTTGCGCATCGCGCACTTCGCCGGTAAGCAGTACCCGACGGTTGAAGCTGGTGATATTGACATGCCCGGCGTCGCCTACCAAACTCGGGATGCGCAGTTCGCCTTTGACCACGATAGCCTTGTCTTCGGTTTGCGCGCCGAGCGTGCGGCGGTCTGTCGCTGCCAGCGTTCCTACCACCGCGCCACCGACCATCATCCCGACACAGCCCTGCAAACTGACCAGCACGCTGGTACATAACAGGGCGGCGGCCAGCGGCCGCTTCACTTGTTGCAAGCGCTGCTGCAAACGTTGTTGCCAATGCGTTTGAAAATATTTTTGCTGTTCAATCTGCTGCTCAATCATTCCCATCTCCCCCAAATAGTGCGGCATCGATGCCGTCGCACAAACAATGAATCGTCAATAAGTGGACTTCCTGGATGCGCGCAGTGCGTTCATGCGGCACGCATATATGTACGTCTGCGTCGCCAATCAGCCTGCCGATGGTGCCACCGTCTTTGCCAGTCAATGCCACGATGCGCATGTCGCGCTCCATGGCAGCCTCGATTGCCGCTATCACATTGGCTGAATTGCCCGAGGTGGATATCGCCAACAGAACGTCGCCGGATTGCCCAAAGGCCTGCACCTGCTTGGAATAGATGTCACGATAGCCATAATCGTTCCCTATCGCAGTCAGGATAGAAGTGTCTGTGGTCAATGCAAGCGCAGGCAAAGGCAAGCGTTCGCGCTCGAAGCGGCCCACCAGTTCGGCCGCGAAATGCTGGCAATCGGCAGCCGAGCCGCCATTGCCGCAGGCCAAAATCTTGTTGCCGTTGGACAGCGCCATGAACATCAGCTCGACTGCTTGCGCAATCGGCTCCGCCAATTGGGATGCGGCCTGCATCTTGAGTTCGGCGCTTTCATGGAACTGATCGATAATTCGTTGGTTTGTCATCATGTCGAAGATTATAGAGTAGGGATTGGAATCGGATCAGCTGTCGATGGCATTCTGCAGCCATTCCAAATGTTCGCCATCAATCGCGATCACGTCGAAGCGGCAGGCTGGCGGCATCCGGTAACGCTGCAAATAGATTTGCGCCGCGATGATCAGGCGCGCCTGCTTGCTGTGGGTTACGCTGGCAGCTGCGCCACCGTGTCGCAGATTGGCACGCCGGCGCACTTCAACGAATATCAACACCTGGCCTTGCTGCATGACGAGGTCGATCTCGCCGCCCTTGCAACGAAAATTGCGCTGCAACAGCGTCTGTCCCTGCGCCAGCAGATAAACCAGCGCAGCATCTTCACCAGCCTGGCCTTTGACTTGCTGCGAAGTCTTGCTGCGGTGTGTGCCGAGCAGCTTTGGCAGCGCGTCAAACAGACTCAGCGCACACCCGGCAGCAAAAAAACCGTGCCATTCTGATACACCGCTTGCGGCGCGATGCGTTCGAAACTGGTTGTGCCAGGACCGAAAGTCACTGCAAGACGGCCGGTCACACCGTCGATTTCGAATTGCTGGTGCGCGGAGGCGATTTCAAGTGCCACACGGTAGGCGTCAATTCCGAGCGCGTACAGCCGTTCCAGATCCGGATTGCGGTCCTTGTCGGCCGCCGTGACCAGGCGCGGGTACGTCATCACTGCCGAATGGTCGGGTTGCAGGTGCCACGGCATGTCTACCAAATGCAATCCTTCGGTCAGAGGGTCTGCCACGCTATCGGGAGCAAGAAATGGATTGAGCTGCGAGGTGCCGTAGACAGGAACTTCGGTGCCGATTCCCAGACGCAATTGCCGTGTCAGGCCGCTATCCATCGAAACAAACAACAGCGCTGGCCGTTCGTTTTGCAGTCGGTTACGCAACTGTCCCATGCCATTCGCGTTCAGGTAACCATCCATCAGGCCCAACTCTATCGACTGCGACGACAAGCCCAGACGTTGCCATTCTTCTGTAAACGCCTTTGCAGCACGGCGTTGCCACGCGATGTTAGTGCCGACCACAAAGGCGCGGGCGCCGGGATGCTCCAGGCTGGCCCAGCGCGCAACTTGGCGTGCTTCATCTTCAATCGACAAACCCATCGCCATCATGTTCGGCGGCAGCGGCGCCGCACCATCCTGTACCGACTGGTTGAGCGCGATGGTGGGAATTCGCACCGCACCGCTTTGAGAAATGGCATTTACACCGTTGCGTGACAGCGGTCCTATGACTATATCGTTGTTGGCTTGCGCGTCCAGATAGGCTGACAGGGTTTGTTCTGGCACCGCATCGGTAGCGATCACACTGACGGTGACGCCTTGCTTGTCGCGGTCATGCGCCGCCATGAAGCCGGCACGCACTGCTTCGGCCGCCGCGCCCAAGGTTTCGGAGCGCAGCGGCAACAGCAGCGCCATGCGCGTCGAAAGCGGTTTTTCCGGCATCATGTTTGCCACATCCGGCAGCGCCACGCTGCTGGTTTGCGCGCCGGGCCAGGGTTGGAGTGCAGGGTCCGCAGCTGGTGTTGCAGATGAAGCCGGCATAGTTGTATTTGCCGGCACAGGGGCGCACAATGCATTCGCCGCATCGCAGCGGTCATATATCGGTGCCAGGCTGACGCTACTGCAGCCCACCAGCGCACTGCTCAACAGCAGTATTTTTATCCAGTTGTACGACATCGACCTCTCCTCATGAATCCTGATTCCAATAACGCCCCGGTCGCTTTGCCACTGATGGATGAAGTGGCGCGCCAAGTGTATCCCGCTGCCACATTATATGTGCTGGCAACACCGATCGGAAACTTCGCCGACATCACGCTGCGCGCCTTGCACGTGCTGGCGCTGGTGGACGCGGTAGCTTGCGAAGATACCCGTAATACCGGCCACTTGCTGACGCGCTACGGTTTATCGAAGAGCCTGATTGCCGCGCATCAGCACAACGAGCGCGAAGTCGCTGAAAAACTGATCGTCCGGCTGCAAGCCGGCGAGCGTATCGCGCTGGTGTCGGACGCTGGCACCCCGGCCATTTCGGACCCAGGCGCACGCATCGTCGATGCGGTGCGCACCGCTGGCTTGCGCGTGATGCCTTTGCCCGGTCCCTCGGCTGCCATTGCCGCCTTGTCTGCCAGCGGTTTGCTGTGCGACCAGTTTCACTTTGTCGGTTTCCTGCCAGCCAAGGCTAAACAACGCGATACTGCGCTGCAAAGCTTGCATGACATGGCCGCTAACTTGATATTTTACGAAGCGCCACACCGCATCAGCGCGACGATCGATGCGCTGGCGGCGGCGTTCGAAGGCCAGCGTCACATCGTATTCGCCCGCGAATTGACCAAGTTATTTGAAGAAATCCATCGTTGTCCGCTGTCTGAAGCTTCGGCTTGGGTAGCGCAGGACGCACATCACCAGAAAGGCGAGTTCGTGCTGTTGCTGGAAGGCGCGCCGCCGGCCACTGAAGAAGATGATGCCGAGGCCGAACGCGTATTGCGCATCCTGCTGGCAGAATGCAGCGTCAAACAGGCCGCAGCGCTGGCGGCACAAATTACCGGCCACAAGAAAAACGCGCTGTATGAATTGGCATTAAACATCAAAGCGGAGTAGTGCAACCATCGTGAGTGGTTGCAATCAATGATTGTGGCTGAGCGGTTTTTTTTGGGAGTGACAGTTGTTTCGCATGTTGCTCCCAAAATTTTTGTAAGCACTACTAAAAATGTACAACGCCATCATGTGATCGGTATCTGCATGCAATAATGCGGAAAAATCCGTAACCAATATCATGGCTGAAAAGCAGCACAGAAGTTCTTTTATAGGAAATCGCAATGACCCATCGTTTGACAAAAGATGAATTTGAAGCGCTTGGACAAGTCAGCAAGATGCCCAAGTTCACCAAGGCAAACGCGTGCGTGGCAAGAAACACCAAGCGCCTTACTGGATTGAAATATCTTGCGTACGGAAAAGATGGCAGCCTGGGTTTGACCGAAAAAGGGCAGAAGACATTGTTCGCCCAGCGTTGTATCGACGCACTACACGCGGTTGCAGCCGATCCGCTGGCAAAACTGGAGGCCGATATCGTCACATTCCATAGCAAAAAAGGTTACATCAGCCCGGAGTCGGAGTCGGGCGGATTCCAACTTACGCAACGAGGCCAGGAATGTCTGGCGGATATTGATGCTACAACGGCGCATTAATGCTGCCGTTGCAAACGCAGTAACAAATTTTTAGCGCTGTACGATGAACGGCAGGTTGCTGCTGGAAGATTGTATTTTTTGCACCGCCTGCTGCGCGGTAGCGCGGTTCGTATACGGCCCGCTATACAGGCGATACAACGCACCGGTTTGCACTACTTCAATCGGTTGTAAGGTGCCGGCCCAGTTCTGCGCTAACTGGCTGCGCATCGAGTGCGCGTTATACGCTTGCCCGTAAGCGCCCAGCTGCAAATAAAAACCGTTATCCAAGCCCTTTGCGTCCAACGCCGTGGCTGCAATTACTGCCGGCTCCGGGGGCATCAATGCAACAAGTTTCACTGGCGTGGCTACTGGCGTAGTCTGGGGCAGGGTCGATGCCAATTGCTGTTCGTCCCGTTTCTGTCTCTGGAGGCGAACAATATCCGCCGGCAGCAAACGTTCGACTTCCAGTTCGCTGCTGCCTTTGTCCAAGTAGCCCAGCTTCAGCGCTGCGGCATACGACAGGTCAATGATGCGGCTGGAAAGAAAGGGGCCGCGGTCGTTGACGCGCACGATCACCTGTTTGCCGTTAACTACATTGGTCACCCGCGCGTAAGACGGAATCGGCAGGGTTGGATGCGCAGCCGTCATTTGGTACATGTCGTACAGTTCGCCGGAAGAGGTTTTCTGACCGTGATACTTCTTCCCGTACCAGCTGCCGATGCCGCGCTGGCGCAACGGGACATCTTCGGTGATCGGCGTGTACGTCTGGCCGAAAACCACATACGGCCGGTTGCCCCGCGTCGAGTAAGGCTCAATGCGTGGCTCGGCATCCGCTAACGCATACAGATCATCTGGCGGATTATCGCCCGGGCCATCGTCCTTGTAATAAGCGCCGCGGCCTGAACCGGCAGCCGGCAGGGATGGGAGCGCAACGCGTTTCGGCGCACCCTTCTTGGCGGAAACGTTGGACTGTGCCGAGGTCGGGCTCACGACAGGCGTTGTACTGCAGCCCCACAGCAGCGACGTCGACAACAGTATTGCGCCATATTGGAAGTGGGCCAGCCGCACTGGTGAGTATTTGTCGATCTGCATCATGCGCTCCTGATGGCACTTAGGGTAATGGTCAGCGTTATTCGCGTGTGTTGCGCGAATCATCGTTCACCGCTTTTGAAACTTTCTCGCAATATTTATACCGTGCATTGTATTTTTTAATACGCCCAGAATATTTACAGAAAATGATGTATTTTTAACTATACTCCCACTTATTTTAATAAATGGCAGTAGGTGTTGCAGCTTCGCGCCATGCCTGCAAGATGTGGTTTAAGTTTGTATCAACTTACGATGACGCTGGATGCTCATCAAAATGCCGGCGCCCAAGCCGAGCGTCACCATCGCGGTGCCGCCGTAACTCATTAGTGGCAACGGTACCCCCACCACCGGCAGGATACCACTGACCATGCCCATGTTGACGAACGCATAGGTGAAGAAGATCAGTGTTATCGACCCCGCCAGCAGGCGCGAAAACAAGGTCGGCGCATTGGCCGCGATTATCAGGCCGCGAATTACCAGCAGACTATACAAGCTGAGCAGGAAAATATTACCCATCAGGCCAAATTCTTCGGAAAAGACTGCAAAGATGAAATCGGTGGTGCGTTCCGGAATGAATTCCAGGTGCGACTGCGTGCCATGCAGCCAACCCTTGCCATAGATGCCGCCGGAGCCGACCGCGATGGTGGACTGGATGATGTGAAAACCCTTGCCCAACGGGTCCAGCGTCGGATCAAGCAACATCATCACGCGCCCCCGTTGATAATCGTGCAATAGCGTCCAGACTACAGGCAGGCTGGCGGCTGCCGCCAGAAATAGCCCAAGCAGCACTTTCCACGATAGTCCAGCCAGGAAAATCACATAAAACCCGGCCGCCAGCACCAGCAGCGACGTCCCCAGGTCGGGCTGCTTCATGATCAGGCCGACCGGGACGATCAACAGCAGGCCGGCAATCAAAAACTCGCGCAGGTGCAATTTCCCTTCACGTTTCTGGAAGTACCAGGCCAGCATCAGTGGCATCGCAATTTTCATGATTTCGGACGGCTGTACCACTACGCCGATATCGAGCCAGCGCCGCGCGCCTTTCTTGATCAGGCCGAACACCGCCACAGCCACCAGCAAGGCAATCCCGACTGTATATACTGGCACGGCAATGCGCATCAGCGTTTGCGGCGGAATATTGGCGGCAACCCATAACACGCCAAAGGCAATCAGGATGTTGCGCATATGGTCTTCGATCCGGCCCGGAAAATCGATGCCAGCCGAATACACGGCGACGAACCCGGTTGCCACAATCAAAAAAATGATCAGCGCCAGCGGCCCGTCGAATACGTTTACAAAGGGTTTGACGACCTGCCAAGGATGACGCTTCTCAAGCATGATGTGTGCGCGGCAACTGCGGCCGTGGGTGAATGTCGATCATGATTAATCCTTGGGAAGAGGGGGATTTTTCGCCGCCAGTTTTGTGCTGTTTGTCGATGCCGATGCCGATGCCGATGCCGGTTTCGGGTTTGGGCGGGCGGGCTTGCTGTCGGCGGTAACCGGGTTCGCCGGGTCTTGCGGCCGCTTGCCCAGCAAATAATAATCCAGCGCTTTTTTGACGATAGGCGCTGCAACAGCAGACCCGAAGCCGCCGTTTTCGACAATCACGGCAATCGCAATGCGTGGTTTGTCGACCGGCGCAAAAGCGGTATACAACGAATGATCGAGCAAGCGCTCCGCCCGCGTTTTGGCATTGTACTTCTCGTTTTTTTTCAGGCCAGTAACTTGCGCGGTGCCGGTCTTGCCGCCCGATTCATAGCCGGCATCGGCGAATACCCGGGAAGATGTGCCTTCTTTCGTGACGCCCACCATGGCTTGTTTGATGACGTCGATATTTTTCTGCTGCAGTTTTATGCGGTAGCTTTCCTTGGATACGGTCATGGTGCGTGCGCGGGTGCGTGCATTTTCCACCATCTTGACCAGATGCGGTTTCATCACCACACCATTGTTGGCGAGATTGGCCACCGCGTGCGCTAGTTGCAATGGCGTGAACGCGTTATAACCTTGACCGATGCCAAGCGAAATCGTTTCGCCGCCGTACCATTTTTGTTGCTCGCGTGTTTTGAAGGCGCTGCGCTTCCAGTCGGTGGAGGGCAACAGACCGCTACGTTCATGCTCCAGATCGATGCCGGTC
Source organism: Burkholderiaceae bacterium (assembly GCA_041736255.1). Classification (GTDB taxonomy): domain Bacteria; phylum Pseudomonadota; class Gammaproteobacteria; order Burkholderiales; family Burkholderiaceae_D; genus AVCC01. Next base: position 14,119 of record JBGSTZ010000174.1, read on the forward strand.
TGTTGACCAAAACCGAATGGCTTCATGAAATCATGCATGGTATCGACACCCAGATCGTTGGCTAGCACGTAATAGTAGGTATTGCACGACTCGACGATCGATTGGTACATGTCGACCGTACCGTGGCCACCGGGTTTGTCATCCATGAATTTATGGTTGCCCAGATAGAAATAGCCAGGGTCCCTGATTGACATTTCTGGAGTGCGCTTGCCGGTTTCCAGCGCAGCCAGCGCCATGAATGGCTTGTAGGTCGAGCCTGGCGGATAGGTGCCGGCAAGCGGGCGATTGAACAATGGCCGGTCGATAGAATCGTTCAGCGCATCCCAGCTTTGTTGGTCGATGCCTTCCACGAACAGGTTTGGATCGAACGATGGCCGCGATACGAAGGCCAATACATCGCCGGTTTCCGGCTCGATTGCTACCAGAGCGCCGCGTCGTTCACCAAACGCTTGCTCGACAATTTGCTGCAATTCCATATCGATCGACAGGATCAGGTTGTCCCCCGGTACGGGCGGTGTCCTGGATAAGGTGCGCACTGGCCTGCCGCTGGCGGAGACTTCAACTTTCTCATAGCCGGTGGTGCCATGGAGTACGGTTTCATAGCTTTTTTCCAGACCATTCTTGCCGATGTATTCGGTGCCGTTATAGTTGGCAGCGTCCTCCGACTCGTCAATGCGGTCGGCATCCCTCTGGCTGATACGGCCGATGTAACCGATCACATGCGCAGCCGATTCGTTTAACGGATACTGTCGAAACGGCCGGGCCTGGACATCGACGCCCGGAAAGCGGTAGCGCTGCACGGTGAAACGGGCCACTTCTTCATCGGTAAGGCGGGTGCGCAGAGGCAAACTTCCTAGCTTCCGGGATTCATCCAGTAATTTTCTGAAGCGCCTGCGGTCTCTGGCGTCAATCTCAACCAACATCGCCAGTTCGTCGATTACATCGTTAAGCTTTCCATCTATCTTAGAAGCTGTTATTTCGAGTGTATTTGCGGAATAATTGTGCGCCAGAACGACGCCATTGCGGTCCATGATCGAGCCACGGTTGGGCACCAACGGGATGATGGAAATCCGGTTGCTTTCCGCGCGGGCCGCGTAATCGTCATGTTTATAGACCTGCAACCACACGAAGCGCGACAGCAGCAAGCCGAAGCAGACCAATACGAACAAACCCGCCACCGTCAGCCGCAACCGAAAAAAATGTATTTCACGCTTGGTATTCTTGAATTCAGTCATGCATTTTCCGCAGCAGCATTATTCTTCAACATCATAGCGGTCGTGTTTCATCCCGGTCGACGGAGCGTCGCTGCGGCGCCAGCAATAGCCCTGTCACCAGCGGCCACAGGGCGGCTGCAACAAAGCTTTCCAAGAAGAATGACCAGCCGGACAACTTGCCACTGACTAATAGTTGCACCACCATCTGCACCAATTGCGTAATCAGCAACAAAGGCAGGATGTACCAGATCTGTGACAGGGTCGGAAACCACAGCACGCGGCGGTGAATCGTGATCGCGAAATAGGACAGCAAGGTATAGGCCAGTGCGTTTTCACCCAGCAGCGCGGCGTCGTGCACATCCATCAGCAAACCCATCAAAAAGGCAGCGCCGATGCCGACTTTGCGCGGCTGGTGGATGCTCCAGAATACCAACACCAGCGCGACGAAATCGGGCATCCCGTTCCAGCCGCCCAGCGGTTGCAAATTCAGCAAGAAGGCGCCGACCAGGCTTAAAAAAATGAACCAGGAATTGGCCGGCAACAGAATGTAATGGGGATGGCTCATTGCGCGGGTACCTGGGGTTTAGGGGCCACAATGGCGGGTTTTTTTGCGTTTGCCGCCGCATTCTGCGGGCTGGCTTTAGGTTTTTCTTTTCCTTTATTTTTATCTTGCTTGAGTTTTTCTGCTGGACTCGTATTGGATTTGGCTTTGTTTTGCTGGTTTTGCTTGCTTGCGCCGGACTCGGCATTGTCTTGCAGGGCCTTGGCAACTGCTGCCGGAGCAACCGGCTGCTGCTTTTCTTGCGCCAGCAAAATCAGGAACTGCTTGTTGTTACTAATCCCGGCCAGCGGTTCGCTGGTCACGCGCTGGAATGGATCGTTCAATACACTCTCGATCTGCACCACGCGCGCCACCGACAAGCCGGCCGGATAAATCCCGTCGATACCGGAAGTCGTCAGCACATCGCCTTTTTGAATATCGGCATTGACGGCGACAAAACGCACATCCAGCAGCCCGGATTGGCCATAACCATACGCCACGCTGCGCAAGCCATTGCGCACGATCATTACCGGAATAGCTTGATCCCGATCCGTCAACAAGGTGATTTCTGAGGTAAACGGAAACACCCGCGTAACCTGGCCGACTACGCCTGCATCATCAATCACCGGTTGTCCGGCAGCCACACCATGCCGGGTGCCGCGGTTGACCACGATCTTGCGGCTGTAGGCGTCGCGCGCATCGTACAGAATTTCAGCCAAAACCGACGGCACCAGCAAGCGTTCGGCCGCAGTCATCAGTTTGCGCAGCTGGGCGTTCTCCGCTATCAGTTGTTGCGATTGCTGGATTACCGGGGCATTCTTGAGTTGCTGCAAGCGCAAATCTTTGACTTCTTTTTGCAGTGTCGCAACCGTTGAAAAATACGCACCCACTTGATATACGGCATCGCGCGGCATCAACGCCACCATCTGCAATGGATAAAGTGCAGTGCCCACCGCCTGCCGAATCAGGCCGAGCGAGCGCAGGTGGGAATCGGCCACCAGCAATACGATTGCGAACAATGCGAAAAATACCACTTTCACCCGTGCCGAGGCACCTTGCTTGAAAAGTGGCGGTGGACTGTATTGCATTCAAGCCAATCTCATCTAATGGATGTTACGCATAGGGCATGCAAAACATAAAAAGCCTTGTACACAACATCAGTGGCAACATCAATTGCAAGAGCCGATATCGCCCTGTTTTTTCGTATGTTTATGTATGTTTATTCGTGTGAAAAAATCGAACCCAATTTGTCCATGCGCTCCAGCGCCATGCCGGAACCGCGCACCACGCAGGTCAGCGGGTCTTCGGCGACGATGACCGGCAGCCCGGTTTCTTCCATCAGCAGCCGGTCGAGGTCGCGCAGCAAGGCGCCGCCACCGGTCAGCATCATGCCTTTGTCGGCAATGTCGGCGCCCAGTTCCGGGGGGGTTTGTTCCAGCGCATTCTTTACCGCGGAGACGATGTTGTTGAGCGGGTCGGTCAGCGCCTCCAGGATTTCATTGCTGGAAATGGTGAATGAGCGCGGGATGCCTTCCGACAGGTTGCGTCCCTTGACTTCCATTTCCTTGACTTCGGAGCCCGGGAAAGCCGAGCCGATGGTTTTTTTGATCATTTCAGCGGTTTGCTCGCCGATCAGCATGCCGTAGTTGCGCCGGATGTAATTGACGATGGCTTCGTCGAACTTGTCGCCGCCGACCCGAATCGAGCCTTTGTAGACCATGCCGCCGAGCGAGATGATGCCGACTTCGGTGGTGCCGCCGCCGATATCGACCACCATCGAGCCGGTCGCGTCCGACACCGGCAAGCCGGCACCGATGGCCGCCGCCATCGGTTCTTCAATCAGGAATACTTGCGAAGCACCGGCGCCCAGTGCCGATTCGCGAATCGCGCGGCGTTCGACCTGGGTCGAGCCGCAGGGTACGCAAATGATGATGCGTGGTGACGGTTTGAAAAACTTGGTGTCGTGCACCATGCGGATAAATTGCTTGAGCATTTGCTCGGTGACGGTGAAGTCGGCGATCACGCCATCCTTCATCGGACGAATCGCTTCGATGTTGCCGGGAACTTTGCCCAGCATTTGCTTGGCTTCCTTGCCGACTGCCATAATGGTTTTTTTGCCGTTCGGGCCACCTTCCTGGCGGATCGCGACTACCGATGGTTCATCCAGCACAATACCCAAACTACGCACGTAGATTAAGGTATTGGCGGTGCCCAGATCGATGGCCAGATCATTCGAAAAGTAATTACGTAAAAATCCAAACATGAATTGTCCTGATGCGCAACAATAGTGCGCTTAAGAATTTTGAGGTGGTTGTCGATCGCTGTATATGCCTGCAGCGATGCTACGCGCGCGCCAGCAAGGCATTAACCGGGCATTCTACCTTATAATTCAGTGGAGCCATGGTCGAACGCCGGTCAAATACAGGCAAAACCTAGAGTGAATATTATTGCATATTGCGCAATTTATACGCGGTTTGCAGCACTAAACTACTTTTCCCATTCTTTCATGCGCACACAAGCGCCAGCCAGCTATGTCATTAACCATTTCCGACGTCAAACGCATCGCCCACTTGGCGCAACTCGAACTCAGTGAAACGCAAGCCTCCGCCTCATTGGTGCAGCTTAATGGCATTTTTGCCCTGGTCGAGCAAATGCGCGCGGTCGACACCACTGGCATCGAACCATTGAGTCATCCGATCGCTGCAACCATGCCGGATCTGGCGTTGCGGCTGCGGGAAGATGTGGCTACCGAGCCCAACCGGCGCGAAGATTATCAAAAAACCGCACCGGCCATTCAGGACGGCTTGTATCTGGTGCCAAAAGTGATCGAATAATTCGTCGAATCACCCTGTCGCACGCTTTCTACGGAACATGCGCGGACCGGCATCAGGCCCCCAATTAATTCGAAAAAGTAGGGAGTACCATCATTTTTATAGTATTTTCCGCAATATTTTATTGCGGCTATTAAATATACTCATGACATGGTGCGAAGTGCGTCGCGCTGCAACTTTCACGTTAAAAGAATACTGACTTCATGCATACCAAAACCATCAAACAACTTTCGGTCCTGCTCCAGGCCAAACAGATTTCTGCCACCGAACTGGCGACACTGCATCTGGAGCGCATCAAGCACAGCGACCTGAACGCATTTTTGCACGTCGATGCCGCGTTGACCTTGCAGCAGGCCGCTGCCGCCGATGCCCGCCTTGCCGGCAATCAAGCCACGCCACTGACCGGGATTCCGATTGCGCACAAGGATATTTTCGTCACGCGCGACTGGCGCGCAACCGCCGGTTCCAAGATGCTGGAAAATTACATAAGCCCATTCGATGCCGCCGTGGTGGAGCAGTGTAATGCCGCTGGCATGGTGACGCTGGGCAAGCTCAATTGCGACGAATTCGCAATGGGTTCCGCCAATGAAAACTCGTTCTTCGGTCCGGTCAAAAATCCCTGGGACAAGCGCGCAGTGCCAGGCGGCTCCAGCGGCGGTTCGGCTGCCGCGCTGGCGGCACGCCTGACGCC
>JBGSTZ010000050.1:0-23025 GCA_041736255.1 Burkholderiaceae bacterium
ATTTATGCCGTATTCAAATTGGAGTGCCTGAATATAAAGCTCAAAACAAACCATTTCGCGATAAGGGCAAAACTCTTCATCAAAGCAACCCGACAGGCCTATGCCGAACTACAGGCTCTGCAGGCTGCGTAACATCAGTTACTTAATTAGAGGTAGAGACTACGACAAAAAATTTGCCACAGATCTTACTGATCTCAATGCTGCAGTGGCGGAGTATATGAAAACAGGAAGTGTAAGCAATCAAGAAAAGCAATTACTGGATGACATATCGAAAGGTAATGAAACTTATAGCCTGGCAATGTCTAAAGTTGTTGAAATGAAATCTAGCGGAAGCTCGATCCAGGAAATCGATCAGAGTATCGCCGGCGCAGACAAGGCGATAGGTAAGGCATTGGCTGGCTTAAGGGAGATCACGCGCGAAGAAACTGTTGTCGCAGGAAAATCGATTTCCGATACTGTTGAACATGGTAAAGAATTGACTGTCGGGCTTGCTGCTATTGTGATGATTTTGTCTGCCTTATGCGCGTGGTTGGTAACCCGCTCGATCACGACACCAATGTATCGGGCAGTTAAAATCGCGCAAACGGTTGCTTCAGGTGATTTGAGCAGTCGCATCGAAGTCAATTCGACGGATGAGACAGGGCAATTATTGCAAACGCTGAAAAACATGAACAGCAATCTGCAAAGCGTCGTGTCCCAGGTGCGCAGCGACAGCGACGCCCTTGCCACCGCATCGAGTCAGATCGCAGCTGGCAACCTCGATCTTTCCAGTCGCACCGAAGGTCAGGCAAGCAGTCTGGAACAAACCGCCGCTGCGATGGAAGAACTGACCGGCACCGTCAAACAGAATGCGGACAATGCACGGCAAGCTAATCAGCTGGCGGCAACTGCCTCCGAGGTTGCGATCAGAAGTGGGGAAGTGGTGTCTCAGGTGGTCGATACCATGGCCGCCATCGACGTATCTGCCAAGAAAATCGCCGATATTATTAGCGTCATCGACGGCATCGCATTTCAGACCAACATCCTGGCCCTGAACGCCGCAGTCGAAGCGGCGCGCGCCGGCGAGCAGGGGCGTGGCTTTGCGGTAGTCGCCACTGAAGTGCGCAATCTGGCGCAACGCTCCGCCACTGCCGCCAAAGAAATCAAGTCGCTGATTGATGAATCGGTGCAAAAGGTCGATGTCGGCAATAAGCTGGTCGCGCAAGCGGGCGACACCATGGAACAGGTGGTGATCAGCGTGCGCCGTGTCACCGACATCATGTCTGAAATTACCGCTGCCAGCCAAGAGCAAAGCCAAGGCATCGAGCAAGTCAATCAGGCTATTGCGCAAATGGATGAAGTTACGCAGCAAAACGCCACATTGGTGGAGGAAGCTGCCGCCGCTGCCCAGTCAATGCAACTGCAAACCGGCAGCCTGGCTCAAGTGGTCGGCATGTTCCGGCTCGATACATCGTCCGCCATGGCAATTGCAGCACCGACGCAGAAAAATGCTATCGAACGCATCGATAAACAGCCTGCAGCAGCCAAGACCACACGCCCAATCAAGCGAGTCGCTACAAAAGCACCGGCGAGCAATAAAGAGGAGAGCTGGGAGGAATTCTGAGTTCGAATAAAAAATGCCTATGCCGCTGGGACAACTGCAACTGTCCGGCGGCATATTTTTTGCCAGTTCACATTTCACCCCACAGCGCATTTAGTGCCGCCAGCGCCGCCAGTCCGGCGGTTTCAGTGCGCAACACGCGCGGCCCCATCGACAGCATCAGCGCACCATGTGAAACGGCCATCGATTCTTCCGCTTCGCTAAAGCCGCCCTCCGGCCCGATCAGCAATGCCAGTGCCTGCGGCGGATGATGGCGGGCCCAGTCGGCCAGCGATTGTTCGGCGCGCGGGCTAAGCAAAATACGGCGGTGCAAGTCTTGCTGCGCGATCCAGCTTTTGAAGTCGCTCAGTGCGCCCAGTTGTGCCAGGCGGTTGCGTCCGCTCTGCTCGCTGGCGGCGACGATGATGCCTTGCCAGTGGGCCTGCTTCTTTTCGGCGCGTTCGCCGGACAGCCGCATCACGCAGCGCTGGGCCGACAACGGCTGGATCGCGGCTGCACCTAATTCCACCGCTTTTTCAATGATCCAGTCCATTTTCGATGATTCCGGCAGCGCCTGCGCCAGCGTGATCGCATACGGAAGCTCGACATCGCGCGCGGTACACGCTTTGACTTCGGCGCTGACGCGTTTTTTTTCGATAACGGTCAGAGTCGCCGTATATTCGCCGCCATCGCCGTTGAAGAGTGTGATCGCGGTTCCGGGCTCCAGGCGTAAGACCTGGATATGATGAGCGACATGGTCGGGCAACACCAATTGGGTGCCGATCGCCAGCGGCTGGGAGCAATAGAAACGAGGCATGGTAATTCCAGTTAAGAGGAATTCCGATTTTAATTCGGCACCTGAGTCTCTGGTAAAATACTTGGCTTCGCACTATGCACTGTCGTTCTATCTTAATTACGCAAGTCCATGAGCATGTCCTTCTTTCCCCATCGCCATTCAAACAGACCAACATGATTTCCACGCTCCCAACTACCAAGATGGCCAACGCGATCCGCGCACTGGCAATGGATGCCGTACAAAAGGCCAATTCCGGGCATCCCGGCATGCCGATGGGGATGGCCGATATTGCCGTCGCCTTGTGGGCCGGACATTACCGCCACAATCCGGCCAATCCGCACTGGATCAACCGCGACCGTTTCGTGTTGTCGAACGGCCATGGTTCGTTGCTGCACTATGCGTTGCTGCACCTGACCGGCTACGATTTGTCGATGGAAGATTTGAAGAATTTCCGTCAGATGCATTCGAAGACACCGGGCCATCCGGAAGTGGATGTCACGCCGGGCATCGAGACCACCACCGGCCCGCTCGGCCAGGGTTTGGCCAACGTGGTCGGCATGGCGCTGGCGGAGCGGCTGCTGGCAGCCGAATTCAACCAGCCCGGTTTTGCCGTGGTCGATCATCACTCCTACGTATTCCTGGGCGACGGTTGCCTGATGGAAGGCATTTCGCACGAAGTCTGTTCACTGGCCGGCACTTTGCGCCTGAACAAGATCATCGCGCTGTATGACGACAATGGCATCTCGATCGACGGCAAGGTTGACGGCTGGTTCCTGGACGACACGCCGAAACGCTTCCAAGCCTACGGCTGGAACGTGATTCCTGCGGTTGACGGCCACGATGTTGCGGCAGTCGATGCCGCGATTGCGCAAGCCAAGTTGTCCGGCAAGCCGACCCTGATCTGCTGCAAGAGCGTCATCGGCAAGGGCTCGCCAAACATGGAAGGCACCCACAATGTGCATGGTGCTCCTTTGGGCGACAAGGAAATCGCCGCAGTGCGCGAAACCCTGGATTGGCCGCATACGCCGTTTGAAGTTCCGGCCGATGTCTACGCCGCCTGGGATGCAAAAGCGCAAGGCGCGCGTCTGGAAACTGAATGGAATGACTTGTTCCAAGCCTACAGCGAGCGTTTCCCGCAGCAAGCGGGCGAACTGGTGCGCCGCATGAAGGGAGAATTGCCGGGCAATTTCACTGAAATCGTCAAAAGCTACATCGGCAGCTGCATCGAGAAAAAAGAAACCATCGCCACCCGCAAGGCCAGCCAGAACACGATTCAGGCTTTCGCGCCGGCCTTGCCCGAATTCCTCGGCGGCTCGGCCGACCTGACCGGCTCCAATTTGACCAACTGGAAAGAGTGCGTCGCGGTGCGCGCCGATCAGCCCGGCAACCACATCAATTACGGCGTGCGCGAATTCGGCATGAGCGCGATCATGAACGGCATCGCGCTGCATGGCGGCTACATCCCGTTCGGCGCCACCTTCCTGACCTTCTCCGACTACAGCCGCAATGCGCTGCGGATGGCGGCGCTGATGAAACTGCGTTCGATTTTCGTCTTCACGCACGACTCGATCGGCCTCGGCGAAGACGGCCCGACCCATCAATCGGTCGAGCACGTCTCCAGCCTGCGCCTGATCCCGAACCTGGATAACTGGCGTCCCTGCGACACAGTCGAATCCGCGGTGGCCTGGTCGCATGCAGTAACCCGCCGTCACGGCCCGTCGACGCTGATTTTCTCGCGCCAGAACCTGCAATATCAGGAACGCACGCCGGAACAGATCACCCACATCCATCGCGGCGGCTACGTGCTGAAAGATGCAGCCAACGCCAAGGCGATCCTGATCGCGACCGGCTCCGAAGTCGAACTGGCAATGCAAGCGGCGCAAGAACTGGCCAAGCAAGGCGTGCCGGTACGCGTGGTGTCAATGCCATGTACCGACGCCTTCGACCGTCAGGAATCGGCGTACAAAGCCAGCGTCCTGACCCGAGGTTTGCCGCGGGTCGCGATTGAAGCCGGCGTCACCGACTTCTGGTACAAATATGTTGGCCTGGAAGGCGCTGTGATCGGTATCGACACCTTCGGCGAGTCCGCTCCGGCCGGCGTACTGTTCAAACATTTTGGTTTCACGGTCGACAATGTTGTGACCAAGGTGAAATTGGTTGTTGCTTAATTAATATTGCTTAATTAGCCTCGTTTAATTAACATCCATTAATTAATATTAATATCGATTAATTAACTACGTTCTGGAGATAGCATGACTATTCGCGTTGCAATCAATGGCTATGGCCGCATCGGCCGCAACATCCTTCGCGCACATTACGAAGGCGGCAAGTTCAAGGAAGACATCAAGATTGTTGCCATCAACGACCTCGGCAATGCCGAATCGAACGCCCATCTGACCCGCTACGACACCGCCCACGGCAAGTTCCCAGGCACTGTCACGGTCGAAGGCGACATGATGATTGTCAATGGCGACCCGATCAAAGTCTTCGCCGAGCGCAATCCGGCCAACCTGCCTTGGGGCGAGCTGAACGTCGATGTCGTGCTGGAATGCACCGGCTTCTTCGCCACCAAAGAGAAAGCCTCGGCCCATCTGGCCGGCGGCGCCAAAAAAGTCATTATTTCAGCACCGGGCGGCAAGGACGTCGACGCAACTATCGTCTACGGCGTCAACCACGGCGTGCTGAAATCGACCGACACCGTGATTTCCAACGCTTCCTGCACCACCAACTGTCTGGCCCCGCTAGTCCAGCCTTTGCACGAGAAAATCGGCCTCGAAACCGGCTTGATGACCACCATCCACTCCTACACCAATGACCAGGTATTGACCGACGTGATGCATGAAGACCTGCGCCGCGCCCGTTCCGCCACCCAGTCGATGATTCCGACCAAGACCGGCGCTGCCGCTGCGGTCGGCCTGGTGTTGCCGGAACTGAACGGCAAGCTGGACGGTTATTCGATTCGCGTGCCGACCATCAACGTCTCGATCGTCGACCTGTCGTTCATCGCCGCGCGCGACACCACGGTCGAAGAAGTCAACGCGATCATGAAAGAAGCGTCGGAAAACGGCCCGTTGAAAGGCATCCTGGAATACAACACCGCGCCGCTGGTGTCGGTTGATTTCAACCATAACCCGGCATCGAGCACCTTCGACGCGACGCTGACCAAAGTATCCGGCCGTCTGGTCAAGGTTTCATCCTGGTACGACAACGAGTGGGGTTTCTCCAACCGCATGTTGGATACCACGATGGCGCTGATGACTGCCAAGTAATTATTGTAGTCGTTCAGCAAGACAAAACGCCCCGCGAGTCGGGGCGTTTTGCTGTGTGTTTCTGGTGTGAATTAACGGAAATAGACGGGGTATGCTTAAAAAAAGTGCTATTTCCACATATATTTAATAATTTTTTAAAAATACATTAATATGTATATTTAATGGGTAGGTTGGTGCTGAGCTTGCGAAGCCCAACATTCGACAGCGAAATCTGCGGGTGCCAAATGTTGGGGTTTACAGCCCAAACCTACGCGCTGTACGTTATTGATTAACGAATGTACCGGCTATCGACGTTAAAAGATGTCGCTGAGTTATTAGCCGGCGATAGTTCTAGGAGTTCCCCGTTCAGCAAAAGCAATGCTCCTTGGGCCGTACCAGGCGAATCATTTACTGTTAAATCGGTGCTGCCATTGTTATAAACAATGTGCCAAACAGTTTCTCCATTGACAACTGATGACGTGACACCGCTTCCCGTAAATTTGATGGCTTCTCCAGATCCTACAGCAGTTCCAACATCAACTGATGCTGTGATTATTTCCCCTGTAAGCATCTTGACTGGAGCATTTGCCTCAGTCTTGATGTACTGCAACATTACTTCAGGTTGGGCGTAGGTTCCGGTAGCGACGATAGCGCCTGTGCAATTTTCGTTGGCAAAATATTCCATCTTGTTCGTAATCGCAAGGGATGTGCCGTTGTTTGATGCAGCGAAAGTATACGTATCGCGCGAATGATCATCGCAGCCTTGTCCCCATACGCCCTCATATTTCGTAAGCGGTCCGACATCTGCCGCTGTCGACGCAGTCGTGGTATCCGACCCGCCACCGCCACAAGCAGCCAAAATAGCAATTGAAATAGAACTAACGGCAATCAGCTTAATATTTTTCATCTTATTCCTTGGTTATTAATTGGTTAATATAAAATAGAAGTCGAGTTTCATTGAGGAAATATAGTCTTAAATTATCCAATTGTCACTTATAGTTTTCAAATGTTCATTTATAGCTGGTGGACATGCAAGCATGCGTCAAACGATGCTTGTCTCTATGAAAAAGCCCAGCAAATCGTTATCTGCAAGAGAAAATTTTGGCAAGAATTTACGCTGGGCGCGTCAATTATTGGAACTCTCGCAAGAAGAACTTGCGTTGCGTGCAAACTTGAGCCGCACGTATGTCAGCGAAGTCGAGCGTGGCGGGCGGAATATCTCGATCGATAATATGGACTTGCTGGCACAGGCGCTGGATGTGCCGTTGCGAAATCTTGTTGACTCTGAAATGTTCCCGGTTTTGGAACAGCGTAGCAAGAAATCTGATCCAGACTGACTTTGCGTGATACGGCGGTTGCATTCCAAGCGGAAGGGCACACACCGAATCTTCACGGGCTTTCGCAGTGCATTCACGAACAGTTTGGGAAAGGGTAAATTCTCCCAAGTCATCCAATATTAAATTTAATACATATATGTATTAAATTATAGTGTTGCCATTCCTTTTTTAATCACATATATGTATAAAATTATCTGGTAGACTGCATTTTTCCAGTACCTCCTCAGTACCTCCTATCTATGGGGACGCCATGCAATGTACCTTTGAGATGTTTAACCGTGGACAGTGGCATTCCTGCTGCACCGTCGAAATCGAGGATCCGATAGCAGGCGGCGCGGGCAGGGCGACGCTTGACTATGACACGCCTTATGCATTCAACGAACAAGCGCCTGTTTCATTGCGTTTCCCGGTAAGTCTCGACCACAAAATACTACCGCACTGGCCTGCGTTCCTGTTCGACCTGGTGCCGCAGGGCAAAGGCAGGCATTACCTGCTCGGCGAACTTGGCATTCCCGATGGTCGTTCAGCGGATTGGCCGTTGCTTTGCGCCGGCGCTTTCAACCCGATTGGCCGCGTACGCATCAAAGAGGCGGTGGTTTTTTACCAGACACATGTTGAAAGACAAAGCCAAAATTTACTGAACCAAGGCTTCACCCTGGAGCAAATTCTGCAACGCGCAGAGGCCTTCATTGAGCACCTTCAAATTCACGGAATGCTTTCGGCAGGCACGCCTGGCGTGCAAGGGGTTGCGCCAAAATTCTTGCTCACCAAAGGCAAGGATTCTCTCTGGTACGCTGACGGCGCTGTTGGCGACGACCAGGCGCAGAAGCACTATCTGGTAAAGTTGCCGCGAGGAAAAGATCTTTCGGACCTGAAAATCCTGCGTAACGAAGCCGCCTATATGCGCGTTGCGCACGCCATGGGCTTATTTGTCGACGACTTGCCTGATTTGCATGGAGATATGCTGTTCATCCCTCGCTTTGACCGCAGAGTCTCGGCTGCCGGGGTTGAACGATTGCACCAGGAAAGCGTGGCGTCACTGCTGGGCCTGATTGGGTTCGATGCTCGCCCTTCGCAAAATGCAGTGCTGGCTGCTTTGCGCACGTACGTGACTGACCCAAAGCGGGCCACCGTGGAGTTTTTGAAGCGCGATGTGCTTAATTTAGCGCTTGGGAATACGGACAATCATGCCCGCAATACTGCAGTTCAGATTGTCGGCGGCGAGGTGCGGCTGACCCCATTGTTCGACTTCGCCCCGATGAACCTGGACAAGGACGGCATCTCGCGCACACTGCGCTGGAAGAATTCGGACAAGGTTGAAATAAGCAACTGGGCCGATGTGCTTGGTAGCTTGCCCATCGTGGAGGCCGAGCTTGCCGAAATTCGCACCGAGCTAGTCGCATTTTCCCGGAAAATCGACACGATTGAAGAAGTAATGGCGGTGCACGGTGTGGACGACGACATCATTAAAGCGCGCCACTACAGCATTCAGAAGCAATGCGACCAGTTGCGCGAACTGGCAACACTTGCCAGTGGAAAAGGCTGACCATGGACAAGCGCAGAAAACCAATCCCAAAAGAGCTGGCGCGCGCCGACCGGATTCAGTTCTATCAGGATATTGCGGCAGGCAAGCTCTCGTTGCAGGATGCGGTGAAAAAGATGCGTTCGATATCCGGAATGACGCAGCCAGAATTTGCAAAACACCGCGGCGTCAGTGTTCGCGTTATCAGAGAGATTGAAACCGGGACCGGCAACCCGACAGTAAAATCGTTAAACCAGATAGCCGCGATATTCGCGCTAGAGGTCGCTTTCAGGCACAAGCCGGCGGAAGTGACTTCGGGTTAATTTTCTTAATTATTTGCGGGATAACTGCCTCTTAATGCAGCTCAGCCAAATGAAGCGTCTCGTTGCTGGGCTGGAGCACGGTTTTTTGTAAGAGCGCACCCGAGCGCGACCGGCTCATGGTCAGCTACCGCCGGTCGCGCCCGGATGCGCGCCTACAAGAACCGCGTTTATTTTTTTCGTGGCTTTCGTGTTTTTCGTGAACCGGATTTTTTTGCGTAACGTCACCGCGTACGTTGGGCTACCAAGTTGGCTTGAGCAAAGCAAAGTCCAACTTTTTTCTGCCAGTCATTACGCCTCTTGGCCGGCAATCCCCAACACCGCTTCCGACGCATTTACTTTTCCATTATTATCGCCCCTGGACGATAATGTATAAATATCGCTCAGGTACGATATATTTACATTATCGTCTTTGAGCGATATTATTGGTTATGGACTATCCAATTCAAATTTCTTCCCAGCTCTCTGAGCACCTGAAATCGTTGCGTAAGGAACAAGGCCTTACGCAGACGCAATTGGGGCAACTCCTGGGTGTCGGGCAAGCGCGAGTAGCCGACATTGAAAAAAATCCGGGTCTGGTGCGCGTCGACCAATTGCTGCAAATATTGCACGCTCTGGATGCCAGGCTCGCTTTAAAGGTGCGCGCCACGACGCCAAAGCTGGACCTGCCCATTCCTTTAAAAGCGGAATGGTGATGTATGGCAATAAGTGCGTTGGCCGTTTGGCCGAGCAAAGCGGTGTAGCCGGCGCGTTCGATGCGATGCAGGAAATGGTGCAAAACGTCGACCGCGCTTTGGCCAGGGTTGAGACTGAGTTGCCGGCAAACTTTCCGGAGCAAGTCTGGAGCAGCATCCGAGATGGCATATTTGCCCAGAAAAGACGCTTTCTGGAAGGATTGACTACCTTGATACCTGCTTAACAGTGTTTCAAGTGCGGGGCGCGGTAAAGTTAATTTGTGTGGAGTATGCCAATAAACATGCCATTTACCGCATACATCTAAAGCGGTGTTAAAAAATACAGAAGGTAGCTCACGTTCGCCGCAGCGAAGCCCGGCAATCGCTGCCACCAATATCCACCTCAGCCAGCAATCCCGAACACCGCTTCCCACAGCCGCTTCACGTCATCCACCCTGACTGCCACTTCCTCCAACTCTACCCGTGCGCGGTCGCTGCCTTGCAGGCGGATGTTGTGCTGCATTTTGCGGAAGTCGCGGTAGGCGCTGGCGACGGCTGCGGCCAGCGGCACGTCGAGTAGGCCGAGCGCGCCGCACACGTTGAGCAGCGCGATATTGCCGATGTTGGCGGTCAATTGCGGGTATTGGGCGGCGTGGCGCAGCACCAGGTATTGGACGATGAATTCGATGTCGATCATGCCGCCGGCATCGTGTTTGAGGTCGAATTGCTCGGAGCGGTTGGGGTGGGCGCTGCGCAGCTTGTGACGCATTTGCAGGATGTCGTTTTTGAGTGCTGCTTCGTCCCGGGGTTGGCGCAGTACCTGGTCGCGGATCGCTTCAAAGCGTTCGCCGATGGCGGCGTCGCCGGAGCAGAAGCGGGCCCGGGTCAGCGCCTGATGTTCCCACAACCAGGCCGATTCGCTCTGATAGCGTTCGAACGAGGCAACCGACGACACCAGCAAGCCGCTGCCGCCGTCGGGGCGCAGTGCGATGTCGATGTCGAACAGGATGCCGGACGAGGTGTGGGACGTCATCCAGGTAATGAAGCGCTGCGCAAGTTTTGCGTACAGGCCGGGCGCGTCCTGGTCCTGGTCGTCGTACAGAAAAATCACGTCGAGGTCGGAGGCGTAGCCGAGTTCCTTGCCGCCCAGCTTGCCGTAGGCGATGACGGCGAATTTCGGGGTTTCTGTGTGGCGTTTCGGGATGGTTTTCCAGACCGCGCGGATGGTGGCGGTGACGATGATGTCGGCCAGTTGCGACAAATGGTCGGCCAGATGCTCCATGCTGAGATTGCCTTCCAGATCCAGCACCAGCAGCCGGAACAATTGCGCATGGTGCATGTCGCGCAGGATGTTCATCTGCAGCTCGGTGTCGGGTTCGCCGTTGATGGTGGCGGCGTCGAGTTGCTGCTGCAGTCCTGCGCTGAAATCGGCCCATACCGGAGCCATCTGCACCTGGTTTTCATCCAGCAGTTCATCCAGCAATATCGGGTGGCGGGTCAGATATTTTGCCGCCCAGTCGCTGGCTTGCATCATGCGGATCACGCGCTGCAGCGCCGGCGGATATTCGGTCAGCAGCGACAGATAGGCAGAGCGGCGGGCGATGGTTTCGAGCAGGTCGAGCAAACGGCCCAGGGTTGCCAACTGGTCTTTTTTGGCCTGCGCGATCAGCGGCAGCGCGGCATTGATCAGCGCCAGAAATCTCTTGCGGCTTTCCATCGGCAGCGATTGCAGGCGCGAAGACTTGCCGGTTTCGAGTAGGCGCTGGGCCGCTGCCGCAGCTTCGTTAAAGCCGATGGTCTCCAGCTGGGTTTGAATCGCTTCGGTCTTTTCGCCTTCCGGCAGGTTGGCGAACATCTGCAGGTCGATCGGCGCTGGTCCGGCCGGTTGTCCTGCTGTGCTTTGGGCCTCATCCTTTTCGTTGAAAATCGCATCGAAGTGGGTTGCGACGATCTGGCGCTGCGCGTCCAGCGCCTGCAATAGCGCGGGCACGCCGGTCATGCCGATCATGTTGGCAATGGTGAGCTGGTCATCCGGGTTGGACGGCAGGGTGTGGGTTTGCGCGTCTTCGATGTATTGCAGACGGTGCTCCAGGTTGCGCAGAAAAATATTCGCCGCCAGCAATTGATCGACGCAATGCCGGCTCAGGATGCCTTTTTCGGCCAGAGTTTTCAGTACGCCGCGGGTCGAGCGGTCGCGCAGCGCAGGGTCGCGCCCGCCGCGGATCAGCTGGAATACTTGCGCGATAAATTCGATTTCGCGGATGCCGCCGCGCCCCAGCTTGACGTTGTTGCTGCGTTCCGGGTGGCGGCTTTCCTGGCGAATGACTTCGGCACGGATCTGGCTGTGCATGTTGCGGATCGCGTCGATCACACCAAAATCCAGATAGCGGCGGTACACGAAAGGCCGGATGATGCTTTCCAGTAAGGTGATGTCGGCTGCGCGTCCGGTCAGCGCGCGCGCTTTGACCCAGGCGTAGCGTTCCCATTCGCGGCCCTGGACGATGAAATATTCTTCCACCATATTGAAGCTGGCGGCCAGCGGGCCGGATGCGCCGTTCGGTCGCAGCGCCATATCGACCCGGAAAGTAAAGCCGTCTTCCTCGATTTCCGAGATCGCATGAATCAGTTTCTTGCCGAGCCGGATAAAGAATTCGTGATTCGAGAGCTGCCGCTGTTCTGGCGCGGTGGTGCGGGTTTCGCCATCTTCCGCATACACGAAGATGAGGTCGATGTCGGATGACGCGTTGAGCTCGGCACCGCCCAGTTTACCCATGCCAAGCACGATCAATTCCTGTTCGGTATCGGAATCTTCGCCTATCGGGCAGCCGTGCAGTATGACCATGTCAGCCATCAGCGCTGCCAGATGGGTTTGCACAGCAAATTCGGCAAATGTGCTCATTGTGCGCACAACTTCGTCCATGTCGGCAGCGCCGTTCAGATCGCGCTCGATCAAGGTGGCAATGACGAGATTGCGCAGGCGGCGCATCGCGCGCGGCAACGCCATGCCGGCCGCTGTTTCATTGTGTAACAGGCGCACAAAGCTGCTTCGGTTTAACGGAAATTCGGCGATACTGGCGAGCAAACTCGGGCGTTGCGGTTCGGCACTCTGCCAACGCGCAAAGAATCGGGACGCTGCGGCACTACTTAATAAGGATGTGGTCATAAAAAAGGAATAAGGTAATTTAAGCTGTTCGCCGTCATCATCTGGTTCATCCGGTGTTTGATGATGCTTGTCGAAGCATGTTGGGCGGCCGTTTTTGGCTATCATGCATTTTACGCCGAGTCTTTTTTGTATAACCGTATAACCGCATAACTGTTAATGACCACAGATCAATCCTCTCCTGCCAGCCCTCGCAACCGTTTGTACTGGTACTGGTGGGCCGCGCGTCTGGCTTATGCCAAGTTCAATGCGCTGTCGCACCACTCGTTGCGCTGGATGATACGGTTTCTGGTGCTGGCGTATTTCATTTTTTGTGGCCTGTTTCTGACCTTGCGCTATGCGGTACTGCCGAATATAGATAATTACAAGGGCGATATCGAGCGCATGGTGAGCCAAGTGGTTGGCCGACCGGTCACGATTGCGCGGGTGT
This sequence comes from Burkholderiaceae bacterium, assembly GCA_041736255.1. GTDB lineage: Bacteria > Pseudomonadota > Gammaproteobacteria > Burkholderiales > Burkholderiaceae_D > AVCC01. The sequence continues at coordinate 13,067 of JBGSTZ010000050.1, forward strand.
ACGCATCCTGGAATGGCTTGCAGCCGTATTTATCGCTCAACGAGGTTACGATTTTGGATCAGGATGGCAGGCAGGCGCTGTCGCTGCCCAGCATTTCTGCCACCTTTTCCTGGTGGTCGGTGGTGGCGCGAGATGTGCGTCTGGCCTTGCTGGAAATTAATCGTCCTGATCTGGATATCCGGCGCTCTGCCGATGGCAGCTTGTTTGTCGGTGGGATCTTAGTCGATGCCGGCAAAAGCGGCGATAATCGCGGCGCCAACTGGCTGCTGGCGCAGAGCGAGATCGTGGTGCATGAAGGCAGTCTGCGCTGGAACGACATGCAGCGCGGCGCACCGGAATTGGTGCTGGCCAACCTGAATTTCAGATTGCGCAATCAAGGTCGGCGTCACCAGTTCGGGCTCCAGGCTGCACCGCCACTGGCGTTGGCAGCGCCGGTTGATGTGCGCGCCGATTTCGTCCATCCGCATTTTTCCCGCAACATGTCGGATGTGATGGCCTGGAAAGGCGTGGTATTCGCCCATGTGCCGAAGACCGATCTGACGGTTTGGAGCGCCTATGCCGATTTTCCGATTGAAGTCATGCAAGGCGCCGGTTCGGTGCGCGCCTGGCTCAATTTTGATCATGCCAGAATTGCCGACATCACCGCCGACCTGACGCTGTCGGACCTATCCACGCGTCTGCGCAAGGATTTGCAGCCGCTCAATCTGGCGCAGCTTAACGGTCGTATTTTTGCGCGCGAAGAATTCGATGCTGCGGTGAATGCGTCGGCACCTACGCCACCGATGTCAGGCATGCGCGCGCATACCTTTTCGGTTTCCGATTTTTCACTGACGACCAAGGAGGGTTTGTACTTGCCGCCGACCACCATCAGTGAATCGTATGCGCCCGGCAAAAATGGCAAGCCGGATCAGACCGCGATCCGGGCGCAGCGTTTGGATTTGCATACTTTGGCCAATTTTGCCGGACGTTTGCCGCTGACGCCGGCGCAGCTGCAGATGCTGGCGGATTTCGCGCCGCGCGGCGAGTTGCGGGATTTTTCCGCCGAATGGCAGGGCGCTTATCCTGCATTCGCCGCGTATGCGGTCAAAGGGAAATTCGTCGGCTTGTCGCTGAATGCCCAGCCGGCGCGTGAGGCGCGGGCAAAAAGCGCGACTGCGCCGGCACAGGCAGCGGTGCCGGCGATTCCGGGCTTCAAAAACCTGAGCGGCGAGCTCAATGCCAACGACAAGGGCGGCAGTTTTTCGCTCGACTCGAAGCAGCTCAAGTTAGCTTTGCCGGGATATTTCACCGAACCCGTGATGTCGATTGATACATTGAAAATGCAGGCCGGCTGGATTTTTCAGGGCAAGGATCAGTTGCTGTTTGAGGTCGATAAAATGGATCTTGTGCAGGATAGCATGGTTGCCACTTTATCGGGCAAGCATCTGCTGCCGCTGGTGCATCAGCCCGGCAAGCCGCTGGGCGAGATTGATCTAAACGGCACGATTTCCGGGTTTGACGTGAAGAAAATCGGCCAGTTCCTGCCACTGCAAACGCCGGCACATTTGCGCACATGGTTGGTCGGCGCGCTGCAGGGCGGCCGCGCGGACGATGTCACGGTCCGGCTCAAGGGCGATCTGGCAAAAATGCCGTTTCGGGTCGAGGCCGGTAAGGCGCCCAAAAAGCCGGTCGGAATTTTCCACATTGCCGGCAAGATTGTGGACGGCCGGCTGAATTTCGGTCCCGGATATTTCGGGCCGGATGGCAAAACGCCCCTGTGGCCGGAGTTGGCGCAGATTCAAGGCACTATTGCGTTTGATAATGCCCGCATGGAAATCCGCAGCGATTCGGCCCAAACGCAAGGTGCAGCATTGTCCGATGTGAAGGTGGTGATCGCCGATTTACTGTCGCATGACAGCATTCTGGAAGTCGACGGTAATGCGTCCGGCGCGTTGCAGAATTATTTCGATTATGTGAATAACAGTCCGGTGGCCGGCTGGATCGACCATTTCACCACCGAGTCAAAAGGCGACGGCACTGCCAAGCTGGCGTTGAAGCTACGATTGCCTTTGGCGCGGTTGCCGGAATCCAAAGTCAACGGCACGCTGCAGTTCAACAATAATGCGGTATCGCTGCAGGAGGTGATACCGAAGCTGTCGGCGGCGCAAGGCAAGCTGGAATTCAATGAAAAAGGCTTCAATCTGAACGGTGTCAGCGCCAATTTGCTGGGCGGGCCTGCAAACGCATCGGGCGGCACCCAAGCCGATGGCAGCATACGCATCAAGGTCGATGGCAGCGTTTCCGCAGCCGGTCTGCGCACCAATTATCCGGCGCCGGCAATCCAGAGTTTAACGCAGCGTATCGCTGGCAGCACCCGCTACAGCAGCACCATCACGGTCAAAAACCGCCAACTGGAGTTGCTGATCGACTCCGGCTTGCAAGGGCTGGCGCTGGATTTTCCCGCGCCTTTGCAAAAAGCCGCGAACGCAACCCTGCCGTTTAAGCTGCAGCTTGGCGCGCTGCCATCGGATGCCGCATCGCTGTTGCGCGACCAGATAAAAGTATCACTGGGAAGCACCGTGGCGGCCCATTACGTGCGTCAGAAATCGCTGGAAAAACAAGCACAGTGGCAAGTTTTGCAAGGTGGAATCGGCGTCAATGTACCGCCACCGTTGCCTGACAGCGGGCTGGCTGCCAGCGTCGAATTGGCGTCATTGAATCTGGATGACTGGCAGCGGGTAAGCAGCGAGATTGCAGCGGCAGGCAAAAGTGGTGAGGCAGCGCCAGCCCAGTCGGGCAGCGGGCTGGATTTTAGTCAATACCTGGAGCCCGACACCATGGCCGCACGTGCTAAAACACTGTTCGTAATGGGCAAGCGACTCGATAACGTGGTAGTCGGCGCCTCGCACCAAAAAGATGCCTGGCAAGCCAATATCGATTCACATCAGGCTTCCGGTTACCTCACCTGGGATTCGGCTGCTGCTGGCAGCATGGGCCAGGTGACGGCACGGCTGGCGACGCTGACCATTCCGCAGTCGGATGCTTCCGATGTTGGTAATTTACTGGAGGGCAAAGATACACCCACGCAAATCCCGAGCCTGAATATCGTGGCCGAGAATTTCGAACTGTTCAACAAGAAGCTGGGGCGGCTGGAACTGGTGGCCAACAACTTGGGGACTAATATGCTGAAAACGCCAGGGATGCGCGAATGGCGCATTAATCGACTGGCGATTATCAATGACGACGTCATCATGAATGCCGCCGGAAAATGGGTTACCCAGGATGGTCAAAGCAAGACCGAGCTGACTTACGCACTGGATGTGGAGAATGCCGGCAAGCTGTTGCGGCGGTTCGGTTTCAACGATGTCTTGCACGGCGGCAAAGGCAAGCTGGACGGCAATCTGCATTGGGATGGCTTGCCTTTTTCGCTGGATATTCCTAGCTTGAGTGGCCAGATTTATTTGGATATGGCGGCCGGCCAATTCCTGAAGGTCGATCCGGGTGCAGCAAAATTGCTGGGTGTGTTGAGCCTGCAGTCGCTGCCGCGCCGGCTGACGCTGGACTTCCGTGATATTTTTTCCGAAGGGTTTTCCTTTGACGGCATTACCGCCACTGCCGCCATAGAGCGCGGTGTGGCGAAAACCGATAACTTCAGGATGCGCAGCGTGAGTGCGGCAGTATTGATCGACGGTACTGCCGATATCGCCAAAGAAACGCAAAACCTGCATGTCGCGGTGATTCCGGAAATCAATGTCGGCGCGGCATCCGTGCTGTACGCGCTGGCGGTCAATCCGGTGATTGGCCTCGGTACATTCTTAGCGCAATTATTCCTGCGCGAACCGTTGGCGCGGGCATTTACCTACGAGTATCAGATCAGCGGCCCGTGGACGGACCCAGTCGTCACTAAAATCGATAACAAGGTCAGGGCTGACATCGGCTCTGGCGTTTCTAACGAATAAAGGTTCAGCAAAAGGCACGCAAATGACACACGACAACGCATTAATTCGCATCGCTGCAGTACAAATGGTTTCGACCCCGCACCCGGCAGAAAACATCGCCACCGCGAACCGCCTAGTTGATCGGGCCGCGCAGCAGGGCGCGCAACTGGTGCTGCTGCCCGAATATTGGCCGATCATGGGGATGGATGAATCCGATAAAGTGGTTCATGCCGAATCGGCCGGCAGCGGTCCGCTGCAAGCCGTGATGTCGCAGATGGCGCGCCAGCATGGCATCTGGCTGATCGGCGGCACGCTGCCGATGGTCGCGTCCAAGTCCGGCAAGGTGATGAATACGACGTTGGTGTTCGATCCGCAAGGCAACTGTGTTTGCCACTACGACAAGATTCATCTGTTTGGCTTTACCAAGGGCGACGAAACCTATGACGAGTCGCGCACCATCATGCCTGGCGCTGAGATCGCCACTTTTGTTGCGCCATTCGGTCGAGTCGGCTTATCGGTTTGCTACGATTTGCGCTTCCCGGAACTGTACCGGGCGATGGGAGAATGCGCGCTGATCGTGGTGCCGGCGGCTTTTACCTACACCACCGGCCGCGCCCACTGGGAAATCCTGCTGCGCGCCCGCGCCATCGAAAATCAGTGTTATGTGCTGGCCGCCGCGCAGGGCGGCGTGCATCCGAACGGCCGCCGTACTTGGGGCCATAGCATGCTGATCGACCCGTGGGGCGAAATCAAGGCGGTGCTGGATGAAGGGGAGGGCGTGGTGATCGGCGAATTCGATCCGCAGCATCTGGGCCGCGTGCGTGAAAATCTGCCGGCGCTGCGTCACCGCAAACTCGTCACACCTGGCTTGTGATATTGGATTCCAATATATACATGGCATTGTATTTTTAATTACCGCATATTTTATATGCGGTAATTGCATTGTTTTAAGACATACTCACCATATTTTTAGTTTCAGTAGATGGGATCCTGGTGCGATATCGACGCTGGAGAATTGTCGATCCGTACCACGCCTGCCCGGCGCTGTCAGATGCTCTACAATCGTCTCATCTGCGAATCACTGACAAACCACCATACTGCGCGCCAAGCGCGATTGCGACCGCTCATGAAACCATTTGAACCGAATTTTAGTACCCTTGCCGTCGCCCGCGACATTCTGCTCACACCTTTCGGCCTGGACGAATCCAAGCTGATCAAGACCTTGGGCGCCATGTTCACCCACAAGGTCGATTATGCCGACCTGTATTTTCAGTTCACCAAGAGCGAGGGCTGGAGCCTGGAAGAAGGCATCGTCAAGACCGGCAGCTTCTCGATCGACCAGGGCGTTGGCGTGCGCGCGGTCGCAGGCGACAAGACCGCCTTTGCCTATTCGGACGAGATTTCCGAACGCGCCTTGCTGGAAGCGGCAGCCGCCACTCGCACCATCGCCCGGCGCGGCGCAGGCAAGGTCAAAGTGGCATCCTCGATGCAACAAGTTGGCGGCCGCGCACTGTATCTGCCGAACGATCCGCTGGCCTCGCTCGACGCCACTGAAAAAGTCAAATTGCTGGAACGCGTGGAACGCATGGCGCGCGCCAAGGATCCACGCGTGGTGCAAGTGATGGCCGGTCTGGCCGGCGAATATGATGTGGTGCTGGTGGTGCGCAGCGACGGCGTGCTGGCGGCAGATATCCGTCCGCTGGTGCGGGTTTCGGTAACGGTGATCGTGGAGCAGAATGGACGTCGCGAGATGGGTTCGGCCGGCGGCGGCGGGCGTTACAGCTACGGCTATTTTGACGATGCACTGCTGGAAAAGTACGCCACTGATGCAGTCAAAGCGGCGCTGGTGAATCTGGATGCGCGTCCCGCACCGGCCGGCCCGATGACGGTGGTGCTGGCGCCGGGTTGGCCCGGCATTCTGCTGCACGAAGCCATCGGGCACGGCCTGGAAGGCGATTTCAACCGCAAGGGTTCGAGCGCATTTTCCGGCCGCATCGGCCAGCGCGTCGCAGCTAAGGGTGTGACCGTGGTCGATGACGGCACCATTGCCGACCGCCGTGGCTCGCTCAATATCGACGACGAAGGCAACCCGAGCCAGTGCACCACGCTGATTGAAGACGGCATTCTGAAGGGCTATCTGCAAGACACGATGAATGCGCGGCTGATGAAGATGCCGGTCACCGGCAATGCCCGGCGCGAATCGTTCGCCCATTTGCCGATGCCACGCATGACCAATACTTACATGCTGGCCGGCGACAAGGACCCGGCGGAAATTCTGGCCTCGGTCAAGAACGGCTTGTTTGCGGTCAATTTCGGCGGCGGTCAGGTCGATATCACCAGCGGCAAATTCGTCTTTTCTGCCAGCGAAGCCTACATGATCGAAAACGGCAAAATCACCTATCCGGTCAAAGGCGCGACGCTGATCGGCAACGGCCCGGACGTGCTGAACCGGGTTTCGATGATCGGCAATGATTTGCGGCTCGACCCGGGCGTCGGGGTGTGCGGCAAGGAAGGGCAAAGCGTGCCGGTCGGCGTCGGCCAGCCGACTATGCGCATCGAGGAGTTGACGGTGGGCGGCACCGCCTGAGGATGGCGGCGCTGAGAAAGCGCTTGCCAAATCTTGAATAATCTTGTTATAGTGATTTTCGATTTGAAACCATTAGTACTTGCTCATTACGACACATGAACTTCGCACATTCCACTTTTTATTTTTATTTTAGCTATTCCAGCCCCAGGCGGTGGAGAAGCGGAAGGTTCACGTAAAAGCAGCATGACAGGCGAGACCAAACCGAATTTCATAAAAACCGCCAACGCTGGCGGTTTTTTTATGCCTACCCGATATTCATAACCAGGAACCAACCATGCCACGCACCGATGACTTACGCATACGAGAAATGAAAGAATTAACACCACCGTCACACCTTATTCGCGAATTTAGTTGCTCTGATAAAGCCGAGGCCACAGTCGCGCAGGCTCGCATCGCACTGCATAACATTCTGCACGGGCAGGACGACCGCCTCATGGTAGTCATCGGTCCCTGCTCGATTCACGACACCAAGGCGGCGCTGGAATACGCAAAGCTGTTGGCCAATGAGTGCGAGCGACTCAAGGGCGAACTGGTGATCGTGATGCGCGTCTACTTCGAAAAGCCGCGCACCACAGTTGGCTGGAAAGGCTTGATCAACGATCCATTCATGGACAATAGTTTCCGCATCAATGACGGCTTGCGCATTGCACGCGAATTATTGTTAAAAATCAATGAAATGGGTTTGCCGGCAGGCACTGAATTTCTCGATGTCATCAGTCCGCAGTACGTCGCCGACCTGATCAGCTGGGGCGCTATCGGTGCCCGTACCACCGAATCCCAAGTACATCGCGAGCTGGCTTCCGGCCTGTCTTGCCCGGTCGGTTTCAAGAACGGAACCGACGGCAATATCAAAATCGCGGTGGATGCAATCAAAGCGTCATCGCAGCCGCATCACTTTCTGTCAGTTACCAAAGGCGGCCATTCGGCCATTGTCGCCACTGGCGGCAACGAAGATTGTCACATCATCCTGCGGGGCGGCAAAGCACCGAATTATGATGCGGCCAGCGTAGACACTGCCTGCAAGGACATCGCGGCAAGCGGTTTGGCGCAACGCCTGATGATCGATGCGTCGCACGCCAACAGTTCGAAAAAGCCCCAAAATCAGATCCCGGTATGCGCCGATATTGCCCAGCAAATCGCCGCGGGTGACCATCGCATTGTCGGCGTCATGGTCGAATCCTATTTGGTTGCAGGGCGCCAGGACATGACACCAGGCAAAGAGCTGACCTATGGCCAGTCGATAACCGATGGATGCATCAATTGGGAGGAAAGCGTGCAGTTGCTAAATGGTTTGGCCGAGGCGGTCAAGACGCGTCGTCTGAAAGAAAAAAATACCTAATCGGCTTGTGGCAGGCATCAGAATCCTCTTTGCTTAAGGATATTCTGGTGCCTTTCTTATCGGTGCGCCAACCGGAGCAAACTAAGTTCTTTAGTCGCGGAAGTTATTGAATTCCAATGGCAAATCTGAGGCATCCTTGCGCAGCATCCCGATGGCGTCCTGTAAAACATCACGTTTGGCGCCGGTAATGCGTACCGCATCACCTTGAATGCTGGCTTGCACTTTCAGTTTGCCATCTTTGACCAGGCGTACGATTTTTTTGGCGGCATCGGATTCGATACCCTTTTTGATCTTGATGATCTGCTTTACTTTATCGCCGCCGATTTTCTCTACCTTGCCCTGCTCCAAAAAACGTAGATCTACGCCACGCTTGCCCATGGTTTGGTTGACTTCGATCATGATTTGTTCCAGGTGAAATTCAGAATCGCCGAAGATCGTCACTTCGCGTTCTTTTTCATTGAGTTCAACCTTGGCGCTAGTACCTTTCAGATCAAAGCGATTGGTTACTACTTTATTTGTCTGAACGATGGCATTTTTTACTTCATCCATATTGGCTTCAGATACAACGTCAAACGATGGCATGATTCTTCCTTTAATTTAATGACTAGACAAAATTGAATGGCGGTCTTGAGCCTGCATTCTGCTACAAGTGTGCAAGGCATTTTAGCGGACAAAAACAAGTTGCCATATCCGCTTCCACCTATCAACGGCTCACCATGACACTCCGATCTTCAATTCAATACGATTTTTCTTTGCGAAATTACAATACTTTCGGCGTGAATGCACAAGCTTACGCTTATGTCGAAGTGACATCGCCAGAGATGTTGGCATTTATCCGAAGCGACAAGACATTATCGGCATTGCCGAGATTGGTATTGGGTGGAGGCAGTAATATTGTATTTACGCAAGATTTCCCCGGCCTGGTAATACGCATGGGCATGAACGGTATTGATATTGTTGCCGATAATGACGACTTTACCTTTGTGTGTGCTGCAGCCGGCGAAAATTGGCAGGATTTGGTGCTGTGGACTTTAGATCGCAAGCTAGGCGGGCTGGAAAATCTTTCCCTGATTCCAGGTAGCGTCGGCGCTGCTCCTATTCAGAATATTGGCGCCTATGGTGTGGAGGCAAAAGATTATATTCACTCTTTGCGTGCTTATGACTTTCATACTGGCGAAGTAATTACGATGCATAACCTTGATTGCCTGTTTGGCTACAGGGATAGCATATTCAAGCAGGGCTTGCAGGGGCGTGTCATCGTTTTGGACGTGACCTTTGCTTTACCTAAAAAATGGCAAGCAAATATGCATTACACAGACGTGCAACGCAAACTTGCGGAACGTGGTGTGTGCGATCCATCCGCCCGCGATATAAGCGAAGCGGTCATAGAGATACGCACCGACAAACTCCCCGACCCATCAAAAATCGGAAATGCCGGGAGTTTTTTCAAAAACCCCTTAGTTACTGCTAAACAACGCAATGTAATGCAAAGTATATTTCCCGGACTGGTAAGTTATAAGCAGTCAGACTCTACATATAAGCTTGCCGCCGGTTGGTTGATTGACCAATGTGGCTGGAAAGGGAGGTCGCAAGGAGCTGTCGGCGTCTATGAAAAACAAGCGTTGGTATTGGTTAATTTGGGCGGCGCAACCGGTGTCGATATTGTCCGTTTAGCTCATGCAATCCAGACAGATGTACTTGACCGCTTCGGAGTGGAACTGGAGCCGGAGCCTGTCTATGTTTAGATTTAAATATTAATTAGAGGGCACTCGATTCTTCCTCGAAACCTCTTGCCAAACTTCCGCAACGTTTGCTATAGTTCGCCTCCCGCTGAGAAGCGGGGAGTAAGGCAGGGAACAAGGGCAGGAAGCGAGAGCGGCAATGGGTGGGCAGTGGGGTTGACAGACGCGGCGTGCAGGGAGTGGAAACAAGCGCGGCGTGGTGAAAAAAATGTTGATTCAAGTGTTGACCGAAAGCTTCAAGCGCTGCATAATATGCCCTCTTCGGTGCTGCAGACAAAACGCTGTGCAGACTAGCTGGCCCGGTAAATATACCAGAGCTGGTGGAGAAAAAGAAAGATCTTTAACAATTAACAGTCGATAAGTGTGAGCACTTG
>JBGSTZ010000051.1:0-11211 GCA_041736255.1 Burkholderiaceae bacterium
ATTTATGCCGTATTCAAATTGGAGTGCCTGAATATAAAGCTCAAAACAAACCATTTCGCGATAAGGGCAAAACTCTTCATCAAAGCAACCCGACAGGCCTATGCCGAACTACAGGCTCTGCAGGCTGCGTAACATCAGATAAGAAATAAGAAATCATGTTTTGGCTTTTCATCTCCTCATTACGAAAGGATATTCCCATGAGACATCTTGCTCTGAAACCATTCATGCTGCGTTGGGTATCGTTCATGGCATTGACGCTGCTTGCGTTGATGCTGCTCGCTTCGTGCGGCGGCGATAACGATGATGACAATACCGTCCCGATTCTCTTTACCGCCACTCTGGACGGCTTGCAAGAAGTACCGCCTAATGCCAGCACTGGCGAGGGTGTCGGCATCTTGTTGTTTCAGGCAAATACCCGCGAGTTTACTGCCAGCCTGGTTACCAAGGGCATTGTCGAAACGGTGGCCCATATCCATCAGGCGGCGCCAGGAATCGCTGGCCGTGTGCTCTTCCCGTTGACGAAAGAAGCGGGAAGCGAAGTCTGGAGTGCTAAGGGCACTTTCAGCGCGGAACAGGAACAGGCGCTCCGGGCCGGCAATCTGTATTTCAATGTGCACAATGACACATTCCCCAACGGTGAAATACGCGGCCAAATCCTGCTTAAAGTGCTGACGCAGCAACAACTGCAACAGTTGCAGCAGCTGCGGCAGCAGTCGCAACAGCTAGACGGGCAATTGCAACAAATAGAGCAGCAGCAGACGCAGTAGAAAACTCGCACCGGCGGCGCGGTCAGACAGGAAATGGCATTTATTTGACCGCACCGGCCGGCGCTACACAATCTCGATGCGTTCAGTGGTGCGGTTGGTTAGTCTGCGCTTACGCTACCCCGTAACGCTGCCGATAGGCTGCCACTGCATCCGCATATTGCGCTAGTTCCGGAGTGGCGCCGGCAGCTGAAATGTATTCCAGCAAGTCGTCCAGATTACCAATGGAAACTACCTCCAGACCATAGTTGCTACTGACTTCCTGCACTGCCGAATGTACAGAAAGCGCATCGTTGCTGCCGCTGCGCTCCATCCGGTCGAGCGCGATTAGCACCGCGCACGGCTGGGCGCCGGCGGCGCGGATCAGTTCGACCGATTCGCGCACCGAAGTGCCGGCCGAAATCACGTCGTCGATGATCACGACCCGCCCTTCTAATTTGGCGCCGACAATGCTGCCGCCTTCGCCGTGGTCCTTGACTTCTTTGCGGTTGTAGGCGAACGGCACGTTGCGGCCTTTTTCGGCCAACGCCACGGCGGTGGCCGAGGCCAGCGTGATGCCTTTGTAAGCCGGGCCGTACAGCATGTCGAATTCGAGCCCGGAATCGAGCAGCGTCTGGGCATAGAATTTGGCCAGCTGGCCCAAAGTCTGGCCGTTGTTGAATAAGCCGGCATTAAAAAAATACGGCGAGTTGCGCCCCGCCTTGGTGACGAATTGGCCGAATTGCAGCACGCCGGCATCGACCGAAAAGGCAATAAATTGTTGGCGTAAATTGTTCAAAATATCCTCAGCAACGGTGTTCTGACAAAAGCGTCAGTGATTAAAGCACTATTAAGCGCTATTTTAAGGCCATCCCGGAGTCGTAAATCCCATTCCTGCCGCAAAATTATCGTGTTTCGGTTATTCTGCGGGCTCACCAAACATGCTTGCCTGCACATTTATGCCTACCATTATTTCCGCCAACCTCAACGGTATCCGATCGGCCAACAGAAAAGGTTTTTTCGATTGGATGCAAAAACAGGATGCCGATTTTATCTGCGTTCAGGAACTCAAGGCGCAAGCCGCGGATTTGAGCGCCGAGATGCTGGCGCCCGTGGGCTATCACGGCCATTTCCATTACGCGCAAAAGAAAGGGTATTCCGGCACCGGTATTTACAGCAAAGCCGCGCCGGATGCGGTGCAAATCGGTTTCGGCAACCCCGAATTCGATGCCGAAGGCCGTTATGTGCGCTGCGATTTCGGCGCTTTGACGGTGATTTCGCTCTATTGCCCGTCCGGATCGTCCTCGCCGGAGCGTCAGGAAGCCAAGTTCCGTTTCATGCTTGCATTTCAGGCGCATCTGATCGTCTTGAAAGCGGAAGGGCGCGAGTGCGTGATCTGCGGCGACTGGAATATCGCGCACCAGGAAATTGATTTGAAAAACTGGAAAGGCAATCGGAAAAATTCCGGTTTCCTGCCCGAAGAACGCGCCTGGATGACGCATTTGTTCGATGAAATCGGTTTCGTCGATGTCCACCGCAGCATCGACAGCCGCGAGGAACAATACACTTGGTGGAGCAATCGCGGCCAGGCCTGGGCCAAAAACGTCGGATGGCGCATCGATTATCAGGTCGCCACGCCTGGCATCGCTGGCAGTGCCAGCAGCGTCGCGATTTACAAGGATGAGCGCTTTTCCGATCACGCGCCACTCAGCGTGGATTACGCCCTCGATATTTGAAGTAAAACTTGAAATTTTTTCTGCGTAACGTCAGTTGTTGAGTTTGATCAATTGTGCATCTCTCCAGGCCGCTAGCATGGGCACTCTGGCGTTTCACGCCGTCCAACTCACCAAGGAGAGAAACATGGGATTTTTCAGCAAGATACTGGGCAAATTAGGCATCGGCAGCGACAGCACGGCAGCCACCCCGGCCGCGACCCCAACTCCGACCAATACGGCCACCACCACGGCCACCACCACGGCCGCACCTGCGAGCCCGGGTGCTGCCCCAGCTGCACCGCCGTCGTCCAAGCCGGTCGCTCAGGTGGATGTCGTCGCGCAACTGGAGCAGCGCGCTGCAGCAAACACGCAGAAGCTGAACTGGCGGGCCTCCATCGTCGATTTACTGAAACTCCTCGATATTGACAGCAGCCTTGCGGCGCGCAAGGAACTCGCAATCGAGCTGGGTTGTCCGGCGGATCTGATGGAGGATTCGGCACAGATGAACATGTGGCTGCACAAGTCCGTGCTGGCGCGCATCGCCGCCAACGGCGGCAATGTCCCGCAGGATCTTCTGGACTGAGCCGGCGGCGCAGTTAATTAGCGTGCCGTGCTGCTGGCCATCAGCTGCAGCGGCTAAATTACATTCAGATCATCGGTCAACCTGAGCAGGCGGTCGTAAGGTGGCTGGCTCAGGAAAGTACGCAGCTGCGCGATATGGGTTTGGGTGGCAGTGGCCAAGCTGATGTACAGGCGCTGCGGTGGATGGCGCAAGATACGATTCAAGGTTACTTTCAACGTCAGGTTGCCGACGCAGCACATGCAGCCGGGCGCGATGCGCGCCGCCTGTGCCAGTGCCGGGTTGTGCTGCGGATCGAGCGCGGCGGCTTGTTGTGACTGGCCACTTGGGAATCCCTCCAATATCAAGGCAATGCTGTTGTTGGCACTAGAATCGGCGACAGCGCTGGACTGGATTGCAGCAGCGATTGCGCCCTCGCGGGTTGCTGCGTTGAGGCCAGTCACCAGCGTGACGCAAACGTAGGTTGGCCGCTGCGCAACACCCGTTTCCAGTTTCAATTTTTCAGGCGCGGCCATGTGGCTCAAATATTGGGTTCTGGTGGCGCATCGAGCGTGGTATCACTTTGTAGTTTGCGGGCACTTTTGATCGATTCGATGCCGAGCTGCTTGAGCTTCCGATACAGGTGGGTGCGCTCCAGACCGGTGCGGTCGGCTACGCGCGTCATGCTGCCGCCTTCGCGCGCCAGATGGTGTTCAAAATACACCCGCTCAAACGCGTCTCGCGCCTCGCGCAGAGGCAATTCAAAGGTCATCGTAAAAAACTGAGAATCGTTGATTTCTGCCGTTGCCGGCAGTGCAGGCGCTGCATGGCCGCCAGCCATTCCAGACGCCGATCCCATGACGGGCGCAATGAATGGCGCAGAAGCGGCAGAAGGCAGCGGTTTGACGTACGCCGGAGAAACTCGCATCGGATTAATGCTCTTTGACAAGCCTTGCTGGACTGCTTTCAACAGCTTTTGCAGCGCAATGGGCTTTTCCAGAAAATTGACGGCACCGATGCGGGTAGCCTCGACCGCTGTGTCGATTGTTGCGTGTCCGGACATCATGATCACCGGCATCGTCAACAAGCCTTCGCGCTGCCATTCCTTGAGCAGGGTTACACCATCCGTATCCGGCATCCAGATATCCAGCAGCACCAGATCCGGCGCACCAGCGGCGCGCTGCTGACGGGCTTGTGCAGCATTTTCTGCAATCTGGACCACATGACCTTCATCGCTCAGAATTTCTGAAAGCAATTCGCGGATCCCCATTTCATCATCAACGACGAGGATATTTGCCATAACAATTTGTTTCCCTAAGAGTATTTTTGCATCGGTATTGCTGCCTGTTACACACTATCGTCAAAGTAATAATTAAGGCAGTAATAATGATATTGTTTCAGCTAATTTAAGCAGCACAATCCGAATCATTGCACCGCTTCCATCGGTGCGGTTTTGGATGTCAATCCGGCCGCCATGTTCATCGACAATCTTTTTTACCATTGCCAGGCCGAGCCCAGTGCCGCGCGACTTGGAGGTCACATAAGGCTCGAACGCGGAAGCCAGTATCCGGGGCGAAAAACCATTGCCATTGTCGATCACCGACAAACGCACCGCAGCCTGGGTATCGCCTTCTACCCCCTGGTAATGGATGGTTTCGGTGCGAACGTCGATGCGGGGAACCGGTTTGTCTGCATTGCTCTGACTGATACGCTCATTGACCGCATCCTGCGCATTCTGCAATAGATTATGAACCACTTGCCGCAGTTGAGTCGGATCGCCCAGGAGCTCCGGTAAATCGGGGGCAAGCGACAAATGGATGATGTCGCTGGCATCGTTACTAAGGTACAACTGCAGGGTTTCCCGGATTAGCGCATTCAGATCGAGCGGCGCCAGTACTGCGGGCGGCGTTCTGGCGTAATCACGGAAACTATCCACCATGTGTTTCATCGCAGTGACCTGATTGACGATGGTGGTGGTGCCTTTCTCAAGCAGGGCCGCGTCCTCAGTCGAGAGTTTGCTATGCAGCTTCATTTGCAAACGTTCGGCGGAGAGCTGGATTGGCGTCAGCGGGTTTTTGATTTCATGCGCGAGGCGGCGTGCCACTTCGCCCCAGGCCAGCGAACGCTGCGCTGAAATAACGTCTGAAATATCATCGAACACAACCACATAACCATTGCCATTATCCAGCGGCAAATTCGATCCGCGCGCCAGCAGCGTAATCGTGTTGTCAATTTCGGTGCCGGCCGGTTGGCGCGGAATTTCAATCTGCTGCTGCCAGTGCAATTTGCCCACAGCCACTTCGCCGGCTGCGATTTGCGCACTTTGCTTGGAAAAAGCCTGGATCACTGCGCTGGAAAAGGCGGTCAGCCCATCAATCTGCGACAGCGGCAGGTTGAGCGATGCAGTCAACGGTTGTTGCAGGATGCGTTCGACTGAGGCATTGCATGAAAGCAGCTGGAAGCCTGTATCGAGCACCATCACGCCGGCTGACATATTCGCTAGCACCGATTCCAGATAAGCTTTTGCGTGTTCCAGCGCCGCGCTATTGCGGTTCACCGTATTGCGGGCGTCGAACAATTGCCGCGTCATTGCATTGAACGATTGCGTCAGGGTGCCCAACTCGTCCGGGGTGGCGACAATCGGACGCGGCGACAAGTCGCCCTCGGCCACTGCCCGGGTGCCTTCGGCCAGCAGCAGCAATGGCTTGGACAAGCCGCTGGAGATCAGGAACGCACTGACGATGGCGGCGAAGATAGCTAAGAGCAAAGTCAGCGTCAGCGTCACGATATAGATTTTGCGCAGACCCGTGCGCGCCAACGAAAGCTGCTGGTATTCGCTGTAAGCCACGCGCAAATGCTCTGCATTGCTTGCCAGATGGTCTGGCACCGGCTGCAACAGTTGCAGGAAAGTGGTTTCGTTTTGCAGCGCTAGCGCGTTGGCGGAGGCTGGCAGTTGCATTATCACCCGCAGTCGCAACGCCTGCGCAATGCCGGCATTTGGGCCTGTATTTTTCCCCGCGCTTTTTTCAAAATCGGTGCCGCTATCGGTACCGCCACCCTCAATGACAGCAAAGCCGCCGCTCAGACTCGCCTTGCGCAGCGCTGCAGCGTTCGGTAAATTGGGTAGCAAACTGGTCAGGCTGCCACCGGCGGTAGCGATTACGTTGCCAGAGGCAGTCATCACTGTGGCTTCCTGTATCTGGCTCTGTTCCCGCAGCTCCGACAGCCGCAACGACAGCGCGTTGTCCGGCAAGTCGGCTAGTTCCTGGGCCACAATGCGAGCTTTCGACTGTAAGTTTTTGAGCGACTCATCCAGCGCTGCACGGCCGAGGTTGAGCCCGGATTCCAGTGCGGATTCGACCCGCACGTCAAACCACGATTCAATCGAGCGCGAGACGAATTGCACCGAAACCAAATAGATCAGTGCGCCCGGCAGAATGCCCATCAGCGCAAACAGTAATACCAGTCTGGACATCAGTTTGGAGCCGAACTTGCCGCGCCGGTAACGCTTGTACAGACGCGTCAGCAACACGATTACCGAGCCCAGCAGAATTACTGCAACGAGTGCATTCAAACCCAATAGCCAAGGATAATTTTGCTCGAAAAAGCTGGAGTTATCAGACGCCGAAGCCAGCAGGAACAGCAAAATACTCATGATGCCGCCGCCGGCGAGCAACGCATAGCGCATCGTTCTCGTCACTGATCTTCCGCCTTAAAACTGAAGTGTATCCAGTCGGAGCCCATTTGCCAGTCGCTGTTGTTGAGCGCATTGACCTGGAACGGCTTGGTCAATTGCGTCACGTCGAGCCGCATGCGCACGGCGACCTGGTAGGTTACGCCCGTTTTCAGTGCATCCTTTTCTGCTACTTGCCAGCGTCCCGGATGCCGGATCAGCGACAGCGCATCATCAAGTGTGGCAAAACTCTGCTGCAAGCTGCCGCTGACGGCGGCATGGTAGCGCCGCGTGAGTACATTGTAGGAAATGCGCACCGTGCGTGAAACCTGCAGCGCGTTTTGATCGAACCAGTACCAGCGTGGCCGCGTCAGTTCAACCTCGGTGGTAAACGCAAGCGGCACGCCGCGCATGATTGCGTCCTCCAGTTCTCGATTGAGTTCAAATGCAAAACTGGCCAGCAGCTTATAACCATCCTCAGTCGCCTCCAGTTGCGCTTGCACAGTTTCGACCGTATCACTGGCATGCGCAGCCAACGGCAATTGCGCCAGCAAGGCCAGCAGGCAGCAGCTCAGGAAATGGAATAAGCGTCTAGTCACGCGTTTGGGGCCGGTTTGTCAAAATTGTTTAGTCAGAAGCTTTTTGAAACAATGCATAAAACAAGCCATCGTGATCGTCCAGCAACTCGGTAGCCGGCAGCAATTGGCCCGGCGCTGACAAGCGCTGCGCCTGGTTGCGCACTGCGAAAGCGGCGGCCTGTGCTTCCGACTCTTGCGGCCAGACGGAGCACGTGACAAACAACAATTTACCACCGGGGCGCAGCATGCGCCAAAGATTGTCGAGAATCTGTGCGGAAAGCGTTGCCAATTGCGCACTATCGCTCTTGCGGCGCAGCCAGCGGATATCCGGATGGCGGCGCACGATGCCGGATGCGGTGCACGGCACATCAGCCAGGATGCGATCGAACAATTGGCCATCCCACCAGTAGCGCGCTTGCGCATCGCCGGTCTTTAAGGTGCATGTCGGGTGGGAAGGTATTTTGCCGGCCTGCTCCGCTGCTGCTGTTGCCGCTGCAGGAGCGGGTGCCTCGAATTGCAAACGTTGCAAATTTTCAGCAATCCTCGGCAAGCGCCGGGCATCGTTGTCAAGCGCGATCAGCTCTATATTGGCGGACTCCAGCAAATGCCCGGTCTTGCCACCCGGCGCAGCGCAGGCATCCAGCACCCGCATCCCATGCTGCACGTCGAGCAAGGGCGCGGCCAGTTGCGCTGCGGCGTCCTGTACCGATACCAGACCGTCCATAAAGCCCGGAATTTGGCTCACCGGCAACGGTTTTTCTAGCCGCACTGCGCTCGGGCCGATCAGGGTTGCTGCCATGCCGTTGGCTTCTAGCAAAGCCAAATAATCGACCATGGTAGTCTGGCGAATATTGACACGCAAGGTCAGCGGCGGCGCAGTATTGCCGGCCTGCAAAATTGCTTGCCAATCCTTCGGATACGCGGTCTGGGTGGCAGCGATCCACCAAGCCGGATAATTCCAGACTGCCGCCGGTTGCTTCAGTGCTTCCTGCAGCAAAGCGTCGCGTTCGCGCAGGAAGCGCCGCAAGACCGCATTCACCATGCCCTTTGCGTGCGCCATGTCGCCATGCGAAGACGCTGCAGTAACGGCTTGATCGACTACTGTAAAAACTTCGTAAGGCAGCGTTTCAGCAGCATCGTCCGGGGTGCTGATCAGTGCCAGCGCGCAACACAGCAGGCTGTGCAAAATGGCCGGATCTGGCTGTTTTTTGGCCAGCAGAGTCAGCAGCACTTCGCTGCGCCCGAGGCCGCGCATGGCACGGTAAGCGATATCCTGGATCGCGCCGCGGGCGGTCACCGGCGTATTGTTTTGCGCAATTACTTTGGCTAATGCCAGCGGCAGGGCAGTGCCGCTGCGCACCATCGCCACCGCTTGTGCGGCGCGCAACAGCGAGTAGGAAAGGGAATCTGTTTTCAGGCTGGATGAAGTGGACGAGTTGGACGAGTTGATTATAGTCACGTGTATTTTTCGTAAAGTTGTGCATCGAGCGTTAGCACCAGGCGTTTCTGCCAAGCGGGCACAGAGTATGACGCATTGGATGGCCGCGCCAGCAGAGCGTTCACACTCAGCGTTTGCAAATTTTGTATGCCATTACAATACTGCTATAGTGTATTTTATAATTGGTAATATTTTAATGCTTAGAAGTATGCATTTATGGGCATACTCCTGCATATTTAGCACTTTGAATATAAGGAAGAATGTTCTGGTGCGGTTAAACGCCCCACATGACGTCCTGGCCATCCTTGTGTGCAGCGCGCAGCATTTCCAGCAGCGGATAAACACGAGTCGAAAACGAGACGATTTCGACCGGCTCACGATCCTCGTCGTCATTGTCGTTATCCTGCTCGGCGTCGTGGGGCGCGTTTTTTTGCGCCTGCGCCTGCCGGCTGGCGGTGATTTCTGCTTCCAGCTTGGCGATTGCGCTGGCAGTTTCGGCGGCAGTAATGACACCGCGTTCGAGGTCTTTGTGCAGCAAATCAAGAATAGGTTTTGCGTGCTCCTTGTACATGACGACTTCGGAAGCGGCTTTGGATTTGAATGTGATTAGCATGGCGAGGTTCCTTGGTTGTTAATTCACTGTATTTATAGCATGACTTGGCAACCAAAACTCAGAATGCAATGGAATCAAACTGCGTGCGTGCGTGCGTGCGTGCGTCCGTCCGTCCGTCCGTAGTATTACCGCATGGCGAACAATTCCTGATGGAAGTTGTTGGAGGGCAGCCCCTTGGCCATGAGGTCACGACGCAGATCCCGGCCAAAACCCGCCGGGCCGCAAAACCAGATATCAGCCGATCCCCACTGCGGAACTGCCTCGCATATCCGCTCCGCGTTCAGCCTGCCGTCCCTGGCGTCCACCAAAACGTGCAGCTGAACGTTCGCCGCTTTCGCATCGCGTTGGAGCTTGCGGATAGCCTCTTCGCTGAGCACGGCAGTGGTATGGAACAGATCGATGACCTTGCCGTCCGGCTGGTGCGCGAGCCTCTTCATCCGCGAAATGAAGGGCGTAATGCCAATGCCGCCACCGATCCAGATCTGGTGTGGCTTGGTGCCGGTGAAATTGAACTGGCCGTACGGGCCTTCGATTGTCACCAGATCGCCGGCCTTCAAGGTAGCAGGAAGCACTTTCGTGTAGTCGCCGAGTTCCTTGATGATAAAAAGCATGCTGCCATCACCCTTCCAGTCAGAAGAAATCGTGAACGGGTGCGGTCCCTCCTTTTTGTCAAAGGTCACGAAGGCGAATTGCCCGGATTCGTGGCCGCTCCATTGATCTTTGAGCTGGATGGTGACTTCGATCACCTGAAGGTCTGTATGGCGAATGATTTCTTCGACAACTCCCACCGCCCGACGGTTAAATCCTACTTTCCGAAACAGAACGCCGACGGCGGCAGCGGTGCCCCCGATCATCAGAATCGCCATCACAGGACCGACGGCTGTGCCCCAGTACCTGAACTTCATCAACACCACAGAATGAAAAACCAGGAACAGATACACGATCGCCAGCAGCCGATGGGTCTTAAAGAAGTGGCGATAAGGAAAGTGCTTCACCAGCGCTAATAAGATCAGCACAACGGTGGCATAGAAGGCCCATTCACCGATGGCCTCTGCCAAGCCGCGCTGGCTCTGAAAATATTGGAAGATGGCCGCCATTTGCTCGGACGAGCGGTGTCGTACGGGGCGCTCAAGCAAGCCCCATCCGACCATCCATTTCGGTCCTTGCGTCCATAACCAATGGGTGATGGAAATGACCAGGCCGGTGATGCCGAGCCACTTGTGCAGCCGGTACATCTTGTCGAGGCCGCCCAAGTAGGGTTCAAAGAAGACTGGTCTGATGGACAGGATCAAGGCCACGCTCATCACGCCGATGCCGATAATGCCGGTGTAGTTGACGAGCGACGAGCGTAGTGCGAAGAACTGATATTGCGCCGAAAGGATGGGATCGGCGATGAGCCAAAGTCCAGTCAGTAAGGTGACCAAAATAAAATAACACAGCTTGATGTTTTTCATGTTGAAAATTTTTCTTATTGCAACTGGCCCAGTATATTGCTTAAAACCAGCTTAATTCCTATCCAAGAGTAAGGAAATCGAAAAAAGTGAACCGGAAATTGGCATTACGTTCTTCGCCGTTTTCGCTCCCCATTTTTTCAAACCGACAAAAAATATTCAACGTAGTCAAAGGCTGACAGCTTGCAATCGTTTCAGCGCCATCATGGCTTCGATTACTTTCATTACTTCGTGCTTATCGGGTTTTCACGCACATTTACTAGCCAGAATATTGCATAAAAAAAGCGTGACTGTTCAGCAGCTACGCTGTGGGCCGAATAGGATTGCCATTGAAGGCGTGGCGTAGCACTTCGAGCATGCCGTGGCCTTGCTTGCGCAGTGTGTCGAGGCAGGAGCGGATGACGCAGAAATTTTCGGCCCCGACCACAGTTCGGAAGCATC
>JBGSTZ010000105.1:0-11549 GCA_041736255.1 Burkholderiaceae bacterium
CCATGACCACGCTCCACAGCGGGCAAAGTGCACCATTGAGTAATCGGCCTTCGTAGCGTCGCATTCCACTTTGCCACAACGAGCCGATTTGTGTTTCTTCGGCACGATTTGCGGCACCCGGGCCGATTAATGCGCTCCACAGGCTAACAAGCGGTATCCCCGCTCTAAAACATTGATCGCGCCGACCACATCGGCGTGATTTTCGTAGCCGCAATCGACGCACAGGAATTTTGCTTGTGTTTGCCGATTATCTTTCGATACATGGCCGCAGCACGGACACGTCTGACTGGTGTGGTGCGCCGGCACGGACAGCAGCATGCCGCCGTTCCACGACACCTTGTAGTCGAGCTGTCGCCTGAACTCGCCCCAGCCCTGATCGAGAATGGCGCGGTTCAGGCCAGACTTCTGCCTTACCATCTTGCCGGGCTGTTCGCTGGTGCCTTTGGAAGACCTGGACATGTTCCGTACCTGCAAATCCTCAATGCATACGAGCGCGTGGTTTTGGCTGATCGTCGTTGTGGTTTTGTGCAGGAAGTCTTTTCGGGCGTTCGCAATACCGGTGTGAATCTTTTGGATTCTAGCTTTCGCTTTCTTCCAGTTGCTGCTGAATTTAACCTTGCGACTCATGCGCCGCTGATAGCGCGCAAGGCGCTGTTGATGCTTCTTGAAGCTAGTGAGCGGCGCGATATAGCGCTCGTCGCTCATGGTGGCGAAGCGGGCAATGCCGACATCGATGCCGATGGCGCTTGTGGCTGCCAGTAGTGGTTGCGGTATTTTCCGCCCGACTGGGTTACGGTGGCATTGCGCACCTCGCCCATCACGTCCCGGCTGTTTCGATAGCGCAACCAGCCGAGTTTCGGCAAAAGGATGCGGCTGTTGGTCTGATCGAGTTTGATCTGTTTCGGCTCGGGATAGCGGAAACTATCGCCGCTGCCTTTTCGTTTGAAGCGCGGGAAATCGGCGCGTTTGGCAAAGAAATTCTTGTAAGCTTTTTCCAAATCCTTCAAGGCATGTTGCAAAGCCTGTGAAGGCGCATCCTTGAGCCATTCTTGGCCGACTTCCCGCTTCCAGTTTGGGAGGTTGGCCGCCATCGGCACATAGCTGATGAACTTGTTCCCGGCTTCGTGATTTTCTTTTTGCATCGCCAGCGCCTTGTTGTAGACGAACCGACACGAACCAGCGAACCGGCGCATGTCGCGCCGCTGTTCGCCGTCTGGCATCAATTCGAATTTAAAGGCTTGAAGTCGTTGCATAAAACTTAACCAGATTGCGGCCTGCTTCCTTGGCTTGGTACATTGCTGTATCGGCCCAAGTGAGAACGTCATCCTGGCTGGCTTCATTGCCAATGAAAACCACCACACCGATGCTGGCGGAGCAGCGATGCGCGACCGTGGTATCGGGTTTTGCATCGTGGCTGACGGTGAGCAGGTAGGGCTCAGACAAGCTGATGCGGATTTTTTCGGCGATGATTCCAGATAGTGACGTTGATACGGCCTTATCCGTATTTAATTCGTTCAGCATCACCACAAATTCATCGCCGCCAAAGCGGGCCACGGTATCCATCCCGCGTACACAGCTTGTTAAGCGTCTGGCAACTTCAATCAATAGCAAATCGCCAGCCAGGTGTCCGTGGGTGTCATTGAGCGGTTTGAAATTGTCCAGATCCAGGATCATTACTGCGCCATAGCGGCTACTGCGTTTGCTGACGGCCATTGCCTGATTCAGGCGGTCGTGAAGCAGGCGCCGGTTTGGCAGTTTGGTGAGCGGGTCGTAGAACGCCAGTTGACGCACTTGTTCTTCCATCTGCTTGCGTTCGGTGATGTTGGTGTGCGCGATGACTGCGCCTATTCTTGCACCTTGTCCCAAGGGCAAAACGTTCATCGTGAACCATCGCTGTTGCGTCGGCGAATCGCAGGGATATTCCATGCTAAAGCTGGGCAAACTGCCCTCCAGCACCGCCCGGATACCTTTGCCGGCATCCAATACCTCAGGCCTGATAGAGATAGAACCGGGACTAACTCCACATATTTCCAGATAATTGGTGCCGATTACAGTATGTGATGCAGGCTCGTTGGGCGTGCTGCTGTTGTCCAATGAAAAACGCCGCCACGGTTCGTTAATAGCCCGAATCACGCCGTCGAGATCGACCACCGCGATTTCGCTCGGCAGCGAGTTGAGGATGGCGAGCTTGTAGGCTTCACTCTCTTGTAGCGCTGCTTCGACTTGCTTGCGGTCGGTGATGTCGCGCGTAATGCCGATAAAATGGGTCAGCTGGCCCTGTTCACCAAGCACAGGCGAGATCGTCAGATCATTCCAGAAAATGGTGCCATCTTTACGATAATTGAGGATCTCACCGGAAAACTGGGTGACATTCTTTAGCGCCTGGCGGATCGCCTCCACCGTCTCTGGATCAGTGCGCGGTCCCTGGATAAAACGGCAAGTCTGTCCTAAAATTTCCGCCTCTTTATAGCCGGTTATTGACAAAAAAGCGTCATTCACCGTCAGGATGCGGCCGTCGGTGCCGGAGATAAGCACGCCCTGCGAGACGGCTTTCAGCGCGATGTCGCTCACCCGCAGCTTTTCTTCTGCCTGCTTGCGCGCGCTGATGTCGTGGCTGATGCCGAGCACGCCCGATAAGTTGCCTTGGGCGTCGAACATCCGCGTTTTCGAGGTCTCCAGCAACTCCTTGTGGCCATCGTCGGCAAAGGTGACCCATTCCTCATTGACCAGCGTGGTGCTCACGTCCAATGCTGTCCGGTCGTTTTGAAGGAAAAAGTCGGCGAGTTCCTGATCGACGAAGTCGTAATCCGTCTTGCCAACAATGTCTTTTTCGCACGCGCCGAAGAAGTGTTCGAAGCGCGGATTGCAAGCCAGATAAATACCCTCTGGGTCCTTCAGCCAGACCAGATCGGGAATCGCGTCAATCAGCGTATGCAGCTGGGTTTCGCTTGCAGCGAGTTTCACATCGGCTTGTTTGCGCTCAGTGATGTCGTTGGTGAAGCCGTGCCAAAGCGTGGCCCCGTCCGCCTCCCGCTCGGGTAATGCACTGCCCAGTAGCCAGCGGATTGTGCCATCGTTAAACTTCACCCGATATTCAGTGTGCCAAGGAGTCAAGTCACGTGCTGATTGAAAGATAGAGGCAACGTAGGCGTCGTGGTCGTCCGGATGCAGTATGGCAAATATTTTGGACGCATCCGTGCGGACTTCCTCCGGGCTGACCCGGTAGATCTGGCGAATAGCTTCGCTGGCAAAAGGAAAGCAGGAACTGCCATCAGGACGCAAACGGAATTGGTAGATAATTCCAGGCACCCTACTGGCGACTTTTTGAAGAATGCTAAAAGCCTCTTGACGTGCCGCCTCCAGCACCACGCGCTCGGTGATGTCGGTTTTTACCGCGACGTAGTGGGTAACGGTACCAGCCAGATTTTTAACTGGAGCGACGTTGGTTTCTTCCCAATACAGGTCGCCATTACTACGTTTGTTGAGAAGTTCTCCATGCCATGCTTCGCCTTTGGCTAATTTGCCCCACAGCTCCAGGTAAATTTCTTCAGCCGTTTGCCCCGATTGCAGAATGCGCGGATTTTTCCCGATCACCTCGGCAGCACTATAGCCAGTGACCTTGGTGAAGCAAGGGTTGACATACTGGATGCGGCCTTTCAGATCGGTGATGACCACCGATGCTGGACTTTGCTCGACCGCGATGGAAAGCTTGCGCAACATTTCTTCCGCTTGTTTGCGCTCAGTGATGTCGTGGACGATGGAAAGTAGTATGGGACGGCCGTCACTTGTGATCGGCGTCGTGTACACATCAACCTCCCGCATTTCGCCCGAGGCCAGGCGATGTGGAAACTGGAAACAGTTTTGTTCCCCGCGCAGGGCGCGCCGCCGTTGCTCGGCGACATGGTCCGGCGGCAGGGTGTTGATCACTCTGATTGGCATGTGGAAAAATTGCGTCCTGGAATAGCCGTAATAGACGGCCGCTGAGGCATTCGCGTCGATGATTTCGCCCGAAACGGGATCGACAAGCAACATCACCGAGGAATTGGTTTCAAAAAAATTTCGGAAACGCTGCTCACTTTCCTGCAGTGCTTTTTGTGCGTGCTCGCGCTGCGCCACCTCGACTATCAACAGCTCGCGCTGGGCCTGAACTTCCTTGCGCAAGCGTTCCTGTTCCAGCACATTGCGGATGCGCAGCCGGGCAATATCCAAGTTAACCGGCTTTCTAAGGAAGTCCGCAGCCCCAAGGGCTAAACCCTGCATTTGCGCGTCAATCTCCGCACTAACAAAAACAACGGGAACGTGCCGCAGCGCAGACTCTGCTTTCAGGTCCCGACAAGTCTCGAAACCTTCCATTGCGGGCATCATCAGATCAAGCAAAATCAGATCCGGCGGTGACTCCAGCGCCAACGCAATCCCCATCGCGCCCGAGGTGGCAATCTGGAGATCGAAATCCATCGCCAGCACCGCCCCCAACTTCAATAAATTCTCCGGGCTATTGTCGATCACCAAAATTCTGGGTCTTTGATCAGTCATGTCAGGTTTTTCCTTGAAATTAGAGTGTTCATCAGAAATAATTGTACCTCGGACATGCCAAAAATTAAACGAATTAAGATCAATTTAGCACTGCCCTTTGTAACGTTTATGGTGATTACCTGGAGGCGTCAAAATACGTCTCTGTTCCAATGCAATATCCAGCATTCAGCATCATGTAAAAACCATGAATCACTACAAGCCACAGGGATTTTGGACGGCCATGCGTCGCAGATTTCCGTATAGCTGGCGTACTCGCTAGCTACCAGCGCTACGGTCAACGCCGAGTATGGCTCCCGGCCCACGCCCCCACGCCCAAACAGGCTGAAGCGGGCATAGCGCATGCCGTCATTACAGCGAATCAAATTTCGGCTGGCTGCAACAGCAGTAGCTCAAAATCTGCCAGCGGCATAGGCCGGCCGAACAGATAGCCCTGATAAGCGCGACACCCCTGCGTAGCGAGGCAATCCCGCTGGGCTTCGGTTTCCACCCCTTCCGCAATGACCGATAAGCCGAGACTCTGGGCCAAAGCGACAATGGTGCGGGCGATGGCTGCGTCGTTGGGGTCGGTCAGCAAATCACGCACAAAAGACTGGTCGATCTTCAACTGGTCGAGTGGCAGACGCTTCAGGTAAGAGAGCGATGAATAACCGGTACCAAAGTCGTCCAGCGAGAAACTGATGCCACGCGCCTTCAGCGCGGTCATCTTGGTAATAACTTCTTCCACATTTTCAAGCAGCAGGCTTTCGGTCAGCTCCAGCTTGAGTTTCTGTGGGTTCGCGCCGCTACGGTCGAGCACCGCTAGCACTTGCTCCACAAAATCTGGCTGGCGAAACTGTCTGGCACTGACATTGACCGCTACGGTAAGGTGCGACCGGCCCGGTTTCGTCGCCCAGGCGAGTAGCTGATTACAGGCGGTTTTCAGCACCCATTGACCGATGGGTAGTATCAGGCCCGTTTCCTCGGCCAGCGGAATAAAGTCAGCGGGAGAAACCAATCCGCGCTGCGGATGCTGCCAGCGCACCAGCGCCTCCATTCCCGTGATGCGGCCTGTAGCATCGACTTGCGGCTGGTAATACACCAGGAGCTGGCCCTCTTGCAAGGCTTCGCGCAAGTCCTTTTCCAGGACCGCGCGGCCCGTGATCGTCGCCTGCATCTGGGGATCAAAGAAGCGCAGCGTATTTCCTCCTGCTTTCTTGGCCTCGTACATCGCAAGGTCGGCGTGTTTCATCAGTTCATCGATGCTGTTTTTATGATTTTCAAACAAGGTGACGCCGATGCTCGGTGTGTTGTGATACTCGTGTCCGGCCAGATCGTACGGATGGTAGAGGGCAGCGAGTATCTTTTCGCCAATGGCCTCGGCTTGCGTGGCGGCTTCATTCGTGTCCTTGCTCAGGTCTTCGAGCACCAGCACGAATTCATCACCACCGATGCGGGCAATGCTGTCGCCTTCGCGCACGCAGGTCGACAGACGTTGGGCCACTTGCTGCAGCAGCAGATCCCCTTTGTCGTGGCCGAGAGTGTCGTTGAGCATCTTGAAATTGTCCAGGTCGATGAACAGCAGCGCACCCGTGCGCTCACTACGCGCACTGGAGGCAAGAGCTTGTTGCACGCGGTCGATCAGAAGACGGCGGTTGGGCAGTCGCGTGAGCGGGTCGTAGAAAGCCAGATACTGTATTTCTTTTTCTGCCGCCTTGCGCTGGCTGATGTCGGTTAGCGTTGAAACATAATGGGTAAGTGCGCCCTCGCTATCAATAACCGCGGTAATCGTCAGCCATACAGGATGGATCTCCCCGTTTTTGCGATGGTTCCAGATCTCGCCTTGCCATGCTCTGGAGCGCTGAAGGCTGTCGTACATGGCAGCGAAAAACTTGGCGTCATGGCGGCCCGAGCCGAACAAGTCCGGGGTCTGACCGACTGCTTCTGCCGTTGTATAGCCGGTGATATCGGTAAATGCCTGATTGATCCGCAAGATCACGTTCTCTGCATCGGTAATAAACATGCCTTCCTGGGATTCAAAGGCGATGGCGGCGATGCGAAGATCGGCATTGGCGGCCTCGGCACGCTGGGTTGCAATAGAAAGTTTTTCTTGGGTGATTTTTTGCTGGACTACAAAGTTGGAAAAGGCATCCGATAAGCGGTCGGTTTCCTTGCAGCTATGGACTAGTGCTGGCGGATGAGAAAGTGTTCGGGTGGATTCCAAAAAGTCCGTGAGCAATTCCAGCGGGCGGGTAAAGCGCCGCACGATGAGCATGATCACCGCTATGGTCAGAATCAGCGAGAGGGCGGTAAGCAGTGTTACCCGCAAACGCAACTTGTTTACTGCCGCAAGGGCTTCACTGGAGGGCAGCACGGCTGCCAATACCCAGCCGGTATGGGGCAGTCGTTTAAAGCTGAACAGCCCTTTAATCCCTCTGCTATCGACGCCCTCCACGGTTCCTTCAAAGTTTTCATTCAGAGCGCGATCGAGCGCCGGATTCATGCCAAGTGCAGTAATGGGCTTTAGTATTTTGGTCCGGTCCGGATGCATGATCGTCAGCCGTTCCGGGCCCACAAGATAGAAATAGCCTGTCTGCCCCACCCGGGTGGTGGACAAGGGCTCAAGAAGCCGTGATTTTTGAAGGTTCACTACACCTCCCAGGATGCCCATCAGCTTGCCCTCGGCATTGCGGATCGGAACTGCAATCACAACCATCGGTTGCTTGGTCGCTCTCCCCATAATCGGCTTGGAGACGGTGGTCTGTCCCTTATGGATCACGCCCTGAATGTAATCGCGGTCCGTCATGTCCAATCCCCGTCGTCCGGGCGCGATCGGCCAATCTACAAGCAGACTGCCTTCTGCTGAGAACAAGTACAGGTCGTCGATCAGGATAGAAAGAATTGCCGAGTCGCGGAAGTAGCGCTCGGCCTCACTGACGTTCTGCAGCGCACTCTGCGGGAATTTGCGCGCCATGGCCTCCAGAAAGGCAACGCGCATCAAAACCTTGTCGTCCAGTTCGGTTGCTACCTGGTTGACCAAAACCTCAAGTTGCCCCGACAGACTTTGTTTCAACTCATCGCGCGCAGCAGAAAACAGCAGCAATGCCTGGGATACGAGTATCAAAATCAGAAACAGCCCGGCCGCCAATCCGATTTGGGTTCTGAGGCTGCTCTGCCTGAGGTGGATTCTTAATTGCGCGGCGAATCTCAAGGGCGGTTGACACCGTTCTAATTTTTCCTGCATGTGCCGGGATTTGGTGGAATCAAGTATCAGGTTTGCAGCATTGCCAGTTTCGGGATTGTTGGCATTTGACATGGGGCAGTCCAGTTTCACATGCAACTCTTTACAAATGGGATTTGACATACGGTGACGCTGGATGCGGTCTGTGCGACGCCGCAAACGCGTAAATTTCCGCATATCAATAGTTGCATAAAGATATCTTTTGGCTTTGATTTGCGACAAATCATGCGCCGGTTGACTGCCACATCCGGCCTCCGGCATAAAGCCTCAAGCCTCAAGCAAACATAAACCACCACAATCCCGCCAGCAAACCCACCAAAATCAGCGCGAAAATCGGTCTTGACGAGCGGATTTCTTCGCCTGCAGCAAGTATTTTTTTGCCGGTCAGCATCGCGCGCGCCAGATTTTCCTTGTGCGCCAGCGAAGTCAGGATCACGGCTGCGATATGGATTGCGACGATTGCCATCAACAGATCGGCCAACGTTTCATGGATTTCGGACAGCCATTCGCCGCCGATTTCCTCATAGCTGGCGTAACCGCTGGCTACCAGCACTACGGTCACACCGAGTATCGCCAGAATCGCCAGTGCACCGGCCGGATTGTGGCCGACATAATGCGCGGGTCGGAACTGCAGCCAGGAGCGAAAATACGCGACGATTGCGCCCGGCCCGCGCACAAACTGACTGAAACGGGCGTAACGTGTGCCGGCTACGCCCCAGATCAGGCGAAATGCGATTAACAGCGCCATCGAATAGCCGAAGCTGACATGCCAGAGCTTCCAGTACTCGCTTTCCGAAGTCAGCCATGCGCCTAGAAAGGAGAGCGCGAGCGACCAATGAAAGACCCGGGTCGGCAAGTCCCAGACCAGAGCGGATTTTTGGGTTTTCATTTCGGAATCCTGATGTTGTCTTCCTCGAAATCGCCCTGTGCCGCCTGGGTATGACAGGCTGAGCAGTTGGCGCGACTCTTGACCGAGGCGCGCAGCCAGACATTCTTGCTGACTTCGCGATGCTTGCGGGCGAACCATGCGCTGCTGCTGATGCGGTTGTCGGACGACGCCTCGGCAAATTTGCGCGAAGTGGCCGAATACTTGTTCAGCCAGGCCGAAATCTCGGTCACCGATTGTGCATCGATGCTGGCATCGGTGCCGTAATGTTTGTCCAGCGAACCCATGATGCCGAGCCAGGATTTGGAGGGCAACAAGCCCGGCGCATAAGGAATGTGGCAACTGGCGCATTCGGCCGCATACGATTTAGGCATGTTATTAGGCATGACGATATCGTCGGCCAGCGCGTTGACTGAGAGCAGGGCGGCACAACTTCCGGTGAGGAGCAGGCGGGTAATTTTATGCATGATGACGTCCTTGTTTGATATTTGTGTAATTGTTGTTATTTTTTAACGGTCAGTAGCCAGGCAATGATGTCGACCTTTTCCTGCGAAGTGCACTCGCGGGCCAGTACGTCCTTGCAATTGCGCTTGAACCATTTTTCGGATTTTGCTGAATCGGTGAAGCGTTGCTCGTTAGCGGCTGGTGCCAGCGGCAAGATGCTTTTGCCGGTGACGATATGCTGGGTGGTTTTGTTCGGGACTGCGCTATGGCAGCTGGCGCAACTCCATTCGCGCCCGTGCTTGCTGGTAAAAAATTGTTGGCCGCGCTGTATCGAGGCTTTGCCGGAAGATGCTTCATATTGCTGCACCATTTCTTGCGGATTTGCCGCCCACGCTGTGGTGCCAAACATCAAGCTGAGCAGTAACATAATTTTTCGTATTTTTTGCATTTGTGTTCTCCGGTTGGTGGCTGGCGCCAGGATGCGCAAGCCATGGCCGGATATTAATCAGCGGCTGCTGAACCGGCGCTTATCGCTTCGTTCAGCACCAGTTCAGGTTTGCATTGCCATGCTTGGAGATATGAAAACATTTCGATTCTTCTTACTGAGTGTGTTGATCGCGTTCGCCGCCGGCAGTCTGCACGCCGACGATGATGGTGAAGAGCACGACCAGCACGACCGTGCCCGTGCCGCCATGGCAGCCGGACAAATCTTGCCTTTGGCCGAAATTCTGGATCAGGTAGAGCAGCGCTATGTTGGCCGGGTGGTCAAGACCGAATTGGAGCGCGATGATGGAATATGGGTCTACGAGCTCAAGTTGCTGCCGGCCAACGGTCGCGTCTACAAATTGAAAATCAATGCGCAAACGGGCTGTATCATCGGCGCCAAAGGCCAGGTACAGGAGAAACGCTAATGCGCGTATTAATAGTGGAAGACAATATTGAAATCGCCCGGCAAATCAAAACCGTACTGCTGGAACACAACTACGCGGTCGATCTGGCGCCGGATGGACGCGAAGGAAAATTCCTGGGCGAGACGGAACCCTATGACGCTGTGATTCTGGATTTGGGTTTGCCGCAACTCGATGGCTTATCCGTACTGCGCCAGTGGCGCAAGGATGGGCACACGATGCCGGTGTTGATCCTGACCGCACGCGACGCCTGGACCGACAAGGTCGATGGCCTAAATGCCGGCGCCGACGATTATCTGGTCAAGCCGTTCGTAATGGCCGAGCTGCTGGCACGCATCAATGCGCTGGTGCGGCGCAGTCAGGGCCGAGCCAGTGCGACGATTATTGTCGGCAATCTGCAATTGGATACCGTCACGCAAAGTGTCAGCCTGGCCGGCTCGCCGGTGCGGCTGACTGCGATGGAATACGGTTTGCTGGCTTATCTGGCGCACCACGCCGGCCGGCCGATCTCAAAAACCGAGCTTACCGAACACCTGTACAGCCAGGATTTCGACCGTGACAGCAATACTCTGGAAGTGCTGGTGGCGCGCCTGCGCAAGAAACTCGGTGACGACAAAATCGAAACTCTGCGCGGCCAGGGCTACCGGATAGTGCAGCCCGATGTGGCCTAAAATATCGGCGCAGCCATGAAATCCATCACGCTGCGCCTGGCCATGCTGTCTGCACTATGGGTCGTGTTGGGTTTGACAGTGGTCGGCTTGTACGTGAACCAAGTCACCACGCGCCAGTTGCAGAATGCTGCTGACGCCAGAATATCTGCGCTGCATGATGCGGTTACCGCGAACGTCGAATTCGATGCGCGCGGCCTGATCCATTTGCCGCACAGCCTGCCCACGCCCGAGTTCGAGCAACCGTTGTCCGGCGTTTACTGGCAAATCACTGCAGCGGGTAAGCTGCTGCGTTCAAAATCCTTGTGGGACGAGGTTCTGCCGCCGCCCCGGCCCAACAACAGCGCCAACAATATCGGCGCACAGTGGAGCACCATCAAAGGCCCTCGCAATGAAAGTGTGCGCTTATTGGCGCGTGCCATCACGCTGCCCGATGTCAAGCAGACAGTGTGGGTGCAAGTCGCCGTGGGGCAGCAGAATACAGAGCGCGAAATCACCAGCCTGCGGCGTAGCTTGCTGTTTGGCTTGAGCGCGCTCGGTGCGCTGCTGGTGGCCGGCGTATGCCTGATCGTGATCGCCGGGCTGCGGCCATTGCGCCAGGCTAAACATGTATTGCACGCGATACGGCGTGGCCAACATGCACGGCTGGCGGATAACGCACCGGATGAAATTGCGCCGTTATTTCAAGAAATCAATGCGCTGGTGACAGAGAACCATCAAGCCGTCGAGCGCGCCCGTTGCTACGTCGGCAATCTGGCGCACGCGCTGAAGACGCCACTCACCGTCGTCACCAATGCGCTATCCAGCAGTGCGCCGGATCTGGCGCTGGCGCAGCAGCAAATCGCGCTGCTGAACCGCACCGTGGCCTACCATCTGGCGCGCGCCCGCATCTC
>JBGSTZ010000144.1:0-5413 GCA_041736255.1 Burkholderiaceae bacterium
GATCGAAATCTTGTGGAAACAGGCCAAGTACCATTGGCGAAAATTTACCACTTGGACAAGGGAAAACCTGTTGCATGAAGTCAGCGAAATTTTTCAAGGATACGGCGAAAAATTTGAAATAAGTTACGCATGATTACTTACTACTATTTATATATATAAAGCGTTAAGCAAAATCAAGAAAAACCAAAATCAATCTCGTAAGTAAAGTCATATCAAATCAAATTTCTTCGCTTTTGCTGAACACAGTATTTTTAAAAAACAAACACGTGTCTTCAATAACGCGATATCCGCTTTATAAAAAATCAGTTTTCCGTAATTTGTAATCAACACATGTTTGTACTGCCGCAATAAGCCGATGCGTGCCGCCAGAAAGCCTTGAATCCATCGCTACAGGCACTGACAGGCAATTTAGCGACTTTGGGGTGTCAAAATTATTTTTAAGCTTGCCAGCCGGCCCAAGAATAATTTTGGAATGCAAATTCAAACAGGAAATGTGGATAACTTAGCCAAAGCAGGAGAAAAATTACCTAAAAAGAGTTTTTTATGATTTTCCCTGTGGATAACTCTTGGGATATCAACCCCGGGGTTTTGTGCATAACTGCGGTATACCGACACGGTTAAAATGTTTTCCAGAATCTATCCTGTTAACATACCGTCTTTATGCAGACTTTATGAAATAGCTAACTACATGAAATTATTTGATTTTATGCACTTATCCACAGGCACGTGCGAGCGTTAACTATTACTACTATTTATATATATAAACAAAGTATTAAAACCCCAGTAAACATCCTGCAGCCAAAAAACATGACAAACAAAAAAATCCGTCTGGGGCTTATCAGCGCCTTGCATGAAGAACAAACCGGCTTGATAGAACAAATGCACGGGAAACAGTGCATCCAGCGCGGCTTGCGCAACTACACTTCCGGTTCCCTATGGGGGATTGATTGCATTTGCGTTTTGTCCAGAATTGGAAAAGTTGCTGCATCGGCAACTGCAGCTACCCTGATCGAACGTTTTAACGTGACCCATATCGTGTTTACCGGTGTGGCCGGTAGCGCTGCGCACAATGTCGAGGTTGGCGATATCGTGCTGGCTGAAAGTCTGATTCAGCACGATATGGATGCAACACCATTGGCGCCGCGCTTTGAAATTCCGCTGATTGGTATCAGCGCTTTTGCTTCCGATGTGGCGTTAAGCGATCTGGTCGGGCAAGCCGCGCACGATTTTCTGGAGCTGGACTGGACTCATGCGATTGAAATGCAAGACAAAGCGGCGTTCAAACTGAAAGCGCCGCGCCTGCACCACGGCGTGGTGGCCAGTGGTGATGAATTCATCACCAGCAGCGATAAAATTACTGCTTTAAAACTAGTGTTGCCGGAAGTACTCGCGGTCGAGATGGAAGGCGCTGCAGTAGCGCAGGTCTGCTTTGAATTTGGCATCCCGTTTGCAGTAGTGCGAACCATTTCAGATAAAGCGAATGAAAACGCCAGCATCGACTTCAACAGTTTTCTGGAGCGGGTCGCGCAACGTTACGCGTTCAATATCGTGAAAAGAATGTGTGCCGGAATGCATGCGCAACATCTTCATTCGATACTATAAATACTATTAACTTCACTTAATTATGATCAAGTTCTTTTAAAAATATATTTATAACAATGCAAGTTAAGCGCTGTAACAATCAGAAGTCTCTGCTAAAAAATGACAATGCGTTCTGAGCGACAGATATCAAATGGGCGTCTGTGTCGGTTTCTACGTATAGTGCGGACATTTTTTTTAAGATAGCATTTAGACCCGGCTAAAAAGTATTTTGGCTGCATTTCTAATAACTCCGGAGACACAAGATGAAAATTGCAAATCGTATGCGCCGTCATGTTCTTGCCACGGTCGGCATTATTGCTGGTGCGCTGGCTCTGCCCCTGGTCGCGTCCGCCCAGTCCCCTATCGTGATCAAGTTCAGCCACGTTGTGGCTGAAAACACACCAAAAGGCCAGGGTGCCCTGAAATTCAAGGAATTGGTCGAAAAGAAATTTCCAGGCAAGGTTCAAGTCCAGGTGTTCCCGAGTTCACAGCTGTTTGGCGACGGCAAGGAAATGGAAGCGCTGCTGCTGGGCGACGTTCAGATAATTGCTCCGTCGTTATCAAAGTTCGACCGCTATACCAAGAAAATTCAGATTTTCGATCTACCCTTCCTGTTCGACGATATGGCAGCGGTTGATCGCTTCCAGGCCAGTCCGCAGGGAAAATCCCTATTTGATTCGATGGTCAACCGCGGCTTGCGTGGTCTGGGTTACTGGCACAACGGCATGAAACAGATGTCTTCCAACCAGGACAAGCTGGTTCGGCCTGAAGACATCAAGGGTCTGAAGTTCCGCATTCAGTCGTCTGATGTGCTGGAAGCGCAGTTCCGTGCGGTGGGCGCCAGTCCGCAAAAAATGGCTTTTTCGGAAGTCTACCAAGGGCTGCAGACCGGTGTGGTCGATGGCCAGGAAAACACCTGGTCGAACATTTACTCGCAGAAGTTTTATGAAGTACAAAAGACCATTGCCGAAACCAACCACGGCGTGCTCGACTACATGGTCGTTACCAATGCCAAATGGTGGGATGGATTGCCAGCGGATATCCGCAAAGGTCTAGGCGAGTCAATGAATGAAGCCACCAAGCACGCCAACAAGCTGGCCAATGACTTCAGCGAAGCCGACCGCAAGAAAATTATGGATGCCGGCAGGGCCAAGGTCCAGCAACTGTCCAAGGAAGACGTGGCCGCATGGCGTAAAGCAATGCAGCCCGTGTGGAAAAAATTCGAGAGTGACATCGGGCAAGACCTGATCGACGCCGCCGTGAAGTCCAACCAATAACAACATAGGAAAAGCCTGCGCTGCAGGCTTTTTTTGACTATGCGCTTACTCGAACATCTGGAGGAAGGTCTAATCACTTTCCTGATGGCGGCGATGACGTTGATTACCTTCGTTCAGGTGATTGCGCGTTACGGCTTTAACTACAACTTCGTCTGGTCTCTGGAATTAACCGGGGTCATGTTCGCGTGGCTGATCTTTATCGGCATGTCGTACGGCGTGCGGGTCGGTGCACACATCGGAGTCGACGCATTGGTCAACGCGCTGGGCAGCACGGCCGCGCGCATCGTTGGTTCGCTGGCAGCTGCGCTTTGCATCGTCTATGCGCTGCTGGTCATGTTCGGCAGTTTCCAATATGTAAAAAAAATGTACGACGTCGGTATCCTGATGCAAGACATGCCAGTACAGAGCTGGATTCCCCGTGCGATTTTACCGGTCGGCTTTGCACTGCTGGCGTTTCGCTTCGGCCAGGTGTTCTGGGGGCTGGTCAGCGGACAAGAAGTGCATCTGCTCGGTGATGAAGCCAAGGAAGCACTGAAGCTGAGAGACGACGAACCAAGTGATGGAGTACAAAAATGACGATAGCTGCGCTATTTCTTTTGCTGTTTGTCTTCATGGGGCTGGGCATGCCGGTCGCAGTCGCGCTTGGCTTGTCCTCGATCGTCACTATCATGATGTTTGCCCAGGATTCGATGGCTTCGCTATCACTCAAACTATTCGAAACCTCCGAGCACTACACGCTGCTGGCGATTCCCTTTTTTATTCTCGGTGGCTCTTTCATGACCACCGGCGGCGTGGCCCGACGGATGATCCGCTTTGCCAATGCCTGCATTGGGCATTTACGCGGCGGACTGGCCATGGCTTCAGTACTGGCTTGCATGCTGTTTGCAGCGGTGTCGGGCTCATCACCCGCGACCGTGGTGGCCGTCGGCGCAATTGTGATCGCCGGCATGGTGCGTGCTGGCTATCCGCAGCCATTCGCCGCCGGCGTGATTTGTAATGCCGGTACGCTGGGAATTCTGATTCCACCATCTATCGTGATGGTGGTCTATGGTGCGGCTACTGAAACATCGGTCGGCAAGCTGTTCATGGCAGGCGTGATCCCTGGCTTGGTGCTGGGACTGATGTTAATGATCGCCATCTATGTGCGTGCGCGCATGCTGGATCTGCCGCGCCAGCCGCGCGCACCCATCGCTGAAATCCTGAAATCCGGCCGGGATTCGTTATGGGGCTTGCTGCTGATTGTCATCATCCTGGGCGGCATTTACGGCGGCATTTTCACGCCGACCGAAGCTGCAGCCGTGGCGGCGGTGTATGCCTTCTTTATCGCCGTGTTTGTCTACCGCGACATCGGCATGCTGCAGACTCCCCGTGTGCTGCTGGAGTCAGGCAAGGTTACGGTGATGCTGATGTTTATTGTCGCCAATGCGCTGCTGTTTGCGCATGTGCTGACGACCGAACGTATTCCGCAGACCATCGCCGAGGCTATCATAGGCTGGGGCATGGTGGACTGGCAGTTCCTGGTTGTAGTGAACATCTTGTTGCTGATCGCAGGCATGTTCATGGAGCCCACAGGCATCATTTTGATTCTGGCTCCTATATTGTTTCCGATCGCCACGGCGCTCGGGATCGATCCGGTTCACCTCGGCATCATCATGGTGGTGAATCTGGAGATCGGGATGGTCACGCCGCCGATAGGCTTGAACCTGTTTGTCACCGCGGGCATCACCAAAATGTCGATCATGGCGGTGGCACGAGCGGCCTTGCCTTGGACCATGGTATTGCTGCTGTTCCTGGCGATGGTGACCTACATTCCGTCGATTTCACTCTTCCTGCCGGATCTGCTGTTTTAACTCTTTCGCGTCGTCATTCGCCTTCATGGACTTACTGGACAAGGGCGACGCGGATTGTTCTTATAATTGGCTTTCCGCTTTTATGCAGAGGGCAGTAACAGCGTAGCCCTTTACGTACAAAACCTGAAGGAGCAATCGGCTGCTGCCTCACTGCATCAACAGGCGACCGAACTGACCGAACTGGTGCGTAAATTCGATCTGGGTAAGCCTGAACCCGCTCTTTAGCAGGCCATTTCCGTTTAGATGTTGAAGCTCGGCTAAAGTGACAGCGGATGCCTGGTCCTATCTGTGACAGGTTGCGTCGAACCCGCACTCAATAAGCAGCAAAGCATCAACCAGTCAGCCTTCCAGCGTCATCAAACTGGCATTGCCGCCGGCCGCCGTGGTGTTGATGCAGAGTGCGCGTTCGGCCACCAGCCGCCACAACGCGATGGCGTCGGTTTCGGTGCTTTCCACGGTGGGAATCAAGGCGCCTTCGCGCGCTGCCAGCAGCGGCAGCATGTTTGCCATTTGCGCGCCATCGACCAGCGCAATCGCGATCCCGACATCCTGCTTCAGGTTTTCGCTGATACGGATCTGCGCGCGCACCTGCTGTGGCAAGCCGGACGGAATCAGGCTGGCAGATTGCGCGGCGACCAGCACCGCATTGCCTGTCGCCAGCGCAGCAGCGATCTGGTTCAGCAAAGCGGCGCTGCCGGAGGCTGC
>JBGSTZ010000166.1:0-55449 GCA_041736255.1 Burkholderiaceae bacterium
GGGCAAACCCAAGAAAGTGGTATTGGTCGCATGTATGCATAAATTGCTGACGATTCTGAATGCAATTATGAAGTCAGGAAAACCTTGGGACGATAATTTTGACCCAAATTCCCCTTGACTTGGAACACAGCTGCTCTCCCACACGCGGGCGAGGGGAGCAATGCGATCTTGCGATTTATAGCTGCAAGTTGTGTAGATACCTATGCTCCCGCAAGCAGGAGAGGGGAGCAAAATCTCCCAATAGCAAAGTCAGTGCCCGCACACCGCGCAATGCGGGTTGCGGGGGATGGTGATGCTGGTCCATTCCATGTCGCGGGCGTCGAGCAGCAATAGACGTCCTGCCAGGGATTTGCCTATTCCTGCAATCAATTTCAAGGCTTCTGCCGCCTGCATTGATCCGATGATGCCGACCAGCGGCGCAAATACGCCCATGGTCGCACACCGGATTTCTTCGTATTGTTGATCGGGCGGGAATAGGCAGGCGTAGCAGGGAGCGTCTTCTGCGCGTTGATCGAAAACACTGATTTGGCCATCGAACTTGATGGCTGCTCCCGACACCAACGGAACGCGATGGGCCACGCAGGCGCAGTTTATCGCATGGCGGGTGGCAAAATTGTCGCTGCAATCGAGGACCACGCTGGCCTGTGCAACCAACTCTGCCAGCCGGTCGCCTTGCAATCGTTCATTAAGGGAGATTACGCTTACCTCAGGATTGATTTGTGCCAGAGTTTTTTGCCCGGAAAGTACTTTGGCCTCGCCGACGCGCTCAGTGGTGTGCAAAATTTGTCGCTGCAAATTGGTCAGGTCAACGGTGTCGTTGTCGACCAGAGTGATGGTGCCTACGCCGGCGGAAGCCAGATAGAACGCAGCGGGTGAGCCCAGTCCACCGGCGCCGATAATCAGCGCGTGAGCCGCCAGGATTTTCTCCTGCCCTTCTATGCCGATGTCATCCAGCAGGATGTGGCGTGAATAGCGTAATAGTTGATTGTCGTTCATCGTGCGTCGACCCAGGTGTAATCCAAGAAGTGATGCCCACAAAAAAGCCGCATTACTGCGGCATTTTTTGCGGGTGCTGGCGATTATTTTTTCTTGTCTGCTTTGTCTGCTTTATCCGCTTTTTCAACTACCGAACTACCGGCAGTTTCCGGCTTAACTTTGGCAAGTTGCACTGGCAATCCTTTGAGGTGATTCATTGCCTGTGCCAACTGGAAGTCTTCCGGCCCACCAAATTCCAGCGGCTTGCGCTTTTTCTCAAGAGCGATCAGCCGTTGCTCTTCTTCTAGAGCATCACGAGTGGGATCGACAACCTCAGGCTGCTTGACCAAATCGTTGATCAGATGATTTTGAAGGTCGGCTTCGCGCAGTCGCAAGCCGTTCAAACCATCGCCATCCACGTATTCTTCGACCAGTAAATCAGGCGTGATGCCCTTGGATTGGATGGAGCGGCCATTCGGCGTGTAATAGCGTGCGGTAGTGAGTTTCACCGCAGTATCAGCCGACAATTGCCGGATGGTTTGTACCGAGCCTTTGCCGAATGTTTGGGTGCCCATGATGATTGCGCGCTTGTAATCCTGCAATGCGCCCGCCACGATTTCGGACGCTGAAGCAGAGCCGGTGTTAACCAGCACTACCATCGGCACTTTTTTGACTGCAGCCGGCAGTTTGGCGAGGGGATCGCCCAATGATCTTGATGCATAAAATTCGGGCTGGGCATAAAAGGTAGCCTTGGAATCCGGCAACTGGCCATTGGTGGACACCACCACCACATCTTTTGGCAGGAATGCTGCGGAAACGCCAATTGCGCCAGGCAATACGCCGCCCGGATCATTGCGCAGATCGAGTACCAGGCCTTTCAGATTCGGCTCTTCCTTGTACATGGCGTTAATTTTCCTGACAAGGTCTTCTACCGTTGGTTCCTGGAACTGTGCTACGCGCAGCCATCCGTATCCGGGCTCGATTATTTTTGCTTTAACGCTTTGGACGTGGATTTCTTGCCGAACAATGGGAATGATCAGCGGCTTGTCTTCATCTTTACGCGCGATGGTCAGCGTGATTTTGGTATCCGGTTCGCCTCGCATTTTCTTGACGGCCTGCTCCAGCGTCATGCCCTTGACCGGCGTGGAATCGAGACGGGTAATCAAATCGCCGGCCTTGATGCCAGCGCGATATGCGGGAGAATCTTCAATCGGCGAAATGACTTTTACAAAGCCGTCTTCCATCCCGACCTCGATCCCGAGGCCGACAAATTTACCTTGGGTGCCTTCGCGTAATTCCTTGAATGCTTTTTTGTCCAGATAAGATGAATGCGGGTCGAGCGATGCCACCATGCCGGAGATGGCTTCGGTCAGCAGCTTTTTATCTTCAACCGGTTCGACGTAGTCGGATTTGATCAGGCCAAATACATCAGCCAACTGACGCAATTCCTCATAAGGAAGCGGGGAAGTTACTGACTTTTGCGCAAGTGCAGAAAACTGCATGGATGCGGCTACGCCAGCAATCAAGCCGAGACTGATCAGACCGAAATTTTTGAGTTTGCTGCCCTTGAGTTTGCTGCCCATGTTTCACCTAATAGTTGCCCAGCCGAGTGGGTCGAATGCGCGGCCCTGATGCCGCATTTCAAAGTATAAGCCGGATTGCTCGCTACCGCCGCTATTGCCTGTGCTTGAGATGGTTTCGCCCGATTTAACCGCATCTCCCAAGCGTTTGAAAAGG
Source organism: Burkholderiaceae bacterium (assembly GCA_041736255.1). Lineage (GTDB taxonomy): Bacteria > Pseudomonadota > Gammaproteobacteria > Burkholderiales > Burkholderiaceae_D > AVCC01. The sequence goes on from JBGSTZ010000166.1 coordinate 2,713, forward strand.
GCTTGATTATTACCGTAAATCGTCATGTAGTGACTGCCATGATCCACGATGATCAGATTGCCGAAACCGCGCAACCAGTCCGCGAATATAACACGCCCCGGCGCGACGGCCTTGACCTCAAGGCCCTCGGCGGCTCGGATGAACACCCCTTTTGAATTGGGGCCGTCGCCGCGTTTGCTACCGAATTTCACCGCCAATTCGCCGCGTATCGGCAACCGCAACTGCCCCCGCATTTTAGCGAAGACGCCTTCCTGAACGCTTGCATCCGGCGTAAGTTCATTACGCGCCAGTGACTCTGCCGGTTTCAGCGCGGCGTCTTCAGCGTCTGAACGCATTTGTAAGTTTTTTTCGACTGAAGTTAGCGCTGGAGCTGGGGTCGAGGCTTTGCTGCCGGCGTTTTTTTGCGCTCGCAAAGCAAGTTGCCGCAATTGCTCAGCTTTAGCTTTAGCTTTAACCCTGGCAGCCAACTGTTCCTGGCGCCGCTTCTCCCGGGCAATTCCCTCAGCTTTTTTCTGCGCTTCGATGAGCTGCGCCAGCTTCGTTACCAATCCTGCCAGACGTTGATCATCGCGCTCCAGATGGCCGGCTTCTTTGCGCTGCGTCACGAGTTTGCTCGACAGTTGCGTCAATAAACGCGCGCGCCGGACTTTTTCTTGTTGCAGCAAAGCTTTTTGCTGGTTCTTTTCACGGGCGATTTCATCCAGTTCGTCTTTGGCGTTCTGCGCTGCAGCCTGGTTGACCTCGACCGCTGCCAGATTGATGCGCAGCGATTCGACCATGCGAGCTTGCGCTTGCGACACGTAGCCCATGTATCGCAATTCGCGGTTGATGCGGTTGGGGTTATCGCCCGACAACAAAAGCTTGGTGCGATCTTCATTGCCTGCCATATATTGCTCCCGCAATAATTGGGCTAATTGATTTTGCCCCGTCTGTACCGTTTTGGTGAGTTCACTGTGTTGTTGCGCTAGTTCCGCTAACCTGGATTCGGTTTGTGCTTGCTCTTCTCCCAGGTTACGCAGGGAGCGGCTGGCGTCTGAAATCGCGCTTTCAGATGTAGCCAATGCCTGGGCAGCGCCATCTTTGGCGGTTTCGGTTTTGGCGATATCGCGCTTCAGCTCGCTCAACTTTTGCTGTAAATCGGTGCGCTCGGATTCGGCAACCGTTTTTTGTTGGGTGCGCTCGGTTATCTTGTCGGCAGCAAAAACACTCTGCGCTACAGACAGGGATACGCTCAAAACGCAACACAGCACGGCGCCATGCGCCAGTGCTGCGAACCAGGTTCTGCTGCTGCGCCCGTCAGGGTGTTGGTTATGCTCTGGCAAATTTGACATCAGCGGCTAGGTAATGACTGTTTGAGTTCCCTCTTCCCAACCCTCTCCCACTTGTGGGAGAGGGTTGGGAGAGAGGGTGCCCGCAATTGATAACGGGCTGAAGTTATATCGGTGCCGAATTACTTCGCCTTGCCCTGGCTGGCAATCGCTTGCGCTGCCGCGGCGATGGCTGCCTGGTCGCCCAGGTAATAGCTTCTGATCGGCTTCAAATCGGCGTCCAGCTCATATACCAGCGGTTGCCCGTTGGGGACGTTCAATCCAACGATATCGGCGTCGCTGATGCCGTCGAGCATCTTGATCAGCGCTCGCAGGCTGTTGCCGTGGGCGCTGATGATGATGCGTTTGCCGGCGCGGATGGCGGGAGCGATGGAATCGTCCCAGGCTGGCATCACGCGCGCCACGGTATCTTTCAGGCATTCGGTGCGCGGAATCTGTGCCCGCGGGAGGCGGGCATAACGCGGGTCGTCATACGAATTGCGCGGGTCTTGCGGCTCCAGCGGCAGCGGCGGAGTATCGTAACTGCGGCGCCATGCCAATACTTGTGCTTCGCCGTATTGCGCTGCGGTTTCGGCCTTGTTCAAACCTTGCAAAGCGCCGTAGTGACGCTCGTTGAGGCGCCAGTCGTGCTCTACCGGCAGCCACATCAGGTCCATCTCGTCGAGCGTGCCCCACAGCGTGCGAATCGCACGTTTGAGCACCGAGGTGTAAGCGAGGTCGAAGGTAAAACCGGCTTCACGCAGCAAGACGCCGGCCTGTTTTGCTTCGGCGACGCCTTTTGCCGTCAGATCGACGTCGGTCCATCCGGTGAAGCGATTATCAAGATTCCAGGTGGATTCACCGTGGCGCATTAAGACTAATTTATACATATTGGGAAATGGAAAACGTAAAGAAAGGTTAAGTACGAAGCTTAATTTAGGCTGCGTTCGGGCTGTGTTGTAGTTGCATTAGATTGAATTTTGTCTTCTATTTTATAATGATGCGCTTGACTGCGGTCCATTCATCGTAAAGCCGGCCATTGTAGAGTAGCGCTGATGCGACTCAAACGGTGCTTGCCGGTTTGAAACTGCTTGTTTGCAGCTGCCGGTTCAGGCACGGTTATGGATAATTTTATGTGACTTTTATCATTGGAAACTTGTGAAATTCCTTCTTGAAAATATCAGCTTGATTGGCTTGGTTCTGTTGTCGGGCGGCGCTTTGTTATTGCCCGGCTTGTTGCGGCGCGGTTCTAAAGTAAGTTTATTGCAGGCAACCCAGATCATCAATCAGGGCAAGTCCTTGATTCTGGATGTGCGCGAACCGGATGAATTCGCTGCCGGTCATTTGCAGGGCGCAAAAAACATCAGCCAAAAAATACTGCCGTCGAAATTGGGCGAAATCGAAAAATTCAAGACTAAGCCCGTGATCGTCGTTTGTGCGACCGGAACCCGTTCGGCCAGCGCCACCGCACGACTCAAAAAAGCCGGCTTCAGCGAAGCGGTGAGTCTGGATGGCGGCATGATTGCTTGGCAGGCACAAGGCTTGCCAACCGTTAAATAGGAAAGAGTAAAAAATATGACAGCACATGTATTGATGTACAGCACCGGAGTTTGCCCTTATTGCACCATGGCGGAGCGTCTTTTGAACGCCAGAGGCGTGGTCGACATTGAAAAAATCAGGATTGATCTGGACCCGCAACAGCGCGACACGATGATGGAAAAGACCGGCCGTCGCACCGTGCCGCAAATCTATATCGGCGACACCTACGTCGGCGGTTTCGACGACTTGTCGGCACTGGATCATGCAGGCACGCTTGATGCGTTGCTCAAAGCGGCTTAAGCTCCATCCCCGGTATTACAATAGCTAGCCAGACGGGCGCGGGAGATACGATTGCATATTCTTGCATATTCCCCAGCGCCCATTTTCACACCTTATGAAAGCATTTCATGACTGAAGAAGCACAACAACCGCTATTCCAAATCCAGCGCGTCTACCTGAAAGACATGTCTCTGGAGCAACCAAATTCGCCGGCAATTTTCCTCGAACAAGAAGCACCAAATATCGAAGTCGCAGTCGATGTCGGCGTCGACAACCTGGCTGAAGGGATTTATGAATCCACTGTGACGATTACCGTCACCGCCAAGATCAATGACAAAGTGGCGTTTCTGGTCGAAGGCAAGCAAGCCGGGATTTTTGAGGCGCGCAACATTCCGCCTGAGCAGATTGAAGCTTTGCTCGGCATTGGTTGCCCGAACATCGTGTATCCGTACTTGCGCGCCAACATCGCCGACGCGATTACCCGCGCCGGATTCCCACCAGTCCATTTGTCCGAAATCAATTTCGAAGTGTTTTTCCAGCAGCGTCAGCAAGCACTCGCTGAACAAGCCGCCGGTGGACAAGAGGAAGAAGCCAGCGCTGAACCCGAATCGTCCGCCATCCTGGCGCCGGATAGTGTCCCAACCAAGCACTAAAATACGCATTGTGCCGCCCTGCCGGAGCCCGTTCATGAAGACTGCAGTTTTTGCTGTATCGGTATGTTTGGGATGCATCGCGCAGCTTGGCTCCGCGCAGGCGGCCGATTTTAAATCGGTCGCAGCGGCGCCTGCTATCCTGTACGACGCGCCGTCCGTGCTCGGCGCAAAATTGTTCATCGCGCCGCGCAATATGCCGCTCGAAGTAATCTTGAGTTATGGCAACTGGATCAAGGTGCGCGACGCCAGCGGCGACCTGTCATGGGTAGAATCCAGCGCGCTGAACGCGCAGCGTTGGGTGGTCGTCAGCGTCGCCAATGCCAAGATCCGGGCCTCACAAGACGAAGCCGCCAGCATCGTCTTCAGCGCCGATCAAAACGTCTTGCTCGAATTACTGGCGCCCGTCACGTCCGACTGGCTGAAAGTAAAGCACCGCGACGGCCAGAGCGGCTACGTCAGGGCAACCGACGTCTGGGGCGAATAGCACGCTCTTAAAATACCCTGAGTATGCCAAAATAGCACCTGTTTTCCGCATATATTTACTGCGGTAACTATTTATACAGCCCGTAGGTTAAGTTAGCGGCTTGATCGCGGAACCCAACATTTGCGGCTACGAATGTCGAGTTACATCAGATAAATAAATTCAAACACTTTGCAACGCTGTTCTGGCATACCGCCTGCCCTACTTTGCAAAACCGATTCATTTTCCTTAAATAATCTCCTGCCGCCATGTCAACCGATCCTACCTTGTCCTCCATGCCTGTCACTATCCTCGGCGCTGGCGCCTGGGGCACCGCCCTGGCGATATCGCTGGCGCAGCGCAATCGGGTCGTGCTGTGGGGACGCGATGCTGGACTGATGCGGGACAGTGCGGTGCGGCGAGAAAATTTGCGTTTTTTGCCGGATATCCGCTTGCCGGATGCGCTCGAACTGAGCGCCGATTTTGATTCCGCCGTGGCCCATGCTGCGGTCGATGGCTTGCTGATCGCGGCCACGCCGGTGGCAGGTTTACGCAATCTGCTGGAACGCCTGAAACCGTATGCGCCGACGAATATCCTCTGGCTCTGCAAAGGCCTCGAAGAACAAACCCGGATGCTGCCGCATGAAGTGGTACGCGATGTGCTGGGCGATGCCATCCCGTCCGGCGCGTTGTCGGGGCCATCGTTCGCACTGGAAGTCGCACGTGGCCTGCCTTGCGCACTGACGCTTGCCACCACCTCGCCCGCGTTCCGGGACCATGTGGTGCGTGCCATTCACGGCGGCAATATCCGGGTGTATTCGAGCGAGGACCTGATCGGGGTTGAAGTTGGCGGCGCGGTCAAGAATATCCTGGCGATAGCCACCGGCATCGCCGATGGTTTGGGGCTGGGATTGAATGCCCGCGCCGCGCTGATTACGCGCGGTCTGGCTGAAATCATGCGGCTCGGCGTCGTGCTCGGCGGCCAGCCAGAAACCTTCATGGGTCTGGCAGGGATGGGCGACTTGATTCTGACCTGCACTGGCGACCTGTCGCGCAATCGGCAAGTCGGTCTGGGCTTGGCGAAAGGAAAGTCGCTGGACACGATCATATCCGACCTCGGGCATGTGGCCGAAGGCGTGCGCTGCGTAAAAACAGTGCGCGCGCTGGCGCTGGAACTGGGCGTGGGCATGCCGATTACCGATGCGGTGGCAGGCGTGCTGTTCGACGGCGAGCCGGTGCAGGAAATGGTGGCGAACTTGTTGGCGCGCGATCCGTGCGAAGAATCGGTTTAATGATTGATGCCTGTCGCAGTGCCAGCTGCCACAGACATCTTCACACAGGGCGCAGACATCGCATTTGAGAAGGCAGATGCAATGTGGCTTATAATTTCGCACTTAATTTCCACAAAACAACAAAATCTTCATTTACATTTACATTCAATGTAGTCCGAACGCATACTGGTTTAAATGAATGTCGACCAGCTGACGTTTAGGAGCCTGACGGACTTGTTTTGATCAGGAATTTTTTTATTCATTCTGCCAGACAAGCTTTTTACGCCTATATGAAACTTACTTTTCGTACCAAACTTTTCCTGCAACTAGCGATCAGCTTGGTTTGCTTGCTTTTGATAATGACGTTCAATGTCGTGCAAAATCGAACCCTTCGGTTTGAAGAACGCAAAGTACAGTTAAGCAATGCCACCGACATGGCGCTATCCATCGCAAAAGAATATGGCGATCAGGCGACATCAGGTGCAATGCCTGAAGCAGAGGCTAAAAAACAAGCATTGTCTCGCATCAAAGCACTCCGATTTGGTGCATCGGGCTATTTCACTGTGATTAATTCCCATGTTGTTTTGATGCATCCGATTAAGCCAGCAATTATTGGCACAAACGTGTCAGATATGAAAGACCCGGAAGGGACACTGGTCTATATCGACGCGTTAAGTGCCGCCAAAGTAAATGGTGGTGGCACCAGCGAATATTTATGGGCCAAACCAGGAAAACAACAACCTGAACCCAAACTTGCTTTCAGTTTGGGGTACACGCCATGGGACTGGACACTAATGACAGGCTTATACGTCGACGACGTCAACGAAGCATTCCTTAAGGATCTGTGGCAGTCGGCAACCTTACTCGCATTAATCGGAATTGCGTTGAGCCTTGTGGTTTTTCTGATAATCAGAAACATAGAAAAATCCATCGGCGGCGATCCGAACTATGCGAAAAATATTGCCAATAGTATTGCAACCGGCAATCTGGCTTTAACCGTCCAGGTAAAACCGAATGATACTGGCAGCATGGTCTTATCCATGAAAACCATGCAAGCACAGCTGGCCACGACGATTGGCACGATCCAAAAATCTGCCGATGAAATTACCACTGCATCCAGCCAGATCGCGGCTGGCAACATGGATCTGTCGTCGCGCACCGAAGAGCAGGCCAACTCCCTGGAAGAAACCGCGTCCTCGATGGAAGAATTGACTAGTGCTGTGCGGCAGAACGCCGATAATGCGCACCAGGCAAACGTGCTGGCCTTGAGCGCTTCCGACGTTGCGCAAAAAGGCGGTGCGGTGGTGGCGCAAGTGGTCGATACCATGGCCTCGATCAACGATTCCTCCCGAAAAATCGTCGACATCATCGGTGTCATCGACGGCATTGCATTCCAGACCAACATCCTGGCGTTGAACGCTGCAGTCGAAGCAGCGCGCGCCGGCGAGCAGGGTCGGGGCTTTGCGGTAGTCGCCACCGAAGTGCGCAATCTGGCACAACGCTCCGCTTCTGCTGCAAAAGAAATTAAAACCCTGATCGACGATTCGGTGCATCAAGTGGATCAGGGCGCCAAGCTGGTCGATCAGACCGGCGCCACCATGAGCGAGATCATTGAGAGCGTCAAACGGGTCACCGACATCATGGGCGAAATCACTTCGGCCAGCCGGGAACAGACTTCGGGCATCGAGCAAATCAATCAAGCCATCAGCCAGATGGATCAGGTCACGCAACAAAATGCTGCGCTAGTGGAAGAAGCCGCCGCCGCTGCCGCATCGCTGCAAGATCAGGCCGACAATCTGTCACAAGTGGTGAGCGTGTTCAAACTGGATGGACTGCAATTGTCCCGCACCGCTAGCCCGGCTCCGGCCCGAATCATCAATACAGCGGCCATATTGCCCAACGCTGGCAGAAGCAGCAAGCGTCCCACCAGTAAAGCGACGCCATCCCGGAAATTGACAGGGACAAAGCCGAATACAGATGACCAGTGGGAAGAGTTTTAAGAATCCGGAATGTACTGGTAACTGTTCACTCCACTATGAATACCCTCGCTCGCTTGCGGCTAGCATATAAATAGGGAGATATGGCATTAAATGCCCTATCTCCCGCATATAAATGATGCATTTTCAAAAATACACATGATTACATATTAAGCAATAGAAACCAAATCCCGCCCCACCTTAATCTTTCGATCCGCGCTTGAAGCGTAGTCCGAATCCGTAGCGATCATTGAGTAACTCGTGCGCGCTCTGGCCTCCGGTCTGTTTGAAATACTCGACCAGCTTGGTTATTTGCAAATTGCCGCCGTTGTTTTCAATCATCGCAATGGCGCACATCGACGCATCGGTGCCGTTATCGAGCCGGACTTCCACCGGTGCCTGGCCGGGTGCTTCTACGGTGACAACGCCGTTGGTCGCGGCCCAGTTGGGCGCACCTTCATAAATGAAAGTGAATATCACGATGCGCTTGATCTGATTCAGCTGGTCGCCGTTGATGAACAGATTTTCACCCTCGGTGTTGGTGCCGGAACGGTCATCGCCTTCCAGATGGACGAAAGGCGCCTGATTGAAATTTCCCCAGCTGTTGCCGAGCGCTTGCACGCAACCGGGTTTGCCGTCGGCCATCTGAAACATGCATCCCAAATCCAGGTCGATGCCGCCGCTGGATTTTGGCTGTACGCTACCCAGAATTTTATTCAGGAAGCCGGTCTTCTGGGGTGCCGCGTTAGGTAGCGCAGCCTGATTCCAGTTCAGGTTGACACGAATGCGACCAAAGCCGCGACTGCCGGTTTTTTCAAGCGATATCTTGTCGCCGCGCTTTTCAAGCGTAATCTTGGACAGTGATATTTTCTTTGGCGCTGGTGTTGGTGCCGGGGTCGGCGCTGCAACCGGTGCTGGTGTTGGCGTGCTCTGCGCTTCGGTGCCGCCGAAATGTTTCAACAATGCGGACATGCCGCCATTAAATCCCTGACCGACCGCGCCGAAGCGCCATTGGCCGTCTCGCTTATAGACTTCGCCGACGATCACGGCTTTTTCATCCTGGAAATCGGCACCCGAAAACTGGAATGTGGTGCTGCCCAGATGCATCGAACTTGCACCGAGTTTGCGCATGGTGCCTTCGCCGCCGATGGTCGCTGCAAAAACCAGCTTGTGAATCGAATCCGGCAAGCGTGCAACGTCAGTAGTGAAGGTTGATTTTCCGTCGCCGATTTCCAGCTTCACGGCATCACCCGGACAGGATTTCTGGTTGAAAAATACCATGTAGCGGTCGTCGGATAACTTGTCGTTGGCGTCCAGGCCGAAGCAGGCAATATCCATATCCATGCCCTGCGCAACAATGTTCAGTACGATCGGAAACGCACCTGCACATCCCATATCGGCCAGTTTTCCCTTTTGTCCTCGTGTGAAATCAGTCATTGTGTTGTGTCCTTATGTAGGTTGATTTTGCTGCAAATGAATGGCAGCAATATTATTGGTACCGTCGATATTGTCGCCAGCATGATGGATGCCAAACACTTTCGCCTGCTCGACGACGCGATGCGCCCAAGTCCGATGGGTGGCAACTTCGCACATCGAATCATGCATTTTGAATACGGCCGGACTGTCTGCATCCATGATCCGCATGGCCACTTCAATATCGGTACTCGGCACGCGATAGTGCTGCTCGATCAAAGCAACCTGACTCGGATGAATCGCGGTCTTGCCGACCATGCCGTGCGCCAAGTCTTCTTCCATTTCCTGCGCCAGCAGGGCCGGATTATCCAGATGTTCGAACACCGGCGACGTCAGTGCAAAGCCGTACGGGCGAAATGTCGTCACCAGCCTTGAGATGACCGGCCCCAGTGGCGTCCTGTAAATAGTCATGTTACGCGGCCGCCGGATTCCCAGCAACGCCAGCAAATCATTGCCGCCGATACGCAGCGCCAGAATGTGATCGCGCACGCCCGGTTGCTCCAGGCATTGCCGGAACAGTTTCATCTCCGCTTCGTCGAAAACTTCGGCAGTCTCCAGCGTTGGCATCAACATGAACCCTGTTTTGCGCACTTGCTTGAAATAGGCCTCGAAGTTATGGCGCGTAGTTTTGGGCAGCACGAAGCCGGTCAGCTTTTCCGCGCCGGGCATCTCCAGCACTCGTTGCATCACGTCCGGGTTGCGCACGCGCACGAAGCGATCGGTGCCGGGGCGTTCAATCATCTGTTGCAGCACCAGCGACAAATTGAACAGCGAGTAACTCAGCTCGCGATCTGCTACCGCGTCTTCGGTACAAAAGATGACCGAGCGCAGTTCACCGAGCAATTCGCCATCGGCGATCTGCAGCAAATCCTTATGCGTTGCCGGCACGTACAACGTGGCGCCCAGCGTTCTTATGTTAGCCATCAATTGCACTCCTTATCAGCGATACGGCTTGGTAAGGCAGATCGGCATCGACAATCAGCCGCACCGATTTTTCTGCCGCCAGCAGTTTCAGGTGCGCGACATCCGGCGCATCCGGGTCGCGCAAAATCAGCAAGCGCGGCACGCGGCGCAACAGCACGCGGGTCGCTTCGCCGATGCCGGGCTTGATCAGGTTGACGTCATTGATACCATACTGCGCCATCGTTGCATCCAGGAATGCAGCGGAAATTGCGGCGGCTTGCGCACGGTCAATTGGCCTCGCGTCGGGAATGCCGTCGCGCTGCGCCAATGCCACGCCATCGGCAATCAAGCCGTCGGCAAATGCCCGCGACTGATCGTGCGGTTCAAACGCGTCGTAATACACGCAGCCATGAAAATCATCGGGGCCAATCGAATCGTTCAATACCGAGCGGCTGACTAATCCGGATACGGTGGCATTCAGAATGCTGGATGGAATCAGGTAGTCGGCAGACGAAGCGGCGCACGCAGCGCTGCCGGCCAAATCTGACAACACGTACAAGCCATTGTCGATCGCTACTTGATTGCGTTGATTAAAATCGTCTATCGCCTCTGTCAGCACACGCGAAATCACGCCTTTTCCGGTCCAGCCATCAATGAAAACAATCGACTGCGGCGCATGGCCCTGCTCCAGAATATGCTGCAGCGCGACCTGGTCGATGCCGCGGTCGCGGATGATGGAGACCGAATAATGCGTCACCGTACGTCCCATTACATGCTGCAACAGATGCTTGAGAATCACACCCACCGGCGTGCCGGCGCGCACCAAAGACACCAGAGTAATGCGCCCACTGCGCTGCGCGGCAATCAGTGCCGCCAGCGACAAACAATCGCGCGCCATCTGCTGCCGGTTGGCGGTATAGGCATCCTCGAATACTTGCAAGTAGCGCGATGAGGGCAGCGCTTCCGGCGACAGCATTTCGCTGTAGTGACGCGCACCGGATTGGATCAAATGCTCCTTGTGCGCGACATCGACAAACGGTTGCTGCGCCAGACGCTTGAGCAGAAATTCGACGTCGTCAGGCCGATAGCTGCCGCAGAAATTTCGGCTATTCATAACGCTTCCACCGTCAGCGCCGCCAGTTGGGTGCCGTTCGGAATGATCGCGTAATCGCAGGCGGCCATGAAGCGTGCATCCGACTTGCTGTCGCCCATGCCGAAAGTCATAATCTCGCCATGTTCCGCTTCCAGGCGCTGGCGCAAATACGCTACCGCACGCGCCTTGTTCAACGCCTTTGGCAGCACCGCCAGATTGTTGCCGTTGCGGTGGATTAAAAAATCCTTGCCGGCAAGCGAAGAGGTAATCCAAGGCGCGACCGCTTCGCGTTCTACTTGTTCCAGACGCACGGCGATTTTTTCCGGGTCTTTGACCACGATGTAAAAAGGCGTCGCACAATCCTCGATCAGGCGCGCACGCCCTTGCAGACCGACGCTGGCAGAGTAGTCGTTAATAATCTGCATCACTTGCCGCAAGCCGACCAGCGCTTGCGCCATGTCCGCCTGCATCAGCGCCAGCCAGACCGGATCGACAGTGCCGTCCGGCTCCAAGACGACACCGCCGTAATCGATGATCGAATAGCTGGAGAACGGCAAATCCACCCGACCCAGAGCGTCGCGATTGCGCGCAGTGGTCGGAATCAGCGTCATGTCGCGCTGCATCAGCGCGAAGAAAGCACGCTGGCGCGCCGTCGTGAAAGAACAGGCAGCGCCATCTTTCAGATACGCGGCAGGACGCAGGTCTTGTTCTTTGCCGCACTTACCGGGCGTCTGGAACAAGGTGTCGTCCAGGTCAACGAACAGGAATTTCTTCAATAGCATCCTCGGACAAAAAATGAAACAAACGGCCGCCAACGGCTTGCGCCAGCTGCTGCAGCGCTGCATTCGGCGGTGTTTCGTGGCAAATGAAAACGTGATGGTACTGGCCGGGCGCGACGTTATAAATGAAATTCGCCACGCCTTCGCCGTAGTTATCGGGAAAGTTCAAAGCGTGGCCGACCGCGCCCCATTCCAAAATCGGGGAACGGGTGGTCGATTGCACCACCACGTCGATGCCGCGTTGCTCCAGTGCGCGTCCCAGCAAAAAAGCCATGTGCATGAATTCGCCGGTGCCGAGCACTAGCGCGCGTTCGCCAGCACCCATCGCAGCACACAAGCGCTTGGCCAACGCATCCGGCACCGCGAGCTGACGATCCACGCCCAGCCGGCCGAATCCAGCGCTGGCGCCGCGATCCGCATGCGCGTCGAACCGCTGCGCGGCATCGGTGGCTTGCTGCAATTGGCCCGCAGTGAAGGTGTATTCGCCGCTGAGCGCAGCGCCAATCGTGACCGCGATCCCGAAGCGCTGCGACAACGCATCATTGGCGGACTGGCCCATGAAGTTGGTAATCGTGGATAAATGCACGCGCTCGATGGCAGGATTGAGCGCGCGACAGGCTTCGGTCAAATTCAAAAATGTGTTGCCGGTGCTGGCCTCGTCGTCGACCAACACCAGCGAGCGCGCAGACAGCAAAAGATCGCGCAGATGCGCCTGCGTGGGCATGTGCAAAAACTGCCGCGGCGCGTGACTATGCGCTTCTTCAAACTCGATGATCGGCGTAGCGCCGACCTGATAACGCGAGGTATGCAGAAATAGCGCCGCACGCTCGGGATGGGCATCCTTATACGCTTCAAAAACGCCCTGCCCCAAGCCGATTGCGGTTTCCGCCATCGCGATGAATACCACCGGCCCCGGCAAATCCGCCGGCACTTGGGCCGCCAGCGCGACGTGGATGTCGCGCATTAACTGGGGCGTCACTGGCCAATGCTTGCCCAATACCTTGCTCAAAAACAAAAAGCCGCGCTTGGCGTTGGCACGCGCAGCAAACCCGATCAAATCGTCGAGTCGGAATGTGCCGGCATCGACTTTGAGTTCCATCAATCCAGTTGGCAGCGCGACGCTGCGCACTTCAGTCGGTATGTTGTGCGCTTCCTGCATAGTTGTGGCGTTGGCGCTCACTGCAGTTCCATCGCCCGCGCCAGTTCCACGACGCGGATGTCGTTGCGGATCGCCGGTATTTCCAGACCGTCGAAACCGCGGTCAAATCCGCGCAAAGCCAGGTACGGCAGATTCGGGCCGGCAAGGCATGCCATGCCAATCCCGCCGGACATGCGCGGATTAATCTCCAGCAAGCCGAGTCCGTTCTGGCCTTCGCGGAATTGCACATTGAAGACGCCGTTCAGTCCGTAGGCGGCGGTGAGCTGTCTGGTGCATTCCAGAATATCGTCGCGCAGGTCGATGATTTGTCCCTGACCGGCGACCAGCGCTTTTTTGCGCGGAATTGCGCATATCAGCCGCCCGTTGTCGCCGACGCAATCGACGCTGTATTCGTGCCCGTCCAGAAATTCCATCAACAGCATGGTGCGAAATTCCTCCATCGCTGCAAATCCACGCCGCAGATCGTCCAGACCGATGTGGTACGGAACGCCTGCCAGCAACAATTGCGCGCTGGAGCGCTCTTCATCGACCACGCTAAAGCCCAGCCCATACACCGATACAGAAGGCTTGACGCACAGCTGCGCATGCGACTGCCGCAGTTCGCGATAAGCCGCATCGAATTGTTCGACGTTTTCAAACACGCGAAATGCCGCCGGCGGCGCCAGCTTCAAATCGACTGTTTGATAAAAAAGCGCCTTGTCATGCAGCAGATGCAGCACTTCCTGCGAACCGGCACACATCACGCGCGTGCCCAGCGCGGCGAACTGCGCGCGCGCGGCAGAAACCAGAGTTGCTTCCTTGCCGGGCACAAAAATGGCTATGTTTTTCACGCGGCAAAAGTGCAGACACCAGTCCAGATAGGCTTCGCCTGTCAAACCGCTGGGCTCAATGGCGGATTCGTGCGCATCTAGAAAAGCCGGCGCATGCAGATTGGTGCTGCTGCATACGATGTGATAGTCATCAGAAAAATCCGCCTGACGAATCAGGCGGATTGCTGCCGCAACGGATGAAAAAGTTTTATTAAACCAGACGCGTTGCATGGCTTCCCTAAAGTTACAGATTGCAGATTACAGGTTATAGGTGGGGCGTGATTTGCGGCATCAGTTCATCGAAGGTGCGGCCATTGCCGATTTCGCCGATCGCATGCAATTTCCAATCGGCATCATGGCGATACAGCTTGGCCATGATCTGCGCGTTATGCGCTCCGAGCGTAGATAAATTGAAGCGCGCAATTTCCTTGTTGTCGTTTGCATTAACAATGCGGCAAGTTGCGTTTTCGATTTGTGAGAAATTTTGGCCGGTAAAACTATTGACCGTAAATACCAGGCTCTTGACGTTGGCGGGCACGCTCGTCAAGTCGACAACGATTTGCTCATCATCGCCATCGCCCTCGCCGGTACGATTGTCGCCGGTATGGACTACCGAGCCATCCTTCGATTTCAATTGCCGGAACCATACTGCGTCGGTCTGTTTGCCCTGCGCATCGAACATGATGCAGGATGCATCGAGATCGATTTCCTGCGCCTTGCTGCCAAAACCAAAGAAGCCCTTAGTCTTCATTGCATCCCAACCCAGACCCATGATGATTTTGCTCAATTTAACGCCGGCCTCTTTATCGAGGGATATTTTTTGACCTTTTGCCAGATTAATCGCCATGTATTTCTCCTTGAGTGATTGCGTTGTTACTGATTTTAAGAACTTGTCCACGAAAGACACGAAAAGAACACGTCGCATTTTTTGCGTAAAATTATGGAGTATTGCCATTTTCATGGCATTTACCACATATATATATTGAGTATATAAATATACTCACCATTTTTTTGTTTTTCGTGCCTTTCGTGTTTTTCGTGGACAATGCTTTTTGCCATGATGGATATGGACATACCTATTTCTGCATCGAGGCGGCAAAAGATTTGCGATTGCGCGAGCACACAAAAACCTTGCCTGAGCCGCTGAAGCGCAACACGATGCCTTCTCCGCTGGTGGTGCTATTGACCAGGTTGCCGAGCATCCCGCCAATGCCGCTGCCGGTGGTCACGGAAATTTCATAGTGCAAAGAACTATCCCAACACACGACGTGGGCGTTATCGATGATGACATCCTTGCCGGACGCGACTTCAAGTTCAAATATCGAACCGAAGCCGGACACGACCACCTGACCGCTACCGGATGTTTCCATAATGAAAAATCCGCCGGATTGTGCAAACAATGCATTCCCGATGTTCTGCGTACGCACCTTCATTTCGGTGCCCGATGTGGCCGCAAGAAAGGTGCCATCGCTTAATAAATACTGGCGCTTACCGACCTCGAGTATTTCCAGCGCGCCGGGCAACACCGGAGACAGCAGACAATCACCGTCGCCGCGCACTGCTTCAATATGCTGCTGAAAGAAAGATTCGCCATTGGCAAAGCGGCGCATGATGGCGCCGCCAATGCCGCCGCTCATTTTGCCTTTGAGGTCAAGCGCGGTTTCCATCATCACCATCGCATCGGACTCGCAATAGATCTTGTCGCCCTTGCTCAACGCAACGTGCAGAAACGGATCAACATCGCCGGTTGATGTGAATACTGTCATGTCGGGAATTTTCTAATTTGGAAATGTTTGGGTGGGCCACAAAAGAAACGATAAGCACGAAAAAAATAGGCTGGACTAATGCTTTATCAGACCAGCCTACGACATCCGGGTTAACCGGATTAATCTACCTGCTTATGCGCTGATGCCATACGAGCGTGCCAGAGGGCCGAGGCCACCTGCAAAACCTTGTCCAACCGCCTTGAATTTCCATTCAGCGCCGGCGCGATAGACTTCACCGAAGACCATTGCGGTTTCAGTCGAGCTGTCCTCCGACAGGTCATAACGTGCGATTTCCTTGTCGCCATTGGCGTCGAGGCAGCGGATGTAAGCCTTGGCAACCATGCCAAAGTTTTGCTTGCGTGCTTCAGCATCGTGAATCGTGACGCCGATCGCGATTTTATCGACATCGGCTGGAACACTCGACAAGTCGATGATGATTTTTTCATCGTCGCCGTCACCTTGGCCGTCTCTATTGTCACCTGCGTGGGTGATCGAGCCATCGGCGGATTTCAGGTTGTTGTAAAAAATGAAGTCGGCGTCAGAACGCGCCTTGCCATCCGCTTTCAGCAAGAATGCGCTGCCGTCAAGATCGAATTCCTTGCCGTCAGTAGCACGCGGGTCCCAGCCCAGCCCGATTACCATTTTCGTGAGGGAGGGCGCTTCTTTACTCAGATTGACGTTGCCGCCTTTTTGCAAACTAATTGCCATGAAATATGCTCCTTGTGAAAGTTAATTACCGTGGTGAACTTATTGCTGTAATCCTACTGTACATCCACGCCGTGCTGAATGGCCAGCGTGCGCAGACCGCCCGCATAGCCTTGCCCTACTGCCTTGAATTTCCATTCCGTACCGTAGCGATAGACTTCACCGAAGACCATCGCGGTTTCGGTTGAATAATCTTCCGAGAGATCGAATCGGGTAATTTCAGTGCCTGTTTCAAGATTCACAAGACGGATGAAAGCGCCATGCACCATGCCGAAATTTTGCTTGCGCTGTTCCGCTTCGTGAATCGTGACTGCGACTACCAGTCTGGTAATGACGGCGGGCACCTGATCAAGTTTGATTTTGAGCGCTTCGTCGTCGCCATCACCTTCACCGGTGCGGTTGTCGCCGGTGTGTTCGATAGAACCACACGAAGAGCGCAGCTGACCATAGAATATAAAGTCGCTATCGCTGCGCACACGGCCGTTTTCAGTGACCATGAACACGCTGGCGTCAAGATCGAAGTCGGCGCCATCGGCAGCACGCGCATCCCATCCAAGACCCAGTAAAACCTGTTTCAGATTTGGATCTGTTTTGGAGAGATTGACGTTGCCGCCTTTTTGTAAGCTAATTGCCATTCTTGATTATCCTTTTCTATGAATAAAACTATTTAGAGGATTCCAATGTACCCGTTTCTGCCTCTAAAATTTGGTTACGCTTATAGCGCACCGAAGACCACAAAGACATACCGATGAAGGCGACGCCCGACAGGCCGGTAAACCATTCTGAAATGTGAAACTTCACACTTGAAAACATGATAAGGGCCAGGATACCGATCGCGTAATGCGCGCCGTGCTCCAGGAAAACGAATTCCTCCAGCGTGCCTTTGCGCACAAGGAAGACTGTCATCGAACGCACGAACATGGCGCCGATAGCCAAGCCTAACATGATGATGACCACATCGCTAGTGATTGCAAACGCGCCGATCACGCCATCGAAACTGAACGATGCATCCAGCACTTCCAGATACAGGAAGCCGCCGATGCTGCCGCGCTTGACGATAGTGCCGAGAGCCGGATCGCCTACTTCTTTGCCCAGCAAATCGCTGAGAAAGCTCACTGCCAGATACACCGCGATACCGCCGACACCTGCCATCAGAACCGACAGTTTCTGTGCTTCAGGAGCAAATGTCATGCTGCCGAACACTGCTGCCAGAGCCAGCAAGGTTGACAGGCCACCCGTGCCGTGTTGGCCCATTTTTTCTTCAATCCAGCCTAGCCAATGCAACTCTTTTTCTTCATCGAACAGGAAATTCAGAAACACCAGAAGGAGAAAAGCGCCACCGAACGCAGCGACCTGTGCATGATTTTCCGTCAGATGACGTGAATATTCTTCAGGGGTGTTCAAAGCCATGGTCATTACGTCGATCAGTCCCAAACCGGTTGCAATCGATACGATCAGAATCGGAAATACCAGGCGCATGCCGAATACCGCAATAATAATACCGACCGTCAGGAAGAGCTTTTGCCAAAACGGATCCCAGTTTTTCAACACCGATGCATTCACGACCGCGTTATCGAAAGAAAGGGAAACTTCCATGATCGACAGAATGCTAGCCACAAAGAGCGCCTGCAATGCACCGGTCATACCGCCGATGCTGTAACCCCACCAACTCGCGAGGCCGAGCAGAATAATAGTAACTACAAATGACACCCTGAAATGCTGCATGCTGACTTCCTAATTATCAAGATAAGAGATGAGAGATGGGGAATGAAAAAGCGATATTACCAATTATTTTTGGACCGGATGAATCTCGGAATTGCGCTTAAGAATATCACATCTAATTAATTTTCGAGATTGGCGCAATTGAAAATATACCGGATTAATTTATAGTTTTATAAATCGCCTATTTTTCGATGCAAGCCAACTTCGTCATAACTTCAGCTTCAGTCTAGCAGATATGGGGTTTTAATGAGATGATTCAAGCCTAATAATATACATAATATAATCCGGAGTATTTTTAACCATTTCGGTTTAAGGATCGCACAATGCCCACACCATCAGCAACGTGGAGCATGCCTTTAAAAGGCGTACGACTGCTCTATATGCACGAAACCGATGTTGAGATTTTGATTGGACTCGAAACCGAGAAAAAAGCGGTTGCCTGCCCTTGCTGCGACTCCGTTGCAGTGGTCGGATATGGCAAAATGAACTGGCGCATCCGTGATTTGCCGATCAGAAAAAAAGCTGTTTTCCTGGAAATAAAACGGCGGCGACTACGTTGCCGCACATGTCTGGCGACCTTCAATGAACCGATATCCCAGATATCCGCACATCACCGCGCTACCACGCGATTGGTGCAAAGCATCTGGAAAATGGCCATGCGCCAACCATTTGCAACACTGTCAAAAAAGTTTGGCATGGATGAAAAGACCATCCGGAATATTTTTAATGACACTTTCAACGATGCCGCAACGCAATTCAAAATCCCGCCACGCCCACCCGCACCATTGGCGCTGGAGATACGACTGCTGACCCTCCTGCGCCACCAGCGCGTCATATGGATCAACCTCGATCAAGGTACCTTGATCGACATGGATGAAAACACGAACCCGGAATCCATTCATGAAACTTTGCAGCGGGTGGCCAGAGATGGCGCGCACAAGATCATTGTGCCGCCCGACGCGGCTCTCATCAAAGCCCTGCAAGCATCAACGCAATCACCGCTGATCTTGCATCTGTCTTCGATGCGGGTGGCATGCAATGACGTAATCAAGCTGGGCCGGATTACTGACAACGCCGCATCCTATGTCGCCACACTTTCACAATTCATAGACGCGAAAAATGCCAGCGAAGCCAGCCGACTGTGGCAGGCGTTAACTTCACCTCCTTCTGAAATACACGTAGAAATGCAGCCTTTGATCGTGGCAGTGGAATTGCTAGGCTCCGCATGCTTCGATGCATTCGGCGCACAAGATCAAGCGTACGATGCGCTCACCGATCGCCTGGCTAAAATATTGAGTGCGGATTTTTCGAGAAGATCCTACGATGTGATTTGCGCCATCGTATTATTTGACAAAACGCTGCAAAAAACGGCAAGAACCGGTGTGGCAGAAAATGGCGCGCATCTTGGCTACCAGAAGACCAACTACGGCACGTCGATACCGAAACTGGTGGCAAGACTGGAGAAATTGACACGTGACAGCGAGACAAATGAATAATCACAGCAGGCTGTGTGTTATTCTCTGCGGCTGCAATATCGCATCACTAGGGGAGTCGCCAAGTTGGTTAAGGCACCGGATTCTGATTCCGGCATTCGAAGGTTCGACTCCTTCCTCCCCTACCAACTCAAATTTCAAATTTCAAATTTCGACTACTGCCTCCCGGTAGATCCGCTGTACGGTACACACGGTGATCGGTAAAGAATATCGGCGATATTCCCCATTGGGATGGCATTTTCTTGTAGGTGCGAATTCATTCGCATGAAAGCGTTAAAAGTGCGAATAAATTCGCACCTACGGCGCCGTTGTATCAGAGCATTAAATCCCGCCCATGCACAGGTACTTGATGATCAGGTAGTCATCCATGCCGTAGCTTGAACCTTCGCGTCCCAGGCCGGATTGCTTGACGCCGCCGAACGGCGCTACTTCATTCGAGATCAGGCCGGTATTGATACCGACCATGCCGGATTCCAGCCCTTCCGCGATGCGCCAGACGCGGCCGATGTCGCGCGAAAAGAAATAACTTGCCAGGCCGAATTCGGTATCGTTGGCCAGCGCCAGCACTTCATCCTCAGTCTTGAAGCGGAACAGCGGCGCCAGCGGGCCGAAGGTTTCCTCCTTGGCTACCTGCATATCCGAGGTAACGTCGGCGATCACGGTCGGTTCAAAGAAGCTGTGACCCAACGCATGGCGTTTGCCACCGGCCAGCAAACGGCCGCCCTTGGCCAGCGCGTCTGCGATGTGTTCTTCAACTTTTTCCACCGCTTTCATATCGATCAGCGGCCCTTGCGTGATGCCCGCATCAAAGCCGTTGCCGACGTTCAGCCTAGCCACCGCCGCCACCAGTTTGGCGGCGAACGCATCGTAGACGCCATCCTGCACGTAAATCCGGTTGGCGCAGACGCAGGTCTGGCCGGCATTGCGGTATTTGGACATCATCGCGCCTTCGACTGCCGCGTCCAGATCGGCGTCATCGAACACGATGAAAGGCGCATTGCCGCCCAGCTCCAGCGACAACTTCTTGATGGTCGGTGCGCTCTGCTCCATCAGTAGCCGACCGACTGCGGTAGAGCCGGTAAACGTCAACTTGCGCACGATCGGGTTGCTAGTCATTTCGCCGCCGATGGCGCGCGAAGAGCCTGTGATGACGCTGAAAATCCCGGCAGGAATACCGGCCCGTTCGCCCAGAACCGCCAGCGCCAACGCCGAAAACGGCGTCGATTCGGCCGGTTTCACCACCATCGGGCAGCCTGCGGCCAGCGCCGGGCCGGCCTTGCGGGTGATCATCGCGGACGGGAAGTTCCACGGCGTGATCGCCGCGCAAACGCCGATCGGTTCCTTGACCACCACCAGACGGCGGTCCGGCCACGGCGATTGCAGGGTTTCACCGGCCACCCGCTTGGCTTCTTCGGCAAACCATTCGATGAACGAGGCGGCGTAGGCGACTTCGCCCTTGGCTTCGGTCAGCGGCTTGCCTTGCTCGGCGGTCATCAGCAAGCCCAGATCGTCGACATTGGCCAGCATCAGATCGTTCCACTTGCGCAGGATCGCGCTGCGCTCCTTGGCGGTTTTCTTGCGCCAGGCCGGCCAGGCGGCGTTGGCGGCATCGATTGCGCGACGGGTCTCGGCTGCGCCCATTTTCGGCACCGTACCCAAAACGTCTCCGGTGGCCGGATTGGTGACGCTGATCGTGCTGCCGTCATCGGCATCGCACCATTTACCATCCAAATACGCTTGTTGTCGCAGCAGTGACGAATCTTTTAATTGCAGCATGCAGAAATCTCCGTGATGTAATGTTAAATTTTGGCAGCAGCTTTGTTGCGGCCGCGTAGCCACTCGAGAACCAGTAGTAAACAGGTAGAAAATATGATCAATATGGTCGCCAAGGCGGCAATCGTCGGGCTGATGTTTTCGCGAATGCCGGTGAACATCTGGCGCGGTAAAGTGGTCTGATTCGGTCCGGCCACGAACAGGGTGATGACCACTTCGTCAAACGAGGTTGCAAAGGCAAATAATGCGCCGGAAATCAGTCCCGGCGCAATTACCGGCAGCGTGATGCGGAAAAACGTCCTCAACGGACTGGCACCCAAGCTTTGACTGGCTCGCACCAGATTATAGTTAAAGCCCTGCAAGGTGGCCGACACCGTGGTCACCACAAATGGCGCACCAAGCGCCGCATGGATCAGGATCAGGCCGGTGTAACTGTCGGCCAGACCGATTTCAGCAAAGAAAATATACACGCCGACACCGACCACCACCGCCGGCACCACCATCGGCGAGATCAACACCGCCATCAGCAAGCCCTTGCCGGGAAATTCAGCCTTGTTCAAGCCAACCGCTGCCAGCGTACCGAGCACGGTGGCAATCAACGTGGCCATCGGCGCGACGATGAAGCTGTTTTTCGCAGCGCGTATCCACGCGTCGGAATGGAACAGGTTCTCATACCAGCGCATCGAATAACCAGGCATCGGATACGATAGGAAAGTGCTGTCCGAAAACGACAGCGGAATGATCACCAGAATCGGCAACACCAGAAATAGCAGCGCCAGAATATTGAAGCCACGAAAGAAAAAGAACCAGACACGCTCGGCCAATGACAGGTACGGAGGAAATAAAGGCAAGGAAGTTTTCATATCTGGTTTCCGATCACATGCTGACTTCAAGTTTGGCAAAGCGCCGGTACATGCCGTACAGCACCAAGGTTGCCGCAAACAACAATGCACCGAGCGCGCAGGCCATGCCCCAGTTCAGGGTCACGTTGGTAAAGTAAGCGACGTAATAACTGACCATCTGTTCGTTCGGGCCACCCAGCAAAGCCGGCGTGATGTAGTAGCCGAGCGCGATGATAAAGACCAGCAAACTACCGGCGCCAACACCGGGATAGGTTTGCGGCACATACACGCGCCAGAAAGCGGCAAACGGATGGCTGCCGAGCGAAATGGCAGCCCGCATATACGTCGGCGGGACCGATTTCATCACGCTGTACAGCGGCAGAATCATGAATGGCAGCAGGATATGCGTCATCGAGATATACACGCCGATGCGGTTGAACAGCAACTCCAGCGGCGCTTGCGTCAAGCCCGTCACCATCAGCGCCGTGTTGATCAAGCCTTCGGACTGCAGCAGCACAATCCAGGAGGCGACGCGTACCAGAATGGAAGTCCAGAACGGGATCAGCACCAGAATCATGAACAGATTGGAGCGCCGCTCCGACATGGTCGATATCCAGTAGGCGAGCGGATAACCGATCAGCAGGCAGCACAAGGTGGCGACCAGGCTGATCATGAAAGTACGACCGAAAATTTGCTGATAGGCCGACTCATCCGCTGACTTTTTTTCGATATTGCCCATACTGTCCTGTCGCAGATCGACTGAGGCCAGCAAGTAATACGGTGAATATTTCGAGCCGTTCTTGGCGATCACGCGCCAGTATTCCGGCTCTGCCCACTGTGCATCGAGTTCGATCAGCGCTTGCCGGATGCCGGCAGCAGAAATTGGTTTGCCGTCGGCATCGACTGGCGGCATCGCGCGCATGGTCTTCATGATGATCGAGCGCGCACCGGGAATTTCGCTATTGATGCGCCGTGCCAGCGTACCGGCGGTATTTTCCTCCTTGGCCAGCGTCAAATCCTGCGCCAGCGCAACAAACGCGGCGTCGCCCGGCACCTCTTTGCGATCCCACTTCGATAGTGCAGCAACGGTGTGCGGCAAGGTGGACGCCACTTCCGGATTCTCGATCGCGCGCTTGAGCAAGACGCCGATCGGCACCACAAAAGTGATCATCAGAAAAATTGCCAGCGGCGCAATCAGCGCCAACGCCATAGTACGTTTACGCAATTGCGCGCGGCGCAAGTCGCGCTTGAGTTGCGGCACTGTTGGCTCAATGAATGCCGAATCCCGTATAGGGTTCGGTGCAATACTCGATGCCAGTGAGGTCATAATTTAAGATACCAATAGTAATAACTGAGGTTTCGCATTTCCCAAGCAGTTGGATGTAGGTTGGCGCTGAGCAAATCGATGCCCAACATTCTGCACACAATGTTGGGCGGATACAGCGTTAGCCTAACCTACCAAGCCGCTCCGTGGGCAGCATCAAAGCCGCCGCGCAGACCCGCTCGGGAATGTGCGACGGGCGAAGAGATACTTTACTGAACCGCCCAGGCAGTGAACCGTTGCTCCAGATCTTCGCCGTGATCGGTCCAGAATTTCAGATTATTACCCACCGCGTTCTTCACATTGGCGGCCGCAGTCGGCAGACCCGCTAGCGTTTTGGCATCCAGCAACTTCAGCGCCGTGTTGTTGGTAGGGCCGTATGCGATTTTCTGCGCATAATTCTTTTGCGCTTCCGCTGAACTGGCGTAGGCGATGAATTTCTCGGCGGCGGCCTTGTTTTTTGAACCCTTAGGGATTGCCCAGTAATCGAGATCAAAGATGCTGCCGGCCCACACCACTTGCAGATTCCGGCCTTCGCGCTGGGCGGAATCAATCCGGCCGTTGTAGGCAGTGGTCATCACCACATCGCCCGCCACCAAGAATTGCGGCGGCTGCGCACCGGCTTCCCACCATTGGATGTTCGGTTTGAGTTCCTCCAGCTTCTTGAATGCGCGCTCTACTCCGTCCTTGGTAGCCAGTACCTTGTAGACATCCTTGGTTGGTACGCCATCGGCCATCAAGGCGAATTCGAGGTTATAGCGCGCGCCCTTGCGCATTGCACGCTTGCCGGGGAATTTTTTGACGTCCCAGAAATCGGCCCAACCAGTAGGCGCGGTCTTGAGCTTGTCGGCGTTATATGCCAGCACGGTGGACCAGACGAAAGTACCGACGCCGCATTCATGGATCGCTTCCGGCATGAAATCGGCTTTTTTGCCGATTTTGCTGAAATCGATTTTTTCCAGCATGCCTTCTTCGCAAGCACGGCCAATCACGCCGGCTTCGATTTCAAGCACATCCCAACTCACGGTCTTAGTTTCGACCATGGCTTTGAGTTTGGCCAGTTCGCCGTTGTATGCCACCGCCACCACCTTATTGCCCGTCGCTTTTTCGAACGGCTCGATATACGCTGTTTTTTGTGCGGTACCGTTGGCGCCGCCAAAATTCACGACCGTGATGTCCGCGGCCTGCGCTTGGCCTACCAGGCCAACCAGGCCAACGGAAAATGCTGCAGATGCCAGAATGGGTTTGATTAACAGTCTCATTGCAAATCCTCTATGTTTCGTGGTTTGGGTGGAACAAGCGGCAGAGAAGCAAGGGGCACCCTGCTTCCCGCCATTTTTATTGCTTTTACCTACAACTACGTACAACGCCTAAATAAAAATGCGCAAACAATCCGGATTCAGGTCCAGTGCCACCTGCGTTCCCTCCTCCAGCCCGGATAAAGCCGGATGACCAAGCGCCAGCTTGACGAAAAAATCATCCTGGTGGGGCAAGGAACAACGCACCCGCACATGGTCGCCAAAATAAATCAGGCCGCTGACAGTAACCCGTAGCGCATTCTGCGTAGCCGCATCCAGTACTACCAGGCTGATGCGCTCGGGACGTATGCAAGCGACTGCAGCTTGTCCCACTGTAGCGGCATTTGCGTTGGCACCGGTCAGCAGCGAACCATCCGGCAGACGCACCTTAGCCAAGGCGCCAGACACCGATTCGACGCTGCCGACAAAGCGATTGTTGTCGCCAATGAAACCGGCAACGAACAGGTTTTCAGGGTATTCGTACAGGCGATCGACTACCGCCAGTTGCTGGATGATGCCCTGATCGAACACCGCGACCCGATCCGACATCGTCAGCGCTTCGCTTTGATCGTGGGTGACATACACGAAAGTGACGCCGAGCCGCTTGTGCAGCGCCTTCAATTCCAGTTGCATATGCTCGCGCAACTGCTTGTCGAGCGCACCCAGCGGCTCGTCCATCAGCACCAGCTTGGGATCGAATACCAGCGCGCGCGCCAACGCGATGCGCTGCTGCTGACCGCCGGACAACTGGGCCGGATAACGCTCAGCGAAATTCCCCATCTGCACCATGTCGAGCGCATTTTTGACTTTTTCGGCGCGGGCGCTGGCGGCCATGCCGCGCACCTGTAGCGGATAAGCCACGTTCTGCCCCACCGTCATGTGCGGAAACAAGGCGTAGTTCTGGAACACCATGCCGATGTTGCGCTTGTGCGGCGGCACCTTGTTGAGCAATTGTCCGTCCAGCAGAATTTCGCCACCAGTCGGAAACTCAAACCCGGCCAGCATCATCAGGCAAGTAGTCTTGCCGGAGCCGGACGGCCCCAGCAAAGTCAGGAATTCGCCGCGCTGGACCTCGAGGTTCAGATTTTTGACTACCAGATTCTCGCCATCATAAGTTTTTTGGATGCCTTTAAATGACACCAGCGTGTCGCGCTCTGGATGTGCTGCATGTGCTGTCTCTACTGCTGTATTTGCCTGATTCAAAATGGGTTCTCCATGACGCCAATAATCTGTCGAAACGTGTTCATCCGTATTCATCTATCCACCGCATGTTTACAGCAGGAACTTCAGCCCCCGCTGCTCCTTCAGAGGCAAAAAAGTACGCTGAAAATGCCGCACAAAATTGCACATTGCAGATGCGATGCTATCTTTTGTATTTATATAGATAGCAAAATCCATGCCTTCAATAAATATGGGGTTTACGCTATTTCGGAGGTGTCAGCGCCATGCATTGCACCAAAGATTTCGGCTGCTCCATTTCGGATGCCCATTCTGGTGCAGTTTCCGATGCCGAGTGCGGAATCTCTGTTGTTACTCTTGGGGGTGCTGTGCGCGCATCGTTTAGGGAAGCTGAATGACTGGCAAGATGGACTGCGGGTGGGATGGGGTAGTGTGTAATGCATGTTTGTCTCCTTCTGTATATTCAAATCAAGGCGGGCAATTGCGATTGCTCTCATCCTTGCACTGCAACCAGCACGATCACGGTGCTGGCTTATTGCGTTTTTACTGCTGATTTACTGCTTATTTTCTGCTTACGCTTTCAGGGCAATTGCCAATTTCTGCAAACCTTCTTCAAACACCTCTGACTGAATCGTCAGCGGCATCAGGAAGCGGATAACATTGTAATAAGTACCACAAGTCAGCAATACCAACCCCAGTTCCAGGGCTTTGGCTTGCACTTTTTTGGTAAATTCTGGATTCGGCTTCTTGCTTTCCGGGTAGTTGAATTCGACTGCGACCATCGCACCCAAACCACGCACATCGGAAATTTCCGGCACTTGCGAACGCAATTCTTCTAGTGTGTTGCGCAACTGCGTGCCAAGCTGGTTGGCGCGTGCGATCAAGCCTTCTTCTTCGATCACATCAATCACTGCCAACGCCGCCGCCACTGCCAGCGGATTACCGGCATAAGTGCCGCCCAGACCGCCCGGATTTGCTGCGTCCATGATTTCTGCGCGGCCGGTTATGGCCGAGAGAGGGAAACCGCCAGCCAGACTTTTTGCCATCAAGAGTATGTCCGGCACCACGTCGTAATGCTCGATAGCGAACATTTTTCCGGTACGGGCAAAACCGCATTGCACCTCATCGACCACCAGCAAAATGCCTTGCTGATCACAGATTGCACGCAATTCGCGCATGAATTCCGGCGGGGTCGGATAGAAACCGCCCTCGCCCTGCACCGGCTCGATGATGATCGCGGCAACACGCTGCGGATCAATGTCGGTTTTGAACAAACGATCTAGCGCTTGCAAGGAATCGTCTACCGTCACGCCATGCAGCGCGATCGGGAATGGTACGTGATATACGTCGGACGGAAACGGGCCGAAACCCACTTTGTACGGCGCCACTTTGCCAGTCAGCGCCATGCCCATCATGGTGCGGCCGTGAAACGCGCCAGAGAAAGCAATGATGCCGCTGCGACCAGTGGCGACGCGGGCAATCTTGACCGCATTTTCAACCGCTTCAGCGCCGGTCGAGAACAGCGCGGTGTGTTTTGCATGGCTGCCGGGCGTCAGCTGATTGAGCTTTTCAGCCAGTTCGACATAACCCTGATACGGAAACACCTGGAAGCAGGTGTGCGTGAATTTGTGCAACTGGGCTTCCACTGCAGCGACAATTTTCGGATGGCAGTGGCCGGTATTGAGCACGCCGATGCCGCCGGTAAAGTCGATATAACGACGGCCTTCAACATCCCATAGCTCCGAATTCTTGGCATGATCAACAAAGATCTGGGTCATCACGCCAACGCCGCGCACGGTGGCGGCTTCTTTGCGCTGCTGCAGGGATTGGTTGCTTAATTCCATGTCTTCTCCATTGATGTAATTTTTATGCAAAAAATATACTATAGATTGTATTTCTAATATCGCTTATTAAATATGCTGAAAACATCGTGTTTTATGCATACTCCATGTATTTATAAAACAACTGAAAAGAGTGTCTGGCTTCTTGCCAGCATCTCATCGACTTCGCTAGTCATTTCCTGAATGCATTTCAGTCATTTCGTGAAAGTATATTAATGGAATTTTGGCGTTATACTTCAGAGCCAATTTGATTTATTTGATGGAGCCACTTTGCGCATAGCCTCGTTACCGGATTTTTTATTGCAGCGCATTGATCGCGCCAGTGGCGGGCCGGTCAACCGCCAGATCTATCAAGTGCTGCGCGAAGCGATTCTGTCGCACCAATTGCCGGCCGGCCTGCAATTGCCGTCCTCACGCGAACTGGCGCACGAGCTGGCGATGTCGCGCAATACCGTAACCCACGCCTACGAGCAATTGATCGCCGAGGGTTACCTGGAGACCCGCACAGGTGCCGGTACTTTTATTGCCGATACGGTGCCGGACCAGATTGTCGAGCTGCGCCAGAACCGCCACAGCGACGCCGAGCATGACGGCCATGCCGGCTTGTCCAATCGCGGTGCCGAACTGATCCGACGTGCCGGCGTTAGCGTCTTGCAATGGGGCGCATTCATGCCGGGCGTGCCGGATGTCACACAATTCCCCAGCAAGGTATGGAGCCGGCTGCAAAATAAACACTGGCGCCGTTCGCGCGCCGAGCTGCTGAGCTACAGCCAGGGCGGCGGCTACCTGCCATTGCGGGAAGCGATTGCCGAATATCTGCGCGTAGCGCGCTCGGTCAATTGCCGCACCAGCCAGGTCATCATCACCACCGGCATCCACCAGTCGATTGATCTGGCCGCCAAGCTGCTCGGCGAACACGGCGACCGCGCCTGGGTTGAGGAACCCTGCTACTGGGGCACCCGCAGCGTCTGTAAGTCGTTGGGAATCGAACCGGTGCCGATTCCGGTCGATATCGAGGGCATGCAGGTGCCCCAGGACGATGTATTGCAACCGCCGCGCTTCATCTTCGTCACGCCGTCACATCAATATCCGCTCGGCACCATCATGAGCCTGTCGCGCCGGCGCCTGTTGCTGGAATACGCGGCAGCACATAAATCATGGATCATGGAAGATGATTACGACAGCGAATTCCGCTACGGCAGCCGGCCGCTGGCGTCATTGCAGGGCCTCGATACGCACCAGCGCGTGCTGTATATGGGCACTTTTAGCAAGACCATGTTTCCCGGACTGCGGGTCGGTTTTCTGGTGGTGCCGGAAGCATTGTCGGAAGCGTTTGCCACCGGGCACTCCGAGCTGTATCGCGGCGGCCAGGCATTTACCGAAGCGATCCTGGCCGACTTCATGACAGAAGGGTATTTTGCCTCGCACATCCGGCGCATGCGGGTGTTGTATGGCGAACGCCTGCGCTTGCTGCAAAAGGCAATTCAGCGCCATTTCGGCGACGCCATCGACTTTTCCGACGGCGACGCCGGCCTGCATCTGGCGCTGCATCTGCCGCCCGGTTGCGATGACGTTGCCATCAGCCGCGAGGCGCTGGCGGCCGGCATCATTACTCGCCCACTGTCCGGCTATTACATGCAAGCCGCCGGCGCCCGGCGCGGCCTGATGCTGGGTTACGCCTGCGTGCCAGATGCGCAGATCGCGCCCGCTTTCGACAAGCTCGCTGCCATCATCAAGAGGCATTGGCCGGCGTAAGCCCGCTCCCACTCCCAAGCGCATCCGGTGCAAACATGTCTGGATCGACTGGCGATGGTTGTACTTTTGAAACAGCATGCTGGCTGATTTAGCCATGAAGATTTGCACCGGCGTCTCAGGAAAACCACCTCAAAAATGCGGCTGCGGTTAGCGCCGTTGCGCCCAGCGCAGTTAGCGCGCGCCAAGTGGACTGCTGTGCCAGTGCGCTCCAGCCTATGCCACGATAGAGATACGCGGCGGCAAGCAGGAATCCAGCGGCGGCGCATGCCATTTTAATCAGCAGCGCGGCAACCGCGATGCCATGAATATCCGGGAAACGTCCGTAATAAAGCCAACTCACTGCGCCGAAAGCGCTCCCGCTAATAGCTTGCGCGGCCCATCCAACCAGCACTATCCATGCCAGTGCTTTGCGCATCTGGCCTGGTTCCCACCACAATCCATAGGCCGCGCCGCCGACAATGGCGACGGCGCCAAAATTGTGGACGACCTGGATCGTCGCATAGGCCAGATTTTGCAGATCCATGCACGCATTAACTATTAGCTAATTGACTGCTAATTGACTGTCACTTTGACGCACTGTTCTACCCCAATCGGCGTATGACCCTTATTCACGATCTTGACGCAGATGTCGTGCGGGCCGGGTGAAAGTTTTGTCAGCGGGGAGGTACCCTTGAGTTCACGCAGGATCGCCACTTCCTTCGCATCCACGTAAAGGTGGACATGGTCACCCTTGGTGCCGGGCATGACTTCATAGACAACCTTGTTCTGGGCCGTGGCGTCAAGCGTGGCGCCGTCCGCGGGGGCGGTTATCTTGGCGGATGCATCCTCGGCAAGGCTTACCTGTGCGCAGGTAAGCAGCGCAGCACCGAGGAAAATAGACGAAATACGCATGGCGACCTCCTCTTATTAGTTAGTCTGCATTGAATACGCATTTAAGCCGACTGCCGCAGCGAGCATGTCATCTTCACGCTACCAGCCTGAATTTTATGTATAGCACAACATCATTAAATGACAAGAAAAAAGGCATATCGAGAACCGTTGACCTTTCGATAATGGAGGAGCTGCAAAGAATGAAGCCATCGTTCGAAAGTTGGATTGAACGCTTTCGACTGCCCAGAAAAGCACTCAGGGATTTTGCAGAACGTACTATCGACCCGATAAATAAAATTGCGTTGATCGATTAGTGCCCAAACCCTACACTGCACTGCACAATAAATTACCAACAACCAAAAGATAAAACCATGTCAACTGAATCCCAATGCCCGTTCTCGGGCAATGCTCGCAAACACACAGTAGCTGTAGGACCAACGAACGCAGAATGGTGGCCCAATCAGCTGAAGCTGAACATTTTGCACCAGCACTCCGCCCAGTCCGGCCCCTTGGGCGCGACGTTCAACTATGCTGCGGAGTTCAAGAGCCTCGACCTCGATGCCGTGATCCAGGACCTTCATGCCCTGATGACGGATTCGCAGGACTGGTGGCCAGCCGACTTCGGCCACTACGGGCCTTTGTTCGTTCGCATGGCATGGCACAGCGCCGGCACCTATCGCATCAGCGATGGTCGCGGCGGCGCAGGCACCGGCAACCAGCGCTTTGCGCCCCTGAACAGTTGGCCGGACAACGTCAACCTCGACAAGGCGCGGCGGCTGCTTTGGCCGATCAAGCAAAAATACGGTAGCAAAATCTCCTGGGCAGATCTGATGATCCTCGCTGGCACCGTTGCTCTGGAATCGATGGGATTCAAGACCTTCGGTTTTGCCGGCGGACGTGAGGATATCTGGGAACCGGAACAAGACGCCTATTGGGGCGCCGAGAACAAATGGCTGGATGACCAACGCTACAGCGGCGACCGGGATCTCGAAAATCCGCTTGCTGCCGTACAAATGGGCCTGATCTACGTCAACCCGGAAGGCCCGAACGGCAACCCGGACCCGCTCGCTGCAGCGCGGGACATCCGCGAGACTTTCGCGCGCATGGCGATGAACGACGAAGAGACGGTTGCGCTCATCGCCGGCGGCCACACTTTCGGCAAAACCCACGGCGCCGGCGATGCGACATTGGTAGGGCTTGAGCCGGAAGCTGCCGGCATCGAAGCGCAGGGCCTGGGCTGGAACAGCAGCTTTGGCACCGGTAAAGGGGGCGACACGATCAGCAGCGGTCTGGAAGTCACCTGGACCACCACGCCAACCAAGTGGAGCAACAACTTCTTCTGGAACCTGTTCGGCTACGAATGGGAACTGACGAAAAGCCCGGCCGGTGCGCAGCAGTGGATACCAAAGCATGGCATGGGCGCTGGCACCGTGCCGGATGCCCACGACCCGGCCAAGCGTCACGCGCCGGCCATGCTGACCACCGACCTCGCCCTGCGCGTCGACCCTGCCTACGAAAAGATTTCAAGGCGCTTTCTTGAGAATCCGGATCAGTTCGCCGATGCATTCGCCCGCGCCTGGTACAAGCTGACGCACCGCGACATGGGGCCGCTCGCCCGCTATCTGGGACCGCTGGTGCCGAAAGAAGAGTTGATCTGGCAGGACCCTGTTCCTGCGCTGGATCACCCTTTGGTCGACGCCCAGGATATCGCCGCCCTGAAAGCAAAGATTCTCGCATCCGGCCTGACGATCTCGCAGCTGGTCACGACCGCCTGGGCGTCGGCTGCCACCTTCCGCAACAGCGACAAGCGCGGTGGCGCGAACGGCGCGCGCATTCGTCTGGCGCCGCAAAAGGATTGGGAAGTCAACCAACCGGCTGAACTGGCGCAAGTCCTGCAGAAGCTGGAAGCGATCCAGACGGATTTCAACAGCGCGCAAATCAGTGGGAAAAAGGTTTCACTGGCTGACCTGATCGTTCTGGGCGGCTGCGCGGCCATCGAAGCCGCTGCCGGGAAGGCGGACGTTGCGGTGCAGGTTCCTTTCTCGCCTGGACGCATGGATGCGTCGCAGGAGCAAACCGATGTAGCTGCATTCGCCGTACTGGAGCCGGCCGCAGACGGGTTCCGCAACTACGTCCGCAAGGGACTCGAGGGATCGGCGGCTGCGCTGCTGGTGGACAAGGCGCAATTGATGACGCTGACGGCCCTTGAGATGACGGTGCTAATCGGCGGCCTGCGCGCCCTGAATGCCAACGTCGGCCAGTCCCAGCACGGCGTGTTCACCAAGCGACCTGAGACTTTGAGCAACGACTTCTTCGTGAATCTGCTCGACATGCACACCAAGTGGCAGAAGTCCGCCACCTCTGAGGGCGTTTTGGAGGGGCAGGATCGGGCCACCGGCGAGCCTAAATGGACGGGCACCGTCGTGGATCTGGTGTTCGGCTCGAACTCCCAGCTCCGGGCTCTCGCGGAAGTTTATGCGTGCCGCGACGCGCGGCAGAAGTTCGTGCGTGACTTTGTGGCGGCCTGGAACAAAGTGATGAATCTGGATCGCTTCGACCTAACGTAATCTCAGGGGATAAGCCTCAAAAGTTCTATCCCTCGATGAATACCCTCGCCCGTCATAGCTTTTCCTGGTGCCTGGTGCCCGAATCGCGATGCGATTCGCTTGCGGGCGAGGGACTCAAACAAAAACGCCCCGTGACGAACGGGGCGCTGCGACTTTTGCAAACAAGTTACTTGCGGGCTGCAATCGCCGCTTCTGCTTTTTTAACCAGATCGGTGCCGATGGTCTTCGACCATTTTTCGTACGTCGGCTTGGTCAGCTTGCGGAAGACGTCAACTTCAGTCGGCGTCAAATGCGTGACTTTCACGCCTAACGCTGCGACATCCTTGTAGATGCCGCTGTTGGCGCTGGTCAGACCTTTGCGCGCAAGCGCGGTTTCATCCTTGCCGGCTTCGATTGCAGCAGCGCGCACTGCCTCTTGGTCGGCCTTGCTCCAGCTCTTCCAGACGTTCCGGTTAACAACGAAAATCAGCGGGTCGGCGACATAGCCCCAGATCGTCAGATACTTTTGTCCTACTGCGTGGATTTTTGCGCCGGTAAATACTGAAATCGGATTTTCCTGGCCATCGACTGCGCCCGAAGCCAACGCCGGTTGTGCATCGGCCCAGCTCATCTGCGTCGGATTCGCGCCCAGCGCGGTGAAGGTATCGTTGAACAGCGGCGAGCCGACCACGCGGAACTTCAAGCCTTTCATGTCAGCCGGAGTGCGGATTTCACGTTTGGAATTGCTGATTTCGCGGAAACCGTTTTCGCCCCATGCCAGCGGTATCACGCCATTTTTTTCAATTACCTTGAACAGGTCGCGGCCCACTTCGCCCTGCGTCAATGCATCAATCGCGCGGTAATCCGGCATGAGGAACGGCAGCGAAAACAGGTTCAGCTCCTTGACCTGCGGCGACCAGTTGATCGACGAACCCACCGCCAGATCAATCACGCCCTGACGGATCGCAGTGAATTCGCGGGTCTGATCGCCAGCTACCAGCGAAGTGCCAGGATACATCTTGATATTGATGCGGCCCTGGGTTTTTTCCTTGACCAGATCGGCCCAATGCTGACCGCCATTACCCCACGGGAAAGCGGTTCCGAGCACAGTAGACAAGCGATATTCCGCTTGGTATTTCTGCTGTGCTGCAGCCGGCAGCGAGACAGCGAACGTGGCGGCAATGGCAGCCGCAAATAAAGTCTTAACCAAGAAATATTCTCCTTCGGGTGATTGCAGATTGAACAGCCAGGATTAAACAGCCAGACCAGGCCAATACGCTGTCGTGGCGT
The DNA here is from genome assembly GCA_041736255.1 of Burkholderiaceae bacterium. Taxonomy (GTDB): domain Bacteria; phylum Pseudomonadota; class Gammaproteobacteria; order Burkholderiales; family Burkholderiaceae_D; genus AVCC01. The sequence goes on from JBGSTZ010000166.1 coordinate 36,815, forward strand.
GCTGGAACTGGTGGGTTCACAACTTTTACAGGAATCATTGCCACTGGTCAATTACTGCACGCATCCCTGCAAGCGCAAACGGAGCGCCCACTTGCATGTGCCACTTGCTACGTATAGCTTTTTAGTTATTGGGCAATTGACCTGCCACACCTTCGACGAAATAATTCATTTTGCTTAAATCGGCGTCGTTCATGTGGCCTTTTTCCAGCCGGACCTTGCCGGCATTGTCTTTGACTGGGCCGTCAAACGGCGTCAGGGTGCCGGCCACGATTGCTTTCTCTTTGTTCTGCACGAACAGTTTCACGTCATTCGGCACCGCAGCGCCGTAGCCTTCGAGCTTGACGAAACCATCTTTCAGGCCGCCCCAGGTTGCGCTGGTTTTCCATTTTCCGTCGATCACCGCTTGCGCTTGCTGGGTGTAATACTTGCCCCAGTGGTGGGTGACGGCAGCGATTTGCGCCTTGGGGCCGAATTTCTGCATGTCGGAGTGGTAGGCGACCGCGTATTTGCCTTTCTCTTCGGCGGCCTGCATCACGGCGGTGGAATCGGTGTGATGCGTGACCACATCGGCGCCTTGGCCGATCAGTGTCAGTGCCGCATCGCGTTCCTTGCCCGGATCGAACCAGCTATTGACCCAAACCACCTTGACTTCGGCTTTCGGGTTGACGCTGCGAAAGCCGCGGGTGAAGGCGTTGATCCCTTGTAATACTTCAGGAATCGGGAATGCGCCGACATAGCCGGCCACGCCCGTTTTGCTCATTTTTCCTGTCAGCACGCCGGCCAGATAACGGCTTTCATAAAAGCGCGCATTGGCGCTGGCGACATTGGCGGTGGTTTTGTACCCGGTCAGATGGACGAATTTCACGTCTGGAAATTGCCGTGCAACCTTCAGCGTCGGGTTCATGTAGCCGAACGAGGTAGTGAAAATCAGCTTGTTGCCTTGCTGCGCCAGGTCGCGAATCACGCGTTCCGCATCGGCGCCTTCGGATACATTCTCGACCACTTTGGTAGCGATTTTTGCACCCAGGTTTTTCTCCATTTCCTTGCGCGCCATATCGTGTTGCGTGGTCCAGCCGGCTTCGCCAATCGGGCTGACATACACGAAACCGACTTTCAGGGGCGCGGCATAAGCCGACACGGAAACAGCGATAACAGGCAAGATCGCGATCAATACGCCGCGCACAAGATTTTTAGTCATGATTGGATAATCCTTCAAAAAAAGAGTTTTTGTCGGTACAGCCTGCAACCGATTGCCAAAAAAAAGCTTTGGCGGCAGGTTCCGGTTTCAAGCATCTTAACTGCTTGTCGGTGGAGGCTCAACGATTTGAAAGGAACAATGGCCGCCAGAGCAGTCTCCTGTTGTGTCATGCCAATTCACCCCCCTCCCGCTGAACGATTTTAGAACGAGTCAATCGCTTTTTCTTACAAGCTGACGCTCCGATTAACAAAGCATGGTATAGCCATGAAATTTTGTTTGAGTATATTGCTGACGGTTTACGATTACCTGGTCTGCTGGGTTGGTTTAATTTGATCTGGGTCGGCTTGCTGCTGCTACTCTGGTCGCTGGTCGCTCTTGTTTTGCATCCGCTGCTGTCGGCCCGGTTCGGGCGCGCGCTGGGACGGCTGGCGATCATGATGGTGTTCCGGCTGACTTTGGCTGCGTTGAAGCTATCAGGCCGTTTCCATTTCGATTTGCGCAAACTGGATGTACTGCGCAAGGATAAGTCCTTGATTATTGCCTCCAATCATCCATCGTTATGGGATGTGGTCCTGATTGCGTCGCGCCTGCCGGACGTTGCCTGCATCATGAAAGCCGAAATCCTCGGAAATATATTTCTTGGCGGCGGCGCCCGTCTGGCAGGCTACATCAGCAACGCATCGTCCCGGAAGATGGTCATGCAGTCCGTGCAGGACTTGCAGCTCGGCAGCCACTTGCTGCTTTTTCCGGAAGGAACCCGTACCGTGCGGGGCCCGATTGGCCCTCTGCGCGCCAGCATAGCTGTGATCGCTTACCGCGCGAAGGCACCGGTCCAGACGGTTTTGATTGAAACGGACTCGCCATTTCTGAGCAAAAAATGGCCGCTTTTCAAAAAACCGAAGCTGCCTATGCATTACCGGGTGCGCGTGGGCAAGCGCTTCCCTGCGCCTGAAAAAAGCGCTGCATTGATGGCAGAACTAAGCCAGTATTTTGCCAGTCAGCTTGGGGTACCGGCTTCAGCGTCGGGCCCGGCAGCTGCCGATTAACATATCCTTAGCAACTACTCCATGGCGTCTGATTCGATGAGCTTTCCCTCCCCGACCCACCTGGTCCTGATTCCAAGTTACAACCCCGGTCCGAAAGTGTACGAGACAGTGCGCACAGCGCGGCAGCACTGGAATCCAGTATGGCTGGTGGTCGATGGCAGCACCGATGGCACCACAGAGAAATTGCGGGTAATGGCCGCCAGCGATGCCGGCTTGCAGGTCATCATCCTGCCGAAGAACAGCGGCAAGGGCGCGGCGGTATTGCATGGATTGGAGCATGCTGCAGCCCGCGGCTTCACCCATGCGCTAACGATGGATTCGGATGGCCAGCATCCAGCCGAACTGATCCCCGCCTTCATGGCTGCATCGCAATCCGAACCCGCTTGCATGGTGCTCGGCCTGCCGCAGTTCGACGCTAGCGCACCGAGCCTGCGGGTGCAGGGGCGGAAGATTTCGAACTGGTGGGCCAACCTGGAAACCTTGTGGGCCGGCATCGGCGATTCGCTGTTCGGGTTCCGGGTGTATCCGATTGCGCCGTTGCGCGCGGTGATGCGGGGCCAGCCCTGGATGCGGCGCTTCGACTTCGATCCGGAAGCGGTAGTGCGGCTGTGCTGGTACGGCGTCAAGCCGCTCAACCTGGCGGCGCCGGTGCGCTATTTCAGCGCCGAAGAAGGCGGCGTGTCGCATTTTCGCTATCTGCGCGACAACCTGCTGCTGAGCTGGATGCACAGCCGCCTGTTGCTGGGGTTCCTGCTGCGTCTGCCGCTATTGGTGGTGCGCAAACTGCGCTAAACGGAGTCTGAAGACATCTTTTTACCAGCATATTGACGCAGTAATGCCGACTCGAAACGGTTGGGGCTGATATGCAGAACAAAAATCTCAAAAAAACGAATCTAAGGCTGTTTTTCGGACTGATTACCGGCGCAACCGCTGGCATGAAAGAAGAGCGGCCAATTGATCGCCAGCAGAGAACAGAAAGCAATTTGGCTATTTTTACGCATTCTTGAAAAGATAAAAACAGTCCAAGCGCACCGCATTTCGTCATTAGTAGGCCAGGCTCATCGTCTGCCTCATCTGCAATCGCTTGCTGCATCTGGCAAATATGCCACTGGCCACCATTTATGCGGTGGCCAGTGGCGCGTTTACGCTGGATTTACATCCCCCTGCAAAATCACTGCCAGTTGGCGACGATCACCGGATTCAAGGCGGCTGCACAATTGGCCGTCAAGGTGGTCTGCCCCGCCGCCGGTGGCGCAAATCCTGCCATCGCACTTACCAGGTTTTGTACCTGCGAATCCAGCAGCGTCTTGCCGTCGCTGGTCTTGAACTGCTCAACATGGTATTGGTCGCCCAGGTACCAGTCGGTCAGGGTGGCGGTGTCCGTAGTGCCGATGACACTGACCTCGAGATTGTTCGCAACTTTGCGCAGCCATATCTGGTCGCTGGCGATGCCACCCAGGAATTGCAGCACATCGCTGTTGCCGCCGGTCGCATCGTTCTCTTGCACTGTGTCGGCGCCGTAACCACGACCCAGCAGGTAGGTGTCGCTGCCGAGGCCGCCTATGAGTGTGTCGCTACCTGCACTACCGTCCAGGATATTGTCGGCGCTGTTGCCGCTGAGTATGTTGTCCAAGGCATTTCCCGTGCCGTTGATCGCGGCACTGCCGGTGAGCGTCAGGTTTTCGAGGTTGACGCCCAGGGTGTAGCTGATCGACGCATGCACGGTGTCGACACCTTCGTTGGCGCTTTCAGCGACGGTATCGCCCACGGCGTCTACGTAGTAGAGGTCGTCGCCCGCGCCCCCGGTCATGGTGTCGTCGCCAGTGCCGCCGTCGAGAAGGTCGTTGCCGCGGCTGGTGGTGATGGTGTCATCGCCGCTGCCGCCGGTGACTATGGCGTCGCTCCCGGTGGCTGTCATCGTGTCGTTGCCATCGCCCCCTTCAATCGTGCCGGCACCCCCGATGGCGGTGATGGTGTCATTGCCTGTGCCGCCATAGATCGTGTACTGGTCGCCGCTGTCGGTGATGGTGTCGTTGCCTGCACCACCGTCGATGATGTCGTTGCCACCGGTGTCGGTGATGGTGTCATTGCCGTCGCCCCCGTAGATCGTTGCATTGCTGGCCCCGGACACGATGGTGTCGTTGCCGCCTTTGGCATCAAACCAAGTAATATCGGACGCCAGCGTGAACGTCTCTGAGGCATCGGTGCCCATCATCGTCGGGGCTGGGCTGGTTGGATTGGAGCGGTTGGTGAGGTCGGCTGCGGTCCACACCGTGCCGTCGGCAAATTGCACCTGATCGGTCAGATCGGTGCTGTTGTTCCAGTTCTCAATCGTGATCTGGTCGGTGGCTGCGGCATTGTTCGGGTCGTTTATTTCGATCAACAGGTGGTTTCCTGTGCGGCTGAGGGTGATGTCGCTGCTTGCAATCCCGGCACCAAACACCAGTTGGTCGATGCCGGAGAAGTTGAAGTCCTTGATCGTGTCCTGACCATCGCCCCGGCCAAACCGGTAGCTGTCTGCGCCTGCGCCGCCGATGAGGGTGTCGTTGCCCTTGCCGCCGTCAATGCGGTCGCCTACGTTGGTGCCGCTGATGAGATCGCTGCTATCCGTGCCCTCAAGATCGAATCCTCTTGCCACAAGTTGTTGTGCCGTCAGTACGGTGCCATCAGCGAACTGGAAGCGTTGGATGCTGCTGGTATTGGCGACATCGTTGTAATCCACGCCATCAATATGAACCAGGGTGCCGTTACCCAAATCGAGCCCGAGCGAACCCTGGAATAATTTGATGGAGGCAGGATCAACGCCGGCCCCGAAGACGAGGCTGTTGATCCCGGAGGATATGTCGTCGTAGATGTAGTCCACACCGTCACCGGCATTGATGAGATAAGTGTCGCTTCCCGCGCCTCCTATCAGGATGTCATTGCCTGGGCCGCCCACCAGGATGTCATTGCCCGGGCCCCCTACCAGGACATCATCGCCGGTGCCTCCGTCGAGCAGGTCATCTCCAAACTCGCCAAACAGCCAGTCATTACCAGACCCGCCGTAAAGTTGATCATTACCGCCCGTCGTAGCGGGGGTAATCCAGTTCTCGCATGGGGCCTCAGGATTTGCGAGGGAGGACAGTTTTACCTCATAACGGTTAGCACTACCGATGCCATGATCGATCCTTTCGAACTGAATATTGAGCATGGGCGCCGTCGTGAAGGACGAATGAAAATCCTGATACGGCCCCATCGGCCAGCGGGCCGCGCCGATGATGGCATCGAACTCACTCAGGGGCGGCGCCACAAAAACCAGCCCGGCATCGCCCATAATAATGTCGTGGCCTTCGCGTCCTGCCAGCGTGTCATTGCCAACCCCGCCCAGCAGGGCATCATCATTTGCACTGCCGATAACAACATCACCCCCCGCCCCGCCTGCCAGTAGGTCGCCCTGTCCGATTACCGCAATACCGCTGTCGGCAATGGCATGTTGCCAAGTGATGGAGTCGTCCCCATAAATTTGGTCGTTGCCTTCACCGCCATTGATCGCATCCGCGCCCGCCCCACCGGACAGGTAGTCGTTGCCCGCAGCGCCGTCGATGACGTCACCTCCGTTTTCTCCATACACGATGTCATCGCCACCGCCTGCGGCAATGGTGTCGGTCATGCCGCCTGCGTAGATGCGATCTCGCCCGGCACCGCCCACGATATAGTCGTCGTTGGCACCGGTCTGGATGTGGTTGTTGCCACCGTTGTAGGCAAAGATGACGTTGATGCCGTCGCCTGCATAGATGTTGTCGTCGCCTGCGCTGTCGAATATTTTGTCGGCATAGTAGGGCTGCGCAACACTGGTGCGCACCATGTTGCCGTTAGCATCAAACAGGTAGGGCCAGGCCGGGTTATTGGTCCAAAGCCAGGTACTCCAGGGCATCTGGTAGGCCATGCGGTCACCTATAACGGTAATGCCGTTGGCGGATTGGGTGAAGGGGGTCGGGGCAACTTCACCCGCCAGCTGGATGCCCAGTTGGGCGTTGCTGTAGTCTTTGACGATGAGGTGTTCGGTGCCCGCATCAATCAGCAGGTCTTGCTTGCTCGCTGCGGTATCCAGCAGGGTGTAGGTGTTGCCTTGGGCGTCTTGCCATTGATTGGGGGCGGTGGATTGACCGCCGCTCAAGGTGATGCCGTTGTGCACGATGCGGCCTTGTCCATCGCTATCAAAGAGGGTGTCAGTGCCGTCGCCATTATTGGTGTTGTAGGTGTCGTTGCCTGCACCGCCTTCGAGGTAGTCGTTGCCTGCTCCGCCGGTCAAGGTGTCGTCGCCGGCGCCGCCGTAGAGGTGGTCGGCCACACTTCCACCAATAAGTTTATCGATGCCGGCATCACCAAACAGTATGTGTTGTCGACTGTCGTCGCCAGTCAATTTGGAACCAAAACGAAGCCCAGTGTTGCTTGCCGCATCTCGGTACAGGATGTCGCTCCCGCTTATTGTGGTGTCAGTGTTGTCTACTACGTTGCGCTGTAGGAGTGCGATGAGCATCGATGCACGGTCAGTAAGGTAGCTGGTGGTAAGGTCACCCACACCAGTGGCGGGATTATAAATATCCAACATGCTATTGGAATTGCTCACGCTGTAATCGGCATCCAACACGGCAAACGGGTTTAATTCTTTGAGGGCATACCGATAGGCGAGATTGTCTTTTGCGCTGCTGGCAAGTTGCGTTGCATTTAAAGCAGAAAGGTCGAGCACGGTGAACGAACCACCGTTCGAGGGCAGTACGGCGTTGATGTTATTCAGAACTTTGTAGAGCAGATCACGGTTGGTGTCGAATTCGCTACCGGTAAAAGTGGTGTTGGTTACGCCAAACAGCTTACCCAGCGCGGTGATGGTCGATTCCAGGCTGTTGGCAGCCACATTGCTGGAGGCCTTGAGGATATTGGTGATGGTGGTTAAGCCGTTGGGACGGGTGTTGAGCGAAGGGTCGAGCTGCGCAAATAGGTTGCACACGGCGAGGGAGTCGGTGAGGAATCCGAGCTTGTGATTGTTTAATGGATTGCTTTGGACTTCTGTAAAGACTTCCTGAACATGGCCCAACAAGGTGCCAAGCCCAGCCGTTGCTGAAAGTCCGGAAGCTTGAATGTTGGTCATATCGCTGACGGCGACATTAGTGTTTGTAGCGCCAAGCCAACTCAATACTTCTGCAACAGCACCTCCGATACCAGGAGCGTTATAAGTGTAGGTCTGGGTGACAGTTCCTGGACGATCGACAGAAAATGCTTGGGCAAGAAAGCCTCCTAATGAATGTCCGGCAACACTGAAATTTTCACTTGAACTCAACATGCCTTGCGTAATCAGCTGCTGATAGAAATCATTCAAAAAGGCGTATTGCTCTTGACCAAACGTTCCACCCAGGACGGCGACGTCAACTACATCCGTAAGATAGTCAGTAAAATTGTCCGACCCTCGGATGGCAAGCGTCTTTTGACCCGTTTGATTATTCTGGAATAACGTTGCCGAAAAACCGTTTGTAGTGGGTACACTTTGGGCTAGAACGGTATAGGTGTTGGCGAAGTCAGCGGCTTGGGTATCCGTCATACCTGCAACCGTAAGTGCCGCATTATAATCTGCATTAGGCATTCCTTGCGTCAAACCGAGTGCATATGCAGCAAGAGATAGTTGAGCTTGTTCAAAAAATCCAGTAATCGTTGTCATGGTCGTATCCTATTTGGAAAAAGTTGCTGATTTAAAAAAACGCACATAGAAGTCGTGCCAAAATTGATTACCATGAAATTCCTTGCAATCAACTGCGGTGTTATGAAAGCCAGAGTTTCTCGAAATCCAACCTCCCCAGTACATAAAGCTAACAACTTCGCCTAAAATTTTTTGGGTGCTGTTATCCACTAGTTGTCGGTGAGTTTCATCAATCCTGAAAAATGATGAATACGGCTTTGTTGAGCTAGACTCTCCAAATCTATTCTTTAAAAATGAATGATCAAGATCGCCATTTTCTTTGAAAAATTTTGCCCGCCCCAGCCCATCCCAATAATCCGCAGGCAGTTCCACTGTCTGATAGATCTTCACTCCCGCTTCGGTGGTGCACAAATGGTTGAGGTAAATTCTCCCCAAGATGACGTCCCACATGGGAATGAGCGAGAACACTAGTGCCACAGCCACTCTGACACCCCATTTCAACTGCTTGCTTTCACACTCACCTGCCAACTTCCTCACAACCCATATCGCAAGCCTGATATAAAAATAAAGCGCAATGATTATCCCAAGGCCAGACATTTTAAGCCCTCCCTCTTTTGATTATTCTGGAATAACGTTGCCGAAAAACCGTTTGTAGTGGGTACACTTTGGGCTAGAACGGTGTAGGTGCTGGCGAAGTCAGCGGCTTGGGTGGCACTCATGCCAGCATCAGTCAGTGCCTTGAGGTAAGGGCTATTTGGGTCAGTTCCACCAGACATCCCTTGCTGTAAACCCAGCGCATATGCAGCTAAAGAAAGTTGAGCTTGCTCAAAATAATTCGTAATCGTTGTTGTCATGGTCGTCTCCCTATTTGTCAGAATGAATTGGTATGTAAATTTTCTTTACATAACTTGTATACGCTTTCACGTCACTGCCGCACGATGTCGCTGTATTGTGCGGAGCAAAGTTTCGTGAAATCCATCCTCCCCAATACGTAAATAAAACACGTTCATTTAGAATTTCCTTTGTATTTTTGTCGTTCATATCTGAGATATTTTTTTCCACAAAAAATGGATATTTCTCCGTTCTAGATTTCCACTCATACTTATCCAGAGGCAGGCGCATATTTCCATTTATTTCGTCATAAAACCTCGGCTTACCCTGCGCATCCCAATACTCGGCAGGCAGTTCTACCGTCTTATAAACTTTCACCCCAACTTCGTTTTCACATAGGTAGTTAAAGCAAATCTTGCCGGGAATAATGTCCCATGTCGGAATCAAGATAAATGTGGCAATAACTGTATATTTAGCAATCCTGTTTTTTATGAGTTTAGCGACAAATCGCACCAACCAAATGTAGATAATAATCGCCAATAAGATGGATAGACCGATCATGTCATACCAGCTTGGCGTAAACTGCCAAGGAAAGTTGAGCTTGTTCATAAAAGAGAATGCGGTCACCTGTGACGGTGATGCCGTTGGCGGATTGAATGAAAGGGGCCGGGGCAACTTCGCCGGTCAATCGGATGCCCAGTTCGGCGCTGCGGTAGTCTTTGACGATGAGGTGTTCGGTGCCCGCATCAATCAGCAGGTCTTGCCTGCTCGCTCCGGTGTCAAGCAGGGTGTAGGTGTTGCCTTGCGCGTCTTGCCATTGATTGGGGGCGCAGGATTGACCGCCGCTCAAGGTAACCCTGTTGTGCACGATGCGGCCTTGTCCATCGCTATCAAAGAGGGTGTCAGTGCCGTCGCCGCTGTTGGTGTTGTAGGTGTCGTTGCCTGCGCCACCGGTGAGGGTGTCGTTGCCTGTCCCTCCATCAAGTAAGTCGTTGCGGATGTCCCCCGTCAGCGTATCGCTTCCTGCGCTTCCAATCAACGCTATACCAGTCGCATTCATTGAATAGTAAATACGCAACGGCGAATCGATTGGAAGATTATTGATTTTGGTGATACTCAACTGATCGCTACCTTGGGTTCCATACACGATCACCCGGCGCTCGGCATCAATGAACTGTGTCGCATGACTGGTCCATAGTTGATCGATCACCGACGGCATCTCGTAGGCCAAGCGTGCTGTTCCTGAAACAGGGCTGTAGGTATCCACATAACGTAGCACGTCCGCGCTGTATTCGGCTTGTGTGTAGCTGCAAGTTGGGATGCTGTCCTTGCTACCCGGGTCGAAGGTGATTGTGACTTTGCGACCAATACCCCATGGGTCAATGCGCGGCTCAAGCAGCGCATTCCCAAATTGGGAAATAGGGGACTTCGACTTAAAATCGAAATCATCATCGAAGGGAAGGATGGCATAGTCCAGAATGTAGCGACGGCCATCGGGTTCGATTACAAACGTGACGTTCTTCGCGAGCCTGAAGCTCTCCGTCTCATACAAATAGGTACGCAGCGCATGATCGTCCTGCCCGTCAGCATAGTTACTTGCCAAATAGCCGCAAAGGTCACTTTCTTTTACGCCAGTCAATGCAATAGCTTCATCTAAGTTCAGCTCTTGCCGCACGCCGGAGTTGACGCCAATCTTGCCCGACATGAACATATCGACTACCTTGATTTGCGCGCCATTCGCAAAACGTCCGGGTCCGGTCGCCATGAACGAAACTGCATCCATAAAAATGGGCTTTATCGCGTCAGCTTCCCGAATCCTGCTCTCGCTACTCAAATCCGCAGGCTGGGTAATTCCGCCATACAGGAACAGGTTCGTGAGTTCGACAATGCCAAGTTGGTTCCATGTGTACATAAATATTTCTTTGTTGATGATTAACGGTATGGGATTACTGTTTGCAGCGTTCGGGTTCCTTCACCGTATGTCTCGACTGCAACACCACAGGCCGTAACCGCCACATATGCGTTATAGAACGGAGTGCCGATGAATTTCGTCATTTTTGGTTCCACTTCATAATTCAGTTCGACGTTGACGTAATACGAATTAAGAATATTGTCAAACCAAGAGCTAGCCTGGTGATTGACGCTGCAGCATCCCGGATGGCTGCGAACATAGTCTTCTGGCGTGGACTTTGCGTCTTTCACTTTGATCTGCCAGGTGATGCCAGAGAGCGCTCCCCAGATGTACTCGTCATCGCTCAAATATTTGTCTTGAGCAAAGCAGTAGCCGGTGTAGCTCAGGTGGACGATGTGGACAAGGTAAGCGCCGCCGGCAATCACCAAGCCCAGTACGAGAAATATCAATCCCAGTTTCAAGCGACGCATAGGTATCTCCATGTGAATCTCCTTTGAATTGCATGCGGGTTCAAATTACTTTGCAGTTTGTAGCGTTCGGGTTCCTTCACCGTATGCCCGGCCTGCAACACCACAGGCCGTAACCTCCACATATTGGTGATAGAACGAGACGCCACGGCGTTTCGCCATTTCAGGTTCCAGTTCGTAATTCAGCTCGACTTCGGCGTAATACGAATTAAAAATCTTGTCAAACCAAGAGCTAGCATGGTGATCGACGCTGCAGCACCCCGGATGGCTGCGAACATAGTCTTCTGGGGTGGACTTTGCGTCTTCCACTTTGAGCTGCCAGGCGATACGGGAAAGTGCTCCCCGGATGTACTCGTCATCGCTCAAATATTTGTCTTGAGCAAAGCAGTAGCCGGTGTAGCTCAGGTGGACGATGTGGACAAGGTAAGCGCCGCCGACAATCACCAAGCCCAGTACGAGAAATATCAATCCCAGTTTCAAGCGACGCATAGGTATCTCCTATCGTTGGCTAGTAGGTGCTCGAATGCCATATTGAAACCACTCCCCTCCTCACCATCCATGTAGTCGTTGCCGGCACTGCCATCCAACGCATCATTACCGCCTAGTCCATTGATCTTTCCGTTGCCTGCAGAACCTTTGATGACGTCATCAAAGTCAGCCTTGACCACGCCACCATTCAGGGTGCCATTGGCGGCCCAGCTGGTGGCGCTCCATTTGTAGGTGCCGAAGCGGGAAGCTTCCACGGGAACATCAAGATCAATTTCCACGCCGATGATCTTGGGCCGCTGGTCGCCAATGTAGGTGTTGCTGATCTGTGCGCCAAACTCAGGGCCCAAAGGCGCCTGGGGGAATTCCAGGTTCAGGACGGCGAGAATTGCGCGGTTGACTGCATCGGGAAGATGGTCATAAAGCCAGCTGCCAAACGGTCCGACTAGCTGTTTGTGAAAGGCGTCCAAAATAGCTATTGTTTTACCAATCTGCTCTGGCCCGGGAACGTTGTTTATCCATTCCTGTGCTTTACGCGCGACCTTTGGATCGTCAGTGGTGCGCTGCAAATCCCACATTTTCGCCAGCAGCTTGATGCTGGCGAAAAGAGAGTCGGGGCCGTCGCCACCAGTATCACGCAAGCCTTTCCACCTTTCTTCAGCGGTCGCATCCCCTTCTGTTTGTTTGATCAGGTCAAACGCGGTTTTGAGGGTCCAGTTGTCGAGACTCAGGCCGCTTTTTTCAAATGCATCCTTGTGAAATTTCTCAGTTTCGTCATAACGAACATCCTGGTCAACGATATTGCCGGACTCACCCGCAATTCCTTTCAAGGTTTTAAGATAGCCTGTCGCCATGTCCACCCGAATCTTGTCAATTTGCGTCTGTGTCAAGTTGCGGCAGGCATCACCACCCATGCCCATGAGCGCCGTGCCTTGCATGAAATCCAATGCAGACAGGCCGGAGATGGTGTCGCCACGGGCCACGCCAGCGGCCCAGCCGGCGTAGTTGTAGCCTTGGCATACAAGGTGTCGTAAACCTGCAAGGCTTGCTCAAGCCCGCCGCTGTTGATTTGATCGATGAATCGCTGAATTTGCTCAGTGTTTAGTGCTTACGGCATGGCAATGTCATTTTGTAAAAGTAGTGAAGTTGCTTGCGAAAAAATGTGGGCTTAAGGTTTTGAGGCAACAGGTTCGGCCAACGGTGCTTTGAAGTCCAGAATTTGTTGGGCCACCGCCTGCTGTATCTCGCGCCAATGCTGCAATTCGCTACGGCGGTAGCTGACATATACCTCCGCATGCATATGCGGTTCCAGACTGAAGTCGTGTGTGCATGGCGGGGCTGGTACGTTTCGATTGCTGCATTTGATATAGGTGTCCACCTTGTTCGCCTTGTCGCGATGCAAGAAGACGTCCTCAGCGCTGGTATCTTCCCGGTAGGGCCTATTGGTTTTCGGGTCCATGCCGGCAGCTGCATAGACCGTCAAACCATGCAGTTGTCCAGGCAATTGCTCATACTGTTCGTACTTGGGAATTTCCTCTTTTTTCCAATATAGGAAGCTATTCGATCCAGAAACCCGTCGCCTGGATAGATGCTGCCGGTAGTGATGCCAACGCTGATCCAGGCTGTTCTGGAGTTGGGATAGCTGCTGCGGTCTTTGATCAATTCCCGACTGGACTCGCCGGCCATGTCGGGAAAACGCGTGTAGTAACCAAAGCTGATCAGTTTGGATTGGTGGGTGCGCTCGGGCCTGGGGCCTTTGCGTTTTTCCCCCCAGCCGGGGTCGCCGTCGTATTCCACAAAGTTCGCAAAGTGGCTGGGGATAGTGACCGCAACACCGCCCAAATCGCCCACTACCGCGCGGGACGAATACCGGGCAGCAGCCATGGCAGGAGGCTCGAAGCCGAATACGTAAGCAGTCAAGGAACGCAGCCACAGAACCAGCAGCACCGTACAAACCAGCACAAGCACGCCAAGCGTCCACAGCACAAATTTGAAAAATCTGGATCGAGGCCGTTTATGCACCGGTTTGGGCGGCAACTTTGATTTCGAAAAAAAAGACATGGTTTTTCCTGGTGAATGTTTATGCGGCAATGCTGTGGGTTTGCTCTACCCCGCCGCTGTTGATTTGATCGATGAATCGCTGAATTTGCTCAGTGTTTAGTGCTTACGGCATGGCAATGTCATTTTGTAAAAATAATAAAATTGCTTGCGAAAAATGGCGTTGAGACCTATGTTTGCAAACATCTTTATCTCCTATCTCTCCCGCAAACTCTCACTCCCTGCCCGCTGCACCGAGCTCAACAGATATTCAATAATCCTTCTGTGTCCGGTCTTGATTTCCGCCGTGATGTTCATGCCAGGACTGAGCGCTATGCGCTTGCCATCGATCACCATGTCTTTCTGGTGCAAGGTCAAGGTGGCGGGGTAATAAGATCCTTTCTTTTCATCGGTGACGGCGTCGGCTGTGACGATGTCTACCGTGGCGGAGACCGTGCCGTATTTGGTGTACGGAAAGGTTTCCAGTTTCACTTCCGCTATTTGTCCTTCGTTCACAAAGCCGATGTCTTGGTTGGCAATGCTGACTTCTGCGGTGACTTGCACTGAATCGGGCACGACGATCATCAAAGGCTGGGCTGCGGTTACTACGCCGCCAGTGGTATGGATGGCCAGTTGCTGGATGACGCCGGCCACCGGTGCGGTGAGGTGCGTGAGGCGCTCACGCACACGGGCTTTGGTGTGGTCTGCGTTGCGTTGTTGGTGGTTGGTGGCTGCTTGCGCATTTCTATCGTTGAGCAAGCGTAAGGTTTCGGCCCGGTAAGCTACTTTGGTTTGCTCGGTTTCCTTAAGCACGAATTGCGCTTCTGCCAGACGGGCACGCTGGGTTGCCAGGTCATGTTCTAGCTCGATGCGCTCGCGGGTTTTGTCTTGGGTGGCATGGCCGGAGATATAGCCTTGCGTGACCAGTTTCTTGAAGTCGGCCTCACGCGTTCGCGCCATCGGGATGGTGGCTTCCAGTTTGGCTATGGTTTCTCTGACGGTGCCCATTTCAGCACGCCGGAGTGCTGCTTCGGCATCGAGTTTGGCGAGTTGCGCGCTGATGTCTTGCCACTCGGACTGCAATTGTGCTTGCACTGATGCATCTGCTTTGTTGCTGCCGATGCGGGGCGTTTGTCCGCTGTGCAAGGCGATGCGTAGCGCTGCGGTGCGCAATTCTTCACTGATGGCTGCACGCAGCTGTTCTTCTACGCTGGCCATGTCCGCTGTAGCGGTGGTGGGGTCTAGTTCGACTAGCACTTGGCCGGCTTGTACCCGGTCACCGTCTTTGACCAGAACCCGGCGCACTACGCTGTCCTCCAATGGCTGGATGACTTTGGTGCGTTCACTGACGATGATGCGTCCTGGTGCCACGGCCACGATGTCCACCTGTCCGAAGATGGACCAGATCAATGCCAGCACAAAAAGGATCATGAGGCCCCAGGCCAGTCGGCGTGGAGCGGGATGCACGGGCGTTTCCTGCAGACTCAAGGCAGCGGGTAAAAAAGCAATTTCATCGGTAAAACGGGCCGGACCGGCTAGCTCTGCCCGGTGGGCCCATGTTACTTGGAACACGGCTTGATAGCGGGCCAGAAGTGCGATGAACGGATGTTTGGGTTTGGCAGATGCCGGAGGTTCGACAGGTGCGGTCGGAACCACTGCAGTGTTGGTGGATGCGTTCATGGTGCCGTTTCCTGCAGTGGGGATTCAATCGATTGCCCGCCATCCTGCATGCTCCATAAATGGGCATACAAGCCTTGCGGTTGGGTGATCAATGCCGCGTGCGAACCTGCTTCTACGATGCGACCTTTGTCCATGACGATGATGCGATGGGCATGGCGTACCGAACTCAGGCGGTGGGCGATGATGAGCACGGTGCGGCCTTGGCAGATATGGGCCATGTTGCGCTGGATGATGGCTTCGCTTTCGTAATCCAGCGCACTGGTGGCTTCGTCCAGAATCAGGATGCGCGGGTTGGTAAACAGAGCGCGGGCAATGGCTATGCGCTGGCGCTGGCCGCCACTCAGACTGCTGCCTTGCTCACCGACTATGGTGTCGTAGCCTTCGGGCAATTCGCTGATGAACTCGTGGGCCCCGGCCAGTTGCGCCACTTGGATGACGGCCTCAATGGGTGCTGCCGGGTCGGTGATGGCGATGTTCTCGCGCACACTACGGTTGAACAGCAGGTTGTCTTGCAGCACGACGCCAACTTGTCTTCTGAGTTGCGCGGCGTCGATCAAGCTGATGTCGATACCGTCGACCAATACCCTGCCGCCTTCTGGCGAGTACAGGCGCTGGACCAGTTTGGTCAGGGTGCTTTTGCCGGAACCAGAGCGCCCTACGATACCGATGATTTCACCGGGGATTATCTCCAGGCTAACGCCGTTCAGGACCGGAGCGGCTTCAGGCCGATAGCGAAAGGTGATGTTGTCCAGCGTGATGCGCCCGACCAGCCGGGGCAGTTGCGCGGTGCTGGTAGGGGCAACTTCAGTGCGGGTGTTGAGAATGTCACCCAGACGCGCCACCGAAATCCCGGTTTGCTGGAAGTCGGTCCACAACTGCGCCATGCGCATGATGGGTTGAGAAACGCGCTGGGCAAACATGTTGAAGGCGACGAACTGGCCGACGGTGAGTTCGTTGTCCATTACCAAATGGGCGCCGTACCACAGCGTGGCGGCATTGACCAGTTTGCCAATCAGGTTGACGCCTTCATTGGCCAGAGTGGCCAGGTTTTGAGTTTTGAAGCTGGCCGAGACGTACGACGCCAGCTGGGTGTCCCAGCGTTTGCCAAAGGCAGGTTCCAGTGCGGTGGCTTTGACGGTTTGGATGCCTGTCACGGTTTCCACCAGCATCGCCTGGTTTTCTGCGCCACGGGCAAACTTGACGTCCAGGCGTTGGCGCAGGATAGGCACCACGGCCAGGCTCAGGCCAAAGTACAACGGCAAGCTGACCAGCACGATGAGGGTCAGTGGCACGCTGTAGAGCAGCATGACGGCGATGAAGACGACCGAGAAGAATACGTCGAGTAGCACGGTCAAGGCGTTGCCGGTCAGGAAGGAGCGAATATTTTCCAGTTCGCGCACGCGGGCGACTGAATCGCCTACGCGACGAGCCTGAAAGTATGCCAGCGGGAGTTGCACCAGATGTCGGAACAAGCGTGCGCCCAACTCCACATCAATGCGGCTGGTAGTGTGACTGAAGACGTAGGCGCGCAGAGCGCTCAGCACGCTCTCGAAGATGACCACGATCACCAGCCCGATGACCAGTACATCGAGCGTGGTCATGCCTTTATGCACCAGCACTTTGTCCATTACCACTTGAAAGAACAGCGGGCTTACTAGGCCGAAGAGTTGCAGCATGAAGGAAATCAGTAATACTTCACCCAGCAATTTTCTGTATTTGACGAGGGCTGGGATGAACCAGGAGAAGTCGAACTTGGCGAGTTCTCCGGCCATACTGGCGTGACTGCTGATCAGGATGAGATCGCCAGTCCACTGGGCTGCAAAATCTTCAGCAGAGGCAATGGTGGGGCGGCCAATGGGGTCCGCCGCTGGGGTGGGCGTTGTTGCGGAAGGCGCGGCTGAAGGGGAGGACGATATTTCCTGAAACAACACCCGCTTGCCATCGCTCTGAGCGAGGATGACGACGCGCAACGTTTCATCGGTCGTGCGCATCAAGGCCAAGGCCGGCAATGGCGTCAAGCTTAAACGTTCGACTGTAGTGTGGGTGCGCTTGGCCTTGAGACCCAGGTGCTTGGCAGCGCGCAGCAGGTCGGCGCAAGCAAGCAGGTCACTGGACGCCAGACCCAACTGATGGGCCAACGTAGCGGGATCGGCTGCGATTTGGTGGAAGCGGGCGATGGCGCATAAGGCGGCCAAGGGCGCCATCGTGTCGGTATTGCTGACTTCTACTGCATTCGGAATGTCTGAATTGACAGGATTTTGTTGCTTGTCATGCGCACCCACACGGCGCGTCGCCCGTGCACTTGAAATTGCCGTCACTTGCCACCCCCCTGATACGCCGCAGTCGCCTGCGGCTTGTTTTAGTTGGCGCAATCGTAACATTCATATTGCAATTGTTGCAATAAAGCATTTTTTCTCGAATTTGAAACTTGAATGAGCGCGTGGGCGATGGCGTCCAGAACTAAATCGATCTGCGGCGGCATTCATGCTGCCGGCCGCCGCCTTTACAACAGCCCGCCGTCGATCGAAATGACTTAACCGGTAATATACGCTGCGCATGGCGAGGCCAGAAAACGCACCAAGTCGGCGACTTCCTCCGGCTTGCCGGCGCGTTTCATCGGCACCAGGCGATTGATCGCTTGCGCATCAAAGGCGCTACGGCTCATTTCGCTGTCGATAATTCCCGGCGCTACCGCGTTGACGGGCCCAGTTCCAGATTCAAGCCCTGAACGATCATTTCGGCGACCTTATTTTGCAGCTTGGTATCGTATGTCGCGATGTTTTCAGACTTCATTTTTTTCTTTACGGGTAAATCAAACGGTCCACTATCGCGTTCTGCGCGGCCGCATATCAAAGCCCTCAATCAATCACTGCTTTCTGCCATGCACCAGCGCTAGCCGCACCCTGATTTTTGCCGCTGCGTCTTTTCGAGCCACCGCTCATCCGCTATTCGGATCAAAATTCTTGCCCAGCGAAGCCGGCATATTCAGCTTGATCCAGTTCGCATTGCGTGAAATCAGCACCAGCACCACGATGGTGGCCAGATACGGCAGCATCGACAGCAATTGCGAGGGGATTGCCACGCCTTTGGCCTGGATGTAAAAACTCAGGATGGTGACGCCACCGAACAGATAAGCGCCAATCAGCACCCGCGCCGGACGCCAGGTGGCAAAAGTGGTCAGCGCCAGCGCGATCCAGCCGCGTCCCGCCGTCATGCCTTCGACCCATTGCGGCGTATACACCAGCGACAAAAAAGCGCCGGCCAGCCCGCAACAGGCGCCGCCGAACAACAGCGCGGCGAGCCGGAT
>JBGSTZ010000170.1:0-34118 GCA_041736255.1 Burkholderiaceae bacterium
TGCCGTATTCAAATTGGAGTGCCTGAATATAAAGCTCAAAACAAACCATTTCGCGATAAGGGCAAAACTCTTCATCAAAGCAACCCGACAGGCCTATGCCGAACTACAGGCTCTGCAGGCTGCGTAACATCAGTTAATTAAATAACTTTGACGAGATTATTTCTCAGTGTTAACTATGGCAATATCAAACTTGAATTTGATGATAAAAAAGTTGCGTGAGTTTAAGTTAAGTACCTGCCATTGTCTTTTTTCCTACAGCCCATTTTATGACGACAGTCTCTTCAATTACGCAACCGTCGATGGTTGCGTTTTTCATTTCCGACTTACATCTGAGTGAGTCCCAGCCCCGTACTACGCAGACATTTTTCGATTTCCTGCAGCAGTGTGCTAGTCAGGCGCAAGAGTTATACATACTGGGAGATTTGTTTGAATATTGGGCTGGCGATGATGACTTAGGTAATCCGTATCACAAGGGTATAGCCGATGCACTGTGCGCACTCAGCGACACCGGCGTCAAGATATTCTGGATTGCAGGCAACCGCGATTTTCTGGTAGGCCCTGAATTTGCACAGGCGACTGGTTTGACATTACTGCCAGACCCGTTTGTTGCTTGTATAGGCAATAAACGCATCGCATTAACCCATGGCGATGCGCAGTGTACTGACGACACGGCTTACATGGCATTCCGCGAACAAGTCAGGCAGGAGCAATGGCAGACGACTTTCCTGCTGCTTCCCTTATCGCAACGCAAGACAATTATTGCCGGTTTGCGTCATGACAGCCGCCAGGCAAAAAACGAAAAATCATACGACATCATGGATGTCAATGCTTTGGCAATTAAGGATTTGTTTGATGCGACCGACACAGCCATCATGATTCATGGTCATACGCACCGCCCTGCCCGCCATGATATTTTCAGTAACGGCAAACAGCACGTCAGATATGTGTTACCCGATTGGGATGCCGAGGCGAAAGTGCCACGCGGTGGTTGGGTTGCAATCGATACAAATGGAGAAATTATGCGTTACGATATTTTCGGATATAAAATAACATAATCACAATATAAAATTATAGGGGGGTATGCTTTGAAATGCCACTATTCCCGCATATAAATATTTGTTTCTAAAAAATACTACGCAATGCACTTATAAAAAAATTGGAATTTAGAACTGCACAGCTTAGTATCACTCAAATTGCTTCCTAAAAGTTTCAAACTGTTCGGTCAGCCAATCAACCTCGCGATGAAGATGCACCACTTCTTCCTCCAGCTGCCCAATACGATCATGCCGCGATGACTCTATGTTCGCACTGCCGGCAAAACCGGCTGCCGTTTCCTGCTGCGTCAATACGTCATCCCCAGACAACAAATGTGCATAGCGTGATTCTTTGGTGCCAGGCGCTTTAGGCAAGCAGGCAACTAGAGGGGGATATTTATCAATCAGAAACTGCAGCCCGGACTCGACTTCAGTAATTGAGGAAAAATCATGCTGGCGCACGCAGCGGGAGCGAATTTCCCCAGCAGTTTGAATTCCGCGCAACATCAGTTGGGTAAGAATTGCCAACTTGTCCTGCTCCAGCAGCCATACCATGCGCAAGCGATGCTCATACTTCGACACCCTTGCACCTGCCTGACGCACCTCTGCCACAAATTTTCTTTGCATCAGACGTCGCAGGACATCTTGTACGGTACTTTCAGAAATCGACATTACTGGATCGCGACTCGATAGCTGATTGCAACCATTAACTAGTGCATTGACGGATAACGGGTAATTATCCGGCGTCAAAGCTTCTTTTTCAGCCAAAACAGCCAAAACTCTGATTTCGAACACATCCAATATATATCCAGCATCAGGATTCTTATCAGTCACACTGCTGGTATTCAGTTGCGTATCCAATTTTCCACCCTCATTCCACAAGTTTATTCATTTGATCTGGATTGAATTTTTCTGCCTCAGGAGCGCTATCGCATGCGATCCCAGATGCTTTCAGCGCTGCCATCATCTTCTCGATTTGGTGTTCTTGGGCTGCCGCATTGTTAATCAATCCATGCAGCGCCTTGGATAGAGGGTCATCCCCATTCGGAGTAATGCCATAAGCCGCAAACATGCGCGCAGCTGACTCCTCCTTAGACTCAGGCCCGCTTTTTAGAATGATGCGTGCAGGGTTGCCAACTGCAGTTGCACCAGCCGGTACGGCTTTCACTACGACGGCATTGGAACCCACTTTGGCATTCTCGCCCACGGTAAAATTGCCGAGAATTTGCGCGCCAGCACCAATAATGGCACCCCGTTCAAGGGTCGGATGGCGTTTGACGCCCTTGTATAACGAAGTCCCGCCCAGCGTTACTCCTTGATAAATTGTGCAATCGTCGCCGATTTCAGCTGTTTCACCGATCACCACACCAAAGCCGTGATCAATGAAAACACGGCGTCCAATAATGGCGCCAGGATGAATTTCAATACCAGTCAGAATGCGTGCGATATGCGATATGAAGCGTCCCAGCCATTTCAGATCATGCGTCCAGCACCAACGTGCCCAGCCATGAGCAACTATTGCATGCAGCCCCGGGTAGCATGTCAAAACTTCCCATGTGTTGCGTGCCGCTGGGTCGCGCGCAATGATATTGCGAATATCTTCTCGAAGGCTGCTAAACATAAAAATAGAAATAAATAGGCTAAAACGCGATACGAGCGTTTAACAGGAAGATGTGCCGAGGCATCAGGTGGCGAGTTCACGAAAGAAAAACTGAATGCCTGGCCAGTTTCCATAAGACCCTAAACGATTTCAGGTCTTATTTCGCAGTTTAGGTTGCAGAGAGTCGTTGGCGTCGCGCTTCGTAAAGGCAAATACCTGAAGCGACCGAGACATTGAGACTCTCTACGGAGCCAAACATCGGCACACTCACCAGAACGTCACATGTCTCGCGTGTCAAGCGACGCATGCCCTCTCCTTCCGACCCCATTACAAGTGCTGCAGGCCCAGAAAAATCGCCCTGATAAATTGTTTTCTCAGCATCCTCAGTGGTGCCAATTAGCCAAATATCGCGTTCCTTGAGGTCCCGCATAGTACGAGCCAGATTGGTTACTGTAATGTAGGGAACAGTTTCTGCCGCCCCACTGGCAACTTTGGCGGCAGTAGCATTGAGCCCAACTGCACGGTCCTTGGGTGCAATAACAGCATGGGCACCGGCACCATCAGCCACTCGCAGACAAGCGCCCAAATTATGCGGATCAGTAATGCCATCCAATATTAAAATTAAAGGCGGCCCGACGATTGCATCCAGCAATTCATCAAGATTGCGAGCAAGGGAAAGTTCGCTAGCTTTCGCCACCACACCTTGATGCCGACGTGTACCAACAATATTGCTTAAGCGTTGGTCGTCAGCTTGGATAATTCGAACATTGACTGCCTCTGCAGCGCGGACCAGTTCCTGCATGCGCCTATCGTGGCGAGCTGAATCAATATATATCTCTTCAACCGAGGAAGCATCATGCCGCAAACGTGCTGTTACGGCATGAAAACCGAAAATAATTTTACTTTTCATTGTGATCGTTTCTTTTTAGCCGCTTTAGGGGCTATTCTTGATGAGCGTGTTTTTACTGGTGTTGCTAAATTCTTAGCAAGCGATGACTTGGGAGTATGTGCTGGTCCAGCAAGCGCTTTGTTTTTTTCCGAATTAGCCTTATTTTTTTTACTTGTTGGTGTTTTCGCGTGTATCCGGCGCGCACCATCTTTGGAAACCTTCTCTGCACCCGACTCACTCACCAAGCGTAAATCAATCTTACGTGCATCAATATCAACACGGCTAATCTGCACTGTCACACTATCCGTTAATTGATATCGTTTTCCTGTGCGCTCACCCCGTAATTCGTGGCGCGCTTCATCGTATTTGAAATAATCTGTACCCAGTTCGGTGATGTGCACCAAACCTTCAATAAAGAGTGAATCGAGCTGCACAAAAATACCAAAAGTTGTGACGCCAGAAATTGTTCCGGTAAATTCTTCTCCCAACTTATCCCGCATGAAATAGCATTTCAGCCAAGCTTCGACATCACGCGACGCTTCATCTGCACGACGCTCGTTTGCAGAGCAGTGCACACCCAATGCATCCCAGATCGTCAGATTAGCTTCTGGCTTCATTTTGCCTTGCGCCTTATCCTTTACTTGTTGCCGCCGGGTAGATGTAGAAAGCGTTGTGTTCAGCAAACTGGCATCAATACCTTTAGGCTCATATCGTTTTCCTTCGATAATTGCCTTGATAGCACGATGCGTCAAAAGATCAGGGTAACGGCGTATGGGGCTAGTAAAGTGCGCATAAGCCTCATAAGCCAATCCGAAATGCCCAATATTGTCTGGACTGTAAACAGCTTGTTGCATTGATCGCAATAACATTGTTTGCAATAAAGCAGCATCTGGACGGGGCTTAATCTTGTTCATCAACTCGACGTAATCTGAGGCAGATGGGGAGTCGCCGCCACCCAAGAATAAGCCTGCCTGATTAAGAAACGTCCTAAGCTGATTTAGTTTTTCCTCGGTCGGGCCAGCATGAATTCGGTACGTGCCAGGATGCTTATGCCGTAGCAATAAATCCGCAGCACAAACATTTGCTGCCAACATACATTCTTCAATGATCTTGTGAGCATCATTTCTGGTGCGAGGAATGATCTTTTCAATTTTTCCAGAAGGGTCACATACGATGTAAGTTTCAGTAGTCTCAAAGTCGATTGCGCCCCGCGTTTTGCGGGCTTGTAATAAAGCCTGATAAATGGACTTCAAGTTCAACAGGTGAGGGACAAGCGATTGGCGGTGAGGAGCTACCAATCCATCAGGATCAGCAAGAATCTCAGCAACTTCTGTATAAGTAAACCGAGCAGCGGAATGTATGACTGCAGGATAAAACTGATATGCCTTTATTTCGCCTTGCGCACTGACCACCAGATCGCATACCAGTGTCAGTCGATCAACATCTGGATTCAATGAGCACAGACCATTCGATAATTTTTCCGGCAGCATAGGAATGACGCGTCTTGGAAAATAAACAGAAGTGCTGCGTTCAAGTGCATCTTTATCTAGCGCATCATTTGGTTTTACATAATGGCTAACATCCGCTATAGCAACGAGCAAACGGAAACCGTTGCTACGGCCAATCTTGATAGGTTCGCAATAAACGGCATCATCAAAATCTCGAGCATCTTCACCATCAATAGTAACCAACGGTATATCGCGTAAATCTACTCGGCCTGCGAAATCAGCGGCCAGGACATCAGCTGGAAGCTTGGCGGCTAATTTAGTAGCTGCGTCGGAAAATATGTGCGGCACAGAATATTTACGGACGGCGATCTCAATTTCCATTCCTGGATCGTCAATATCACCAAGAACTTCCATTATCTTGCCGGCTGGCTGAGAGTATCGCGTTGGCTGTTCGGTTAATTTCACATTAACTATTTGGCCCGACTTTGCCTTACCTAATGAGCCGGTAATTAAAATGTCTTGCCCAATACGCTGGTCTTCCGGTACTACAACCCAAACACCATTTTCATTTAATAAACGTCCGATAATGTAATTATTTAAACGTTCAACCACCTCCACGATACTGCCCTCAGGACGGCCACGGCGATCGGTGCCAGCAACTCTTGCTTTAACACGATCTCCATTCAATACTTTCTGCATTTCTTTTTCAGAAAGAAAAATATCTGCACTGCCATCTTCAGGTATTAAGAATCCATAACCGTCACGATGGCCACTCACCCGACCTAAAATAAAGCTAGATTGATTTGCCACTTGATAACAACCGCTCTCGTCAGGCTTGATCTGACCGTCACGATCCATCGCATTCAAGCGCCGGATCAAACCATCAATTTCTTCTGGTTGAACATTAAGAGACAGCGCAATAGATGGCGCATCCAGAGGTAAGCTGGTTGCACGTAAAATACCAAGAATCTCTTCTCTGGTAGGAATTATGTAGGGGAATTGGCTCAAAGGATCTGTAAGTAAGTGTTAGTAACAATGTTGGTAGTGTAACCGGAGGTGGGGAAATTGTCCTAGCCAGTGAATGAGTGAAAAATTATATGATTTGAGATGTTGACTTTTAGCCTCGTTGCTTTATAATTTCATTTTTTCGAGGCAAGTCAATATTAAGAAAAATAACATAATAGATATCCTAGTAGATAATTATTTAATGTAAATTATGTTTGCTCCTACAGTATAAAAAGTAAAGTTTTAATATATTATTTTTTCTTCATTAAAATAATACAGGTTGCAGTGCCCACGTGGCGGAATTGGTAGACGCGCATGGTTCAGGTCCATGTGCCTTTGGGTGTGGGGGTTCGAGTCCCTCCGTGGGCACCAAAAGATTAAAAACCATTGATAATTCAATGGTTTTTTTTCGTCTAAATTAATAGGATTTAGAAGTTTTTATTTCTCCAGCTACAATAATAACTTCTAAGCAAGAATGTATTTGTTTTCAGATTAATATATCTCTTCAGATCAATATTTTCAACACAATTATCATGCCACAAACCAATAAACCATTGATTTCCCGATGGTTTATTGGTTTTGTACTCGCGAACCCTTTTAAAAAGAGATACTCACTTGATCTCGCCCTTCTTAAGCCATGCTGATAATTGATAAGGCCGCAAACTATCATAGTTCTCAAAAGGCTGGTGTATCCAAGGATTTGTTTCTAAATAATCAAGATAAAAATCTGGTTTTATTGATGAACATGCTTTACACCAAATCACTGCTGACTTAACTTCTGTAACCAACGTTAAATTTTGCTGAAGGTGATGTTGGACACGTTCAAGAGTCACGCCCGAATCCACAAGATCATCAACAATCAAAACCCTACCACTAAGTGCACCTTTTGCCATAGTGATGTATTTAGCAATATCCAAATCCCCTCGTAAAGTTCCAGCATCATCGCGATATGAGCTCGTCGAAAGTATAGCTAAAGGAACATCGAAAATACGGGAAAAAATATCTCCCGGTCGCAGCCCACCGCGTGCCAAGCAAAGTATATGATCAAACTTCCAGCCTGATTCGTGTACGATCTGCGCCAGCTTTACGATAGAATTGTGATAGTCGTCCCAGGATACCCAAAGATCTGTATCAGTATTAAGCACCATACTCCGCATCCTTTTAATTAAATGGGTGACGGAGTACGATAGTTTCTTCTCGGTCCGGACCTGTAGATACCATATCAATAGGTACACCGACTAGTTCTTCTATCCTTTTGATATAAGCGCGCGCATTTATAGGTAAGGCCTCCATGGACTTAGCACCAACAGTGGATTCTTTCCATCCAACTATTTCTTCATAAATAGGTACGCAACGATCTGCATCTTCTGCACCGACCGGGAAAATATCAACAATCTTTCCATCAAGCTGGTATCCAGTACAAATGCGAAGAATTTCAAGCCCGTCTAAAACATCAAGCTTAGTCAGACAAAGACCCGATATCCCATTAATTTGCATTGAACGACGCAAAAGCGCCGCATCAAACCAGCCACAACGACGCGCACGTCCTGTCACGGTTCCAAATTCATTCCCAATGCGTGATAAATGTTCGCCTACACTTTGGTCAGTGGGTAACTCAGAAGGAAAAGGACCTGAACCGACACGTGTAGTATAAGCTTTAGTTATACCTAGAATGTAGTGCAACATATTAGGACCAACTCCAGCACCTGCTGCTGCACTCCCTGCAACGCAATTACTTGATGTGACGAAAGGATAGGTTCCATGGTCTACATCAAGCAAACTACCTTGCGCACCCTCAAACAACAAATTTGCGCCTGCTTTATGCGCGGCATAAAGCGCGCTTGAGACATCGGTAACCATAGGAGTTAAACGCGGTACATTAGATAACGCGTTGTCCAAAGTCTGTTGATAATCAACGGAGTCAGCTTTAAAATATTGCGTTAGAACAAAATTATGATAATCAAGATTTTCACGTAACTTTTCCGCAAAACGTTTTTCGCTCATTAAATCAGCCACGCGAATTGCCCTGCGCGCTACTTTATCTTCATACGCTGGACCAATTCCTTTGCCTGTGGTTCCAATTTTAAAACTTCCCCGTGCAGTTTCGCGAGCCACATCCAATGCCGTGTGATAAGGCAAAATAATGGGACAAGCTTCAGAAACCTTTAATCGTGATGCGACTTCTACACCAACTGCTTGCAACTTATCAATTTCACGCAATAAGTCTGGAACGGAAAGCACGACACCATTACCGATATAACAAGCTACGCCTGCGCGCATTATTCCTGAAGGAATAAGCTGCAAAGCTGTTTTTTTGCCGTTAATAACAAGAGTGTGGCCAGCATTGTGTCCCCCTTGAAAACGTACTACGCCTTGTGCATGATCTGTCAACCAATCGACAATCTTGCCTTTGCCTTCATCACCCCACTGGGTACCAACCACAACTACGTTTTTCGCAATACAATTATTTTGTAACATCGCTTAACCTAATGTTTTGAGAATCCAATTTCCGTTTTCGAACACGACTACTTGATCGCAATCGAACTCATCTTGATCATTTTCATGGCCTGGAAAATTTTGAATTACAATTTCCCCGGCTTTTCGCAATGCATTGATTTTTGTCTGCAACGCACAATCGCCGCTCCAAGGAGCAAGAATTGTATTTTTTCGTTTAGCCAATGGCAATAATCGCGCCAATTCACGTAAATCCATTGAAAATCCAGTAGCTGGACGCGCCCTCCCAAATGCTTCACCAACAAAGTCATAACGTCCCCCGCGAGCTACTGCATTTGGCAATCCTGGGATATAGGCCGCAAACATTACACCGCTATGATATTGGTACCCGTGTAAATCTGCTAAATCTATTGAGATGTTGTTGCCAAAAAGAATAGCTAAAGAATTAAGTTCATCAAGCGCTTGCGATATATCTGGCAATTTAGGCAGAATGGCGCGCGCACGATCAATTACTGAAACATCACCATATAAAGTTGGTAAAGCTAATAAAGCATTGCGAGTCACAGCAGAAAATCCAGCGGAAATTGACGCCAATCCAGGAATATCTTTTGTCTCGAGCAGTGCAAACAGTTCTGACTCATATTGGATAGCACTTTCATCATTTTTTAAAAGTGCCCGTAATACATTGACGTGGCATAAATCCAGCCGTACTTGGGTAATACCAGCCAGTTCAAGGGATGTCAAAACCAATTTTTGAATTTCGATATCGGCCTCAAGCCCAGCATGCCCATATATTTCTGCACCAATTTGCAAAGGTTCCCGCGTTGCATGCAGGCCAGAAGGACGGGTATGCAAAACGCTCCCTACGTAACATAATCGAGTAACAGAATCACGATTTAATAAGTGCGCATCTATTCGTGCAACCTGGGTTGTCATGTCAGCACGCACACCCATTGTTCGACCTGATAACTGATCGACCAATTTGAACGTACGCAGATTCATAGCCTGGCCAGCGCCCGTTAGAAGAGATTCGAGATACTCTAATAATGGGGGCATGACAAGCTCATAGCCATACAGACGAAAGTTATCAAGCAGCAAACGTCTTAATTCTTCAATTTTGCGTGCTTCTGATGGTAAAACGTCGGCAATGTATTCTGGAAGAAGCCAATTAGGCATAAAGGAAATGCATTCAAAAAAAATGCACGAGATTATTTAAATCTCGCACAATAAAAACAGTCAGCCGGATGCTTATAGAAACGTATCAAGCTAACAACATCATGATTTTAGCTTTAATTCTGTTCAATCTAATTTGCGCTGCCTGGATTCTTGAAATATTTAAAAAACTCAGAACTAGGATCCATAACCATCACATCACTACGATTTTTAAAACTCGCACGATAGGCTTCAAGACTACGGTAAAACTTATAAAACTCTGGACTTTTACCGAATGCCTGCGCGTAAATTTGCGAAGCCTTCGCGTCACCGGCACCTTTAATTTTTTCTGCATCGCGATAAGCTTCAGCCAAAAGTACTGTGCGCTGCCTATCTGCATCAGCACGGATCTTTTCCGATTCAGCAGCACCCGTTGAACGCAACTGATTAGCTACCCGTGCACGTTCTGACTTCATGCGATCGTAGACTGAATTACTAATTTGCTCTACATAATCGACTCTTTTTAATCGCACATCAATAACTTCAACGCCGATTTGTTTTGCTTCGTTGCCGACTTTTATTTGAATAGCATTCATGACTTTGCCGCGTTCCCCAGATATTACCTCACGCACAGTGCGCTTCGTAATTTCCTCATTTAATGCAGCCTTTACAATTTGCGACATTCTGTCTTGCAAACTACGCTCGTCACCACCAAAGCTAACAAAATACAACCTTGGATCTACAATTCGCCATTTTACGAATGCATCAACAAGAATATTCTTTTTTTCTGCTGTTATAAAACGATCTGCATCAGGAGTATCCAGTGTCAGAATTCTATTATCCACAAACAAAACGTTTTGAAATGGCGGTGGCAACTTGAAATAAAGTCCGGGCTCTTTAATAACCTGTTTAACCTCACCAAGAGCAAATACAATTGCGTACTGCCTCTGGTCGACAATAAACAGGGCTGACGATAAAAGCCAAAGAGAAATTAACCCGACAAACACATAAGAAATTATACGATTCATTATCGCGTCTCCTGACTACGGGATTCCCGGCTACGAGAATTTTGGGGTTGCACGCCTTCACTAGACTGCAAAGAATCTGCAATTGGACTATCGGCAGTGTTTATATTAGTAGCAGGATCCGCACTCGCATTTGTTTTTCCAATTAATTTATCTAGTGGTAAATAAAATAAAGAATTACCATTTTTCACATCCACCATCAACTTCGTTGTATTGGAAAATATGTTTTGCATAGCATCTAGATAAATACGATCTCGGGTAACAACTGGAGCTTTTTGGTATTCAGCATAAACCTGATTAAAGCGAGATGCGTCACCCAAGGCGTTTGCCTCAACTTTAGATTTATAAGCATTAGCTTCTTCCATTAAGCGAGAAACAGCACCACGCGCTTTAGGAATAACATCATTGGCATATGCTTGCCCTTCATTTTTTTGCCTCACAAGATCCTGACCAGCTCTAACTGCATCATCAAATGATGCTTGCACCTGCTCCGGCGGTTGTACGCCCTGCATGGTTACATTTATAATTTGAACACCAGACTCATAGCTATCTACAATGTTCTGCATCAGTTGAGCCACATCAAATGCGACTTTCTCCCGACCTTCATAAAGAACAAAATCCATTTTGCTTCTACCGACAACTTCCCGAACAGATGTTTCAGCAACCTGTCTTATTAATTCCTCTTTATCGCGATTATTAAAAATCCAATCAGAAGCATCCTTGAGTCTATACTGCACCGCAAACTGAATATCAATTATATTTTCATCCTCAGTTAGCATCAGCGCTTCTTTTGCCAGTTTATTTTTTACAGTAGATCTATAACCTACCTCGACTGTACGCACCTGTGACACATTCACTATTTCATGACTTTGAATCGGTGCCGGCCAACGCCAATTAAAACCAGCGGGGGTCATACTATTATATTTACCAAACGTCATAACAACGCCTGTTTGACCCTCTTGAACAATAAAAAAACCACTAATAAGCCACAAAAAAAAGGCAATAGCAGCAATAATACCCACACCAATACCTGCCCCTTTAGCATCAGGCTTGAAACCGTCACCACCGCCATCACCAATAGGACTTCCTCCACCGTTTTTACGGCCAAAAAAACGATTTAATCGTTGATTAAAGTCGCGCCACAATTGGTCTAAGTCTGGAGGTCCATTATTAGGATTTTTATCATTTTGCATTTGATTTTTATTTTCATCAACAGGAGAGTTCCGCCCCCATCTAGGATCATTGAGAGAGAATTTTAAACCAAATTTTTTTAGTAAAAATGCAAGCATTGTTTCAAAATCCAGCGTTGTAAGTGAGTGAAATCGATTCGAATACTATTCGACTTGAACATCTGTTGCTTGATTTAGCGGCGAACATTCGGATGGGCCTGCTTGGCTTGTTTTAGGTGACATAGATATCGTATTGAGAGCGTGCCGCAATAAATCGATGCCTATACCTGTCTGTGCGCTAACGAAAATCCTGCGAATTTTACCATACTCATCCCGCTCGATAGATTGCTGCAACCCCACAAGATCGATCTTATTCCATACTAATATCTGAGGAACATGGTCTGCTCCAATTTCCTTGAGTACCATATTGACTTGTTCAATTTGATCCATACGGGCTGGACTCGCTGCATCAACAACATGCAGCAATAAATCAGCGTTAACAGTCTCTTCCAACGTTGACTTGAATGCGGCAATTAATTGATGGGGTAAATCGCGAATAAAGCCCACAGTGTCCGAAATAACCGCATTACCGGCATCTCCGAGATAAACGCGCCGAGATGTAGTATCTAATGTTGCAAAAAGTTGGTCTGCTATATAAGCCTGAGCATTAGTTAGCGCATTAAATAAAGTAGATTTTCCTGCATTGGTATAGCCAACAAGGGAAATCGAGAAGACATTTCCTTTATTTCTAGCACGACGCTGTGTATTGCGTTGACGTTGCAATTTTTCTAGACGCACGCCTAGTGCCTTAACTCTTTCACCCAGCAAGCGACGGTCAGTTTCCAACTGCTTCTCACCAGGACCGCGCAAACCGATACCTCCTTTTTGGCGCTCCAGGTGAGTCCAGCCACGAATCAAACGCGTTGACAAATGCTGCAACTGAGCAAGTTCAACTTGTATTTTCCCCTCACGGCTCTTGGCGCGTTGCGCAAAAATATCGAGGATCAGGGTGGTTCTATCTACGACACGAACCTGCAATAATTTTTCAAGGTTGCGTTGCTGGGCCGGTGTCAGCTCGTGGTTGAAAATAACAATATCAATCTTGTTTTCAGCCACAGATAATGCGACTTCACTTGCTTTGCCAGAGCCTATAAATAAAGCGGCATCTGGACGCCCACGCTTACCTGTAATGGTTACAGTTGGCTTTGCTCCGGCAGAAGAAGACAACAAAGATAATTCTTCCAAACTTGCAGCAAAATCACCTTTGCCGAAATCTATCCCAACTAACGCTGCGCGCATTGGAGTGGCCCCGCGTTAGGTTGTGAAGTACAAAGGGTCATTGTTCTTCTTGTTCAATATTTAAGTTGACTGCGCGTGCCGGAACAACAGTAGAAATTGCGTGTTTATATACCATCTGTGTAACAGTGTTACGCAGCAAAACAACGTATTGATCAAAAGACTCAATGTGACCCTGTAATTTAATCCCATTGACAAGATAAATTGAAACAGGTACATGTTCTTTCCGCAAGGCATTGAGGAAGGGGTCTTGTAACAGTTGCCCTTTGTTGCTCATGACAGCTCCATTCTATTATTGTAATAAAGAGTTGGTGGCGACTTGAAAATAATCAAGCGATGCTTGTAAAAAGTTACTAACGTAAAAAATAATATTTTAATTTCTGGCATATGGGTTTTTACTTGAACGGAATTCAATACGTAAAGGTGTCCCCGTAAGCGAGAAAGTTTCTCTAAAATGTTTTTCCAAGTAACGTTTATAGTTATCCTCAACAAAATTAAGCGCATTTCCATGAATAATAACTATAGGTGGGTTTTGACCCCCTTGGTGGGCATACCTTAATTTTGGTCTGATTGATCCTTTGCGACGAGGCTGCTGATGCTCCACCGCTTCTATTAATGCTCTAGTTAATTTAGGAGTAGTCAAATCAGCCATAGCTGCAACGTATGCAGCATCAATTGATTTCATCAAAGGGCTAATGCCAGTCGACTTCAAAGCAGAAATAAAATGGAATTTAGCAAAAGATAAAAAACTCAATTTGCGCTCTAAATCTATTTTAATTTCATCGCGTTTATCTGACGTCAGACCATCCCATTTATTAACACCAACAACTAAAGCTCGACCAGTTTCTAATACAAAGCCAGCAATATGCGCATCTTGTTCAGATATATCCTGCTGGGCATCAAGTAAAAGGAGCACTACATTTGCCTCTGAAATTGACTGCAAAGTTTTTACAACTGAAAATTTTTCAATTGCCTCAAAGACTTTTCCTCGTCTCCGTATTCCAGCAGTATCGATCAACGTGTAATGTTTGCCTTCTCGCTCAAACGGTATTTCAATAGAATCCCGCGTGGTTCCGGGCATATCAAAGGCGATGACACGATCTTCACCTAGTATAGTATTTACTAAAGTGGACTTACCCACGTTCGGACGACCGACAATTGCGATTTTAACGCCGCGATGAGAAGTATCTTGCTCTTCCGTCTCATCAGGGCGCTGTCCAAATGCCAAGTCCAAGGATTCATCTACCAAATCCATTACACCATCACCGTGTGCTGCTGAAATCACATAAGGATCGCCCAGTCCAAGCTCATAAAAATCAGAAGCAACCGAGGTGTACTTCATACCTTCAGATTTATTGACCACCAGCATGACCGACCTACCAGATTTTCGTAAAAAATCCGTTATGGTCTTGTCGTGTGGCGTAAGCCCTTGCCGTCCATCTACAATAAAAATGATGATATCGGCTTCCGCTACCGCCTGTTTAGTCTGCTTGGCCATATGATGCATAATCCCATCTTTGGCTACAGGCTCAAATCCTCCCGTATCAATCACCAAGAATGGCCGCTCTCCCAAGCGCCCTTCGCCATAATGGCGATCTCGTGTAAGACCAGGCAAATCAGCGACTAAAGCATCTCGCGATCGCGTAAGACGGTTGAACAGAGTGGATTTGCCGACGTTAGGTCGGCCTACTAATGCAATTACCGGCTTCATCAAATTGTTACTCGGTCGCTAAAGCGACCACTGCCCCTGATTGGGTTAGAAAAATCAAATTCGCGCCAGCAACAACCGGGGCGGACAATATCGCACTCCCATCTGTACCAACACGACCTAAAAATGCGCCATTTTCGCGAGAAAGAAAATGTATATAACCTTGGCCGTCTCCAACAACAACTGCACGACCAAATGATGTCGGGGTGGAAAGGCGGCGGTTCGCAAGTTTATCGTTACGCCACATACTCGATCCAGCATCACGTGTAAATGCAGTCACTGCTCCACCCTCATCGGCAGCAAAAACAAAACGTTCATCTATTCCTATACCGACATCACTCGATAATGGCCTAGCCCAACGCGGAGCACCCGTCGATTTATTAAAACAAGCTACCTTACCTTGGTAAGCAACAGCACAAACATCCTCACCGGCAATAACAGGGGTACCTGAAACATCCGCAATGCGTTCAAGTGCTGTCGTTCCACGCGGATCCCCTACTGCCACCTCCCAACGAGCGCCCCCGTTACTTAAATCCAAAGCCAACAATCTACCACCAGGCATGCCAATAAAGACACTTGACCCGTCAATAGCCATCCCCGGCGTTGTACGCAACGTTAAAGAAGGAACCGAGCGTTGCGCAATCCAACGACGCAATCCGGTTTCCGCATCTAGCGCGATAATACGATTATCGTGACTGCGGACAATTACCAGTCCCTGACCTACCGCGGGTACCGAGAGTACATCACTTGAAGCTTGTGCTTTCCAACGCAATTTTCCATTTGAATCAAATGCTAAAACGATGCCTTTTTCACCGGTTACCACGACTGTATTACCGTCACTGGCAACACCAGCAGTCAATGCAATCTCTGCTTTAATACGCCAAATTGGAATACCTGAGGCTGCATTCAAACGTGCAATAGATCCATCTGCTGCAGCGACAAAAACATCATTTCCTATAACGGCAGGCGAGAAGTGGAAAGCACCGGCCTTACCTATTGATGCAGACCAGGCCTGATGAATCGGTAATGTTGACTGAAAATTTACTAGTGCTGCAGGTTGATTTGCTGGCTCCACTTTGCTCGAAAATGGGTTTAACGAAGAACATCCAGACAACACAGCGACTATGCTAACGTATGCAAGCTTAACTGCAATTTGCATTATTTCCCCTAATTTTTAACCTGCATCCTTAACCGGCGAGCCACCCAACGCATCCAATTTCATTTGAATTAATAGGCGTATCGGGCTGTTTTTCTCAATTTTCTGTAGCGCCAACTCATAGGAAGATCGCGCCATATCTTGTTTATTTTGCGATACGAGGATATCACCCTTGCGGTCGGCTACCAGACCAGAAAACTGTGCAGGGAAACCAGTTCCTAATAATTTTAATGCCTCGTCATAGGACTTTATATCTAACAAAAGACCAGAAAGGCGAAGCTTGGCGATAGCCTTGTATTCTTCATCTTTGCTATGTTCAATTGCCCATACTAATTGAGCCTTTGCAATTTTCATGTCATTAGCATCAAATGCACTTTTAGCAGCAGCAAGTGCACTCATTTGTGCATAAGGAGTCTTTCCGTATTTTGTTTGCAAGTCTTCTGCCGCCCGCAAAACCTTTACATTATCTTTAGCTGCAATTGATTTTTCCAATGCGTCATAGAGTAGCGAGGCTTGTACAGACTGCTTGCGTTGATAATAATTCCATCCTGACCAGCCCGCATAAACAGCCATGACAATAATGAGTAACCACGTTATCAGGCTACCATATTGGTTCCACCAAGCCTTGATTGAGGCTAATTGCTCTTCTTCTTCGTGATCGTATGCCATGTAATTAAGATTCTTTAGTATTAGTGGTGGTAATGAATATGCTCGTGATCGTCATCGCCAACTACTTGATTAACGATGTAATCCACTACCGCATCGAATGCAACTCTAACCTGTTGTTGATCAGTGTCGACTGCACGGAGCGCCTTGATTGTAGCGACACCGCCATCTATTTCATCTTTACCGATGATCACAGCGAAAGCCGCGCCGCTGACATCCGCGCGCTTCATTTGCGATTTAAAACTGCTTACAGCATTAGCAGACGCGCAATGTAGCACAACATCCAGACCAGCATCACGAATCCGCTCAGACAAGACGAATGCCTGTAACTGTGCATCTTCACCCTGATGAATGATGTAAACATCACACTGGTTTGGTGGCAAAAGTTCTCCGCTCGCCTTCATAAGCTCCAGAATACGCTCAACACCTATTGCAAAACCACATGCAGGCGTTGGTTTACCGCCGAATATTTCCACTAAAGGATCATATCGGCCGCCACCACATACCGTGCCTTGGGCGCCCAGTTGATCTGTTACCCACTCGAACACAGTGCGATTATAGTAGTCCATTCCGCGCACAAGGCGTGGGTTAATGGTGAACGGAATACAGTTATGACGGAGAATTTTTTGTACACCATCGAAATGGGCACGCGAATCCTCTTCCAAATAATCCAATAATTTGGGTGCTGCATTAACCAATTCTTGCATCGCAGGATTTTTGGTATCGAGTATTCTTAATGGATTGGAATACAAACGTCTTTGCGCATCTGCATCGAGCAAGTCCACATTCTTTTCAAAATACGATACAAGGTCGGCGCGATGTTTATTGCGTTCATCGGCGTTTCCGATTGAATTCAATTCAAGCCTAATATCTTGCAACCCAAGGTCGTCCCAAAGACGCTGGCATAGCATGATGAGTTCCGCATCAATGTCGGGCCCCACGAATCCTATAGCTTCTGCACCGACCTGATGAAACTGGCGATAGCGTCCACGTTGCGGCCGCTCATGACGAAACATCGGACCGGCATACCACAAGCGTTTCGGACCATCATAAGTCAGGGTGTGCTCCAACACTGCGCGAACCACACTTGCAGTACATTCTGGACGCAGCGTCAATTGATCGCCATTCATCGAGTCCGTAAAGGAATACATTTCTTTTTCGACTATGTCCGTTACGTCCCCCAACCCCCGAGAGAACAATGCGGTAGGCTCAACGATAGGAGTGCGAATCTGTTGAAAACCATAACTCTTCAATACAGACTGTACCGTATTCTCAAACAATTCCCAGAGCGGCGCGTTAATTGGAAGGATGTCATTCATCCCTTTTACCCCAACAATTTTTTCGATTTTTTTATTTTCAGACATTCTTTTTATATATTTATTAACAGTGAACAGCAGCTTGAATAAGCCTATTTAAACAGGAGTAGCGGTGTTGCCGTAATGCGTTTTGACATAATCCAACACGATCGCCTGAAATTCTTCGGCAATGTGATCACCACGCAGAGTCACGCTTTTTTCCCCGTCTACAAATACAGGGGCCGCCGATGACTCTCCGGTTCCTGGCAAGCTGATACCTATGTTTGCGTGTTTGGATTCTCCAGGGCCATTTACGATGCATCCCATAACAGCGACATTCATGCCTTCAACACCGGGATATTCTTTTTTCCATACTGGCATCTGATCACGTAAATACGTCTGGATTCCATCCGCTAAATTTTGAAAAACTGTCGAAGTTGTACGTCCACATCCAGGACATGCAATTACCATCGGTGTAAATTTCCGCATGCCCATCGTCTGCAAAATTTCCTGCGCCACCACAACTTCTTTTGTGCGGTCTCCACCTGGTTCTGGTGTAAGAGAGATGCGAATAGTGTCGCCTATACCCTCTTGTAGCAATACAGACAGCGCTGCAGTAGAAGCAACAATACCTTTACTGCCCATACCTGCTTCAGTTAGGCCCAAATGCAGAGGGTAATCGCAACGAAAGGCGAGCTCGCGATAGACTGCGATCAAATCCTGCACACCTGAAACTTTGCAGGACAAGATAATCTGATTGCCTGGCAATCCCAGTATTTCTGCCCGTTGCGCATTATCAATAGCGGAAGTAACTAACGCCTCATACATGACGCCGCTGGCAGACCATGGCTCGGATCTTTTAGCATTCTCATCCATGATCCGCGCCAGCAATGACTGATCCAGGCTTCCCCAATTGACTCCGATACGCACCGGCTTGTCATATTTACAGGCAATCTCAATCATTTGCGCAAACTGTGTATCCCGCTTGGCGCCGTGTCCTACGTTTCCGGGATTGATGCGATATTTTGAAAGTGCCCGTGCACAATCAGGATAATCGTTTAAAAGCGTATGGCCGTTATAGTGAAAATCCCCCACCAAAGGCACGTCAACGCCCATCTTGTCCAACTGCTCGCGAATCGCCGGCACGGCTGCAGCAGCATCTGGATTATTAACAGTGATGCGCACCAACTCGGAACCAGCGTGGGCCAAATCTTTAATCTGAATTGCCGTACCGATTACATCTGCGGAATCGGTATTAGTCATTGACTGCACAGCGACTGGATGCTCTCCGCCGACAAAGACTTCACGGGCGCCATAACGAATAATAGTTGTTCTAGTATTGCGTCGAGAAGCTGGACCTGATGCGATGGGCGTATTTTTTGACATACCTGATTATTTCACATTGATCCTGGCAACATTGCCAGTGACGCCCGCTTTAGCATCGAACAACGCACCACGCAAAGTGACATCTACGCCGGCTACATTACCGATAGTCAATAAAACTGGTTCGTTTATTTCAAATCTCTCAACATCACCCGCCTTCAGGATTCGGGAAACTGCGATACTCTTATCTGCTCTTTTGATTTCAATCCAGGAATCTGCATGGGCTTGCAATACTAATTGATTTTTTTCTGTAGCAGCAATAGGCTCTGCTGGAGCTACAACAACAGGAATAACAGGAACCACAGCCTCTTTTTTAGGCGCATAAATCGGAGTTGCTGTCAAAATTGGCGTAATAGCCGGGTCCACTTTGCTTATCTGTGAGTCTGGGGTAGTCTCCTCGATCTTAGGAGGAGTTGCAACCTCCTCTGGCATCAAGACATCTCTATTGATTGACGACACAACAGTTGCTTTGGATAAATCCGGCAACCACCCCTTTTTTAGAGCTACCAAAGCCGTCAAAAGCAGCAGGATTAATAAGGTAACACCCACACCCCATTTGGATGCGATGCCACTCTTTTTTCCATTCAAAGGAAATCGGCTCTTAGAAAAATTCACAGGAATAGCGCGGCGCAATAACGGCGTATCTAAATTTGGAACATCTTCTGA
The DNA here is from genome assembly GCA_041736255.1 of Burkholderiaceae bacterium. Classification (GTDB taxonomy): domain Bacteria; phylum Pseudomonadota; class Gammaproteobacteria; order Burkholderiales; family Burkholderiaceae_D; genus AVCC01. The sequence continues at coordinate 19,947 of JBGSTZ010000170.1, forward strand.
CTTGAGCATTGCTAATAATGGCGTTACATCCATTGTTAAGCATTTTGCGTAGGAACGAATAAAACCACGCGCCACTACCATAGGTAGCCCTGCGTAATCATCGCTTTCAATAGCAAGAATTTGACGCGGTGAAAGTTTAATCTGATCGGCAACTTGCTCTATAGACCAGCCCAAGGCCTGGCGTCTGTCTGACAGACACGCTCCGGGCGACGCCGTGTAGTTTTGCTGCGACTGGTTTTCACCTACCGCTACAACATCAACGGCGTCTTTAAATTGTTCACTCATCGTATGCTCCGCGTGTATAAGCAGCATATTCAGCTGAATCAACATGGCGACGTCGCAATTGCGTCACTAAACTGTTTTCAGAAGCACGATCTCCTAATTTATGTTCCACTTTTATCGCCAGCCAAAGAACTTCAGATGTCAGCATGTCTGCTTTAATGGCGCGTGTAATGTAAAAACGGGCGCGTTCAAAATCCTGGCGATTAAAGTAAATGTTTGCCAAATTAACCGTGACGCTAAGATTGCCCGGTTCAATTTTAAATGCCTCCATAAAATATTTTTCCGCTGCATTTTGTTCTTTCATTTTAAGGCTGCACACTCCCGCATTGTGCAATGCCTTTGCTGGAGATTGATAAGAACGATTTTTGAGTGCAGCTTCGAAATAAGAAATAGATCGCTTTTCGTGTCCAGTCTGGCACAAAAACCACCCATAATTATTGCTAAAGTCAGGGTTGTTCGGAGCAAGTTTAATTGCTCTCGTAAAATTTTCCTCAGCAAGAGGCATTTGGCCCATTTCCATATAGATCAATGCACGCATGCTGTATGCCTCAGCTAAGTCGGGGTCAGCAGCAAGGGCCTGCTTAATCTCATTGAGCGCAACTTCCAACTGGCGCTGTTGATAATAGCCAACAGCCAATTGCAATCTAATATTCGCTCTTTTCTGATTATTGGTTAGATCAGAACTGGTGGGCAGCTCTGCCAATGAACCAGCAGTCTGGCTAGATGCACAACCGAACAAAGACATTGCAATCAATAAAATAAATACGCGAAACAAATTATGTAAAGCCAGATTCACTCAACGACCTCCACTAAACGGCCAAAATTCTTACCGAATTTTTGCTGATAATGTGCAATATTTCCCATACGTTCATTGACACGAGTACGGTCCTTCACTTCCCCGGCCAATTGGCCGCAGGCGGCATCAATATCATCACCCCGGGTTTTACGAATGGTGGTCACAATACCGGCATCCATCAGGATCTGCGCAAACGCCTTAATTTGCGGGTTCTTTGAACGGTGCAGTCCGGATTCTGGAAATGGATTAAATGGAATTAAATTGAATTTGCACGATACGGAATCGACACTATTTTGCACCAAGGCGACTAACTCACGCGCATGCGCATCAGAGTCATTCACGCCATCCAGCATGCAATACTCAAAAGTGACGAAATCACGTGGCGCGTAATCAAGATAGCGCTTGCAAGCGGCCATCAACTCACGCAATGGATATTTTTTATTTAACGGGACAAGACCATCTCGCAAGGCGTCATTTGAAGCATGCAAAGAAACCGCCAAAGCAACTGGGCAGTCTTGAGAAAGACGGTCAATCATTGGCACTACGCCAGAAGTTGACAGCGTTACCCTTCGACGCGACAGGCCGTATGCGTTATCGTCCAGCATTAACTTTAATGCGGTTACTGTTGGTTCGTAATTCAGTAGCGGCTCGCCCATTCCCATCATTACGACGTTCGTGATCTGGCGCTCGCCTTTCGGGCCGGGTTCGACGCCTTTGGTGCGTCGCAATTCAAACTCGGCCATCCACAGTTGTCCGATGATTTCGCCAACTGTCAGATTGCGGCTGAAACCTTGTTTTCCGGTAGAACAAAAACGGCAATTAACCGCACAGCCGGCTTGCGTCGAGATGCATAAGGTTCCGCGATTTTCTTCTGGAATAAATACAGCTTCTACGGCATTGCCTTTGCCTACATCAATTAACCACTTCCGAGTACCGTCATTAGAAATGTGATCACTAATTACTGCAGGTGCAGCGACTATCGCGCGCGTAGATAACTTATCGCGCAGCGATTTAGCCAAATCAGTCATGGCATCAAAATTACCCACGCCGAATTGATGAATCCAACGCTGCAATTGTTTGGCGCGAAACGGCTTCTCACCCAACTCACCACAATATGCGATAAGTTGCGCGGGATCCAAGTCCAGCAAATTGGTGAGTTGCGTCATAACATCATTCCATCAGCTTATCTTCGCGTGAAGGCAACTTCACACGAGAGAACACATAAATTAACGTGAATACACATTCAGTGCAGGGAAGAAATAAGCAATTTCCACGGTTGCAGTTTCAGCTGCATCAGAACCATGCACTGCATTAGCATCAATCGAATCTGCAAAATCAGCGCGAATAGTACCCTTGTCCGCTTTTTTAGGGTCGGTCGCGCCCATCAGGTCGCGATGCGTCAAAATGGCATTTTCGCCTTCCAAAGTTTGAACGATTACAGGGCCGGAAATCATGAAATCAACTAAAGCGTTGAAAAAAGGACGCTCGCGATGCACGGCGTAAAAACCTTCTGCTTCTGCGCGCGACAACTGAATCATGCGAGCAGCAATAATTTTCAGTCCAGCGCCTTCGAAACGCGAATAAATCTGACCAATAACATTTTTTGCAACGGCGTCAGGTTTGATAATTGACAGGGTGCGTTCGATTGCCATCTGTAAAAACTCCAATAAAAATAACGGGTTAAGATTAGTAGCTGCAGTTCCAGCCAATTGCGGATTTTAACATAAAGCACTATCGAATTAAAACAGGACTTTCACACTCTTATTGACTGCATCAGGCCTTATGGAAAATCTTTGTATTCATAATTACCGATGAGAAATTATATATACTCCCATAATTTTTTATAAAAATACTGAATTACGCATATAATTATATGCGTAAAAAATAATACATTACCGTGTATATTGTGCAGTCTTCAAATGCGATACAGCGAATCAGATTTTCGCTGCAGTATTAAAAATGCACGTACAAGCCAGCCGCCTACCAGTTGTCAACAGAATTTATTCCTGAATACGAGAGCCTGAGCAATCAGGGAGACATGTAATTCTGAAGAATCTTGACGTAAAAAAGATATGAAAACCCTATATTGCAGCCCTCTGTAACCTAGCTTTAGGGCATAAGGCGTTTGTACATGGCTGGCGTCATTTCCACATTTTTGTTGGTGTCGATCAGCATAACTTCCCTCATGTCTAATCGCTCCGCCATGGCTCTCCAATGCAGCGGGCCAGCAATAAATAGTGGCTTGGAATTTCCGTCAGAACGGGTGCCGACATCATTCCCGCCAGAGACAATGATCGTGACAGACGCTACCAGATCGGTGGATTGCCCTGTCCGTGGATCAATGATGTGAGGACGACGTTTTCCGTCCTGCATGAAATACCGCTGATAATCGCCGCTGGTGCCTATCGCTTCATTGTCGTGCAACGCAACGACAGCGACTGTTCCCTCGCCACGCGGGTTCTGGATGCCAACTTTCCATGGATGCGGTCCGGGTTGCCCTATTGCCAGGACATTGCCGCCTACATTGATGAGTGCCGCCTTGATGTGCTCAGCACGTAAAATTTTAGCCGCCTGATCCAGCGCATACCCTTTGGCATACCCACCCAAATCCAGCATAACGGACCGGTTGCGACTGGAAATAATTGTGCCGTTGTAGCTTAGTTCAGTCATGCGCGGTTTGGCATCGACCCAACGTTTGATTTCTGCAGGTAACGGGTCATGCGGCGTGATGTCGCCACTCTGAAACCCCCAGAGCCGAATCAAGCCGCCAATTGCAGGGTTAAACAGATTGTCCGAATTTTCTGCAAGGCTGGTAGCTGCCTTGAGCATGTCCACCATTTCAGCATCCGCTTGATAGGGTTCGCCACGCGCTATGCTGTCATTGAGCGCGGTTAGCGCACTCGGCTGCCAGGCGTGGAATTTGTGGTGGAGGCGGTCGAATTCACGCAACACTTGCGCGCTAAGAAGATTTGCACGCGCTTCCGATTCGCCGTAAATGCTTATTTCCACCAAAGTGCCAAATACATTGCCTTGGGTGCGGTAGGTTTTTTCAGGGATCTTGGAGCCACAGTCACTCAGTAGCACTAATAACAATGTACTGAACAGAGTGCGATAAAAATTACGCTTACTCATAACGCCTGATTTTAGGAGATTTTGCAAAATACGCCAGCATTAGTGCGAGGTGTATTTTGCAAGTACACGAACGATGTGCCAGCCTACGCAATCGTTCGATGCCGTTGAATAATCAGCTGGCTTTGCTGATCATATAATCGACTGCAGCTTTAACGTCTTCATCCTTCAGGCTCGCATTACCACCTTTAGGCGGCATCATTCTGATGCCATTGATGGAATTGGTGTGCAGCGTATCCATACCTTGCGCAATACGCGGCTCCCAAGCTGCCTTGTCGCCAAACTTTGGTGCGCCAAGTACACCGGCTCCGTGGCAAGCCAAGCAAGTAGAGGTGTAAATCTGTTCGCCTTTGACCAAATCTCCGGTAACTGCAGCGCTTGCGACAGGCGCTGATTCTGTAGCGGCAGGTGCAACTGGCTCAACAGGTGCAACTGGTTCAGCCGGTGTAGGGGCAGCAGTTACTTCTGAGGCTGGAGGCATTGTTTCTGATTCTGATACTGGCGGTGTTTTTTCGCCACAGCCCGCTATAACAAGGGCAATCGCGAGTGGCAAGAATTTAAGCGTTTTCATGTGTTTTTACTCCAATATAAATTAAAATTTTTGATGGAACGCAGTGCGCGCATTGCGCTGCATCACGCGCAGAATCATACCAATATATCTTCAGTAGCGTATAACAATGCCTACAAAGATTCGATATGTTCTAGCAGTGGATCCAGCAACAAAGTATCCAATAACCCGGAAAAACTGTGCCAACCATCCAAACCGGGAATAGCACCTAAAGCCGATCTTACTATGCCGTTTTCATCATGCACATGCAGGGGAAAAGTCGCACAGTTTGCATGCATCGGGGCAGTATCCATACGCAACTCTGCATCGCCCCAACTCCAATTAATGGAATATGCATCGTCACTGAAATAACGCACTTCCATCATCAAGCCGGTATCAAAGGAAAGCATTAGAGCATCCTGCGCCAAGCGCACTGGTTCGACCATACGATCGGCATAGTGTCCCTCAAGCATTTCCTTAAATATCAGATGCAGACATGGTGCAGGTGCAACAAACTCGGTAGGCGTCTCCCCAAATTGCATCAGCATTTCTGCGCGTATCTGCATACGCGTTTGTTCGAGAATCAAGGCGCTCAGATAATGATCGTAAGCAGGATGCTCGCTAATTTCACTGTTTTTAATTTTTTCCAGCAGGTCTGTTTCACACTCAACAGCGTATTGTCTCAAAACTTCCTTGCGTGATTCGCGCAGCATATAGGCTGTTTTTGCATACAGTTCCTGTAGCGTTTCGGCATTCTCGGGGTCCATCAAAACGTCCTGCTCCATCACTGCTCCTAAATTTATATTAAGTTACATTCCGGTATCGTGCGTTGCATCGCCACCCTTATTGAGAACATCCACCGTTACTTGCTCATATCGCAATATTTTTCCACCCTCTATTTTGGCGAAGGCCTCTGCATCTTGCATGTTGGCAAACGATCCTAGGGTAGGCCCCATTGAACCCATTTTTTTGCTTCCTGCTACATAGAAAGCACTCTTGGCATCAATCCAGTTTCCTTCAGGACGTTTCCATTCCGTCTTACCCATATCTTGCACAAAGGCACCGGTAACTGAACGCATTTGTTCAGGCATCAGTAACATCGAGAACAGCTCCATCAAGTCACAGAAAAATTCAGGCTTACCTTCCGCGTAATGAATTTGCGCTTTAGGTCCCGGATAATCCTTGAGGATCATGCCATCGAGTTCACAGGCAGTTTCTCTGGTTGGCTCCAGCGCTACCACTGTCTTGGTCTCAGTCTGATTGCAGGAAGGCAACAATATGCATAGTCCCAAAACTCCTACCAATTTGCGCCGTACTGGCATAAATTTTTGCTTACACATTATTTCCAATTTCATTTGAATCTCCAATGGGTAACTGCAAACGGCAATACGATCCAGCCCAGCATGATGCCAACCAGTATTGCGGGATTGGTCAGATTCTCCGGCATCACTGTCGCCAAGCCATACATGCTCTGCACTTGATCGGAGCTAAAAATATTCAATAAGCGGAAAACATCGGCGGGATTTAGCATCAGCAATCCGGCGAAAATCGTACTGCTGAGCTTTCCCTGGCTGACGACCAATGCACCCATCAGCAGCAGATCAAAGATCAGCACGAAAAAAAACCACAGCATGATTGCCGCACCGCTGGCGCGCATGCGATCCTGCGCTATGACAGATACCAATAACGACATGCTCAAGAAAGCCATACCCATCAGAATTGCGCTCAAGACGAAGCCGGTATAGTGATACAGGTCGTTTGCCCCTAACTGCGAAGCCAGCGGCAGCAAGCCAGCGCCAAATCCAATGACCGTAGCACTAGCCAAAGCAGCAGACAGTCCCAAATACTTTCCCAGTAGAATTTCAAAACGGGTAATGGGCATCGACAACAGCAACTCCAGCGAGCCGCGTTCTTTCTCGCCGACGATGGTGTCGTAACCCATAATCAATGCAATCAGTGGCACCAAATAAATGACGAGACTGACCAAGCTGGCAATCGTGACATCAATGCCGCGAAAGCCGACTGAGCCCAACTGTGCTGAACCGAGGTAAGCAATTGCCAGCGCAAACAAAGCGAATATCACGGCAACCGCCACTACCCACAAATTGCGCAGCCGATCCCGAAATTCTTTGGTGGCAATGACGCGCACCTGAGCCCACTCAATGCTCTTGGACATTGCGCTCTCCATAACCAAGAAACAGGTCTTCCAGCGAAGGTTCATGCACGACGATATCAAGCACTGCATCGGACATCGCCATGATCCGGGAAAGTACATTTACTTTGCTTGCTGCCGGGCAGGAAATTTGCGCGCAATTATTATCGAGTTGCCATTCCAATTCAGGCACAGCACCAAGCGCAGCGCGTATGTTCGCTTCATAGCCGTCGCGTAACGTGACCTCAATGACAGAAGGTAGCACCATGTGGGAGCGCAATTCCGTAATCGTTCCTTGTGCAACGATTTGGCCGGAGTTCAGAATCACCAGGCGGTCAACGCGGCTCTGAATTTCCGCTAGTATGTGCGAGGTAATGATAATGGTCGCTCCTTGTGACTGCACATCGCGCAGAATGCGGTAAAACTCGTGAATCCCTTCCGGGTCCAGCCCATTGGTCGGCTCATCGAGAAAAATCAGATCAGGGTTACCCAGCAGCACTTGACCAAAACCCAATCGCTGCCGCATACCTTTGGAATAACCGCGTACCCGCCGTCCGGCCGCATCAGCCAATCCTACGCGCGCCAGAATTGCTTCGCATGTACTGCGTGGAACTTGCTTTAAATCGGCAAACAAACGCAATACTTCCAAGCCGGTCAGGTTGTCGTAGGTAACAAAACTTTCAGGCAAATAACCAATACGCCGCCGCACCTGACGAAAATCGCGGCCGCTGATCAATGCATCATAAATTTTAATTTCACCACTGGTGGCTGGGATCAATCCCAGCATCAGTTTGAAAAGAGTGCTTTTGCCAGCGCCATTGTGGCCGATAAGACCAAACATTTCGCCTTTCGCAACCGACAGGCTAATATCGTTAACAGCATGTATGTCACCAAAATGCTTGGTGACGCTATTCAACTGCAGGGGGTTGTTTGTCACTCCACCGTCTCCAATCCTGATTCAAGGGGCGCATACGCGGATGCTTGTCCACGATGCTAGGGGCGCGCAACACCGGGAACTGTCGGGCCACAAAACGCAAGGTCTGCATCGATGGACTCGTCAACAACAATTTGATTAATGGATATTGCCAATTGAGCCGGTCCACTACGTCATTGGCTTCATAGGCGACATCACCCCTGCCATCGCCATTTTGATCCCAGCCGCTGTAATTACTCCAGTAATTTCCCTGCGTGAGTCCCCATTCCACGTCGCGTGTTGCTACATATTTGATCTGCGATTGATTGTCGATGAAGTCATTGCTATTGACCTCGTTGTTATAAGAACCGGCCGCCAAATGCACGCCGATCCGATTACCGATCACAAGATTTTTTTCTAGCGTGTTGTACTCGGCGTCATAGATAAAAAAGCCGCGCCCATTGCCTGCCACGACGTTATTTTCAATTATGGAATCCTGCATGGTGCGCAACATGATGCCGTGATCGGTATTACCCCACGTAATGTTGTTGCGCACCGTTAATCGACGCACTTCCATCAGCGCCAGCCCGCCTTGATTGAGATAAGACTCGTTGTTTTCCCAAACGCTGTCGTCGGTTGTCATGAAGTGCGTGCCATAGCGCAGGTGATGAATTTTGTTGCCGCGAAACAGTGCATTTTTCGAAACATCCACGTATAGACCATCACGACTGTAACTGATGTTATTGTCGATGATTTTGGCATTAATGGTGTTGTATACCTGAATGCCATTACCCCTTAGTACCGATAGCAAATCGCGTCTGCCGGTAATCACGTTGTGTTCAATGCGCGAGTCTTTGGAATTTTCCAGCCAGATTCCAAACAAGTTGGAGATCAGGTCGCAATCCTGCACAGTGGCACGGTCTGAGCCGGGCTGGATATAAATACCGGCGTTCTGCTTAGTCAGGTTAATACCGCTGTCGCGCACGATCAATCCATTGATTGTCACATCGGAGGCGCGCACCCGTATGACATCGCCGGTATTTCCTGCGCTAATAGTAGGCCGACCGATACCTTGTAAGGTAAGCGGTTTATTGATCACCAAATGTTCGCTGTAGTCGCCCTGCGCCACCTGCACGGTGTCACCGGGTTTGGCCGCAGCAATCGCTGCGGCAATCGACTGACCTGCCTGCACCTGGAGCACAGCGCCCCAGGCAGCACCGCCAGCTAGGCCAAGCCAAGCTGCCAGTATTGCGATACTACCCAGCCGTTTTAATGAACTGTTTGTTGTTTGTCGGGTCACGAGGTTTTGGCCGCCATTTGTGCGGTTTTTTCAGACAAATTGCGACGTACGCTGTCTAGTGGAATGAAATAACCCTTAGCGTCGATAGCTGTCAGCGGCAAGCTCAACTTCTCGCGCGTTTTGCGCTCTTTCGCCAGCGGCGGACACGCATGATCGTCGTAATACAACACCATACAGTCCAGACATTGCATGCATTCGGTCTGATCAATCTTGCCGGCGGCGTCAATTGCGTGAGAACCGCAACCGCTGGCGCAGGCGTGGCAGGTTTGACATTCTGTCTTGCGCTTCAAACCGAACAGACGCAACTTGCTCGGGATTGCCAGACCAGCGCCGAGCGGGCAAATGTATTTGCAATACGGTCGCTCACTCAGGATGGATATTGCAAGAATACCGCCAATGAATAACCAGAATGGCCAGGTACGGTTCCACACGCCGACTAAAAATGTAGTCTTGAACGGTTCAATTTCAGCCAAGAGCTCAGCCGTCTCCATCGAGTAGAACGACACGCCCAGCAAAACGAAAAAGACGCCGTACTTGATCCATTTGAGTTTGCTGTGCAACTTCATTGGTAACAGCTGCTGGAATTTTTTCAAGCCAAGCATCTTGCCGGCACTGAATGCCAGTTGCTGCAGCGAGCCAAACGGGCACAACCAACCGCAAAACACACCACGCCCCCAGAGCAACACGGTGATGATGATGAACCACCAAAAGATGAAAATAAACGGGTCTGACAGGAACAGTTCCCACTTCCATTGGTGAATTATCGAATGGAACCAGGTCATCACCTGCGTAATGCTAGGCACAGCTTTCAGATAAAAGCCCAAAAAGAGAACACTGGCGATCCACAACAGATGGCGCGGTCGGGAAATCCAGGGCTTGTGATTGCGGCTCGATATGCGCACCAGTTTGTCGCGCTGCGAATACATCAGTGCGGTAAAACCCAGTATCAGCACGAACAATACTATTTCCAGTTTCCTACCTAGCCAGATTCCTTCCCAAACAGCTTGAGGGCGTTCTATCTTGGGACGACCACCCTCCAGATATTGTGCCGGCAGCCACAGCTCCTGGTCGAAATGGATAAATGTCTTAGCCCCGGTCTTTGCATCGGTTTTGTTGGCTAGGAATGTCAATTGCCACGGCCAAGCCGGGTTAAAGTTGGCGGAACGAATAATGAAGATGCCGGATTCTTTGTAGCGTGGCACATCGGCTGGCTCCAAATGGTAAAGATTCAGATAATCGGTATCGCGGAAGGTAAATGTCTCCGGATCCTGGCGCACCTGAATCCGGTCATATATCCCGCCACGCACGTAGCCTGAACCCTTGAATGAACTCTCGCCGTTGGCGATAATAAAAATGGCGTGCTCGTCCGGCTTCAAATCCTCCATCAGGCGCTTATAGCCATATTTCCCGAGCAAACTGGTACCGATCGATGGCACATTCAGATAGCCGAAATACATATCTATATATGGCTGATTTAGGTTAGTCACGCCCACATCTTCGGCCGACACCAATATATGCTGGACGCTGCCTTCTTTTATTAGACTTTCCCAATTTAAATCTGCCTTGAAATCAGTAAATTTAGCCGGCGGTCTCGGTACGCTCTCGATGAGGCCGACTTGTCTGCCAATTGCATAGGCGCTGCGAGAAATTACCTGATTTTCAGCAATGGCAGTAACAGTCGCGCCACTGATGGCGTCTAGACTGAGGGCGCCATCGTCATTCTGGCCTTGGCCGATGACCAGCTTGGCGTCGGCTGATTTGCCGATATATTGCTTAATGAATTTGAGTAATACGGATTCAGGAATACCCGCCAACAAAATCGGCTCCGAGTGTTTCAACACCCGTATTCCGGTAATGATGCCTTTCGTATCCATGCCGATCAGGGTAATGATCGGTTTGCCGGAGTAGGCTGGAATATCGACCACGTCGGTTGACAAAAATACATATCCGACCAGGCGCTTATGACCTCCTTTTCCCTTGCCCTCACCCTTGCCTTCACTTTTGCCCTGGCCTTCACCCTTGCTCTCCGCATAAGCCTCAACGTAGCTGGGACGTCCCTTGCGCTTGGAGAATTGCGTGGCCGATGGCATCACGTCACGGCATGGCGCAGAGGCACAAAGATCCGGACCGGTCATGAGTTCCGCCGATAGTTCGGCGTCGTAGATAGAGGCCCGGGCGTGAGGCGCGAGTAGCAAGCCGGCCAATCCTGTGCACAAGACCAAGATAGTCTTAAAAACCACGTGCTGTAACCAACTACGATCAAAAATATGTTTCATACAATTTATCAAACTTTTATAAATTGAGTGACGCGCAATGATGACACACGTCATTCTGTAAGCGGCGATACAACAAAGTACCAGCGAGCTTTAGCCCGCTCTACCGCGACATGAAAACCCTTGAAAATCCATATCCTCATCATGAAATATGGAGTATTTTTAATTTCAAAATGAATATATGCGGAAAATGCTGCATTTTAATACATACTCATAATAGTAACTAATTTTTCAGAAGCCTGATTTGACATGAAATTGCGTTACTGAATCCGCATTAATGTGTAACGCGGCTGAACGGCAGGGAATTGATGGGAACCGGGAATACATATGACGCAAATTTATTGGCGATACCGCCGTAATTTCACTAAGCAAAAAAATTTAAAACAAATGCAATGTTTGACAACAACCAAAAAATAAGACCAAAAAGTGCCGCGTATTGTAACCAGCACGCGGCACTACAGTTTTACGCTTCTACCAGAAAGCGGCTACGCATTTCAAGATGCAATGCGTGGCAGAAGTGGGTGCAATAAATCCAAAAAACACCTACATGATCAGCCTTGAAAGTGACCGACTGCGTTTGCTGAGGATTCACAACAAAGCAAATGTTGTAGGTTGGAAGGGCGAAACCATGGGTCAGATCCTCGACCTTGTCATGATTGGTCAGGGTGATGGTGACTTCATCGCCTTTCTTTACCTTGATGACCGGCATACTGTAATTTGGCGCCTGCGACATCAAACGCACATGCACTTTATTGCCATTGCGTTCAATGCCCATGTTTTCCGGTTTGACTGCGTTTGAGAAGTCATCCATGGTGTAAATCTGGCGTGTCTTGACCAAGTCACGTCGCACAATGATGCCGTCATGCGGTTCCGAATACGCTGAGTGATCAGCAAGGAGTTTCATTTTATCGCCACTGATGTCGAACAGCTGCTCCGTTTCTGGATGCAACGGTCCAACTGGCAGGAAACGATCCTTGGAGAACTTATTCCCCGAGTTCATGTACTTCCCATCACATTCTTTGGTTTCACCCATCGACGAATAGAGATGTCCCGGCTGATAATGCACGTCGATTTTTTCGATGATGGGATTTATCGATTTATCCCCCTTAAACTGTGCAATCGCTTTGTCAACATTCCACTTTGTAGTCTGGCTATCGAGAAACAGCGAAGTGTAAGCATTGCCTTTGCCATCGAAGCAGGTATGGAGTGGACCAAGGCCGACTTCAGGCTCTGCCACGACTGCATCGCGTTCAGTTTTCAGCTCGCCGGCAAACCATTTAGCCACCAGAGACTGATCAATTACTGTAGCAGTTGGCGACAGTTTGCCGGAACAAACGAAGTACTTTCCGTCTGGACTGGCATTAACGCCATGCGGGTTTTTACCCACTGGGACATAACAGGTAACTGAGGTTTTTGGGTCCGGATTGGCTGCCTTGCGGCCATCAACCACTGGCACCTTGGATGCACCGATCATGGTGAACTTGCCATCTTTGACCAACTTTTCGACCCGCGCTACATCGAAAAATACGCAAGCATCGCGCTCTGCCGACATCATTTCGGTCAAGGTTGCGCCGTTTTCTGTGTTGTACTGATTCGCGGCAGCGAATTTGCCATCGTAGGACGTAGCCACCAGATCCAGATTGCCATCGACACGACATTGCCAACGCACTTCCATCGTGCTGGCATCCACACAAGTGAGCATGCAGCCCCATTTACTTGGATCATCCAGATCGCGGCCATCGTTAGGCAGCGGGATATGGAATTCGGAACCGCAGAAAACTCGGGTTGTGTAATTGATTGCTGCATCAACAGGATCACGCTTGTCCGGGAAGTTGCCGTGAAAACCCATCACGTTAGGCAACTGAGTGATCTTGTCGCACTCCATCGTATCCATGCGCACGCGTGCTAAACGAGAATGAATCTTGTCGTTGACAAACAGCCAGCGGCCATCATAGGTGCCATCTTTGTAGCTGCCGTGTACATGATGCGTATCGCCAGTGGTGTAGACGAGGGATCCATCGGACTTAGTGCCGATGATCGCCCTTGATTCGTTGGTAATGCCCCAGCCCAACATGCAATCGGTATTGAATATTGGAATCCGCTTCAAGGTACGACCGGAAGGCATACCCAATATCCGCATCTCTCCGCCATGTCCTGAACTGAGGAAAGAGTAGTATTCATCCAGTTGACCAGGTTCAATTTCAATACCACCACCAGAAACGGGCTTAACAGCACCAGTTGGTGTCGCCGCAGTGACTTCTTCCTTACAGCCGCTCAGACCGAGCGAAACGCCTGCGCCGGCCAATCCCAGCAAAGCACTGCGACCTAGAAATTTGCGCCGATTCCCGAGCTTTGGTGCATCTTCAACTACCAACTTCTTACCAACGTTATCCATTTGCGCTTTCCTTTGTGCTTGCTGTTAAATTTGTTGAATCTTGAATCTGAATTTTTTTGCTTCTCAGAAGCAACCCGACACATTATCGACTTTAGAATAGATAAAAAATATGATCTAGATCAATATGAAAATTCAATTTATCTATTTAATTTTTTGCAATATACACCTTAAAAGAAGCGAATGCAGAATCTTATTTATTCGTAATCTATTGATATTTAAAGAATTGCAAATAATAAACATGCCATAAGTAAGTCTGCGTAACCGATTTCACAATATCAAGTACACTTCTGGTAAATAACGATCAAGAAAGATACAGTGGCACAAAAGCTAATATTGCCGTTGACGGCGGAAGAATTGTTAGCCTTGGAAGACGTGGCCCGACATC
>JBGSTZ010000171.1:0-25659 GCA_041736255.1 Burkholderiaceae bacterium
GATGTCGGGCCACGTCTTCCAAGGCTAACAATTCTTCCGCCGTCAACGGCAATATTAGCTTTTGTGCCACTGTATCTTTCTTGATCGTTATTTACCAGAAGTGTACTTGATATTGTGAAATCGGTTACGCAGACTTACTTAGAGCGTTTTATTCGTTCATTCGAAATGTTTTCAATAAATACAGAATAACCATTTTTTTATTGCCGCATAACCATAAAAAAACTTATTTTTAAAATTTTTTTCTTTCCGCATTTCGATAATAAATTTTCATCGAAGAAATGTCGTTTGCCATAAGTAGAAGCTCTGCTAGTTAGCTCTGAAAAATATTAATATTTATGTAATTAAATATTTTTTCAAAAAAATATTTCTGAACTTAAATACTTGATGTCTATCAGAACTAGTTCATTTCAGCTGAGAACTATTTATGTTTAATTTATTATCCAAGCCTAATACACGCACCATGTTGTGCACAAGTCTAGCCGTATTACTTACAGCTTGTGGAGGAGGTTCAGGCACAGATGCGGCCACAAACGGTAACGCAACTACAACACTAGCTACATCGTCGACCTCGACACCAGCTACATCCGCAGCAACATGGACGGAATGTGCGTCTGAATGGGACACCTGCTCGTTTTCGGGCCCGCAACAGGTTCGTTATGGCACCGATGGCAAATATGCCTACAAGAATGCGACCGACTCAATTGAGTGCAGCAATGCTGTGTTCGGTGATCCGGCTGTTGGACTTGGAAAGAGCTGTCAGTATGCTAACGCAGCTACAACACCGGCTACCCCGACAACACCACCATCTACAACACCCACAGCAACAACAAAACCAACGTCAGCGCTTGCACCTTACGGACAAGATGCATCGCTTTACAGGTTGGCATTCCAGGATGAGTTTGAAGGTACCTCGCTTGATACTGGCAAATGGACTGACCATATTTGGTACGATCCGGCAACCAGCACCAATGATTATGGCGTCAACGGTGGCTCATTAAAGATCTGGCCGCAACGCAATGCGTCGGGCCAGTTTGCTGAGCGCATTTTGGTGACAGATCAAAAGTATTACCAGACCTATGGCTATTTTGAAATGGAAGCTAAGCTGCCTATTGGCGCAGGCTCCTGGCCTGCTTTCTGGCTACTCAACTCCGACAATCCACCTGCCGAGCCAGAGATCGATATCATGGAAGCATACTCGGGTGACACCACCGGTTACTGGGCTGATGCCAACAAACATCCTATCCGCTATGGCGCGACCTTTTTCCAGAATGGTGCTAATACATCGGGTCTGCAGAAAACGGAAGCACCAGCTACTGGTGATTTGTCCACTGGATTTCACAAGTACGCTGTAAAGTGGGAGCCGAACCAGTTGTCATTCTATTTTGACGGTAAATTGGTATCCACATCTGCTGTATCTATGTCAAAAAGAATGTATATTTTGCTTGACATGCAGTACGGCAGCGCCAGCGGATCGGCGGATGACACAACGCCGACTGGACCGTCGAACTCATTTGAAGTCAACTATGTCCGCACTTGGCAGTTCAAATAAGAGCGAATTTTTGTAAGTAGGTAGTAAGCTAAAACAACAATTAAGATTAGCATAATGTTCGCGGAGGGGCAGCACTTACAATGCTGTCCTTTTTTAATGCGAATTTGGCAGTATGTTTATTATGAAATGCGTTCTAATTCAACTTCCATACCCTTAAATAGTTAATTTCAAATGAATTGGCTTTGCCCACTGGCGTCGTGGTATCAGGGGTGCCACTAGCACTACCAAACTGAATATTTAACAAAATATACAAGGGGTCAGACATAGTGACATTTACTGAATAGACTTCTTTTCCATCGAAATAAAATGTTTGCTTCGCCTCTTCCCACTTCACACCATATTTATGAAAACGAGTTGAAAGATCCCCCAAACTTGTAATTATCTTCATATGGCTAGGCCCTTTGTTAGGGCCCGACGCGCCCTGAGGCCAGGTGGTCACAGCATAAGCAGTGGGATGGAGTCTTTTATCAGACCATCCACTTGACAGCCCACCGCCTGGGTAGGCTTCCATGATGTCAATTTCAGGAAAAAAAGTATTCCCTCTTAAATGGTTATAAAGCCAAAATGCCGGCCAAGTACCTTTTCCTACCGGAAGTTTTGCTTCAATTTCAAAAAAACCATATGTCTGCGAAAAGTGACGGTCTGTATCTAATATTCTATCGAAGAATTTTCCTGTCCCATCCCGCTCAGGCCAAATCTTGAGCGAGCCATTTGATACTTCATAATTTTTTGTAGGATTTGAAGCTTGATACCATATATGGACGTTCCAAAGATCAGGATTCAGGCCTTTGTTGAACTCATCGGAGAGAGTCAGAATAAAGTGATCTGGATTCTGCCCGGCAGGAGAAAGAGATTTAATTTCTGTATTTTTTGAAGTTGCCATATTGGATTTAACGGCCGCCCCTTTGATCGGAGGTGAAGTTATAACATTGTGCCGGTTATCGAACGTTAGCAGCTTATGTTTAATGGTCTCGCGGCTAGAGCCGGAATCACATGAAACAATAGACAAAATGAGTGGAATGTATAACATTATTTGGGCTTTAAATCTGAATAATATTAGATTTAGCATAAGAGCAATATCAAATTAATGCAAATAATCCGTTAAGTGATAAATTTATAATTGTAATATTTGATAAATTATAAATTTTATTTAAATATTATTATATTGAGACGTAAATTTTGCCCCATATTTTTTTTTCTAACTGATGTGGATCTAAAAATATTCCTCAAGCCAAGAATGCAGAAGACTAGAAATAGAGAAATTGGATTTCCAACCGATAACAGATACCTTGCAACAATGGATTCAAAAAGTATAAAGACGAATAATCCAAGTACAACAGCCTTGATTGAATGAGGTGTGTCAAGCAAGCTTTTGTATAATTTTCTGGTATTAATAACCATGAGACCCACAAAACATACCGTTAATACAATGCCTATTTCATAAAACATATTTAAATAACCATTGTCGATATCATATCCCAGTGTTTCTGCGCTTCCTGATCGCAGGCCATTGCCAAGCAGTACGGACCCAATAGATGAGAACATGGTATCAAGCAGTTTGTTCCAGTTGTCAGTTCTTCCTGTTAATCCTGAATTAATGCCTCTATCGCTAGTATTAATTTGCAGTATGGAAGATAAATAATCAATGATTTTATCAGGGCCATTAATAAAAAATAGAGTAATAATTAAAATTGTTATGAATAATAGAAAATATTTTAATTTTGTTTTGTCTTGCCAAATCGCAGCGGAATATACCGTGATGATGCCGAGAATGGCCGCTATCAAGCCACCTCGAGATGAAGCTGCAACACAAAAAATGAATGAAATCCCTACTAGCAAAGAAAAAAATATTTTATGAAGAATTTTTTTCCCATAAAGCATGCAGCAAAAAAATGTGACTGCAAATCCCCCAAAGATATGACCTACAAGATTTGGGTGAAGTCCGAGAGGGGAAAATCTACTAAGCCCGGTTATTGGATCGATATTCATTGAAAGAGATTGAGAGAGGTTATTTATACTAATCATCAGAACTGTGGCAGTGATGGCAATCGCGGCGCATACAAAACTATTTAAAATTGACTGAAAGTCAATCGTGTTGATTGTGATATAAATTGAAAACATGACGACAAAAAATAGTAGTGAATACTCAACGTAATATAGTTCAGGGTTGAATAAGTTATTGATTAGCGAAAATAATGGGACGAGAATGATCATAAATATTATAAAAATATTCAGGCTATTTTTAAATGTATTGATCTCGCTTTTCTTCTGGCTTATGAACGTCAACACATTTTGTAAAATAATGAAAGATAGTGATATTACCTGTAGAATATTTCCATATTTTGGTAAAGCCAGAAAAATTAATGTATAAAATGATAAAAATAATGGAATTTTTATTTGGCTCATGATAGGTGTACCTATAGTATATCAATTATTAAACATTTTAAATAATATGAAATTTTTAAAATGTCTCACAATATCTAGCAATCTTATATTTTTTATAGTCCTGAGCAAGAAACGCTAGCATAATAATTTCTACCAACAAGCCAAGGAAAAGAAAGTAATTTAAGTCATTTGGTCCCATCGTAGTAAAAACAATCACCAGATAAAGGAAACTGATAAAAGCGTAAATTTTTGATGCTTTTCCGTGATTATTAGAAGAGGCAAAAACTGAGAAAAAAAGCATCCAGATAGACTGCATAAGTGATGTTGCGGAGACCAGGAAAAACAATGTTGGATCTACTTTTAGATTAGAGTTTGACCAAAGTTTTAAGATGTAATCTGCGCTATATAGTCCGACCAAAATATATAAAATAGAAAAAGTAAAAAAATACAAAAAACTTTTATCAACCAGAGAAAATATTTTGTTCCAGTTTTTCTTTCCACTAAGGTGCGATATCTCAACTGAAATAGAATTGTTATAGGAATTCAATACCTGGAATCCGAATCGTGCAAGTGTTTTCACCATCGTATAACCAACAACTATTTGTGAAGAAAAAATACTACCAAGAGCAATCAAAAATGCTTGTGGAAATAAATTTACAGCAGTCGAGAAAAGAGAAAAATTCAGTGATGAAGCGGTAAGATCCTTAATTTTTTGAGTAGAAAAATCGGCTAATTTCAAGGTGAAGAAAGGGACTATTTTCTTTGCTACTACAATTAGGATAAATAGTCCTATAGCACGCACCGCAATCATCCATGTAATTACAGTTATCAAATCCTGTTTGGCAATTAAAAGGATAATAGTCGATATGGATTCAATCAGTCTTGTCGTGTTATTAATGTAAATATTTAAAGCATATTGCTGTGCAAATTTGTACACGGCAGCAATGGATGCACAGAGGACCGTCATGAACATGTAGATAAGATACAGAATGAAACACAGTCGTGCTTCATTTGGTGTGATTGATGAGAATTTATATGTTCCAGTATATTGAAGCAATAAAAATATCAGGAATAGAACGATCGACAAGACAGAAGCTAATAAAATTGATAAATACCATGAACTGACAAAAGTTGTAGTCACTTCCTTATCACGATTTTTTCCAGCCAGCATGCACATCTCATTTCCTGCTGAAGTGGAAAATCCCATGTCACTTAATGATATGTACATTGGCAAAGCAATTAATATTAGCCAATCTGCATATTGCTGTATTCCCCAGTTTGAAATAAAAAATGGCACTAGAACAATCTGGGAAAATACAGTGACTCCTTGGCTATACCCATTAGCGACAAAACCAGAAAAAATTCTTTTTCTTTCAAGCATTGGTCTGTATCGCCAAAACATTTTTACAATTTGACTTCAGCTGAATCGCATAATCTCTCCAACTTATTAAATCCTTATTTTTGCCAGTTATTTTTTCATCAACGATGCGCTCAATAGCCTCTTTAATGACTCTCGCATCGCCTGCCGCAACAATAATGCCGTTGTATCCGTCTTCAATAATGTCTGCAGCACCATTATTATTAGTTG
This sequence comes from Burkholderiaceae bacterium, assembly GCA_041736255.1. Taxonomy (GTDB): domain Bacteria; phylum Pseudomonadota; class Gammaproteobacteria; order Burkholderiales; family Burkholderiaceae_D; genus AVCC01. The sequence continues at coordinate 5,523 of JBGSTZ010000171.1, forward strand.
TTACTACAGGCAAGCCGGCTGACAGTGCTTCAGTAACAACCACGCTGAACCCATCTTCTAGAGACGGTAAAACAAATATATCGAACCCGGCCATGAATGTAGTCATGTCGCTATTGTCTATATGCTGTATATGCTTGAAATCTACTGATAAATCTTTCAGGCATTTCATGTAAGAGGGTTCACTTCGGCCCACTAGCGTCAGCTCGAACATCACATTCTGAAATGGTTTATTCAATAATTCTATTGCTTCGAGAAGATAATACTGACCTTTTCTGATGGTGATTTGACCGACACATAAGACCTTGATTTTCTTTTTGTTTTTTGAGGCAGGTTTTTGAATCCAATCTTCAACGCAGCAGGAAGGGCTTTCTACACCATACGGAAGCGTAATTATTTTAGCTTCATCATAGCCATTTTCCACAAATGTTCGTTTTACAAATCGGGACGATACCAGCAAGTAATCGACCGCATCGAATTCAGCTAGCATTTTTTTCATCACCGGGATGTTCGCGTTATATTTCATTTTTCTTTTTTCTGCCTCTTCATTCAAAAGGCGGTCCTGGAAAACCGGGTGGGCGTTGACAGCTTCGCCTATTGTCATGGCATTTTCCTGCTTACACAGAGCGATAAGGTCGGTGCAGTTACCGTGAATCATAAAAAGGTTGAATTCAGATGGCTTAAATATTTTTTTTACCGAACTTTGCCAGATGTTGTGATAAATAACGGTCATCCCGTTCAACCCGTGTTCGCCTAACGTGCGTAAATGCAGGTTGTATAAATACTCCTTGGAAAAAAAGTTATGGTTTTTAATAGTGGGAATTCCGAAATTTTTTCCAATTTTGTAAGAACAGTAGAAATTATTTAAAAAATCTTGCTGATAAAGATATTTTAAATACTTTGGATAATGAAATTTTCCGCAAACTGCAATATTTAACATAGTTAATTTATCTTTTTTTGAGAATTAGAATATTGTGAGTAAGTCACTATTAATCCTTTCTCTAATTCGACTTTCCTGTGCCAGCCCAGTTTTAACAGCCTGTTGCTGGAAATAAGTTTTCGTGGGGTTCCGTCAGGTTTATCCGCATCAAATACAACAGTACCTTGATATCCTGTTGCCTTAGCGAGTAGTTCTGTCAACTCCCGGATACTGACCTCTTCGCCGGTCCCGACATTAATGTGCGACTGCATCGGTTCTGTATGGGCGCTGTAGATAGCGCGTTCCAGTTCCATCACATGCACACTCGCTTCAGCCATGTCATCCACATACAAAAACTCGCGGCGCGGCGTACCTGTGCCCCAGACCACAACTTTCTCTGCCCCGTTAATCTTGGCTTCATGAAAGCGGCGAATCAGGGCAGGGATGACGTGACTGTTTTCCGGGTGGTAGTTGTCGCCGGGCCCATACAAATTGGTAGGCATGACGCTGCGATAATCAGTACCGTACTGGCGGTTGTAGCTTTCGCACAGTTTGATACCGGCGATTTTGGCAATCGCATAAGGCTCGTTAGTAGGTTCGAGCGGGCCGGTCAGCAGATATTCTTCTTTGATCGGTTGTTCGGCGAGGCGGGGATAGATGCACGATGACCCCAGAAACAACAATTTTTGTACACCGCTGCGCCAGGCTGCGTGGATGACATTGGCTTCCATCAGCAGGTTCTGATAAATGAATTCTGCCGGATACGTGTTGTTGGCATGGATGCCACCCACATGTGCGGCAGCCAGATAAACTTCATCGATCTTTTCCGAAGCAAAAAAAGCGCGCACCTGCGCTTGATTGGTCAGGTCAAGTTCTCCATGGGTTCGCGTGACAATGTTGTTGTAATCCCCCTGCCGCAGAGTACGGACAATGGCGGAGCCAACCATGCCGCGGTGACCTGCTACGTAGATGCGTTTTTTTGTATTGGACATTTTGGCACGTCCTTATTCGCCATGGGCGTAAGCGGCAAAACCGTTCTGTTTGATCAGCGCGTATTTGCGATTGGCGTTCAGGTCAGCTTGCACCATTTCCTTGACCAGTTGTGCGAACGTGGTAACTGGCTTCCAGCCTAATTTTGCGTGGGCCTTGCTGGCATCACCGAGCAGGGTTTCCACCTCGGTAGGACGGAAATAGCGTGGATCAACACGGACGATGACCTGGCCAGATTTGGTGCCGGTATGTGGCCCGGCATTCAGGACAGTGCAGATTTCTTCCAGTCCTTCCCCTTGCCAGCGCACAGACATGCCTAATTCGTCTGCTGCTGCATTGACGAAGTCGCGTACGCTGTACTGAAAACCAGTAGCGATAACAAAATCTTCCGGCTGGTCCTGCTGCAACATCAGCCATTGCATTTCGACATAGTCGCGTGCATGGCCCCAGTCGCGCTTGGCGCTCATGTTGCCCAAATAGAGGCAATCCTGCAGACCCAGTGCAATACGCGACAGTGCGCGCGTGATCTTGCGTGTGACGAAAGTTTCACCGCGCAGCGGCGATTCATGGTTGAAGAGGATGCCGTTGCAGGCATACATGCCATATGCTTCGCGGTAGTTGACGGTGATCCAGTAAGCGTAAAGTTTGGCCACGGCATAAGGGCTGCGCGGATAGAAGGGCGTGGTTTCGCGCTGCGGAGTTTCCTGCACCTTGCCGTAAAGTTCTGAGGTGGAGGCTTGGTAGAAGCGTGTTTTCTTTTCCAGGCCGAGAATGCGTATTGCTTCCAGTATGCGCAATGGTCCTAGCCCGTCAGAATTGGCGGTGTATTCAGGTTCTTCGAATGACACCGCAACATGGCTTTGTGCTGCGAGGTTATATATTTCGTCCGGTTGCGTCTGTTGGATAATGCGAATCAGAGACGAGCTGTCGGTCATGTCGCCGTGGTGCAAGGTGAAGCGTTGCGGCGTGTCGTGCGGGTCCTTGTATAAATGGTCTATGCGGCATGTGTTGAGTAATGAGGTGCGGCGTTTGATGCCATGCACCACATAACCCTTTTGGAGTAGCAGCTCTGCCAGATAAGCGCCATCCTGGCCGGTCACGCCCGTAATCAGTGCCACTTTAGCGGGAGCTTTATGATGCAGGGTGATCAGATTGGATGGTGTTTGTGGTGCAGTAGTCATATTTATTCTCCAGTTACAAGATTGTCTTTTTATTATTTTGTCATGACATTTTTATATTGTTTTGACGTGCGTCATGTTTCTGCAAAACATGGGAATAATTTTTTTTGATTATTGTTTTTCAATATTCTTGTGGATACATCTTTTGTCGATTACGTCATACTTTGATGATCAAATCATCCCTCTAATTCTGCCGGGATATATTGTTTTTAAGCAGACTTCTCGCTGGAAATGCAGCTGTCGTTTATGTCGCGCTTATGCCTATATTTTCTAGATTAAGTATCTGGCTTTTCATGCGACACCTTGGCGGGTACACTTTAGCCGGACCGCTGCTTTGCACTGTATTTTTAAAGTCAGTATTCAATACAAAAACCTGTTTTTTTGCCAACAGTACAAACCGTGGTGTCTGCATCTAATGCAGGCACCACGGTCTGTACTAATTAATATTGCGTTGTTCTATGAATGAGTAAATCTAATGCGCCAGCGAACCCGAATTAAGATTTGCGGCCTGACTCGCAGCGAAGATGTTCAGGCAGCGGTAGCTGCCGGCGCCGATGCGATCGGCTTCGTGTTTTACCCCGATAGCCCGCGCTATATCGCGCCGGAAGCTGCTGCGTGCCTGATTGCCGCGTTGCCGCCGTTTGTCACTGCGGTGGGTTTGTTCGTCAATACCGATGCGGTGCAGGTTGCGCGGGTGCTTGAACAAGCGCCGGTCGCGCTGTTGCAATTCCATGGTGACGAAACGCCGGCTCAGTGCGCTGCTGTTGCCACTGCGGTCGGGCGGCCGTTCATTCGGGCGCTGCGGGTACGCCAAGATATGTGCGCGGTTGATTTGCTAAAATACGCGCACGATTATCGTGATGCCGCCGGATTGTTGCTCGACACCTTTGTCGACAGCTATGGTGGCGGTGGAAAGGTATTTGATTGGTCTGTCATTCCAAAAGAACTCGCGCCTCGGGTCGTTTTAAGTGGTGGATTGGGCGTACAAAACGCGACTGACGCAGTGCAGCGCGTGCGCCCTTACGCGGTCGACGTCAGTAGCGGCGTCGAACTGAGCAAAGGTATCAAGGACGCCGACAAGATCCGCGCTTTCATTAATGCGGTACGTCAGGCCGATGCTATCCCAGACACTCCAGATTAATTGAGAAAAACCATGAGCGAACACGACACCACCCCTATTTTCCACGCAGCAAATTATGCTTTTCCGGACGCCAACGGCCACTTTGGCCCGTACGGCGGCACTTTCGTTTCCGAGACGCTGACCCATGCGCTGACGGAATTGAAGGACGCTTATGCGCATTACAGCAGCGATCCCGAATTTCTGGTGGAATTTCGTTACGAACTGAAGCATTTCGTCGGCCGTCCGAGCCCGATTTATCATGCCAAGCGCTGGTCCGAACTACAGGGCGGGGCGCAGATATTCTTCAAGCGCGAAGATCTCAACCATACCGGCGCGCATAAGATCAACAACACCATCGGCCAGGCGCTGCTGGCCAAGCGCATGGGCAAACCGCGCGTGATTGCCGAAACCGGCGCCGGCCAGCATGGCGTGGCAACCGCCACCATCTGCGCCCGTTTCGGCCTTGAGTGCGTGGTCTACATGGGTTCGGAAGACGTCAGACGCCAAGCCCAGAACGTGTACCGGATGAAGCTGCTGGGCGCAACCGTTGTGCCAGTCGAATCCGGCTCCAAGACGCTCAAGGATGCACTCAATGAAGCGATGCGGGATTGGGTCACCAATGTTGAAAACACGTTTTACATTATCGGCACCGCCGCCGGCCCACATCCATATCCGATGATGGTGCGCGATTTCCAATCGGTGATCGGCGAGGAATGCCTGACTCAGATGCCGGAAATGACCGGTCGCCAGCCTGATTATGTGGTGGCTTGCGTGGGTGGCGGCTCGAACGCAATGGGGATTTTTTACCCGTACATTGACCACAAAGACGTCAAACTCATCGGTGTCGAAGCGGCAGGCGAGGGCATGGCGAGCGGCAAACATTCGGCTTCACTGACTGCCGGCATACCGGGCGTGCTTCACGGCAATCGCACCTATTTGCTGCAGGATGAAAATGGCCAGATCATCGAAACCCATTCGGTCTCGGCTGGTCTGGATTATCCGGGCGTCGGTCCGGAACATGCATGGCTGAAAGATTCCGGTCGCGCGCAGTATGTGACCATTACCGATGAGGAAGCGCTGAAAGCGTTCCATGACTGCTGCCGCATCGAAGGCATCATCCCCGCGCTGGAATCGAGTCACGCGCTGGCCTACGCCGCCAAGCTGGCTGCGACGCTGCCGAAAGAGCAAACGATACTGGTCAATTTATCAGGGCGCGGAGATAAGGATATTCATACCGTGGCCGAGCGAATGGGCGATTTTTATTAAGTGCAAGAAGTAAAGTGCGAAAATGTGCGCTGTCCAATTTTTTGGTTAAATATATACCGTACGCTGTATTTTTAAATAGCCAATAAAATAATGCGTAAGATATAGTTTTTTCATATATACCCCTATTTTTTCAATATAAAATGTAATTATTCAGCGCGTAATGAAGGACTTCTAAAACGAAGTGGTTCTTGTAGGAGCGCACCCGGGCGCGAAAGCAGTCGCCAGACTGCTGCCGTTGATCGCGCCCGGGTGTGCTCCTACAAAATCGCACCATTTCGTTCTTAATTGCCTTGTCGGCTGAATGGTTGCCATAAAATTACTACGAGTCCAACCATGTCCAGAATCCAGCCCACACTCTCCGCCCTGGCGGCGCAAAACAAAAAAGGCTTGATCCCTTTCATCACCGCCGGCGATCCTGACCCGTCGCTGACCGTGCCGCTGATGCACGCTTTGGTCGCGGGCGGGGCCGATATCATCGAATTGGGCGTGCCGTTTTCTGACCCCATGGCCGATGGCCCGGTAATCCAGCGCGCTTCGGAACGTGCATTACTGAAAGGTGTCGGATTGCGCAACGTCTTGAGTTACGTCAGTGCATTCCGTACGACTAATCAGAATACGCCGGTGGTTTTGATGGGCTACGCCAATCCTATCGAACGCATGGGCACTGACGCCTTCATCATGGCGGCCAAAGCAGCCGGCGTGGATGGCGTGCTGGTGGTGGATTACCCGCCGGAAGAATGCGAACAATTCGCCGCTGCCATGCGTGCTCAGGAACTTGACACCATCTTCCTGCTGGCGCCCACTTCGACCGACGAACGGATCGAAAAAGTCGGCAAAATCGCCAGCGGTTATGTGTATTACGTATCCCTGAAAGGCGTTACCGGCTCCGGCAGCCTCGATCTGGATGCGGTAGCGGCCATGATTCCGCGCATCAAGCGTCATGTCAATGTGCCGGTTGGGGTCGGCTTCGGCATCCGCGACGCCGCTACTGCGAAGGCGATTGCCTCGGTGTCGGACGCGGTTGTCATCGGCAGTCGCATCATCGAAGAGTTGGAAAATACCCCGCCTGAGCATTGCGTTCATGCAGTGCAAACTTTCATTTCTGGTGTGCGTGCAGCATTAGACGCGTAAAATTGCACAAAATTATGCGACCGAGTCGCCGCGTTCCACCAAGGAGTTCACCATGAGTTGGCTAGAAAAGCTGCTTCCCCCGCGCATTCAGCGTTCCGTTTCCGCAAATCGCAAGTCGATGCCGGAAGGCCTATGGGTCAAATGTGCGTCTTGCGAGGCAGTGTTGTACCGCTCAGATTTGGAGTCCAATCTCCACGTTTGCCCCAAGTGCAGTCATCACATGCGGATTCGTGCTCGTGAACGGCTCGATAGCTTGCTCGATGTCGGCGGCCGTTACGAGATCGGCCAGGAATTGCTGCCAGTCGATACCTTGAAATTCAAGGACAGCAAAAAGTATTCGGATCGGCTCAAGGCTGGCGTTGACGTCACCGGCGAAACCGATGCGATGGTGGTGATGGGCGGCGCCATCATGACGCTGCCGGTGGTGGTGGCCTGTTTCGAGTTCGATTTCATGGGGGGTTCGATGGGCTCGGTCGTGGGTGAGCGCTTTGTGCGCGGCGCCAATACCGCAATCGAACAAAAAGTACCGTTTATCTGTATTACGGCAACCGGTGGCGCGCGCATGCAGGAAGGCTTGCTGTCGCTGTTCCAGATGGCTAAAACCACCGCGATGCTGACCAAATTATCCGAGAAGAAAATACCGTTTATCACCGTCCTGACCGACCCGACCATGGGTGGCGTATCGGCATCTTTTGCTTTCATGGGCGACGTTGTGATTGCCGAGCCGAAAGCCCTGATCGGTTTTGCCGGTCCGCGTGTGATTGAAAATACCGTGCGCGAGATACTTCCGGAAGGATTTCAGCGTGCCGAATTTCTGGTCAAAAAAGGCGCAGTCGACATGATCGTCGACCGTCGCAAGATGCGCGAAGAAATCGCGCGTATCCTGGCATTGTTGCAGAACCAGCCCGCCGACTCGGTGGCTTGATTCGTCTGAATGGATCGCATAACTCCGGCTTACAACCGGAGCGGGATGTTGCGCCAGCGATTACAATGGCAGCTTTCCTCCCTTCTACAAGTTGCATGTCGATCCCAACACCACACACACTGCCGCAATGGCTCGAAACAATCTCTCATTTGCATAGCCACACCATCGACATGGGGCTGGATCGAGTAGCTGAGGTGTATGCCCGTCTCAATATTGGTTTTGACGCCGCCGTCATCACGGTCGCCGGCACCAATGGCAAGGGATCTACATGCGCATTGCTGGAATCGATCGTACTGCAGGGCGGTTATCGGGTCGGCTTGTACACTTCGCCGCATTTGCTTGTTTTTAACGAGCGGGTGCGCATTGGTGGTGAAATGGTATCCGATGGGGCCTTGATGGCGGCTTTCGCACTGGTTGAGGCGGCCCGCGGCGAGATAACTCTGTCCTATTTTGAATTCACCACGCTGGCGGCACTGAAGCTGTTTGCTGACGCCAGGCTAGACGCAGTGATTTTAGAAGTCGGTATGGGCGGCCGTCTGGATGCGGTCAATGTGGTCGATTCGGATGTGGCGATCGTTACCAGTATTGATATCGACCATACCGATTATTTGGGCGACACCCGCGAGAAAATCGGCTTCGAGAAGGCGGGAATTTTCCGTACCGGCAAGGCAGCAATTTGCAGCGACCCGGTACCGCCGCAGTCGCTGATCGACCATGCTTTGGAAATTGGTGCCGATCTATGGTTATTCGGCCGCGATTTCAATTATTCCGGTGACCAGTTGCAATGGAATTTCGGCGGTCGCAACCAGCGTCGCAATTCGCTCGCTTATCCTAGCCTACGTGGTGCCAATCAGTTATTGAACGCCTCGGCGGCACTGGCAGCGCTGGAAGTATTGCGCTTGCGTTTGCCGTTGGGCGCGCAAGAGATCCGCAAAGGCATCGTGCTGGTGGATTTGCCGGGCCGGTTCCAGGTCTTGCCAGGAAAACCGACTGTGGTGCTGGACGTGGGACATAATCCGCACGCGGCAGCAACGTTAGCCCAAAATCTGGGCAACATGGCTTATCACCCCTACACCTACGCCGTATTTGGCGTCATGCAGGACAAGGATATAGATGGCATCATCGCGCATTTGAAACCTTGCATTGATCACTGGTGCGTAACCGATCTGCCGTTAGAGCGCGCAGCTTCTGCTGTTGCATTGCAGCAAAAACTCGTGCATGCGGGCGTTGTGCAACAAGACACAGCAGCCGAAGAATCCAGTATCAAAACTTTTGCATCTCCGGCAGAAGCTTTTGCAAATGCACAAAGCAGGGCGGGGGAGAATGATAGAATCGTGGTCTTTGGTTCTTTCTTGACCGTCGCCGGCGTGCTAGAAGCACGGAAATCCGGATTCCACTAACTCACGAATTTAGCATCTACCGTATGGGCTTGTTCTCGTTTCTTGGTAATAAAAAGCAGGAATCCACTAGCGGCAAGCCCGAATACAATTCTGGCTCCGAAGAGAATTTCCGTGCTTCCAGCGATCGAAGCACCCGCAGCAAAAAAAAGCTTGAGGGTGCCGACAAATCATCTTCCGATACTGCGCTGCCTGAGAAGAAGCGGGCTCGCAGACGCCTCATTGGTGCCGTCGCGCTGGTCCTCGCGGCAATCATCGGATTGCCGATGTTGTTCGATTCTGAGCCGAAAACGGTGTTAACCGATATCACCATCCAGATTCCTTCCGTAGATACCCTCGCGCCAGTTACAACATCCGTTGCGCCAGATTCCCAGTCCGTGCCGAATCCACCGGACACAACCGGGGCATCGTCCTCCGGGTCAGTATCTGTCCCCGCCGGATTAGACCAGCAGGAGGAATTCATTGCATTGGCACCAACACCAGCTACAACACCGGCAATTGCGCCTCTAGTAACTGCTACACAGCCGAAGCCAGCTCCAGCGGCACCTGCCATAGAAGCCAGGCCCGTTCCCAAGCCAGAACCGGAACCTAAGCCAGAACCTAAGAAAGCAGAAAAAGTAGATGAGGCCGCACGCGCCCGCGCCATTCTGGAGGGACGCAGCGTTATCGTTGCAAGCGCAAAAACATCGTCCAAATTTGCGCTGCAGGTCGCTGCATTGACGAGTCAGAAAAGTGTTGATGAATTGCAGGGAAAGTTAAAAGCAGCTGGTATTAAATCGTATACACAAAAAGTCGGGACGCAATCCGGATCGCCTGTCCGCGTCAGGGTAGGGCCATTTTCCAGTAAGGAAGAAGCCGAAAAAATGCATGCCAAACTGGTGAAGCTGGGTTTCGGCGGCACTGTAGTACCGCTTAACTAGCAACTTTTGGCAACGAATTGCAGCAGACGGTGACTAACTTGTGACGATCTTCGATTATCTGGTTTTATTCGTGTTGCTGTGTTCAATCCTTATCAGCATGATGCGCGGTTTGCTCAGGGAAGTACTGTCATTGTTTGGTTGGGTAGCGGCATTCGTAGTTGCCAATGCATATGGCGCAGAACTGGCGCTATTGTTGCCAGAAATCATTCCCGGCAGCACATTGCGTTTGATCGTAGGCTTTATCGTGCTGTTTATTGGCGTGCGCTTGTTAATGTCGTTACTGACGATGGCGGTCGATTCCGTAGTCACTGCCAGTGGTCTAAAGTTAATTGATCGCGGTTTGGGTGGTTTGTTCGGTTTCGGACGCGGGGTTGTGATTGTGCTTGCGGTTGCCTTGTTGTGCGGCATGACCGCAATTCCACAGCAGCCGTTTTGGCGCGGTGCACTATTGAGTCCGCTAGTCGAAAGCGCCGCGCGCACTGTCCAACAGTTTTTGCCGGGTGACTATATCCGGCAAGTGAAATTTTGAATCTTGAATCTTGAATGATTTGTTAGGAGTATTCCATGTGTGGCATTGTCGGTGTTGTTTCTCATGGTCCCGCTAATCAGCTGATTTATGACGCTTTGCTGTTGTTGCAGCATCGAGGCCAGGATGCTGCGGGTATTGCAACCAATCACGGAAATAAATTTTTCATGCACAAGGCCAACGGCCTGGTGCGTGATGTATTTCGCACCCGAAATATGCGTTCGCTGCTGGGCAATACCGGCATCGGGCAGGTGCGCTATCCGACCGCCGGCTCTGCCAGCGAAGAAGAGGCGCAACCGTTTTACGTCAATGCGCCGTTCGGCATCATTCTGGCGCACAACGGCAACCTGACCAATAGCGAGCAACTGAAGATCGAATTGTTCAAAAACGATCGGCGCCACATCAATACCGATTCCGATTCGGAAGTGCTGCTCAATGTGCTGGCGCACGAAATCCAGGAAGCCACCAGCGGTTATTCACTCGACCCTTCGGCGTTGTTTAAAGCGGTTGCCACCGTGCACAAACGGGTGCGTGGCTCATATGCAGTGGTGGCGCAAATCGCCGGCTACGGTTTGCTGGCTTTTCGCGATCCGTATGGTATACGGCCCCTGTGCATCGGCGTCAATGAGACGGACAAAGGCAATGAGTACGTAGTAGCCAGTGAATCGGTTGCGCTCGAAGGCTTGGGTTTCCGTTTTGTGCGCGATGTTACGCCGGGCGAAGCGATCTTTATCGATCAGGATAATGTGATGCATAGCCAGCAATGCGCGGACAATCCGACGCTCAATCCATGCGCATTCGAGTTTGTCTATCTTGCGCGCCCCGATTCCATCATCGACGGCGCGTCCGTGTATGCCAGTCGTCTGAAAATGGGCGAATATCTGGCCGACAAAATAAGGAAGCAGTTTCCCCAGGGTGACATTGATGTCGTGATGCCAATTCCCGATACCTCCCGCCCGGCAGCGATGGAACTGGCTTTGAAGCTGAATATCCCGTATCGCGAAGGTTTCATCAAGAATCGTTATATTGGACGTACTTTCCTGATGCCGGGGCAGGCGATCCGGCAAAAATCGGTGCGCCAGAAGCTCAATGCAATGGCCTCCGAATTCAAGGGCAAATCCGTATTGCTGGTGGACGACTCGATCGTGCGCGGTACCACCAGCCGTGAAATCGTGCAGATGGCGCGTGAATCCGGCGCCAAACGGGTGATTTTCGCTTCCGCCGCGCCACCGGTGAAGTTCCCTAATGTATACGGCATCGACATGCCAACCCGTAACGAGCTGATTGCTTTCGGGCGTTCTAATGAGGAAATCTGCCGCGAGATTACCGCCGATGCGCTGGTTTATCAGGATATCGACGCGTTAAAACGTTCTATCTCGTTTGTCAATCCGGCGCTCAAGCGATTCGAGGCATCCTGCTTTGATGGTGAATATATAACGGGCGACATCACGCGCGATTATCTGAATTGTATCGAAGCAGCACGCAACAATCCGCGGCCTTTGGTCGAAGATGCGGTGCGCTCGCAATTGAACCTGAATCTGGCGCACGCAGATTGATTCCTGCACATTCTCTCTCCCGCGCGAGAGAGAATGTGCGAACAGCCGTACCCCGCAGTCTGAAAAGTAACAAAAATTGGTTAATATGAGCAACCTCAAAAACACCGGATTTACCACCAGCATCCTGCATAGCGACCGGCAAAAAACTATCGAGCATGGTTCGCTGCACAAACCGATTCATACCTCGGTCGCGTTCGGCTATAAGGATGCACGTGATCTGGCAGCCGTATTTCAGGGCAAGCAACCTGGTTACCGCTACGGCCGGCAAGGCAACCCGACCGTGTCGGCGCTGGAAGACAAAATCAGCAGGATGGAAAACGCGTATGCGACCATTTGCTTTGCTACCGGCATGGCAGCTATTGGCGCACTTTTCCAGGGCTTGCTGCGCCAAGGTGACCATGTCGTATCGTCTTCATTTTTGTTCGGCAACACCAATAGTCTGTGGCAAACGGTGAATTGTCAGGGCGTCGATGTATCGTTTGCTGACGCCACCGATGTCAAACAGATTGAAGCGGCGTTGACGCCGGCCACCCGCATCGTGTTTGTCGAAACCATCGCCAACCCGCGCACCCAGGTAGCCGACCTGAAGCGCATCGGTCGTCTGTGCCATGACCGCGGAATTCTGTATGTCGTCGACAACACAATGACTACGCCTTACCTGTTCCAGGCGAAATCGGTCGGGGCTGGACTGGTCATCAATGCCTTGACAAAGTCGATCGCCGGGCATGGCAATGCACTGGGGGGCAGTCTGAGCGATACTGGCCTGTTTGACTGGGCCACGTTTCCTAACATCGCACCGGGTTACAAGCGCTTTATACCCACCCAGTGGGGCATGGCGCAAGTGCGCGCCAAAGCCTTGCGCGATTTCGGTGCATCACTGGGGCCGGAAGCCGCGCATCAGATAGCAATGGGTTCAGAAACCCTGGCCCTGCGCCTGGAACGTTCCTGCGCCAGTGCATTGGCGATTGCCAGCATGCTGGAAGCCGATCCGCGGGTTGCCGCAGTCCACTATCCGGGCCTGGCATCGCATCCTCAGCACGCCATTGCCACTGAGTTATTCCGTCATTACGGTAGCCTGTTCAGCTTTGAATTGGCAGAGAATATTGACTGCTTTGATTACTTGAACCGGCTCAATTTGGGAATCCCGGCCAGCAATCTGGGCGATACGCGCACCTTGGTGATTCCGGTTGCCCACACGATTTTCTTCGAAATGGGCGCCGAGCGCCGCGCCAGCATGGGAATTGCCGATTCGCTGATCCGGGTTTCGGTTGGGATTGAAGATACCGCCGACCTGGTCGAAGATTTCCGACAGGCTTTGGAAGCTTGATTTTTATGCCGGACCACTACTGTAGGGGCGGGTTCCAAACCCGCCCCTGCGATATTTTGAATTTTAGCCGGAGTATTTTTTAAAACACTTATAAAACATGCGTAAAATGCATGTTTTATTGATATACGATTATGTGTATTTATTACGTTGAAGACGGCAGCGTCCACTTATTCAGCTCGCACGGCTGATAGGATTTGAATCTTGCCACTAGCGCAGCGGGCGTTGTTTCCGTTAGCAGCAGCGATGCCTGTTCCGGGCGCAGGAAGCGTTCAGTAACGATGTGCTGCATGAAACCCAGCAGGCCGTCAAAAAACCCGTCTACATTCAACAGCCCAATCGGCTTATTGTGCAATCCCAGTTGCGACCAGGTCAGCATTTCAAATAGTTCTTCCAGCGTGCCAATCCCGCCCGGCATCGCAATGAAACCATCCGACAAGCTCGCCATCATGGCCTTGCGTTCGTGCATATCCTTGACAATGTGTAAGCGCGTCAAGCCCAGATGCCCGATTTCTTTTTCCCGCAGAGCGCTCGGAATAACGCCGGTGGCCTCGCCACCGTGCCGCAAGACTTCGTCGGCAATGATGCCCATCAGACCGACACTGGCACCGCCATAAACCAGCGCGATATTATCCGCGACCATTTCCTGCGCCAGCGCACGCGCCGCTTGTGCATACATCGGCGAGGCCCCGGCTGAAGAACCGCAATACACGCAAATTGATTTTATTTTCATTATTTGGATTTTTCGAGATATTCGGCCGACAACTTGCCGAACAGGGAATGCGTGTCGCCGCGCAAATAAGGCTGAATTACCGACAATACCTGATAACAGCCGCGTGCCAGCGCTTCCGACATCGCCTTTTGTTCGGAGTAATTGCGCGGGTTGCGCACGTATTCGTAGGACAGCCAGTACGTCGCCACCACCACCATATTGGTGGCGAGCGCATCGAGTGCTGCATCGCTGGCCTCAAGCGCTTTTTCAGTGCGTAATTCTTCGCACAAGTGCTTCGCGACTTTGACTTTCTGCGCCAGAATCTGCTTGAAATGCAGCTCCAGTGTGCGGTTGCGCGTCAACAAATCATTCATGTCGCGATAAAAAAAGCGATAGCGCCACACCAGTTCAAACATCCAGTGCAGATACAGCCAGACGTCTTCAATGCTGGGCCGGCGTTCGGCGGGAATCGCCAGCCGACGATTGATTTCTTCTTCGAATTGTACAAAGATCGAGTTGACGATGTCATCTTTGTTACGGAAGTGGTAATACAGGTTGCCCGGTGAAATATGCATTTCTTCCGAGATTACGGTAGTCGTAATGTTCGGCTCGCCGAATTCATTAAACAAACGCAAGGATAATTCCAGAATGCGTTCGCGGGTGCGACGTGGTGCTTTTTGTTGCATAGTGCAATCTTTCTGTATGAAATCAGTCTCTGCGCAAGCTTAACATCATTGAAATCTTGTAAAGCTGCCTGCACGGTACCAAGGCGTAATGATTTCTACACCTTGAAATGACATTTTGCGGCGCCATGTAAAAGAAAAGGCAAAAAGCGGGCTAAATACCACTTAAATTGAACCTATATTGCAGTTCTCATAAAATTTGCCAGACCCGGCTTTGGTGCTGGGAATATCGATTCATCCACACGTATCAGGAGTAGACAACCATGCAAATTCAAGTCAACACCGACAGTAACATCGAAAACAATGAAGGACTGACTAGCCACATCGAAACCGTAGTTCGCGGTGCGATGAGCCATTTCAAAGAGCAGGTGACAAGGGTGGAAGTTCACTTGAGCGACGACAATGGCCCAAAAGCAGGGGCTGCCGATAACCGTTGCCTGATGGAAGTGCGTCTGCAAAACCATCAGCCAATCGCCGTAACCGAGCAAGCAGCAACCGTGCACCAGGCAGTTCAAGGTGCGGCAGAAAAATTGAAGCGCACCGTGGAAAGTACATTGGGCCGGTTGGATGCGAATGCAAAAGCGCGGCCGGTGGTGGTAGATGCGGCGGCAGAAGCTGACGACGAAGCATAATTGACAAGAGAAAACGATTTGCGATAAATATCGCCTATCTTCGTTTTTCTTACTGACGGCCGGATGGCGCTTTTGATACCTGAAAAATCAGATATCAAAAGCGCCATTCGGCTTTTGATTTGGCTTTTGATTTTTTTGTATACCGCTGATTTAGTTGCCTGAATTCGTATAAAATCCGTAGCACGTATATTCAATGAGACACCACTGGCAACGCCTCGCACCACGAAAAATTACATCTTTCAAGGAAAACAAGCATGGCCGGATCCAGCCTTTTAGCCCTTCTCGATGATATTGCCAGCATCCTTGATGATGTGAGTCTGATGACCAAGGTCGCCGCCAAGAAAACGGCTGGCGTGCTCGGTGATGATCTGGCGTTAAATGCGCAGCAAGTCACTGGTGTGAAAGTCGAGCGCGAACTGCCGGTGGTCTGGGCGGTGGCAAAAGGCTCTTTCCGCAATAAGCTGATTCTGGTGCCATCGGCGCTTGCCATCAGTTTTTTTGCACCTTGGCTGGTCACGCCGCTTTTGATGCTGGGCGGCGCCTTCCTGTGCTACGAAGGCTTTGAAAAGCTGGTGCACAGCTTTTCGCGTAGCAAGAAACAACACGGCACCCAACAACCCGAATTACTGCAAGCCTTAGCGGACCCGGCAGTCGACATACTCGCGCTGGAGAAAGACAAAATAAAAGGCGCGGTGCGCACCGACTTCATCCTGTCAGCTGAGATCATCGCTATTACTTTGGGCACGGTGGCCAGCGCGTCATTCGGCAAGCAAGTCGCCGTGCTGTCAGTGATTGCAATCATCATGACTGTCGGCGTCTACGGCCTGGTGGCCGGCATCGTCAAACTGGACGATGCCGGACTGTACTTGAGCCAGAAAGAAGGCGACAGTTTTTGGCTGAGAATGCAGCGTAGTTTCGGCCGAGGCATTCTGATATTTGCGCCGTACATGATGAAAAGCCTGTCGGTGATCGGTACTGCTGCTATGTTCATGGTAGGCGGTGGCATCCTGGCGCACGGCGTTCCCGCCATATCGGGAATGATCCACGACCTAGCGCTCAGTGCAGGCACGCTGCCAATGATTGGCGGCACGCTGGAAGCGCTGGGCCCGACATTATTAAACGCAGTATTGGGAATCGTGGCAGGTGCAATCGTGCTGGTCACTGTCAACGCCGCACAGAAAATGTACAGCCTTTTCCGGTAGGTGTGCACTCGTGCGAATAAATTCGCACCCACGAAAAGTATGCTCTACCCGTGGGTGCGAATTTATTCGCATTTCTAGCTACAACCAAATGGCATTCCAATGGGGATAATCACCGATATTTTTTACCAGGCCAGCGCGTAACGGGTTGGCGACGATATAGCGGGCGATGTGCCGAATATCTTCCTCTTTGCGCACAGCGTGGTCATGAAATCCTTTCTGCCACAACATGCCTTGATGATTCAAATGTCTATTCACGCTATGCGCGGAACGCGCTTTGAAGCGTTTTACGACAGACGATAGGGCAATATTTTCTCCCAGCTGAAACAGCCAATGCACATGATCCGGCATGATGATCCAGGCCAGAGAATTAACGGCACCGCTGTCGTGCAGCATACGCCTTTCTGCCATCACAAAACGTGCGCAAGCAAAATTTTCAAAATAACACTTCTCTCGTTTAGCCAGTGCGACTGTTATGAAATAAGCTTTCCCATGTTCGCTGAAGCGGCCTTTTCGTAGATCGTCATAGGACATGGTTCACCTTGATTTATGCGAATAAATTCGCACCCACGGGAAATCTTTTTTTGTGGGTGCGAATTTATTCGCATTTTTTGCATGGAATAGTTAAACGTGCGAATAAATTCGCACCCACGATTATTGATTATTTCTTGCAGGTGAGAGTGTATGTCTCGGCGGCGCGGCGCGCTTTGCGTTGGGCAGTTGCCATCGACTTTTTGGGCGCATTTGCGGCGTCTTCTTTTGCCCATTGTTGGCGCTGTTGTAGCAGTTCGCATTGTTTCCGTTTGCTTGCTGCGGCACGGATGTATTTTTCGTGGGAGCGCTCGTCCATCGCCTCTTCCCGTTTGCGTTTGCTTCTCAATCGATTCAGTTCGGCCTTGTCTGTTACCAGACGCTGGCGAGAGTCGCCGGCATCTGGCTGAGAAAACGTATCAGTTGTCTTGAAAACCGTTCCAGTTTCATTCGCGCATTCAGTATCGCTGTACGTGATTTTCGTCCCTGTTTGGCACTTGTAAATGGCCGCGGCAGGAACGGATACCGCGTATAGCAAGACTAACAATAGCAATCTGATCATAGAGTTTGCCTTACAAAACTTTACCGGGATTCATCAGGTTCAACGGGTCAAATGCTTGCTTGAGCGTTTGCATCATCTGCATCTCCACCGCCGACTTGTAGCGCCGGATTTCATCGCGTTTTAGCGCGCCCAAACCGTGTTCGGCCGAAATCGAGCCGCCGTAGCTGTGTACGCTGTCATGCACCACCAGATTGATCGCCGCTTGCTGGTCGATGAACGCCGCGTCACTGATGTCTTCGGGCGGCGAGACGTTGTAATGCAGATTGCCGTCGCCCAGATGGCCGAAAGTGACCATCCGGCAGCCGGGCGCTGCTTGCTGCAGCAACACATCGGTAGTTTGAATGAAGTCGGCGATGCGCGAAATCGGCACCGAAATGTCGTGCTTGACGTTCTTGCCTTCGTCCGCCTGCGCCAGCGAAATGTGTTCGCGCAAATTCCACAGCGCTTTGGACTGGGCGATCGAGGCGGCGACGATGGCGTCTGTAATGACTTCCTGTTCCAGCGCGGTGCCGATCAGGCTTTCCAGCATGGCGTTCGCATGCTGTTCCGATTCGCTGTCGGATAATTCCAACAGCACGTACTGCGGGTGATTTTCCGCAAAAGGCAGGCGCATTTGCGGAAAATGCTTGGTCACCAGTTGCAGGCAGAAATCCGACATCAACTCGAAGCCGGTCAGCGCCGCGCCGCAGTGCGATTGCGCCAGTGATAAAAATTGCAAGGCATCGGCGGGTGTTGGCATCGCGGCCAGCGCGGTGATTTGCGCTTTGGGTTGCGGAAACAGCTTCATCACGGCGGCGGTGATGACGCCGAGCGTGCCTTCGGCGCCAATGAACAGGTCGCGCAGATCGTAACCGGTATTGTCCTTGCGTAGCCCTCGCAAGCCGTCCCAGATTTCACCGTGCGCAGTCACGACTTCGAGGCCGAGGCAGAGTTCGCGGGTATTGCCGTAACGCAGCACGGCGGTGCCGCCGGCGTTGGAAGACAGATTGCCGCCAATGGTGCAACTGCCTTCGGACGCCAGCGAGAGCGGGAACAAACGTTCGGCGTTGCTCGCGGCCTGTTGCAGATTTTGCAGGATGCAACCAGCTTCTGCCGTGACAGTGTTGTTGAACGTATCTACCGCGCGAATCTGGTTCAGGCGCGTCAGCGACAACACGATGGCGGTACCGCTGTCGTCCGGCACGCTGCCTAGCACCAGTCCGGTATTGCCGCCTTGCGGCACCAGCGGGATCTTGAACTGATTGCACAATTTGACCACGGCGGCGACTTCGGCAGTGGAGCCGGGCTTGACCACCGCCAGCGCGCTGCCGGTAAAGCGGCCGCGCCAATCGGTCAAATAGGTTGCAGTGTCAGTCGCCTCGGTTAGCACGTAATTAGCGCCAATTGCGGCGCGACAGAGAGTCAAAAAATCGTTCATTTTGCAGCCTTGTCGATGGTTTCGCGTGCCAGTTTTTTGGCGGCTTTTTTGAGTGGGCGCAGATACAGAATCGCGCAAAAGAAATACATTACGCTTAGAGCCACTTCAACCCATCCCAATGTGGCCGAAAGTCCTTGATCGCTGGTGGCGCGCACCACGCCTTCCATCAAATACAGTAGGATCAGCATCGACGACCATTGCAGCGTGTAATTATCGCGTTTCAAGACGCCGCGTAGCGGTAGCAGCAGCGGTATCACTTTGAGCACCATCCATGAACCACCCGGACGCAATGGCGCCAGCACCATTTCCCAAGCAATGCACAAGACAATCAGGGCGATTAAGCTGATGCTGGCACCGAGATGATAATTTTTTTGGAGAGTGTTTTGCATTATTTTTGTAATTGAATAGCAGTGGCGGCGAGTCGTTGCCCGAGGGCTATGGCGAGGTGGCGGGTGTCGTGCGAAAGCGTCTTGCTGCCATCGGCGCCGGACCAGTGGGTGGCGCCGTAGGGACTGCCGCCGCTGGCGCTCGTCATCAATTCCGGATGGGTGTAAGGCAAACCCTGGATCAGCATGCCGTGATGCAGCAGCGGCAGCATCATCGACAGCAAAGTCGATTCCTGTCCGCCATGCAGGCTGCCGGTTGAGGTAAATACGCAGGCCGGTTTGCCGCACAGCACGCCAGAGTGCCATTGGGCGCCAGTGCCGTCCCAGAAATACTTCATCGCCGCAGCCATGTTGCCGAAGCGCGTAGGCGAACCCAGCGCCAGGCCGGCACACTGTTCCAAGTCGGCCAATTCGACATACGGCGCGCCGGCATCGGGAATGGCGGGCGCAGTGGCTTCGGTCACGGTCGAGACTTCCGGCACGGTGCGCAGCCGGGCATCGCAGCCCGGCACGCTTTCAATACCCTGGGCGATGCATTCCGCCAGTGTGCGGGTAGAGCCGTTGCGGGAGTAGTACAAAACGAGCAGAGGGATGTTGGATGGATTCATGCTTGATATTATATTGTACTTAACTGATGTTACGCAGCCTGCAGAGCCTGTAGTTCGGCATAGGCCTGTCGGGTTGCTTTGATGAAGAGTTTTGCCCTTATCGCGAAATGGTTTGTTTTGAGCTTTATATTCAGGCACTCCAATTTGAATACGGCATA
>JBGSTZ010000172.1:0-70683 GCA_041736255.1 Burkholderiaceae bacterium
CTCGCCGGCGCAACTGCGGTTGGCGCTGCGACCGGCACTTGGCGGCGTCACCATCGAGATTGTCAAACGCCGCGGTCCGCAGTCTGACACCCCTCTGTTTGTGCCGCTTGCAGACATGCCTGCCGGGCGCCATCCATTGGACAAAGAGAATGCGACTGCTGTTGACCATACACCTGCCCCTTTTGCCGCTCGAAACTCTGCGTCCATCCTGGTCTAAACCGGGGGCCTATGCGGTCATGCATCTCGAACAGGTCATCGTTGCATCGCGCGAGGCCTCCCTTGTTGGCGTCAGGGTGGGCATGCGCGCGGGCGGCGTGTGTGCAATTTCGCCGGAGACCGAGATGCTGGAGCGTAGCATCGAAAAAGAGCAATTGGCACTTGACGCCATCGCGATGGCGCTGTTGCAGTACACACCCGATGTGGCATTTTCGGAGGACTTCAGTATTCTGATGGATGTCAGCGCCAGCCTGCGTTTGTTCGGCGGGCCGCTTGCGATTTGTGGGCGTGTTGCGGCGAGTGTCGCGGTACTCGGATTCACCGCTGAGCTGGGCGCTGCGCCAACAGCAAAGGGCGCGTGGCTGTTAGCGCGTGTTTCCCGAACTAAAGGGCACTTGCTTCGCCGCCGCGTGCTTAAAATGCACACGCTGACGCGGTGTCTTGACGATTTGCCTTGCCGTCTTTTACCGACCACTCTCCCCCATTACGATTGGCTGAAAGGCATAGGCGCCAAGAATTTTGGCGGGATACGCCGGCTTCCTCGCGCGGGACTAATGCGTCGCACCAGCAAGCAATTATTGGAAGACCTGGACTGTGCGTATGGCGACCTGTCCGAGATGTTTGCGTGGATAAAGGTGCCGTCGACGTTCTCTGAGCACATTGAGACATTCGACCGGATTGAGCACGCCGAAGCATTGATGTTTGGGGCAAGTCGGCTGATTTTGCAGATGATAGGCTGGCTCGTATCGCAGCAACTGGCTGTGACGGTATTTACGCTGTCGCTCGAGCACGAGCGTGGGCGGTGTGCCATACCGCCAACCACGCTGGAAATTGCGCTGGCTGAGCCGGCCTGGAAAAGCGCCCACCTGATTCGGCTGCTCAAGGAACGGCTGGACAAAGTAGAACTGGTCGCGCCGGTCATTGGCCTGCGCCTCGACGCCCGACAACTGGTTCCGATGGCGCCTCCGACCGAATCGTTATTTCCGGAACCGGGCGGTACCCCGGCTGATTTTTATCGTCTGCTTGAACTGCTGACGGCACGACTCGGAGCCGAGAATGTGCTCACGCCAGCCGTCTTACAGGACCACCGGCCTGAGGTCTGTAACGCATGGGCTCCTGCGACGGAAAAGCCCGCGAAAGGACTTGACGAAGGGGAATCACTTGAACGCCCATTTTGGTTGCTTCCCAAGCCGATAGCGCTGTTGATGCGAAACGAACGTCCTTTTTACGGCTCGCCGCTAAAACTGATACGCGGGCCGGAGCGCATAGAGGCTGGATGGTGGAATGACCAAACCGCAGCGCGGGACTATTTCGTCGCACAGGGCGCCAACACAAGCTGTTACTGGATATACCTCGACAGAACGCAAGAAGCCCGCTGGTTTTTACACGGCCTGTATGCGTAAAAACTATGCACACAATTCCCGTTATTTTGCCGGCGTACGCCGAGCTTCAATGCCTCTCCCACTTCACCTTTTTGCGCGGCGCTTCATCACCTGAACAGATTGTTCAACGAGCTTCAACGCTCGGCTATCACGCCCTGGCCGTCACAGACGAGTGCACGCTGGCTGGCGTCGTCAAAGCGCACGTAGCTGCAAAAATCCTGGGCGTGAAACTGATAATTGGCAGCCAGATGTTGGTCACTCCGGAGGATGGAAGCCCGGCGTTCACGCTGCTCGTATTGGCAATGAACAAGAACGGCTACGGAAATTTGAGTGAATTGATTACGGTTGCGCGCACTCGCGCGGAAAAGGGCTCATATCTCGTTCTACCCCGCGACATCGCAAACCCCGCTGGCGCGTTATCGCACCTGCGCGGGATGCCTGACTGCCAACTCATTCTCTGCCCCAGATACGGTGCCACATTCGAAGAGCTGGACAAACAAGCCGGCTGGCTGCTGCAATGCGCGCCGGGCCGCGCGCGCATTGCGATAACGCTCCACTACCGTGCGAAGGATGATGAGCACAAGGAAAATGTGACAGAAATCTCGCAAAAATTCGGCCTGCCAATTGTAGCGACTGGCGACGTCTGCATGCACGTGCGTTCTTTCAAGCCTCTGCAGGACACGATGACGGCGATTCGCCACGGCGTTCCTGTCGCAAAGTGCGGCTATCGACTCGCGCCGAACGCCGAGCAGCACCTGCGCTCGCGTGTCAGGCTGGGGAATTTATACACCAGAGCGGCACTGGACGAGACCGTGCGCGTGGCAAATCTGTGCCGATTTTCACTCGATGAGCTCAGGTATGAATATCCTCACGAGCTGGTTCCTGAGGGCGAAACAGCTACCAGTTATCTGCGTGCAGAGAGTTACCTTGGCGCGCATTGGCGATATCCGGCAGGCATCCCAGACAACGTGCAAGCGTTGCTGGAGCGCGAACTGGGCCTCATCGCCGAAATGCAATACGAGAGCTATTTCCTGACCGTGTACGACATCGTACGGTTTGCGCGGTCCAACCATATTCTGTGCCAAGGCAGGGGCTCTGCTGCAAATAGCGCGGTCTGTTACTGCCTGGGCATCACCGAAGTCGACCCTGTGCGCGGCACGCTTCTATTCGAGCGATTCATCTCCAAAGAGCGCAACGAACCTCCGGACATTGACGTGGATTTTGAGCATCAGCGCCGGGAGGAAGTTATCCAATACATCTACGAGAAATACGGCCGCATGCGCGCGGCGCTGACTGCCGTCGTCATCAGCTACCGTCCGCGCAGCGTGCTGCGCGATGTAGGCACTGCCCTCGGAGTTGACCTCTCTATCGTCGAGCGCGTGGTCAAGGTCAGTCATGGCTGGGGTGGCAAAGCTGACTTGCGCGAGAGATTGCTGCGTTGCGGGTTTGACCCCGATTCCGCCATCGCTGAAAAATGGGGCCAATTGGCGGAGCAAATGATGCTGTTTCCCCGGCATATGTCGCAGCACCCGGGAGGATTTGTCATCTCGCATTCGAAGCTCTCGCGTTTGGTGCCCATCGAGAACGCAGCCATGGCTGAGCGGTCCATCATCCAGTGGGACAAGGACGATATCGATGCTGTTGGGCTCCTCAAGATAGACATCCTGGCGCTTGGCATGCTGAGCTGCATTCGCCGAGCTCTGGAACTCGTTTCCGAACAGCGCGGTGAGCGCTTTGAGCTGCGCGACATTCCGGCCGAGGACGCCGCCACCTACGAAATGATATGCCAGGCCGATACCATCGGCGTATTTCAGATTGAGAGTCGCGCACAAATGTCGATGCTGCCCCGGCTGCAGCCACGCGTGTTTTATGACCTGGTGATTGAAGTTGCAATCATTCGGCCTGGTCCAATCCAAGGGGGCATGATTCACCCGTTCTTGCGGCGTCGGGAAGGAATTGACCCGGTTACATACCCTAGTCCCGAAATTGAAGCAGTCTTGTCGCGCACGCTGGGCATCCCTATTTTTCAAGAACAAGTGATGCAAATCGCCATGGTGGCCGCTGGCTTTTCCGCGGGCGAGGCTGACCAGCTGCGCCGCGCGATGGCAGCCTGGAAGCGCAAAGGAGGACTCGAGCAGTTCGAAGAAAAGCTCATGCTCGGGATGGCCGAACGCGGTTATTCCAGCGAATTTTCCACGTCCATTATTGGGCAAATTCGGGGGTTCGCCGAGTATGGATTCCCCGAGTCGCATGCGGCAAGTTTTGCGCTCCTTGCATACGCGTCGAGCTGGCTCAAATGCCACGAGCCCGCAGCCTTTCTGGCTGCGCTACTGAATTCCCAGCCGATGGGGTTTTATTCTCCTTCGTCACTGGTCCAGGACGCACGCCGGCATGGGCTCGAAGTGCGGCCGGTCGACGTCTGCGCCAGTACTTGGGAGGCGAAATTGGAGCCCATCGATGACAGCCAGCCTGCAGTACGGCTGGGACTGAACAATATCAAAGGACTAGAGCGCGATGCCGGCTGGCGAATCGAGGAAGCACAGGCGGTACGCCCGTTTTCTGATAGTGCGGATTTGGCATGCCGTGCAAATTTGAACGCTGGGCATCTGAATGCGTTGGCCAGCGCGAACGCATTGGAATCCTTGTCCGGCAACCGTCGTCAAGCGATGTGGCAAGCGGTTGGCAGCACGCCCGACAAAGGCCTGCTCCGCTCCGCTGTCATTGTCGAGGATGCGCTATTTCTCGAGGCGCCATCCGAGGCTGAAAACATTGTCGCGGACTACCGGCACCTTGGGCTGACACTGGGAAGGCACCCATTGGCTCTCTTACGTTCCAGGCTGACCAAAATGCGTTTTCTACCAGCAGAGGTGTTGAATACTTTTGAAGACAGACAGTTGGCTCGAGGCTGTGGAATTGTCACCGTGCGTCAACGACCAGAAACTGCGAAAGGCGTCGTGTTCGTGACTCTTGAAGATGAAACCGGCAACGTCAACGTTATCGTTTGGCCCAGCTTGGTCGAGCAGCAGCGTCGGGAAGTGATGGGAGCATCCTTGCTGGGTGTTTATGGCCAGTGGCAGTGCCATAATAATGTACGCAATTTGGTCGCCAAGCGCCTGGTAGACCTATCCCATCTTTTGGGCGAATTGGACACGCGCAGTCGTGATTTCCATTGACGACAATGCACGCAGAACTTTGTGAAAAATGGCTCGTACGAGATAGCAAACCGCTCGGGCACCATTTGAACTATGTATTTGGCAGCTGGGTGCCAGGCGCAGCCGTTCAAACACACAGGCGACAGGCGACTTACGAAAACCTTCGTTTTCTGGAGCAGACATCTTAACGTCTTGATTTACTAAAGTTAGCCAACAGCGGGCGGTCATAAACATCTATTAACCTCATGATGATTCACTCCAAAAATTTCTGAAAAAATAAGTCATGAAAAGTAGTTCAGAAGGCGGCCACGTATATTTTACCGATGTCGGACGCATATGTTCTGAATGCCGGATGCGCTCGTGGAGTGCGTCTGCAAGGCTAGGGTCAAGGCGGCGCTCGTAGGCGATGGGGTGGTGCGCGGGTCTCTCAAGACTAAAGGACGGGGCGGCAAGAGCGTGACCCTCGTCAAAGGGCTATCGCTCGATTCTCGTGCCCTAGCCCTGCTGGGCAAGTAGTTACGCATGGCCTGCGGTTCTGGCGGGACGGTCAAGGATGGTGTAATTGAAGTGCAAGGCGACCATTGCGTCTGGTTATGACAGCGCTTGGGAAGCACGGTCATGGCGCGCAACGTGTTGCTGGCTAAAACCTTTGACGCCGGAACGCAGGCGACCGGCCGAGGCTGTGTAAAAACGCTAAAAACTCAAAAGAACACCACAATAGATTGTGGTCTTTACTAGCTATGTTGTACCGTCCTCACCGCAAGACCACGCGTTCACACAGCCTGGGCCATATGCGGCCGTTGGCAAATGACCAGGTTCATCATTACAGGGTCTGCTCCGTGTCAGATAACAGAAGTGGGTTTATGCCTGCTTCGGAAGCAGTTTTATCAACTCTTGTAATTGAGAACTGGCATCGCCAGACCACACCAAATGTGTGCAGTTCTCTCGGAGCTTCGTCGGTAGGGGATGACGCTGAACCGAACCACCCATCACTGCATTGTCCAGTACGACAGTTGGCACGATGGCCACACCCGACCCAGCAGCTACGCAGGCGACGATGGCGTGATAGGAGCCAAGGTCGAGAAAGCGGTTTGGAAAAATCCCCGACTCGGCAAACCAATCCACCAGACGGCGTCGGTAGGAGCAGCCATGCGGGAAGGCCACCACGGATTGGTTTGCCACGTCACTTGCGTTTCGCACGCTCGGGGTACCTTGCGACGTAATCAATACAAGTTCTTCCTCGAAAGCCTTGATTGACGAGAGTCTTCCCTTTTCAAATGGCTCTGATACGAAAGCGGCTTCAATTTGGTGATTCTGAAGTTGGCGCAGCAAAGCGCCTGTTGTTCCAGTTTGAAGCTCGACATGCGTTTCTGGATGTTCAGCATGATATTGAGACAAGATGGGAGGCAGTCGCACACTGGCAGCGCTCTCCAGCGACCCTAGCCGCAAGGTTCCGCAGATAACGCCGTGACAAAGTTCCTGCTCGGCCTCGTCGGCCATTCTCAACAAGCGCTCAGCATGCCCAAGCAATATCGTGCCGGCATCGGTCATCACCACGTTGCGGCCTTGGCGACGAAATAGCTTGGTCCCCAGCCTGCCCTCGAACTGCTTGATTCGGGTTGTCACGTTAGAGGGTACACGGTTAAGCACTGCCGCCGCCCGCAGAACTCCTCCCTCCAAAGCCACACTCCGGAAGATATGCAAGTCCTCGAGGTTTATTATTCTCATATAAAGAATTGTTCCGATAAATAATTCACTATTCAATTCTAACGCATTGGGTTCTAATTCCACCATGAACACACGTAACCCCGCTCCGCAATCACCCTGGACGATTGTCATCATTGGTCTTGTCGCGCTTGCTATTGCGATGGGGATTGGCCGGTTTGCCTTCACGCCATTGATGCCGCTGATGCTACGAGATGGAACCTTGGATGCCGCCACCGGTACCGAATGGGCTGCCGCCAACTACATTGGTTATCTGGTAGGCGCACTGACGGCTTCGTGGTTCGGGCGCGACCCTCTGCGCGGCCTTCGGATTGGGCTGATTGGCGTCGCATTGACAACACTGGGTATTGCCTGGGGGGATTCTTCACTTTCATTGGTCGGTGTAATTCTGCGCGGTAGTACTGGCGCTTTCAGTGCCTGGGTCCTGGTTTGTGCAAGCAGTTGGTGCTTGCACGAGCTAGCGCGCAGAGAATCAACTTCGTTGGGCGGGTGGATATACACTGGTGTTGGCTTGGGTATCGCCCTTACCGGCATCATGGCTTGGCTTGGTGGAAATCAATCTGCCCTGACGTTATGGATAGAGCTTGGGGTATTGGCTGCCGTCGGGACCATCTACGTACACCGCAGCATCGCTGTTCAATCTGCCACTTCCTCCACCGAGACCACGAACACATCCGCAAATCAGGCGATAGGGCCTCATCCGGGCGAAGGCAATCTAGGGGTAGTTCTTTGCTACAGCGCTTTTGGCTTTGGCTACATTATTCCCGCTACATTCTTGCCAACCATGGCCAGTCAACTGGTATCAGACCCTCTCGTATTCGGACTCGTCTGGCCAATTTTTGGCGCGGCAGCGGCACTATCGGTCGCCCTTGTATCTCGCTGGCTGTCGGCCTTGCCACGAAGAAAAGTCTGGGCTGTAGCCCAGGCTGTCATGGCCGTGGGAACCTTGCTTCCACTGTTCCAACAGGCCCTGTGGGTCCTGGTGGCTTCGGCGGTGTTGGTTGGTGGAACCTTTATGGTCATCACCATGGCCGGGCTTCAACTGGCTCGGGAACGGATGCCGTCGAATCCGATGCCCTTACTGGCACGAATGAGCGCCGGGTTTGCAACAGGTCAAATCGCAGGCCCGGTTTTGGTGCGGCTTGTTGGGAGCGCTCACATTGTCGGCTGGGATGCATTGAGTTGGGCTAACGCAGTCGCTACGGTGCTATTGGTCGTCACTTCACTTTGGCTTTGGGGAGGTTTTCATGCTGTACCCCCGAAGCGTTAACGCTCGTACACAAGGACAGGAATCATGTCGATACAGGAACTTTTTGGAATTAAACTCCCTATCATTCAGGCGCCAATGGCGGGGGTTCAGAACAGCGCGCTTACAATTGCCGTCTCAAATGCCGGCGGGCTGGGCTCACTGCCTTGCGCGATGCTAAGTGCGGACGTACTACGAGCCGAACTCAAGACCATCCGAGCGCAGTCAGCTTGTCCTTTCAACCTCAATTTCTTTAGCCACCAACCGCCGGTTCCGGACCATGACCAAGTCAGCGCATGGCAAACATTGTTCGCTAATTACTACACCGAGTTTGGCATCAACCCGTCCAAGACGCCTTCTGGTCCTGCGCGGATGCCTTTCAATCGGGAAATGGCCGATTTGGTCTGTGAATATCAACCGGCGGTGGTGAGTTTTCATTTTGGTTTGCCGTCGCCTGAACTCATTAATCGGGTTCGCAGTTCTGGAGCAAAGATAATCTCTTCGGCAACCACCGTTGAAGAGGCGCTTTGGTTGGAGGCTCACGGGGTCGATGCCATCATTGCCCAAGGCTTCGAGGCTGGCGGGCATCGCGGGATGTTTCTCACAGACGACATCAGTACGCAGATAGGCACCTTTGCATTACTCCCGCAGATTGTCCGCGCCGTTAAGGTTCCGGTTATTGCAACGGGGGGTATTGCAGATGCAAGCGGTGTCAGGGCGGCACTGGATTTGGGTGCAGCAGGTGTGCAATTGGGCACCGCCTACATGCTTTGCCCAGAAGCAACGACAAGCGCGGTCCATCGGGCTGCGCTGAAAGGTGATAGCGCACGAACCACTGCCCTGACCAATGTTTTTTCAGGCAGACCAGCCCGTGGCATTGTGAATCGTCTGATGAAAGAACTTGGGCCGATGAATCCAGTTGCACCCAAGTTTCCGCTCGCAGCCCCAGCGTCGGCACCGTTGCGGGCTAAGGCGGAAAGCTTGGGCAGTGGCGATTTCTCGCCTTTGTGGGCGGGCCAGAATGTTTCCGGCTGCAAGGAAATTCCAGCTGGTATTCTCACTCAGGCGTTGGCAAGTCAAATAAACAAACCTTAATTCGCTGGCTGTATCAGACCGCTTCAGTGAGATAAGCATACTGAGTCGACTTCCTTATGCAAATGGCGGCATTGTGGGTCTCATGCAGCCATCCAATTGAATGGCAAGACACTACCGTGAAGGTTACCAGGTCCACACGGTCAGTGTTCCCAGCTTGTGCCGATTAAATGCAAATGGTTTGACCAAATCTAGTTGCTCCGATTTCAAATCCAAATCCCTAAAATTGGAAGCCAGTTACGTCCAGAAAGCGCCTTTCTCGGTGCTCACAATACCCAGACGCCACGTGGTGTACCCTGCTTCTAGCCCGCGGCATAATGTAGCAGCTCTCCAAGGTCATGCCTCTTCGAAAGGAGCTAATTTCATGTGCGTAAATTACGTTACTGTTTCCAGACAAGTCCTCTACGACGTTTTTGATACGCCAATGCATTCCGATGTCGACTGGCCCGAGGAAGCATACCAAGATTATCTTGCTCCAATTATCCGAAGCGAACGCGCAGGCCAAAGAGAGGCACTCGTTGCGGCCTACAGTTTGGTTCCGAAACAGCACATCCCACCGGGGGTGAAGCGATTCAGCACGATGAACGCCCGTGCAGAAACTGTCGGCCAGCTACGCAGTTTTGCAAAATCGTGGCGCGGCAACCAGCTTTGCCTAGTACCGATGCATGCGTTTTTCGAACCCAACTGGGAAACCGGCAGTGCCGTGCGTTGGAAAATCGGAATGGCGGACGCTCAACCGTTTGCCGTCGCCGGACTGTACCGGTCCTGGCTTGATGCCGATGGCAGTGAATCGTTTTCGTTCACGCAGCTGACGATAAATGCCGATGAACATCCCTTGATGAGGCGGTTCCACAAGCCTGGTGTTGAGAAACGCTCACTGGTAATCGTTCCACGTCACGAATACGACGACTGGTTGGAGTGCAAAGATACCGAGCGTGCTCGAACTTACCTGAGTAATTGTCCGCCAGAATTGATGGCTGCAGTGCCGGCTCCAAAGCCCAAAATTGTAAAACCAGTTCGCGATGATGTTTCTTCAGGTGATACGCCAAGCCTCTTTTGATTTTAGGAAGCCGAAGCAGCAAACGTCAGGCGGGAGGTGTTCACGTCCCCGATTGTTTGACTGTGAATGGCAAAGTCGAAGGCTCTACTAGCGTTACGTATTGATGAGCTGTTTTCTAACGCCCGAAATGGCGAAATGCTCAGCCCGCAAGCCTTCCTTGAACCATTGGCGCGTCCGCATCCAGGCCACGTAGTTCGGTAGGTATTCGGTGGAGATGCCCCCTCAGCTTCCAGTTAATCCAAATCGTGAGCACTTCGTGATAACGGTTGATGGATTGAACGGGATAAATCTGCTCATTGATTCGGTTGCCAGAGCTGGCCGGGGCATGTTTTGACGCAACGCCACCTCTTAGCCGCCCCGCCAGTACCGGCACAAGGTCTTTACGGGAGTCAGGCTTACCCAGTTTTGTTGATTCCCTCGGCTTACCTGCCGCTTCCTGGGCGCGCGTGGAGTGTCCTTGGTCCTCCGGTGACGAGCTAGCAGCTACCTTTTGTGAATCCCGGAAATAGGTCTAGTCGACCTCAACCAACCCCCTTAATTCTTTGGATTGGCGGGCAACTATCGCGCGTAGAAAGCGATGGCGCAGGCGAAAAGCTGTGGAGTCCGCGAGGCCCAGTTCCGCAGAGCGCTCCCTAAATGTTAATTTTTTTGCAAGACATTCATCCATTTGGAAGAAGCGCTCATTGTTTCTGAGCCTGGACAAAGGAGTGTTGGTGGCGGCATTAAATGACCGGCCGCAAGCGAGGCAGCGATACGCAGGGGAAACATCGAGAGGAGGCACTGCTTATCGAGGGGCCTCGACGGCGCCAGCGCGCGGAGGACCAGTCGGGGCAAAGCTGAAGGTACCCTAGTAAACGGACCCTGCCTTGTATGGAACGCAACACCCTTTCAAACACTGTGACTGCCTGTAGCTATACAACACCAAGAGGACAAAATCTAAAAAAACCTTATTTAGCACCGTACGGTCGGATGGAGCCGAATACTTTCGTCGTTGAGATGCGGCAACCCATGGAATTTGCGAAGGGCGAGTAGCCTGTACTTGCGACGCGTATAAAATCTGATACAATAACGTGAAGGAGACGTATGACTGAAAAGCCGATAGATTGGAAAGGGTCTTCATTCAAGGATTTGACGGATGACAACATTTTCTCTTCGGATGCACGCAAGGTCGCCGGTCAGCAGCTTCGCAAGATTCAACGCGGAGAAGAGACGGACGACTGGAAACCCTTCGACGAGATTGGCGCGGGTACAAAAGAAATTCGTATCAAGCTCGCTGATGGTGCATTTAGAGTGATGTACGTGGCCAAATTTCAAGAAGCAGTTTATGTATTGCACTGTTTCAAGAAGAAAACCCAAAAAACCAGCCAACATGACAAAGATATAGCCAAACTGCGTTACAGGGCGGTTATCCAAGAAAGGAGCAATAAATGAGCATTGAGACCAAAACCATGCACATTACCCCTGCCGGCGGGAATATCTTTGCTGACTTGGGGTTTGAGCCGAAAGAAGCTGCAAGGCTGCTGGCTGAAATTGACCAAGTCATCTCTGAGAAGCTGGCCATCAAGGAATCGCTGATGACCGAACTAGCAGAATGGATTGATGCGAAAAATCTCAAGCAGGCTGAAGCTGCGGAGATTCTTGGCGTAACACGTCCGCGAGTGTCCGATGTAATCCACAAAAAGACCATTAAGTTCACCATTGATGCATTGGTGGATATGCTGGCTAGGGCAGGCAAGCACGTACAATTATCTGTTCAGTAATTCTTAATCCACCTCCGCGCAGTGCTACTGCCCGGAGGTTTTGGCTCGACTAGCGTTACGTATTGATGAGCTGTTTTCCAATTCCTGAAACGATGAAATGTTCGGGGCGCAACTCATCTTTGAACCACTGTCGCATGCGCATCCAAGCCAGGTAGTTCGGCAGATATCTGGTGGATACGCCTCTAAGCTCACGGTTAATCCACGTCTTCAGCACTTCGTGATACCGGTTGACTGACTGGACGTGGTAAATCTGCTCGGTAACCCGACCGGCAGAGCTCACAGGGACATGCTTTGAGGCGACGCCCAACTCAGCTGCGGCCTGTCGCAACGTGCCACTGCCATCGGTACCGAGCAGCGTGTCTGGCCCAACCCAATCCTTCAAGGCATCTATCGTTTGGGACTTGTTCATCGCCTGAAGTACCTTGTCGGCGATATGCGGCTGACCTCGAAGCCTGCCCACCAACACCGGCACAAGGTCTTTACGGGAGGCGGGCTTGCCTAGCTTAGTCGACACCCGAGGCTTCCCCCCCTGCCTCGGGCCTCACGCACTAGCGCCACGTTCCCTCGGGTGATGAGCTTGCGACTACCTTTTTGCGATTCCCGAAAGTACGTT
This sequence comes from Burkholderiaceae bacterium, assembly GCA_041736255.1. Taxonomy (GTDB): domain Bacteria; phylum Pseudomonadota; class Gammaproteobacteria; order Burkholderiales; family Burkholderiaceae_D; genus AVCC01. The sequence continues at coordinate 12,247 of JBGSTZ010000172.1, forward strand.
TCATCCGCCTCCACAAGCCCTGTCAATGCCTTGGGTTGGTGCCCAACTACGGCGCTGAGAAAGCGGTGGCGCAGGCGGAGCGCGGTGGACTGGGCGACGCCAAGCTCTTGGGCGCACTGCTTGAGGGTCAGGCCTTTTACCAGGCACTCGCCTATCTGGAAGAAGCGCTCTTTGTTCCTGAGCCGGGACAAGGGCGTGTTGGTAGCTGCATTGAAGGACTTCCCGCAGGTAAGGCAGCGGTATCGCTGCAAGCCCCGGCTGTGCCCGTTTTTGACCGTGTTCTTGGCTTCGCAGTGAGGGCAGCCCTGGCCCACTCGACTGGATTCCAAGGCGCGCACTCCAAGGCAGTGGCTGCGACATTCCTGGGCCGCCGCCAGCAACAACTCAACCTGCTCTTCGCTCATATGCCGAAGGCCGCCGAGCAGTCTCTTGAACTGGTCATCCCGCATGCTATTCTCCTATGAAGAAGAAAACAGCATACCAGAATCAATACATAACGCTAGTAGAGCCAAGTCGAACGCCAGGTAAGCGTGGTGGCATGTCGTATGGGGCGGACTACGTGACAATTCGGAACTGCTGGGCAGCTTGGCGATAAAAGCCGAAATTTTCAAAAAGCGATTACTACCTTTTTGAACGCGTCGAAACGCGATTCTACAGGCGGCAATCAGGATAGAATTCCCCTCCGCAAGACATACATACAAAGACAAGCCTTACGTTGGGGAACACTGAATGAAACGAATTTTCGCTCTCACTGCACTCGCGGTGTTCACTACATTAACTCCTGCTAAAACCACATTCGAGACGGTACTCAACGAAATTTCGCGCAGTATTCATACTGCGATAGATAAAGCACCCCCCACAGCGCAAATCGAAAATGCGTTTTCCCCGGACGGCGGTGGCGAAGCGCTGGTTTTAAAGGTCATCAACACATCGCAGCAAAGCATACGACTCGCCGCCTATTCATTTACCTCGCCAATCGTTGTTCGGGCACTTATTGATGCCAGAAAGAGAGGAGTTGACGTGCGCGTGGTAGTCGACAACAGAAGCAATGTACCGAAATCGGGTAAAGGTAAAGGGATTGCAGCGCTGAACTTGTTGGTGAATGCAGGGGTTCCGGCAAGGACTATTAGGACCTACGCGATATTTCACGACAAAACTATAGTGTCGGACGGTAAGCATGTCCAGACGGGGAGCTTCAACTATAGCCTAGCAGCAGCCAAGTCGAATAGCGAGAACGTTCTTGTTATCTGGAACAACCCTGATATTGCGGAGTCATATTTGAAACATTGGCAGAATCGTTACGACCAGGGAGTTGATTATGTTTCCACCTACTGACGTGCCTATAGGTAGGCAACACGCGCAAACTCGGCGCTGCACAGTTTTAGAAAGGTCACTAGTCAAGGGCGTATCGCAGGCGCATACGCAATACACCGTGCAGTCTTTTGCAGAGCCAACTGCTCATTGATTCAGTTAAGAAACTAATGCAGGAAATCAAAGGGAGGTCGGCTTCGATAGAACTTAACAGGTAGTTGACGTAACTCAAAATCAAACAACCCTGAAACTTGGTATGTGGATGGCATGGACTCACTTCTCGTAAGCCCTATACTGGGCACCGCGCCTAAGCGGGGCTGCGTTTGGCATTAATCTCAAGGAAATGAGAATGGACACCAGCTATCAACTTTGTTTTCCCGAATCGGACCTTAGCAAGTACCAAAAGTTATACGATTTTAAGACCAATACCCGGCAACTTGAAAAGTACTACACCATCGGGCCAGCACAAGGCCACATCACTATTTCGCAGCTTGCCGAAATCGCGGACTGAAAATCCGAACGTCGTCCCGCGCTCGTGGCTAAAAATGACCCTTGGCTCGTCATTGACCTGACGACCATAGCATTCGTAACCAAACATCCCTCCGCCCGAATAGGCGCCCTGACTCTGTTTCAGGAATAGGCTATCCGACGGCTTCGGCTATTTTGCATTTCTTTATTGACCCGAATGACCCCATCATCGATAAACGGGCGCTCTGGAGCTTGTCCATGGGCAGTCCGGCCCAGTACAGCTTTCCCTTTTGGGATACGTATGTCGTTATCTGCCGCAAATTAGCCTTGCGCAACGGCATGACGGTGCGCGAAGTCGATATGGGGCTGTGGCAGTACTCCCGGATGTTCCATGGCGGTCTGAGCGCGTCGAAAAGATGAACTGAGATTGGTCACGATTTACCCCTAGCAAGAAGTAAGTGATTCTTAAAGAAGAATCGCCGGCAACTATGCTTCTTCTACATTGTCCGCCAAGCAAGTGCATTGAAATGTGCCGTTAGCTTGCACATTAGTCGGCTACACCATTTAATGTTGTATTCACTTGTGGCTCCCTGTCTTGCATTGCGTACAATTCACAGCAGTGACCGCGACGCCCTTTCTCTTTCCGTCTTTGCCATAGCCGACATTCCACGTATAGGCTGGATGCGAGGCTTGGAAAAGTACATTATTAAAGCCATGTTTACACAAGACACACGTGACATGGGGTTTCAAAATCTTTGTACAGCAATTCAGAATCCTAACGGGCTTCAGATTTTTGCAGCGCTTCAGGAAGTCGTCCTTAATAACGTCCAATGACCAGAATTGCTTCCATACATGATTACGAACGACGGCGTCAAGTTTATTTTGAGGCCCCACCCCTAGGCCTAACAACGCTTGCATCCAACTCAGCGAGGCGTGATAGGAAACGGGATTTCCAATGACAAGCGCGTACTTCCCGGTGGGAAGGTTAAGCTGCGAAAGTATTTCGCACCCATACTCGCGAAGTGCACCGCCAGCATCCCCAAGCTGGGTGCCCTGTGCAGGCCCGCGCGGTGTAAGACGGCCCTTGTCTAAGAAGTACTCCTCAACATGCGGCGACTCTAATATCAAGAGAATCACCTTCTCCTCAATAGCAAAGTTAGAATCAACATCTTCGAAGTTCGAATATGGAAGTCGCGGGCCAGCTGGCGATTCCAAGTAGCCCACCACCGTGCCTTTTTGCACCCAGAACGAGTATCGCCAGACGTCCGGGACTCTGCAATCAAGTTGGAAAGTGTCCTTCAGTTTCAGAGCAAGTCCTGGGTCATCCGAAATACGAGCCAGAACAGTTTTTTTTAACTGAACCTGCGTCGTTTTTCTTTTGTCGTATTCAACATCGACAAATAGAGAGTTGTTTATTTTCATGGAATTATTAAAGAGTGACTGGAACGGAAAGCACACTGGGTCATAAATCAGTGGCGCCATTGCTTTCCTGCTCTTTTTTGTTTCGTCGCCGTCCAGAGTAAGGCGCAGACCCCGTGCACTCATAGCGTTTTACTAACAACCCAAAAATAACTACTTGTATAGATGGCATGAGTCAACTTGCAACTGTCTCCAAAAAGCTTAACAGCGTGCCGCTTGAATCCTTTATTTGTTATTGCATTATTTCTATTTTTTTCTAAAATTATTTCATCTTCAGCGATTGTGCCATCAGGAAGAGTGACTTTTCCTCCAGCTTTCAAGTTGTATCCATCTGATACCAAGGTATGAAGGCGACTAGGATGACCCACGCGGCGGTGTCCGATGGGTGATTCCGGACAAGGCCGACTACTGGTCACAACGGTAACCCACATATGCTTCTGCCAATCCCTCGGCCGAAGACCAACTACGCTTCCTATCGAATATTCAACGCGTATTTGCGGAGAGTAATTTTACAGCGACGTACAAGTTTGCACTTCTCATTGCCCTCGCAGAATTGGCTGTAGAACTTGGTTCAGACGACAGACGAGCACTCGTACTGTCCAATCGCCAAATTGGGGAGCGATTCATTCATATGTATTGGCGGCAGGCCCTTCCTTACGGAAAGGGTCGAGCTGGTGCAACCCCAGAAATTCTGTTCCAAAATAACGGCGCTCAGACTGCAGTAATTTCCGCTATCGCAGCATTCCGGGAACAGCAATGTGCCGGCACCCAACAATTTGCGCGGAACTTCCCCGAGTATCAAGCTCAACTGGGAAAGGTTGCCAAAACAGTATCAGCGCAACCACTGAACTACCTGCAGAACTTCGGGGGTGTGACAAACGATTTCCTCTATGAACGAGCGGGGGCTGGAAAGGTCAGGCTCAAACCGGGTGTGCCCTATTGCCTGCGACGATTCCATCCACTTGTGCAGCAATTGGCCCGTTCACATTGGGTCGTCCACATCAAGGGAAACCACAGAAACCACATAATTCTTGGGGAAGCCGATGACCTTGAAGATTTTCTCTTTGCGACGTCGCGACAGTCACTCATGGTGATGGCCGAGGGGCTAAAAAAGCTTGATGGCGCGAATTGCTTCTACTGTGGCGGCACTCTGACCGCCACAGATGTTGACCACTTTGTCCTCTTCTCCCAGTATTCCCGCGACTTGGCATAACTTCTTACTTGCTCACCCATCTTGCAACAGAAGTAAGTCGGCTACCTTAGCTGCCCGGCCGCACCTTGAGCGTTGGTTGAACCGGATTGACCACCATGCAGATGCCCTGCCGAAATAGGTCAGGTAGCGGGATTGGTTGTTGATGCTCAAGTAAGCCGACAGATTGCAGCCTGGGGATACACAAGCGCCATCGCCAGTGGTGGGAGTGCGTGGCTTGCTCAAGCCAAGTATGAACTTGTCGACTCCAGCTACCACGGGTGCTTCCAATCCTGACCGGCAGTACAAAGAAGCGGCGATTGTGTCGATGCAGTACTCGCACACTTTAACGAAGGCGTATAGGCGCTCCAAGCGACAGAGGCGAATTCAGCTGAGTCCCCCCAAGAATTGGAGGAAGGAAGCACCCCACAGTTGTATCAAACCTTTAACTCTTTGGCTTAAAACCGAGAAAAAACTCTCAATTTCAAACTCTGAGAAGCAATCGCCTTTCAAGTGGCTTGACCCAATCTCTTCCGCGCAAAAAATCCATCCAGCGAAGCGGGATAGAATTAAATCCAAAATGAATTCCCGCGAGGCCCCCGGCTAGCTAGGGAAGAACCCATGGGCATTCGCAAAATCATCTCTCTACAATATCATTGCCTGAACGAAGCCCGCCAACCAGCCGGTGATTCACGCTCAGTTCGACGCAGTCGGAAAATATAAGCCTAAATTTCTAGCAGCCGGAAAGGCTGGCTTTGACGAATATGTGATTTTTGGATTTCCATCCTGTGGATTTTGCATCCTCGAATCCCAGTCGGTGAATAGCACCACATACGTCTTGAATGACGATTCATGGGAAGGCATCTCAGCGTTGTCAAAGGCTGAAATCCTTAATGCCACTGCACATATAGTGCGACTGGTACATCGCAAAGGCTGGTTCAAGTCCCTCGATTTACTGCTACAGAAAAAAGCTGCCTAATGAAAGCTGATAGTAACAAGAGGCAGCAACTGAAAAGCCGTTATCCTCAAACCGTTCAATTTCTTCCCCCATGTTGAAATTGTATTTGTTTGCAGTCTAGTCATTTCTATCAAGCACTATCGTAGCTTGTGGTAGAAAAATATTCCAGCACCGACAACTGAAAATGCATTGACGTCGGGTCTGGCGCAATCAAATTAATGGTTTATCATCATAAGAATGCCGTGCCAATTTGCGCCGAAAATCGACAATTTCAATCATAATGCAAGACTTGTAGGATTAAGCGTGCTGCTTTGCACTTAATGTATCCCTTATAAGCAGAGCAACGGAACAAAGAATGAAAAAATCGAGTTTCACCTTCATTGACCTTTTCGCCGGTATCGGCGGGCTACGTCGAGGATTCGAATCCATCGGCGGCGAGTGTGTCTTTACAAGTGAGTGGGACAAATATTCCCAAGTCACTTATCGGGCAAATTATCCTTACGATAAACATCCAATTACTGGCGATATATGGCAGGTTGAACTTGATAACATCCCGACGCACGACGTCCTTTTGGGAGGTTTTCCTTGTCAGCCATTCTCGCTTGCCGGAGTTTCGAAGAAAAATTCACTTGGCCGGGCGCATGGATTCGCCTGCGAAACACAAGGCACTCTATTCTTCCGGGTTGCACAAATTATAAAGGCAAAACAGCCGAAAGCGTTCTTGCTCGAAAACGTCAAAAACCTCTTGAGTCACGACCGCGGCAATACCTTCCGAGTCATTCGAGAAGTTCTTGAGAAGGAGTTGGGGTACCACATAGAGTGTAAGGTGATTGACGCAAAACGTTGGGTTCCCCAACACCGTGAACGCATCTTCATCGTCGGATTTAGGGACGACGTAGGTTTCGAGTGGCCAGATGAAGCATTATGGCCTTCCCCCGGTGTAGTGAAACTTGGAAGTATCCTTCACGAGAAAGAAGGTTGCGTGCACCCGAAGTACACGTTGAGTGACAATCTCTGGACTTACCTTCAAGGTTACAGGAAGAAGCATGAGGCGAAAGGAAATGGTTTTGGCTTCACCCTTGTTGGGCCGAACGATACGACCCGTACACTGTCTGCTCGCTACCACAAGGATGGGTCTGAAATACTTATTGACCAAGGTCCCAGAAAGAACCCGAGGCGCCTCACTCCTCGTGAGTGCGCACGTCTAATGGGCTATGGAGATTCTTTTGTGATTCCCGAGAATGTGAGTGACACCCAGCTCTATCGTCAATTCGGTAACTCGGTAGTTGTCCCTGTAGTAGATGCAGTGGCAAGAGCGATGAAACCTTATATTCTAAAAAAGAAGAAGCACACCATCACAAGCACAAGCCATTTAAAGCTAGTCCGTTCTGCGGCCTGAGCATCGGGTGGTGGAAATGTCGGATTGTCGGCATCCGCCCACAATAACGGAGGTATAGCAGCAGTGGTCGATGTAGTGGACCGCGCCACCCGAAGCCGGATGATGTCGGGCATCAAGGGCAAGAACACAAAACCCGAGATACTTGTGCGCAGTATCTTGCACGCAAATGGTTTCCGATTTCGTTTGCATGTGCGCGAACTACCCGGTAAGCCAGATATTATTCTGCCGAAATGGAGGACCGTTGTCTTTGTACATGGCTGCTTCTGGCACGGTCATCAGTGTCGCCTCTTCAAATGGCCAGCCACAAATCAGGACTTTTGGCGGAAAAAAATTGAAACCAATTGCCATAAAGATTTGCAAAATAAACAGCAGCTTACGGCCCTTGGTTGGCGGGTTATAGAGATATGGGAGTGCTCCCTGCGAGGTAAGCCCGAACAGTTGGCGAGGGTTGGTGAGTCACTAAGCGCTAGTATTAGGGCGCAGGATACGACCCCGTAAAACAATAACGCTGCGGCGCCGACATTACTCATAAGTTGGTAATTAAGACAACAATATTCTCCAATTATAGCTATAAAGCGCATGCACAAAATGTTGTCTAAGTTTCTGACTTATGAGTAAGCCACATCAATCGACACCAAATCCCTATTGGCGCGTCGAGCCACGAGAATAGCCTTCAGGTCTTCAATTCGCATAGTTGGGTCTACCCGATGTACCATCGAGTGGCAGTTGCTGCACAAAGGAACAAGGTCCAAAACTGGGTTAACGAAGTACCCATTTCCCATCTCGGACACGGGAGTCCTGTGATGAACCTCAATATAATCCTCTCCTAACTTTCCGTAGGCGTCAAAGAAGTCAAAGTCGCAAGCTTGGCACCGCGTTCCATAATGGACTATGCAGGCCGCGCGATTGGCGGGGCGTCGCTCGTACCTATTGACTTCAACCCGGATACGCGCTCCTTCCGGCAGACCTACTTCGTTGCAAGGGACTGTTTCGCCTGCGTCTTCAGATACAAGCAGGGCTAACGCCATCGAAAAACAACTTGAAGTGGCCAACACCGCACAGTTAAATACATCGTCAGGTTGCAACTTACCCGATGGGACCCGCAAGCTAACATCGAGTTCGACTCGCTTCCATGGGATATTAGGGTCCGGAAACACCTCTGCAGGATTGTCGTTTATACCTACGTATACCAAGGCTCCAGCATTTCGAGTTTGCGCCACAAGTGTTCCGAACGTGGCTCGTGCAGAAGCATCCGCTTCGGACATTCGGCGAAGTAAACTGGCAGCAAAGTTGTCCGCTCGAAAGCTTGCCTCAAGCTGTCGATGGGTGCGAGCGACAACGATACTAAAGCCAGTACCTCGGGCAAGGTCGGCTGGGCGGATTGTGGGAAAAATACCACCATCTATGGTCTCCGACTCGACCTTGATTGCCAAACCAAAGCGCGATTCGAGCCTTCGTCCCAGCTCCTCCATGTTCACGCAAGCAGACATCACTCACCCTCTGCCTCAGGAACATCAGGCAAATCAGCGACAAGCCTTTTCAAGTTTCTTGACACTTCAACACGAAACTCTTCAAATGCATCCTTAGTTTCGTCGTTAATGTTGTTAAGTTCTGCCTGTGCCAGCGCCCAGAGCAAATAATCGAGCGCTTGGATTACAGTACTGTTTGCCTTATTCGGGAGATACGCCTTTGAGTAAAACGGGTGCCCCGTATTCAGCGCAACCGCCGCAGAGCCACCTTTCCCGAGCGTAGGCTCCCATAGAACACCGCTCTCCAATGTCTTCGCAGTCATGATATGAACAGGGCCGCTTTCTTCTGAATCGATAATTCGCAGAATTGCCGTCGTCGACCCAGAGTTGTTTTTGACCATCACCTTCCCCGTCTTTGGGTCGACAATAGAAACCTGTGCCGTAGTTAGGCCGCCGGCCTTTTGATGAATAACATTGCTTGACGGTGTATGAAGAAGTGCCGCAGCTCCTGTTGCCACACTCGCTGCACCGCGACGATAACGAAGCTCTGCCTCACGACGCGGACCTGACAAAAACTGGTCACGGAGCCATTCATACAGCTTCTCGTTGAGAAGTATTCGCGATTTCTTGATATCGACCTGAAATGCATCGTCGAGAGTGTGGTCGAACGATAGCTCAACGCGCAGCAGCGAGTAATGAGGCTCCTGCTTGTACATACCCATCCAGTCTGGCCCATGAATAAGTCGGTTCTCGCGGTATACATAAACCCCTTGACGCTCGTTCGATACCCGAGCTGAATTCCGGGTGTCGTCGCGGGAGAATTCTTCTTTACGAGGCAGGATAAATGCCCGGATATTAAATGATGTCTTTGACCCGTTTGACAACTCAACAGGCACGTTCTGCTCCGCAACTGGAACCTTGGTCTCAACCAAGCAGAACGGGTCCCAAGCTTCAACATCACTCCTATTCAGCTTGATGCGGAGATTCTTTTCTCTGGTATCTGCGATGTCAATGAAGCGCTGATAGACCGTTGCAACGTGGTCTCGCAACGAGGACTCTATCTTGTCAATGGCCTTCTTGAATGGTCGCGCAGTTCTGTCCCTGTACCCCTCGAGCAATCGGTCGACTTGCTCCCACAACACAACTGTCCCCGAGTTACCTATGGCTACCTCGTCGAGGAGTTGCGACTCGGCTGGGTCAGGCGTAGTCAGCTCCAAATCCCAGCTGTTCTGAGCGGCCATTGCATTCAAGTCCCAAGTAGCACGTAGTGCTGAGCCAGTTGAAGGTCGAGAAACAACAGATAGTCTGCGACAAAAGGCTGTCGAAGCAGTCTTGAGGCCCAAGCCGAATTTGCCGAGGCTTTTTGCACTCGGACGACGTTTTGAGCCATATTTCATGGCGTTAATGAGGTCCGCCTCGTCCATTCCACATCCATTGTCCCCGACCGACACGACAATATTCCCCGCGAAATCAGCTCCAAGGCTAACTTCAATGAGTGATGCTCCCGCAGCTATTGAGTTATCAATAACATCTGCAACCGCAGTATTGAAGTCGTATCCGGTATCGCGAAGCCCCTCGCTTATGCGAGCGACATCTGGTGGCACGTTAATAGTAGTCATACTTGGCCTATGTGTTCAACGTATTCTGATGACTTTCCATCCGCCGGAAAGTACAAGCACACCATCGGTAGAAATCGGGGTTGAGGCAGCAGGCATGCGAGCTAAGTCAATGACATATGACCCATTATCATCTCTTGTAAAAATGAGTTCATCGCCTACCTTAGCGTCTGCAGCTCGCAGATACTTGGTCATGACTGTCAGACGAAATTCATTCCGTGTGCCTCCGAAGAAGCGATTATTGTAGTAGATGAAGTTAAACTCCCAACGCGTGGCATCGGAGCGTTCCCGCATAACGAGAGTCATACGTGGATTTTTAGCCGCGCGGTCCAAATCCGGAAAGAACGACAGAATCTGCTCCTCTTTCGGAACCAATATGCCCGCTTGGTGCCCTCCTGTTTCACCGACATCGTTGGCGCTTAGCCTCTTGCGAATTTCGTTTGTCATTGTTCAAGTTCCTGAAATGCTGAAAGTGGGGATATTTGCAGCGCGCGGGCAATCTGAAACGGTTCAACGTCACCCTCGTGCCCTGTCACAGCCTCACTAGCAAGCTGACGCTTGAAGCCTGCCCGGTCCATCATTACTTCCTCTACAGTATCAACAAAAAATAGGTGGTGAATAGTTACAGGACGCTTCTGCTTTCTTCTATAGGCACGACCCGATGCTTGGTCCGTCAGTGCGGGGTTCCACTCAGGGTTGTAATGGATGACGTGATTGGCCGCCGTGATGTTGAGCCCTGTACCCGCCGCCTTCGGGTTCAAGAACAGTGCGCCATATCCCTTGTAGTCGAAAAAGGCATCGACAGTCGGTTGTCGCGACGGAACGGCCACGCGTCCGTCAATGTAGTCGAAAAAGCCTTTTTTGAAACGACGAGGAATATCAGCCATCAGGAGGTCAACGACGCCTTGGTAGGTCGAAAACACAAGAACCTTTTCTCCAGCACTGAATGCTTCATCCAAAATTTCCAGCATTCGCGCATACTTTGGCATATCAAATGACGGGTCGCTGTCCCAAGCTCCTGAAAGAGCGGGATGTGCGCTGTACACGCGCAGCCTGGTGGTAGCCACGAGTCCACCGGCAGGTCCGTACTCAGCAAGGGTCTCATTCCTAAGGGTTTCATAGCCTTCGGCCAAAGTGCGACTCATTCGGAGCGGCTGCGGAATCTCAATTTTCTCAGGAAGGTCTTTGGCGACATCCACAACCCTTCGCCTAAGCAAAAGCGGGGCAACTACCGGTGCAAGCCGGGAAGCATCGGATACTCCATCGCTGAATTCTTTCTGGAAAGAGGCCAAGTCACCGAGAAGTCCAGGTAGAGCAAAGTCAGCCAAGGACCAAAGGTCTTCCAACTGGTTTTCAACTGGCGTACCTGTAACAGCAAGCGACACTCGCCGGGGCAGCCGCTTCACAGAAATGGTTCTTAGTGCCTTCGGATTTTTGATATTTTGCGCTTCATCGAGCACGAGGATGTTCCAAGTTATGGCTGAAAGCAGCAGCTCATCTCGAATGACCGTGTCATAGGAAATAATCGTGACATCAAAACCAGTCAACTTCGCCGCCACCCCTGGCCGAAGGGAGCCAGCATGGACATGAACAGACAAGCTTGGCGCAAACTGCGCAAGTTCCCGGCGCCAATTTTCCAGCAAGGTAGCAGGCGCCACTACTAGGGATGTATGGCGTGAAGCATTTTTTTCGATTTGAAGCAGAGCGATAACCTGAAGCGTCTTTCCCAGCCCCATCTCGTCCGCAAGAACACATCCAACCCCTTGTTCCGCCACGACTTTCAGAAACGCGACGCCGCCTATTTGATAAGGATAGAGAGACGCGACGAGACCTGGAATAGGCTGAGCTTGCGATTCTGCGCCGGATGCAATCGCTTCCGAAGTCGTCAAGACTTCATCTACGAGCCGGACTGGACGGTCCACTCGGGTCCGCATTGCCACAAGCGCCCCTATTGTTAGTAATTTTCCTTCCAAAGCTCCGACCGAACGCGCCCATTCCCTAGCGGAATCGACGGTATCGACTTGCACCGGATACCAACGATTGTTGGCAATCACTTGGTCTGCACGATTCGTAAATGGGACAAAACCAGCCTCTGTCTCTACACCGACTGCAACAAAAAGCTGCTGTCCGGTTCCAAAGACACGGATAGCAGCCTCAGCTGGAAACTTTGAAAATGAAAGATGAGGGAGACCCTTGGAGGGATGCGAATCAATGGTATGGCCTCGGACAGACTGGAAGCGACCAAAAACCGCTTGGAATACTTCCATTGCAGTTAGGCGAAGCACCAACCCCGCTTCAGTTTTCAGGCCAATCTGACCATCCTGCTCACACCAAACTGCTACACTCATCCTGAAATGGCCTTATTACCCTGTTTAGATTTCTAACATATACGATGAACAATACCGACTTGCGGCTTCTCGCCTGACAAACCATACGTGCGGCGACAACCAAGGATAAGCGCAGAAAGCATATTCGAGAAGGGGCGGTTTTCGTGCGCAAAAGTCATCAAAACAGCCCCATACTCCCCAGCAACACCAGTAAACTAATGCACTTGGTCTTTCACTCGTACACTTTTCGCCCTATCTAAATTGCTATTTTACAACATACACACTGTATCGTTGAATGAAGCAAGTGTAAATGTGCATCGTGCTGTTTTATTGTGGTTCGTAAAAGTCGGAACCGAATATGCACTAACTCAGATTGTCGGCAAAGCCATTGACACCAACGAATGCGGGTCTGCCAATTTAAATAGCAGAAGCGTGATATACCGATTTTAGTGGTCTGGCTGCAATTTGACCTCAAACCCCCATCACACACCCCGCTTCTGCTGCAGGCTCCCACTGTAAGCCGTTGGCCAACGACCTGCGTCAGGCTAGCTTAGTGGATGACCACGGCCGACCGAAGATGGAGCCGACAGCTTGGGCGCTCGCGCACATCATCGCTTCCGAAGCAGGCGTCCCTCCCAATGCGAACCGCGTGTCAAAAACCAGCGTCATGCTCGTTTGGTTGGTGGCCACGTCCGGTCGATGACGATACAGGCGGCTTGGCTACTGACTCCCTTGCTAACTGCCGTAGCTGCTTAATGGCAGCAATTAGCGCGTGATTGTGGACGCATATCCTTGGTGACGAACCCAGCTGGTCAAAACTACTTACAAACGAAAAATGACCGTGTTTTTTTGAACGTATCGCCGAGAACGCTCTGCGTAACACATTTAAAAATCCGCATGGTCAAATTACACAGGTCGGTCACTCGGACTCAGCTGAACAAACTGAGGATGCATTTCGGTCATTTTGGCCAAACAACCAAACTAAAATGAGCGAACTCGGGAGCGCTCCACGAGCGTTGTTGAGCTGACTCAGCGCCCTCCTCCATCTCAGCAAAGGCCTATCTCCATGGATTGGCTAGCGTCCATGCCCTTCCCGTCCTTGGAAACTGCTTTAAGTATTCCGCCAATCTGATAAGGTAACTTGCCCCATTGCAACCTGCATCGTAGAATTCGGATTTGGATGAACCTGCTTCTCGGGACCTTAAGCAACAAGTTGGATGCAAATTGGAAATATATGATTAGACTTGGGTGGGTGGATTTTTCTTCCGATGACCGCACGCGCGTGCAAGAAGTTCTCGCTTTTCTCAAGGAACCGGGAACACTGGATGAACTGGGAATAGGTCAGGTTCGAGATGCCTTCTCGGACCTACTATTCCCGGGGTTTTCGACCATTCAGACCAAAGCGAGGTATTTCTTAGCGGTTCCACACATATTCCTCGATTGGGCAAATCTGTCTCCGAAGGAGCGTCGCAGTCGGCCACTTGAGGAGTATTTAAAAAAAGCTGAAAACGAACTCGCCCAGTCGCTCAAGACGAATCATGCGTCTGCGGGGCTTCCTTTTGATGGCATTATCGGTCATACAATGGTCGAATACGGCGGTGTGGCTCGCCGTCCATCATCCACCTATTGGAACGGACTGCGCCTTTTCAACATCGTTAATACGCCTAAGTCGCTCGCTGAATTTTGCCGGGATTGGAAGCAAGATGACGGTGATTACAGCTCCGTGGATGCTGAAGAGGGGAATGATGACCCTGACCACCGTTTTGAGTCCGCTGTCAGCCGTCCTCCTGGTGCACGGAATACTTGGCGCGATGGGCTCACGCTCAAGCTTAATAAAGCTGAAGCAGATTTTTTATCCACACGTTTTTGTACTGTAAAAGAATTGTCGGACTCCGTGGCCGGGCAACTGCTAACAGCAAAATTGGCTGACAAAGCCTTAGATTACCAACAGTTTGCTGCGTTCAGTGCCTGGGCTTCTCAACAGCCTAGCCTAAGTTTAATTTCTCGCAAACGCATCGCCAGCGCTCAACGCTTTAGCGATGCAATCGAGGGCGCGCATATCATTTTCAATGAACTGCTTGCTCGTGAGCTTGAGGATGGCGACTTGGCTGAGCGGTGTGTGAAATATTTTGGGAGCTGGAGTGCGCGCGTCGCTCAATCAAATGTGTTTCATGGCGAAGCAGCACTGGAATGGTTGGGCGGGCCGCGTTCTATGGGAATAAAAGTGCGTCCGCAGACTGTCGACTTTCTAACTGACTGGAACGACGCAATGTGCAAGTCTCCGTCTGCGAAGAAGCTGGAGGAACTCGTTCGCGTGCAAGCATTAAGGAACAAACCGGGACGTTCTTTGCTTGTGCGTTTACCGCGCACTAAATCTCATTGGTATGGCATGAAGGAACTGGAATACCGATGGCCGACCGTGCGCGGCATGTTGCATGACGTAATTGAAGGTAAAAAATGCTCAATGTGACCGCTGACCGCCTAGACTACGGCGAACTGTTGCATTCTCCAGCCGGGTATAGATTGGACCTCGGCATAGCCACGACATTCTCGTTAGACCTTGAAGCCCTCGTGGCCGCGTCTATAGCGTTGAACCTCGACCAGACTCTTGAGGGTGACCTCTCTGGTGAGCGGTTAGCTTTACTGGAATCACTGGACCAGATGCAAGAGCGGCTCCTTGTGTTCTACCAAGAAGGGAACGTAAAGGTTCCTAAGACCTTCAATCGCTTATTCACGATGTTAGAACCGTTGCTTGTTCCCTCGGCAGCAATGGCGGGAGCCGCTGGGGCGTTTGCGTCATTTCATCCGAAAATCTGGTTGTTGCGCTTCACTCCGCAGAATACTAATAAGCCTGTTCTGCTCCGTCTAGTCGTGCTTTCTCGAAATCTGACTTTTGACAGGAGCTGGGATATCGCAGTGGCAATCGATGGCGAGGCGGTCAAGCTCGGGGGCAATTCTGACCCTCGTTTGGATGCCTTTTTGCGCTCTCTCACTGATATAGAAGAACATGCGGAGAGTATAACTAGCATGTGCAATACGCTCAAGGTCGTGAAGTGGAATGAGCCGGCTCTCTTCAATGAACTGTCAATTCTCCCGGGTATTGCGCTAACCTCCGAGAATACTGCGATGACACCCATTGACCTGGAGGGAAAAATTGATGAGTTGCTGGTGGTCTCGCCGTTTGTAGATGCTGATGCTGCGAGCCTGCTGCAGGACCTTGGGCGCCGAACAAAAGGAAAGAAGACACTCATTAGCCGGTCCGACACGCTGGATGCAATCGGCGAGGCGATATTAGAGGGCTGGGAAGTAAAGTCGGTGTCAAAATTAATTGTGGACGGTGAAGAGCGCTTACACAAAGACGAGCCTTTACAGCAGGATTTGCATGCAAAGCTCGTCGTGGCAAAAACTTCATTAGGCGCGGTCTGGCACGTTGGTTCGGCCAACATGACCAATGCTGCGTTTGGACAGCCTTCTAAGAGAGTTCCTCCGCGAAATCGAGAGCTCATGTTGCGCTTGGTGGGTTCCAACGCTAAGGTTGGACCGCAAAAACTTCTGGATGAATGGGCCAAAACGAAAGTGTTCGCGGAGCATATCTTTAGTAATAACGTAATTGTCCCTGCCGAAGCTAATCCGGATTTCCGGAAAGCCATTTATGCGTTGACTTCGGCGAGCTGGAGCATTCACGCTGAACAGGTTAGTGAAGATAGTTATTTAGTTGAGCTCACGGTCTCGCCCTTGCCGAAGCTGCCCACCGGCTACCAGGTTAAGGTGGGGCTACTTTGTCGTCAGGCCACGAAGGAATTGGCCGCAACGCTTCGATGGAAGAAAGTCAGGTTGACCGATATAAGCGCTTTCGTACCCATCGAAATTACCTCAGTTGCAGACAAACTTAGCAAGACATTCGCAATTCAGGCATCGTTTAGCGTTGACCTTCTGGAAACACGCAAACGCGCTGTTTTCTTAGAGACGGTCGACTCGGGCGAAAAACTACTTAACTACCTCACACTACTCCTGGATACAGGCGCGTCCAAGGCAAAATGGTTACGGGCGGACGGCGACGGTTCTGAGATAGACATCTTTGGCCTTGGTGGCAATGGAGGACTGTACGAACAACTTCTCCGTGCTGCAGCTCGCGCACCTCACCGTTTGGGCAGGGCATTAACAGTATTCGAACGACTTCACAATAAAGGCGTGCAGACTCCACCAGGTCTCGAGGAACTTTTTAAAGGGTTTGCCATTTTTTCAGAGGTTCAGAGGTGAACCAAGGTGCTATCGACCATATAAATAAATCCCTAGCTCAGCTCACCGATTTTCAGCGCGCTACCGTTGACGAGGCATTCCGCCTTATTGGCCCGAAAGGTCGTCCGTGTGGTCGCCTTCTGGTGGGTGACGAAGTCGGCCTTGGAAAGACTCTTGTCGCTCGCGGGTTAATTGCAAAATTTCTACTGGCGCGTGGCGAAATGAAGCGTCCGTTCCGTGTCGTCTACATTTGTTCCAATCTTGCGCTAGCTCAGGAGAACGCGAACAAGCTTGCTGTCTTTCGTGGCAAAGGGTCAGACCAATGGGTCAGTTCGCCGAGCTTTGGACGCCTTGCCGAATTGGGCCTGCAACAGGCTCCTTCACAAGAAGGATTGCTTCTGGAACTTTGTTCGCTCACTCCTGCGACTTCGTTTTCTTTGACTAAAGGTGGGGGCAACGCGCGTGAGCGATACATTATCTGGCGTGCGGTGGCGGAATCGCCTTATGTTAGTGAGACGGATGAACTAGAGGAATTTTTCCGAAACGACGTTAGCCATTCTTGGATTATGGCGCGGGATTTCTACAATGCTGCGGGTGGACTTGAACAAGTAGCCAGGCAAGAATTTAGCGCTCGGCTCGGGGCGCCACCTCGACTCGATGACAAGGCGCTCGCGGCCGCGAAGGCGCTTCGCCTGAGCCTGCATTCCTGGCGCAGCTTGCTTCGGGGCGTCTCTGAACTACCAAAGAACAAGAAGAAGAATCAACCGCATCTTGAACGACAGGTTCGAGGACGAATTCGCGAGATGTTCGTTGAAGCATGCGCTCGGAATTTGAAGGCTGACCTGTTTATCCTCGATGAGTTTCAGCGATTTCGCGACCTTATCAATGTTTCCTCTGACTCCGGAAGCTTAGAGGATAAGGTTTCGGAGGAGCAGGTCATCGCCCGGCGCGTACTACATGAAGGCGAAAACTACGCGACACTTTTGCTCTCTGCCACGCCGTTTAAGGCGCTGACGCACCTCGGAGAGGAAGAGGAAGGCAAAGCACACGCTCAGGAGCTTTCGGAACTCTTGAAATACCTTTGCGGGTCCGACCAAAAAATTGTCCGACGCTATGAGCGCGCGCGGGAGGCTCTGCTCGCGGACATCCTCTCCCTTCCGGAGAGTCCACTAGCTGCGAATAGTCTTAAAAGCGAGGCAAAGGTGGCCGTCGAATCCCTGCTACGCACTTTTATTTGCCGAACTGAAAGAGCTGGCATCGAGCCTGATATTGAGCGCATCTTCTGCAACGTTCAGACCAAGCACAGCGTACCCAGCCCGACGGAAGTCAAGGAGTTCATCGCACTTGACCGACTCTCGGAGGCGCTGAAGGAAGCATCCGTTGGGAACCCAGGCGTTGACGTAATGAAACTCCACAAGGCTGCGCCCTGGTGCTTATCCTTTCTCGGCGGTTACCAGTTGCGAGAGAGCCTGCGTAAAAATCGGGGTGATTCCCGGGTTTCAGCGGCTTTGCAAGCCGCCAACGATGCATGGATTCCAGCTGATAAATTTGACGAGTACCGAGTTAATCTTAGTCGCGACGCACCTAGCGCAAGATTTAAGCAAGTCTTGGACGCGGCCGCTCCGGAGGGGGCGGAGAGGCTACTTTGGGTTCCGCCAGCTATGCCGCACTACGGCGGCGAGGGTCCCTTTAAAGGAAAGGAAAATTTCAGCAAGACGCTTCTGTTTTCGTCACTTGTATTGGCACCACGGGCACTGAGCAGCTATGTCTCTTACGAGTGCGAGCGAAGGCTCCTTCTCGCGCGTGGAAAGACATTGCCAAAGAAATCGCCCTATTTCAAGAGCCGTGATGAGTTGACACGAATGTTTCGATTTGGTGCTCTATCGCTATCAACAGCTTGGGGCCTTGTATATCCATCGGCAAGGCTCAGCGCTATCCAGCTTGCCGGCGAGGATGCGGGGCTAAACGAGCTGAGATGCCGAATCGATAGGGAACTTGCTCCTGACTTTAAGCAACTGTGCTCGACATTTGGTAAGGGTAAGTCTACCAAGAAGACATCTTGGTATGTCTACGCGCCCATTCTGCTCGATTGGCTTTCGGACGATGGGAAGGCGCATGTACGGCAATGGGCAAGTTCGATGAGGAAAGTTTCGGGAAGTTCTGAAATGAGAAAATCTCAAGTTGTACGTTTGCTGCAAGTGCTCGAAGAAAAGAAACTTGAACTTGGGGAGCCGCCAAGCGACCTCAAGCGCTACTTAGTAGACCTTGCCATTGGAGGTGCCGGTGTTTGCATGCACCGAAGTATACACACAGCATGGAAGGGGGCCGCTCATACTGAGACCGTAGAGTCTGAGAACATCCTGGCCGGCGCAACAGACGCGGCATTGTCCTTCCTAAACAAGATGACCCGCATCGAATCTCAACGTGTAATACGAGCTGTTTGCGGCTCTGAGAAGCCTTGGATTGCGGTAGCGCGCTACAGCACTATGGGTAACCTACAAGCCGTTTTCGACGAATACGTGCACCTGCTGAAGTCAATTCACAGGACACTAGCGGATTCCTTAGACGCATTTAAGGTCGCTGTCGACACGGGGGCCGTCTCGGTGACAGCCCAAACCCAGCTTCCGGTGGAAAAGGGAGACACACGCTACGATGTTCGATTTCACTGCCACTACGCCGTGCCACTCGGTAATCAGAAGAGTACGGATGAAGCCGGTGTTAGCCGAATCACGAATGCGCGAGCTGCGTTTAACTCGCCGTTCTGGCCCTTCATGCTCAACTCGACATCTATCGGTCAGGAAGGGCTTGATTTCCATTGGTACTGCCGCCGCATAGTGCATTGGAGCTTGCCGCCGAACCCAATTGACTTGGAACAGCGCGAGGGTCGAATCAATCGCTACAAATCTTTAGTTGTTCGCCAGCGGATTGCCGAGACATATGGCCAGAATATGGGCGCGTCGCGGCCGTCCGATGTTTGGTCGGCGTTGTTTGAAGCCGCCCAATCTAATGACCGTCGCTCGGACCTTGTGCCGTTTTGGCACGCGCCAGAAGGGACCGCCAAAATCGAGCGGATTGTCCCGATGATGCCATTCAGTTTCGAACTGACGCGCTTATACGAGGTTCTGCGAATTCTTTCGCTGTACCGGCTGTCATTCGGTCAACCTCGTCAGCAGGAGCTTGTTGAAAATCTGCTCAGGCGACAGTACAGCGAGCCAGACCTCGTTGAAATTCGTCGTGCCTTGCTCATCGACCTCGCCCCTATGAACTATCGAATACAAAAAAAGTAATCCTGGCGTCAGCGGTGTTTGCGTCGACGAAGCTTTGACCTGTGCTACCGATTTTCCATGACTACGTCAATGGCCAGAAAACCATTCGCTGTATCCGTTCCCCGGGTTTTGAGCTGGGCCGTTGGAATCGGTATCCTAGGTTAGTTTGACGGCGGCGCCAACAGGCCGGCTGCATGGACCGGACACGACGAGCGCTTCATTTGGTTCCTTATTAACCCGACATTGACACATCAAATAATATATTTTCAAAAATACCGAATACATTTAAATAAAAATGAATCCGTTAGCTACAAGTCTTAGGACCGAATAAAACCGCTCAGCATTTACAACACCACACTGGAGATTCACAAATGACAATCAAAATCAAAAACTTATCCTTGGCCGACGATGGAATATTGTCGTGGATGGTCATAGACGATGATGAAGATAATCGCGTGAAGATGCGCACAAATGAACGCGGCGAAGGCATGTGGGCTGCGCCCAGCAACAGCTGGACCATCGACGCCGAAGGTGACCGTCACCAGAATTACAGCTGGCAGCAACAGAGCGGCACTGGTCAATTCAGTCTATGCGGGTGCGCTCCAAGTGCCGCGCGGGGTCGAATCCTACATGCACTCTGCTAATACTTTCTCCAACAGCCCCGATAAACGGGGCGGTTGCAACATGTTTATAGAAAAACATCACTAAAAGACTGAATTGCCCAAATTCTGGCCGGCCATCTCGATTTCCCCGTGCGAGACTGTAACCATATCCATTTTGTCTATATGTTGACCTAATTTTCAGCACAAATAAATTTCGTCGCTGTACTTGATTCCTCAACCAGATTCTGGAATCAACAATGAACTCAGCAATTTGTAATTCGATAATCAACGAACTTCCGCGCGACAAGTATGGCGCCCTCAAAATGTCTGAAGTTCTGTCGTCGGAACTACAAGTTCAGGTAAAAGCACTCCTCGATGAGGCTATCAATGCTGGGCACCTGCCAGCCGCGTTCATTAGCCGAGGAAAGAAAGAATTCGAGTGTTTGAACCTAGACATCTATGACGTACTGGTATTTCGTGGCCGGGTCAAATCGTTGATAGTGCAAGCAAGAAGCTTTTGGAAGCATCTTCAAAAAGGCTACACACGGTCCGGAAAGGACTACCACCTCGTCACTCGCTGCGGCCGAAAAACCACAGTTTCGGACGTCGACAAGGCTACGTGTGCGAAACGGGCGAAGAACACCACTTCGTTTGGCCAGTTGGTCAAGCACTACCTTGGCATCTCTGTAGTCGCTTGCAAGAAGCCCAACATACCAGTCTTGAACGCGTACGAAGAGCTGGTCAGGACATCCGATGGGCAACTCGTGAGCGCGGTCGATGGGTCCGCATATAAAAAGGGGGAGTCGTGCTCGTATTTAATTAAGCCTGGCCCCTACGGCCCTGGGGTCTGCTACTACATATGCAAGAAATTTGCGGTCGATAACACAAAAAGTTGGAACAAGTTCGCTGCAAGCGTGGCACCTGGTAAATAGCGGGTTCTGTGTGAAGTGAAAGTCGGAGTCAAAAAAATTGTATATGGCAGCGGCAAGTGGGCTGCATCGCGGTTACGCGTAATTGAAAAATTGGCCCCCGCGAAAATTGATGGTGATGATGACGTTGATGAGTGACTTGCACCGATTGAGGTAAAGAGTGCGCTGGTAGCTTAGTCCATTGCAAGAAGGCAGCGAAGGCGGGACTAAGATAAACGTCTGGCCATCCTGGGGACACTGTGCTGGACTCGTCACAACGCCCATGTGGTGTCCGGGGTACATGAGGACCAACTCCAACGTGGTCATGTTCAGCTAAAATGCACGGTCACGAAACACCGAAATGTCTAGCTGATGCCTCAACGGTGCCGTCGGCATAACGTGTGACCGTATGAAGGTAAGACGGTGCGTCTACACATCAGCACGGACCAGGTCCACTGTCCGACGAGTCTCGTCACTCGGGCATCATGTCAGAACTGCGTCGGGCCACTGTCAGGATTGAGGAAATACGATGCAAGGCTTTGCGATAAACGGGACAATGTTGCATGAAGTGCGGATGTTGATGGAGTCGTATCAAAAGGGCACAATTAGCTCTCTGTCCTACCCGAAGAGCAGAATTCTCTTCACGGTTGAAGGACAAGAAATTCGGCTGTCATTTCCTGCGATGCTGGCCGTTGAGCTATACCGTTCTGGGATACTCCCGCAAAATGTGGAGGACGAATTTTCAGTCAGCATTAGCGGAAAGAACGTGGGCAATTATCGGGTCATGGACTTCAGATACCCGAACACATTCGGACGCCATGGCGATGACATTTCGATAGTCTTGACGAGAGCTATTGGCGTCTTGCAACCGTAAAAATACTTCAAGCCGCCTGCAGTTGTCTCGACGGCAAAGCATACTTGAATCCCGCCTGGGCCTCTCAGAAGTTCAAACATAGCGGAAGACGACGACTTGCTCTGCGCAACAAAATGACCAAACGTCAACGAAGCGCGGTCAAGAAGCGAAGTCTAAATTCAATTTGGGAGCGACACGTGGCACCAACCGATTTGATGCAGGAGCACAGCAGGACTACGACGTTTTCTGGCAACCACGAATTTTCCACCGAGGCAGTATCCGCACAGGACGGAAGCTTCAGGCGACCATCGGCGCCAGTCATGGCTCCCCACGATGCTGGCCAAGACTCACCCACGATGACGAAGGCCGACCTCGCCGAACCCTTGTTTGAGCATGTCGGTTTGAACAAGCGCGAAGCAAAGGACATAGTGGAGACCTTCTTCAAAAAAATCAGTGATTCCCTTGAACGAGGCGAATCCGTCAAACTGACAGGGTTCGGGAATTTTCAGCTCCGCGACAAGGTCTCGCGGCCAGGCCGCAACCCAAAGACAGGCGTCGAGGTGAACATTCCAGCGCGACGCATCGTGACATTCCATGCGAGCCAAAAGCTCAAAAGTGCAATCGACGAATCTTCAATATAGAGCACGCCAGAATACGCCGTTAAAAATAACCACGCTTAGAACGGCGGCCAGCCCTTCCGTATTCCTCGAAGTAGCCAACGCGAAACCAGATGACAGCACTATTTTTCTTGCTCCGAAAGCCCTCCCTCCCCGTCATCATTGACATGGGCACTGAACTGATTGGAGCTAAGAGCTGGGGCGCATGCGAGAAGCAACTTATGAACGTGACTTTTGCAGACATGCTGCCACGAAACGTCATAGATGCGACTGCCGAGGCGTTTTCCCTGTATCCGGAGCAAATGGTTTTTTCCCCTCTAACGCTCAAGAAACGGTGGAGCAAGGCAGAAATTATTGGCCTCTACAACAATGTGAGGGGACCTGGGCGGCCAGAGTATCCGGCCACATCGCTTAGCAACAAGAGCTTAGAGAAAGTAATTAAGGACATCGTCGAGTTGCTCGTTGCACCAGTACATCCCCCGGCGCTGCCCCGCGAAAAATAAGATAAATCGTTTGTTTTATATTCGCTGCAATAACAAAAATAATACGCTTTAGCCGAGGGGGCTTGTACGGACGCGCATGGCATCAACATAACAATTTCGAGGCACATCACGACCAATGACTGCAACCCACAAATGGCAATTCTCCGCGCGATTCCGACGCAATGCTTTCGGCTGGAAGTCACAGCCGCCAATTCAGCGCATCAAAGAAGCGCTCACTGAAATCAAGCAAGTTTCCAAGAAAGAGCCTGTGCTAGCCGCCGAGGGTGCCGTGCTGTTTCTGGAAAAGCTGGCGCCGTCCATTGAAGGGGTTGATTCGTCGAGTGGGAGTATCGGGACAACTGTCAATCGCGCCATCGAAACATTAGTGCCAATAATCGGCAAGGCCTATGTTGCTCGCGCGGTGCGTGAGAAATGGCTGGAACGCCTCTGGGAAGCCATTCAAGATGATGAAATGCCGTACCTTGAATATATGGGGGAGTTCTGGGGAGAACTGTGCGTGACACCGGAAATCGCGTCGAAATGGGCGGATGACCTAAAGCCAACAGTGGTAAGCGTCTGGAGCCCGACGGCGTCGGGCCATGGGTATTTCAAAGGTACTACAGCTTGCTTGAATGCTCTTCTCACTGCTGGTCGCCTTCAAGAGCTTTTGGACTTGTTAGAAAAAGCACCTTTCCGATGGTGGCGTGACAGACAATGGGGTGCAAAAGCATTGGTCAATATGGGCAAGATGGCCGAAGCCATTCGTTATGCCGAGGACTCGAAAGGCATGAATGAACCATTGGCGGCAATTGCGCAATTCTGCGAGGGTGTTTTGCTGTCGTCAGGATTTGCCAACGAAGCGTACGCACGCTATGCAATTGAAGCCAGCTACGGCGCGACAAACCTGGCGGCGTTTCGCTCCATTGCGAAAAAATATCCGAAAAAGTCGGCTGAGACCATCTTGCGAGACCTTGTCGCGAGCCAGCCGGGCCAAGAAGGAAAATGGTTTGCGGCGGCGAAAGATGCAGGCCTTTTCGAGTTGGCCATCGAACTGGTCAACAGAAACCCTAGAGACCCACGGACCTTGATTCGAGCCGCCCGGGATTACGCCCTGGAGCAACCAGTCTTTGCGGTGGCTGCAGGCATGGCCGGCTTGCGGTATATCGCAACAGGATACGGCTACGACATCACGAGTGTTGATGTGATGGATGCGTACTCAGCAATTATGCAAGCTGCCGGCGCGGCGGGCATTCAAGAAGCGGTGGTGAACGCTGAAGTTCGCACGCTGATATCGAACCGTCAACACGGTAGCGAATTCGTCAAAAAAGTACTGGAGCAGCGCTTAGCGAAATGACTCGCCGGTGACCCGTCGAGTCAAGAATATCCAATAAGCCACCTGCTCGGCGAACTTTGGCCTAGACCGCCGCATCCAAATTGCGACGCAAAAGCAATTGCGCTTCACCCAAAATTTGCTGAAAGTCATAATTTATTTCTGCAGGTTCGGCGCTATACCCTGCCTGCTCCACGCATTCAGTAGTACGTTGTATTTCCTCGTCGTTAGGGTCTGCACATGCCATCCAAAAGGCCAATTCGGAATGTTCAATGTCCCAACAGTTAGCACCTTCGACAATCACTGAGCCATCTGCCAATACATAGCGGGTAATGTCCCCCATATCAACTCGTTGTTGTGATACGCCCCAAGGAGAAATATATTCTATTAGGTCGCGAAACTGCATTCCTCCCTCTGTCTCCCATCGCTGGCCGTCATTATTTAGCGCATCAGCAAATTGTTCGGCAAGAGTATTATGTTTAACAGATGTCATCTTTTAATTCTCCAGTTTCAATTTCATAACGTTGTGATAATCGCAAAATTAATTTGCGTTCAGTAAGGTCAATTTAGGCGTAATTGCACGGCTTGAATCTTCGGAACGCACGAAGGGTAATTTCGTGCGCCCATTGACCGCTCCACATGAGGGTCTATGCTTCCCACCTCCCTCGAATCAATTCCATTTTTTCCGGCGTCACACCATGCAAATTTGGAAATACGCCAGTTGCCACAATCACGCGGACCGGAAAGCCAAGTTTTTGATAAGGCTGCATTTCCCATTTGCGAACAAACGTGTTGGCGACAACTACGTTTTTTCCACTATTTACAGCTACTTTCACCTGCTCTAGGCACCAAGCGTGTGCTTTTTGAACGCCCTCCGGATTGTATTTATAGACCCCGTCTTCTTCGAAATACATATCTGCCTCAATATGTATATGCGATTTCATTTCCTTTGCCAACGTCGTCTTGCCGCTGCCAGGCAGTCCCCGTATAAGCACTATTTCTGGCATAGTAATTTTCTTAAATTTTTCGTTTTTATTTAGTTGCATTTAATGCCGGTGGCCAGAATCAAACCACCGGCATTCTCAAGTGCTTCGAGTCATTTACACGCCAGCTGGCGCAGCGGTCACCCCGTTTTCAGCCATGAAATCCGCAATAGAATTGATTGGGCCGCTGGTCGGATACCAGAACTGCTGGACGAGGTCGCGCAGCGCTAGCTTCTGGATTGCGGACAATCCCGTAAGCTTGTCGAGTAGGGGCCCAAAGCCGGAATTTTGATAATTTTTATAATCAATATCGTATTGGTCAGCGACTGCGGTAGCCATATTTTCAAGTTCACCGGGAGTCGTGATGTCGCTATTAAAAACGTCGCACAAGGTCATGAATTCGTTCTCAGTAATCACGGCTGACAAAGCTATTCGCCCCTGCCGCATTGCCCACTCAAGTCGCGCCATTGCAAAATCATTTATGGCCCCCGGGCTTCCCTCAGCACATTCCATTAAATGTTTTTGTTGATATGAGACCGTCAAATATGCTGAACGCTCTAGTGCATTTTCAACGCTGAAACTATCTGCCACCCTCACTTTTGAAATGGAGTTGTCATTACACTCGTTTGCGATGCAGGAGCCATCCGCCATTGAGTTGTTGTTCGTTGTCATGTTCATCTTTCGATAGCTGGTGTTTATTTTTATTGAAAGATTGCGCGTCTTTTGCTACAGCGACGCAATCGCCCACCGGAAAAATAGCGTATTGATACGCTATGCAATATAGGATTTGGATTTATATTCTTGCCGTAATTACTACCGGGCTAGCACACCCCCTTTTCTGTACTGCGACGCACCCTTTCACATCTAGTCAACTGCAATTGGTCGCAGACGCATTGCAGGTTCGTGAATGTCAATGTTCCTGTGGCGTTTGGGATAACTGGATGTTTTGTAATTGCCATTTTATTTTCCTAACAATGCTATTTTTGTGAAGGCATACAGACGGTCTTTTCAGACTTCGACCGCTGTCACATGGGGCTTCCCGAAATTTCGACGACACGTCTCCAATGGCATCCGAAAATGCCGCGCGAAAATTAAAGCTCAGGGGTTTGTAAAATCAGCGGGATTGGTACCGCGGCTTTTCTCAATCGATTGGTGGCCACCAGCAGCAGCTGTATCCGCGGGTTACTGCGCCACGATACGAAAGAAAATCTGGACAATTAACGGCTTCCTTGTCGTGCAGTAAATTTACATTCATTGAAACCATCCAATATTTATTAACAGGAAGAATATTAACGCAAAATTATTCTGGAAAACCAATTTATATAAAATAAACTCTTTTTAATCATATACTTACGCTATATAAAACGATACAGTTAGTAAAGCAACTTGCCTAAAATGCTAGGCTAAAAACCGGTAATTGTTACATCAAACTTATTTAAATAGCTATACTGAAAATACAAAATGTTAAATATAACTTGTTTAAATTGCCACACTAAAAAACAGTAGGTTCTTTCGTGAGATTAGATAGGCCATCTACCTTGACGGCGTTAGCCATTCATATGGCGCAGCACAACTTGCCTAATTTAGCGGGGTATTTGAAGTACTGTCTCGACTTCCATCGTCCAGGCGGGTGGAACTCGGAGCGACGACTGTCATGCAAAACAATCGTGATTCTTAGTCATTGCGTGCTTTTCGCTGACCTGCGTTTTCTCGGTCAACACGACCGCCCGCAGCAAGCTTTGTGGATTAAATTTTTTCTGGCAGCATCTTGATTCGTACATCCAGGTCTGCGGTTCTCTGAATTGCAATTTTTCACCTATCTAGCGGCCAGCAAGTAGCGTCTAAACGACGCCGGACATTTGCCGACGTGCCCCTGTCACATATTCAACTCACCGCCTCATCGAACATTTCGTCTTAATCTACGGCCCAGTTTCTGACAGCTGCGCTATTGCCACGCTAGGACGAGTGTGCAGAAAACGAATTCATATTTTGTTTGGAAGTAAAAGGTAAATACAGAATTAGCCAGGTGCCAAAGAACTTGGTGTGAGCATTTGATGGCCTGATAAAAATTGGAAAACCGGGTGATGCTGGGTAGTCAATAACGAACTAGCGGCAAATTGCTGTGAAGCGTTTGCGTACTTTTTGCGGTTTGGTGCCTATACGTAATTGCACCTCCAGGTCAAAGAATTATTGGACCTGACCATCAAACCAAAAATAGGGAAATAATCATGAAGAACCAAAAAGAAAACGTGGTTTCGAAAGAGTCCACTTCAGCGCAGAGACAACCAAGCATCACTAGCCAGATTCATTACGACCCCAGCAATCTGCTAGATGCGCTTATCGTGCACCTTGGTCTCAAAAATGACGCTGCACTCGCGAGGACACTCGAAATCGCGTCTTCTATGGTCAGCAAAATTCGTAATCACGGATTACCGGTCAGTGGCGCGATGCTAATCCGAATGCATGAAGTATCGGAATTAACAATCGGGGAGTTGAGAATTTTGATGGGCGACCACGGCAGGAAATTTCGAATAAGCAACAGGATTCCAAAGCAAAAAAACGACGGTTCCACGTTGTTGTATTAGGTATTTGCAAGACTTCGTATTTATTCACAGAGTCGCATTCCCTACTTGGGTTTGCGGCTCTTTTCATGATGCTCACCCGTTAGTGCGCTGCAGCGTTTGCACATACGCATACGCTTCAAAAATCTCTTCCGCATGGCTAAGTGGACACTTGCGCGTCAAATGGACTATCGACGACAAACTGATGCATTAAGTCCGAGCGCAAGGGACTATCGACGAATCTTCCCTCGCCGCCATCGCTAATTTCTCATGCATATAAATTCAATGTGTATACGGCTCTGACAAAACGTCAATAAGCGGCATGTCATGGCGTCTGAATCCGCAAACAGGCACGTGGTGCGCTCATCAACGAAACTAATGGAGCCTATATGGAAAATAAATTATTGGATTTGAACGAGCTCGGCACAATGCTTGGCCGAAGCCCCGAAACGATTAAAAAAGATATGAAGCGAAATCGGATGGCGGTCCCACCGAGACTACGCATTCCCGGCACCCGGCTCTTACGCTGGCGGAAGGTTGATGTAGATAGCTGGCTTGCAAGTTATGTCGAGGGCGAAGATGGGAGTGCAATATGAAATTACAGCCACTTAACATCCGCGCTGTACTGGATAGCGATGCGCCAGAACTCGAATTTGTATTACCCGGGCTTACACCCAAGTCCGTCGGGACGATTGTCGGCGCCGGGGGGGTAGGAAAAACGACGCTGCTTATGCAGCTCGCCATGGCATTGACAACCAAAACTTCTGCGCTCGGCGGTGGTTTTGCGCCGAATGGCGAGCCGTATCGTGTCGTACTCATCGCAGCAGAAGAATCTGCAGATATCCTACGGATTCGCCTTCACTCCATCAACAATTGGATGAAGAGTGAACTACCCCAACTACCTCTCTTATCGCCAGCTAGCTCCGACGAGCCTGAGGCGCTGATGGAAAAGAATTTGCTTTTGGTACCGGCAGCTGGTCAGTCCGTTTACTTGGTTAAAAACGGCGAGACGACCGAGTTTCATGAGACGCTTTGCCAGTTTTGCAAGGGTGCCCGCTTGATTATCATTGACCCATTGCGTCGCCTGCACGATGGCGACGAGAACAATTCAGCTGCAATGACCCATATCGTCCAAATACTTGAGGATTTGGGAAAGCGGACGGGCGCAGCGGTGATTGCAGCACATCATATGAGTAAGGGCGCAGTGTTTAACGGCGCCAACGACTCCGCTGCAGCATCTCGCGGGTCAAGCGCACTTACTGACGCCGTACGTTGGCAATTAAATCTCTCTGCCATGTCCGAGGTCGAAGCCAAAACGTTCAAGCTTACTGGCCAACGCAAATCATATCTGCGTCTGGATTTTGCAAAGGCTAATTACATTCCTCCGCAACCAACGATTTGGCTGAAGCGACTGGAAGGCGGTGTGCTGACACGCGTATATATGGAAGAGGGTTTGGCACCTAAAAAAGGTGATGCGCAGAGAATGAAACAAGGGCTTCGCTCCGAAGGAGTGAAAATATATGTCTGATGTGATGCGCTTTGAGTATGCGATACAGGAACCAGCACTTTCAATCGCACCAGTCTTTTTAGTTCAGCAAAAAGGAAACCGAAAAAAGTTGGATGTTACCCGGACATTCGGCGTTTCGACATTGCATTGGCGTGGGCCCGACGAGTTGGGTATACCAGAGCAATCCGTGCTCTTGGGTCTGCTGTCCATCGCCGGACAGCAACCTTTCCTACTTAATCCTCATAACGCCAAAGGCGCCGGAAAAAATCTTCTCGATAAATTGGCACTAGGAGGGAACGTCATACAAACGGACCTTGCAGTAATCAAAGCCAATTGGACAAAAATAGTGGCCGCATCGGGAAGCAAATCAAGCGGCGGAAAAAACGTCAGCATTGCAAAACTCGCTTTAAAGCGGCTGGCTGAAACCACCATCTGGGAAAGTATCAACGGGATTGAGTATGAGTCCAGGCTGCTGGCTTGGATTTACGGCGACAAGGAGGGTGTAATGATTGCGCTTAATCGGCGCACAACGGATGCCATTTACGGTGGGCAGTTTATAAAAATATCGTTGAAGGACCGCCAAACATTGCCTGATGAGCCGGCCAAAGCGCTGCATGCGTGGCTAAGCGGACAAATGCGTTCAGGCTCAACTAGGCTATACAGAGTTAGCAATCTCCAATCCCACGTCTGGGGTGGTGACGCAATCGGAAGCACGCTGCGCAGCAGGCTCAGCAAACTGCGCAACGCTTTGGTCTGCATTGGTCGGCTTCCCAATTGGAGTTGTGCTCTATCTTCGGATGGATATGTTCAGATAAAGCGCATCAATCAAGGGACTATCGACGACAAATCGCGGGACTATCTCCGCGCGAACGGGACTATCGACGACAGCAATAAAACAGTAAATTAAAAGGGGAAAAGCACCGCCAAATGAACGTGGCGAAGGCATTTCGCTACTCGCACAAGGAGATACTATCAATAGTGCTTCGGGTCGCGCCTATGGACTACAGTCCTAGCCTGGAAGAACCGGCATACCTGTTGCAAACCCACTTTCATTTTTAGACGAAAGTATCTGCCGAAGATAAAAGTTACAGCACCGCTGGTGCTGTGTTGTCCACGTCTCCTATGTGCTGGCAGGTGCAGCGGAGATTTTTCTTCAAAACTTTTCTGGCATGGGGAATCATGGCGATAGCTGCACTTGACAGCTTTCTTCAGTGTCGCGGATGAGCAATCAATGTCTGCGGCGTGGTGTCTGGCCAACCAGGTGTCGGCACAGCTTCAAATATCAGTACAAAAAAAGGCGGGCCAACAGGCCCACCCAAAAGTATAAATAAAAATTCCCGTCTCTTAATACGTAATCTTAAACAATGGCTCGAAACTCCTCCATCGCGACAGCTTCGTTTTCATCGTGAAACATGGCCGCCCGCTGCAGCAACCTGACTATGTTCGGCAATTCCTTATGACCAAAAATGTCGTGTCCTGCAGTCTCGGCATACATTAACACTACCGTTTTTTTGGCTGCCAACGGAAGTTGAGATAGGTCCTGGGGTAATGAAGAACGAATTTGCGGGTCTTCTTGCACCCTGCGTATTGCCCTGTCCACCAGTTGCACTTCGCTTTCTTCGGGGCAAATAAAATCTGAAGTTTTTATTGCGCCGGAAATCAACTTTACGACAACAGCCGGCACACCCAGATATTTGGCACACGCATCAGCCATGTGCTGGCTGATATGCGCAGAACTCCTAATGCCCTTTCGCAACTGTGAAATATATCCGTAAGTAACACCGAGCTCAGCCGACATTTCCGCGCAGTTGTGACGGCGCCTCCTGGCCTCGTCGAACAACCAGCCGACGAGTGGTCCTCCAGGCGCGTTATACAGGCGCTGGACCCGCTCCTCCGCAGTCTCCTGCCCCTGTATTGCATGTACAGAAGCCTTGATGGATTTGGCATTTTGTCCAGCGGCACTGATGTGCGCAGCATCTTGAATTTCAATCATTTTTGTCCTCGAGGTCAATTGCATGCACGTGCATGCAACACCGTATAGCAACCTCCTTTGAATAACGACCTAGGCAACGATTTTAAATACTTAATCAGCGTAAAGACATGGCTCTTGGCACTGGGCAGAAGTTACGCAAAGGTGCGCGAAACACCACCGCTTCAGCCTCTCCAATATTTTAGATTTGGAAATGCCGACCAAAAAATTGGTCATGTCGCTATACATAAAGCAAGTAGCGAATAGGACATTTTAAAAAGGTGAAAAACATGAACAAAGGACATCCGATGGTCGACTTAATCGACCTTCTTGTTGACATAGCTGCTGCACGACCAATTCAACCAATAAAGGAAGTGACATGGCAAAAGCAGCAATTTACGCGCGATATTCAACAGAAGAGCAGCGCGCAACATCCATTGAAGACCAAGTCCGGCGTGCTCGCGAAAAAGCCGAAAGTCTAGGATACGAGGTTCCAGACGAACTCATATTTTCTGATGCAATTATTACCGGAGCTGCAAAAGGGTTGGCGAAACGTGTGGGCTATGAACGCCTGCTTCGGGCTTGGGACCGAAAGGAGTTTGATGCTGTAATTGTCGACGAAGTTAGTCGACTTGCCCGCGACCCAGTGGCACTCGCCCACTTGCAGGTACGTATTGAGAAAACCAGGGTTCGACTCATTTCAACAGATGGAATAGATTCAAATATACCGGGATGGCAATTGCAATACGGATTTTGTGGCGTGATTGCTTCCCATTTCGTAAGGGAAACCGGACATCGGGTTATACGAGCGATGATAGGGCAATTAGAGCGCGGCTTCATGATTGCTGCACCTCCGTTTGGTTATCGCATTTTACGACTAACAGAGGATGGCACGCATTGGATTATCGATGAAGCGAATGCCAAGCTCGTACAAGATATTTTTCAGCAACGGCGGCAAGGTGCATCGCTGGCCGCCATCGCGAAGTCTCTTAACGAACTGGGGCTACCTTCGCCAAGGAAATCGAAGAAGGGAGAAGCGAGGTACTGGCGTCCCGCAACAATTCGACAAATGCTGCGGAACACAATTTATCGTGGACTTTTTGTCTGGAACGGCAGTCCGTTCTCCAAAGCGAAAGAAAAAAGGGGAGAAACAACACTGCAACCTGTGGACTACCCTCACCCGGAACTGCAACTAGTGGATGACGATACCTGGTTTTTCTGCAACCAATCCGGTAACGGTTGTATTGTCAGAGGGGGCGACAAACATATGTTTGCCGGACTCGTGTCCTGTGGAACGTGCAATGCCAGGCTCACAGTCGCCACCGGTGGTTCAGCTCCGTCACTATATTGCGCACAGTGCGCCCAGGCAGAAGCTGTCGCGGTAACTGGTCGCGTTAGCAATTATGTTTCTGCGAAAGCGTTGCAGGCAGTGTTGATAAATGCAGTCAATAAAATATTTTCTGGGGAGGCGGAGCTTTTTTTCCGTGAACGACTGAAGGTCCGTCTTGAAGGAGGACAGGAGGTCAGAATCGCAGAGCTGAAGCAGCGTATTAGCAAGCGAGAGGGAAAATTAAAACTGCTACTGCGATTGCTATCGTCAGCAGAAACAGAGGACCCGGCAGTGGAACAAGAATATCAACACGTTCTCAACGATAAACGCCGTCTGTCGGCCGAACTGGCCGGTCTTGAAGCCGTATGGTCAGCCACGGACAAAGCGGCGATTGAACAACAATTGGAAGTTAACCCACGAGAGCTGCTCCCCCATCTATTTTCGGGGGAAGTTCCAGCTGAAAAAACGAGAGCAGCATTGCGGCGTTTGTTTCCAAAAATTGTATTTTTGGGCAAACCAAGTCGATTCTGTTCTAAGTTCGCCCTCGAGTTTTCGCCCGGGGTGACGTTGGCAGAGGTCTCCGGAACGCAGGTAATCGATGATGGTGTGGTCACTCTGGAATATAGCGTGACTGGCGGTCCGAAACGCCCGTCGACGTGGGCAGTCGAGGAACTGTAAATGCATCATTAATTTTTGGGCGGCTTTCGTAGCCGCCCCTTTTTTTGCAATTATTCTTTTGTATTATATTGGGACCCTAACATGCTGAAGTCGTAACCGTGCTTATCGGGTTGTCTCCCAAACCAAGAAAGTCTGGTGAATACGTGTGAAAATCCAGCACAATTTGGCGAAAATACGCATTTATTTCACTACACGAAGCAGAATTTCACTCATTTGTGGGAAATATTCCGCATGTGGGAGACAACCCGATAAGCACGGTCGTAACTGCAGGACGCCCGTTCTGATGGTCGCGCGACCTCGCCCCGCCCAACCGGGATTCAAATAGATAAAATTGCCGAGCCTAGCTCAGATGGTCTGCTTCAACTCCCCTGTGCAAGCCGGTAGCATTCTAAATCCGTTCCGAATGCCTGCTTCGGCATACAGCCCACAGTCACACAAACCGTTGTGGTCGGCCTCGGTTCAATCGACCGCCACAATGGAGCAAGCGCCGACGAGAACGGGTCATCATATAAGGTGAAGGCGGCGGAGGTAGCGCTGTCAAGTTTGTTCGGTTGAAAAAGCGAGAAATGGCTGAAACTCAAACCGACGCCATATTGAGCGGAACATTGCTGGGCAGCGAGGCGCAGGGTGACAGCCTGCACTTCGCGCACTTTACTTTGTCGGGAAGGACTTCAAACTGGAAGGCCAAGTGGATGTGAATATCGGATTCAGTGCCACCTCGCCAATACTAAAGTACAGGCCCACACGCTGACAAATGCAAGATGCGGCGATGAATAGCAAATCTGTGCTTTTGGAGACCCCCCCCGATTCGGCAGAAATTGTCAGCTGGGCGCCACTGCGCAAAACGGGCGCGCTGCTTTCGCGACCAAATACACCTTCACGTGGCGAAGGCGTCCCCTTATATAAGTGCTTTGCGTCGCTCACAGGGTGCTATGTCACGCTGGGAAAAATGGCCTGGACGAAGCCTTGAGCGAAAGAGAGAAAAGTGTCATTTAATTATCTGAGGCTCTCCCAAAACTTCGACCGCCTGCTACCATGCAGAGACAGTCAGGCCAACCTTTGCAGGGATATCATTGAACTTACCCCTAATCCATCCCGATACCGTCTACCACGCCTTGTCTTCCAAACCGGGCCGGTCAGAACGCCGTAATGCATTGAAGCGGCTCCACGAGATATGCGGCAACCAATACCAGAACGGTGC
This sequence comes from Burkholderiaceae bacterium, assembly GCA_041736255.1. GTDB lineage: Bacteria > Pseudomonadota > Gammaproteobacteria > Burkholderiales > Burkholderiaceae_D > AVCC01. The sequence goes on from JBGSTZ010000172.1 coordinate 46,929, forward strand.
CACTGATTTCTCGATTGCTACAATCGGCAAAGCGTGCGAAATCCAAGGCATCCTGAAAGCTAGGGTTCTTTACAATGCATCTTCGGCTGACTATAAGGCGCTGATTGATGCCTGGGCCGTATTCGGCGTCAACAATATCAGCAGTGGAACCGAGGGCGAAACGGTGGACGTCAGAAGCGCCATCGAGACTCAAAAAATCCGGAATAACGATGTATCCCGGATTTCTGACCCTGGCATTCGGGCACACGTTCAGGCACTTATCGACGACCGGAACCGCTTACGGGTTCAGTTAAGTCTCATGAACGCTGAAAAATACTTGCGTGACGGTGAAGCTGCGAAGAAAGCCGCGTTGGAAGAGGCGCCGGTAAAATCCCCCAGAGGTCGCCCACTTAAACATGTGTCCGAATGGGCATTAACGCCCGTGGACCTCACCGCGCTCAAGAACGCCATTTCGCCGGAATTCATCAAGAGTCAACATTGGCGTCAGGGCCCACAGGGTGAAATTCGCGACGCACTTGGGGAAACCCTCTATGCGCCGGGATACCTACAAGGAATTAAGAAGATGCTCGCGAACGCGAACCTTACAGACTAGTTTGCCTGTTAGTAATCCGGAGGATAACTATGTATGGTTGCGCGGGCCATGCCGTACTTCACAAGTTGTCGCAATCTTGTCGCATAGCCCAAACCAAAACAGACCACTCCAGTCCAATCTGGCGAAAACAGATAAATGTAATATCTATCCTAAGTAGATGAAAACACAGACTTTTGTGTAGTCTACGGTGGTCACCAGCAAAATTGCTGACGACGGGAAATGGTGGAGGCGGCGGGAATCGAACCCGCGTCCAGAAGTACTCTACAGACAGTTCTACATACTTAGTGCTGCCATTTAATTTAATCCGTACGACGCGGACGCACACGCTGCGTAAAGACGAGCCGCCTATTGTTTAACAACTGACCAAGCGACACGGCCGATTGCGATTCCTTGTAAATGACTCTACTGCTGTTGCCAGCCCACCCCAAGGAAGAAGTGGTGTAGAGCAAGCCGGTTATTAAGCGGCTAGTGCGTACGAGTTATCGTTTGCAGTTGTGTTTTTTCTGGATGTATTTACGAGGTAACCAGTCCTCGGTATGCCCTGCTCTGCTTTGCAACCCCTGTCGAAACCTGGTCGCCCCCAATACAGAACTTGTATTGTAGCCTAGTACTTGGTATCTCGCTGATGGGTTTCAAGAGTCTGTGGCAAAAGAAAAACTGCTTGAACTCTCCCGCAGGGAAAACATTAGAGATTTCCGGTCTACGGATATCGAACTGCCCAGACCGACGAATGGAACTTTTTTAACGCCCGTTCGTTAAACTACATAATGCGAATCTTTTCCAACCTAAACGACCATCAGTGCGTGACGCTGGCCCAAAATGGCGATAACAAGGCATTTTCGGAACTGGTTGCGCGTTATCAGGATCGTATTTATCGCTTTCTGGTGCGTCTGACGGGCGCGCCGGATGCGGCGCTGGATTTGACGCAGGATACTTTTTTGCGGGCTTATCAAAATCTGGCGCGCTGGCGTCCCGATGCGCTGTTCAAGACTTGGCTGTTCCGGATCGCGCGCAATATTGCATTCGACCGCTTGCGGCGTGAAAAACGGGTGGTTTTTGTCGAATGGGAAGAAGATTTTACACAGCAAGATCCGGCGGCCGGGCCCGATGCGAAATTGGAGACGGTGCAACGCTATCGCCAGTTAGAAGCCGCACTGGGAAAGTTGCCGACGGAGCAGCGCGAGATTTTGCTGCTGCGTGAAATCGAAGAAATGACTTACGATGAAATCGCCCTGGTTTTGGACTTGAACCTCGGCACAGTCAAATCGCGCATCGCCCGGGCGCGCATCGCTTTACTGGCCCACATGGAACATTGATGGGAGAACTTGTTATGCCTTGTCCACAATACAACAAAATATCTACTTACCTGGATCAAGCGATGGCGGTCTTGGAGCGCGCGCAATTCGCAACGCATGTCGAGACTTGCCCGCTGTGCCAGCATCAACTAGAGGCAATGGCTGCAATGCAACAAAATCTGCGCGACCTGCCTTCGCCAGTTTTGGGATTCGATCTGGCGGCCCGGCTGCAAGACCGCATCGGTAGCAGTGCCGTGCAACGCCAGCCTGCCCGGTCTTTTTGGTTCGCATGGGCTCCGGGCGGATTGACGGCGGCTGCATCGCTGGCCTGTGGTATTTGGCTCGGCGCGCTGCTGACGGGTGGCGCAGTCAGCAGCGCGCCGCCGACCGTGATGGTGCGGGTATTCGATTCGGTGCCGCCGGGTGGATTATGTGCTGCCACTGAACTCTGTCGTCTATCAAGAGGAATGCAATGAATCGCAACATGGGGAACATTGGGAAATGGTTATTGGTGGCTTCACTTTCGCTTAATCTCGGCTTCGCTGCCACGGTCGTTTATAACCAACTGCGAACAATTCCGGCATCCCGGAACGTGCAGAGCGCACAGCCGGTCAGCCTGCCAGATCATCTGCAATTGACTGCCGAACAACGGATTCGATGGCACCAGATCGAGCAAGGTTTCGTTGCCGATCTGGCCGCCAACTGGCGCGAAATCGGACAGCATCGCGAAGCGCTGATAAAGCACATTTTTTCGGCCCAGCCCGAGCGCGCAAAAATCGATGCTGAGCAAGCCAGGATCGCGACATTGCAGGACACGCAGCAGCGCCGCGTGATCACGCAACTGCTGGCTGAGCGCGAACTGCTGGATCAGCGGCAGCGCGCTGCATTGATGGCGCTACTGCTTGACCGTTACAAGAATGAAGCCACGGAAGAAGAATTGCTGCACCGTGATCCATAAAAATCCGGTCACTTCGACATAAATTTGAAAAAAATGGAACATGCGCACTTGCCGTTCGTTTAAACAAGCAGTCGGACGTTTTGCTCGACATAACTTGATTCAAGCTGATACGGAGTTCGCATGAAATACCCTAAATTTTTACTGCTGGCAATCGCCCTGGCGTTGCCTTTAACCACATTGGCCGGCGAGGCTGCCAAACATGCTCACAGCGCAGCGGCGCAAACCCAGCTTGAACTCAATGCCGGAAAAGAATGGACCACCGATGCACCATTGCGCCAGGCCATGAGCAATATTCGCAGCACAGTAACAACGGCATTGCCGGCAGCCCACGGCGGCAAGCTTACGCCGGCGCAATACGATACGTTCGGCAATGATGTCACCGCACAAATCACCTACATTGTGCAGAACTGCAAGCTTGATCCAGCAGCAGACGAACAACTTCACATCATCGTGGGCGACATCATGAACGGCATTGATACTGCAGCAGGCAAACAGCCTGATCAGAAAAGAGCGCTGGGCGTGGTCCAGATTGCGCAAGCACTGAATAGTTATGGCAAGTATTTTGATCAGGCAGACTGGAAAGCGGTCAAGCTGCCGGATTAATCCATCGGACTTAGGCCAAACAAGCGCAGACAGGGGTTTTGGTTCAGCGATCATCTTGTGCCAAAACCCGGCCTTTGCCGTCGGCATGTCTCGCCTGACCCACGATTAGTAACAACACCAGCAGCGCAATGAACGGCATCAGCAGCGCATCTGCAGACCCCATTGCCCACAGCGTGGCGCCGCTGATGACGCACCAGATTATCGGGATGCACAACAATACCGGGCGTATCCAGCCCGACACTAATAGCAGGATACCCAGCGTTGCAATGACGGTAGGATCGGGCGCAATGCCGAAGATTTCGGCCTGCAGCCACGGCCGCCCGATGGCCGCTCCGATCCATGGTTGAAGCGCCAGCGCGAAGATAAACAGATAAAGACCAGCGCGACGGAGTGCATAGTCTGCCGATCTAAATATCAGTTGACCGCGAATGACTCCAATCCAGATCAACAGCAGCGCCTCAATCACAAACCCGAGCGCGAAATAACGCGCTGCCCAATTGATGGTTGCGTAGCGCTCGATGTGATACGCCCACGCCACCCAAAGCCAGCACACGGCGAGAATCGCCGCGACGATCCGTCCTTGCCAAGGGCGGGCGCGCTGCAAGCACATCAGAATCACGATGCCGAGCGCGATGGCCACGATCTGGGCCGGCCATATTTCGCGGTTGTAGAGTGCAAACAGCCGAGTGTAGGTCTGCGCCGAGAACATCAGTAGGTCCGACAGCCTATAAGTCCACCACTCGGACATCAGAGTTTCTCGACGTAATTAATCATGCGGCGGCGCATCGCTTCGTCCGGTAAATGGCCGAATGCGGCGCCGATGTTTTCGCGCACGTGCGCCACGCTGGAGGTCGCCGGAATGGCGCAGGTGACCCCCGGATGCGCAACGATGAATTTGAGCAGGAACTGGGCCCAGTTCGCGCAATCGATATCAGCCGCCCATGGCGGCAACGGATGACGTTGTACCGCCCGGATCAGCGCTCCCTGGCGAAATGGCCGGTTGACGATCACACCGATGCCGCGGTCAATCGCCAGCGGAAGAATGCGTTTTTCTACCTCGCGGTCCAGAATGTTGTAGGTGATCTGGACGAAATCAATCGGATGGTTGCGCATGATCTGCTCAATTTCGGAATGGCGGCGGCCCTCGGAAGTCGTGATCCCAACATAGCGCAGCCGGCCGGCCGATTTCATCGCAAAAAGCGTTGGCAGATGCGCCTGCCAGGACAGCAGGTTGTGGGCCTGCAGCAGATCGAAACGTGCAATGCCCCAATGCCGGCGCGATGTCTCGATCTGGCCCGGGCCACCTGAGCCGGACGAAATCCAGACCTTGTCTGCGGAAAATACACGCGACGCCATGCCCAATTTTTTCAGACCTTCGCCAATGACTTGCTGCGAGGAGCCGTACATCGGCGAGGAATCGATCAGCCGCCCGCCTGCATCGAAAAAATTGCGCATCACCTCGATGCAGGCATCGCGGGCGACACGGTCATTGCCCACATTGAAAGTGATCCAGCTTCCCAGCCCGATCAGCGGCAAAACTTCGCCCCCGGGACGGATCGGCCGCGTGAGTATGGCCTGTTGCGGCGCTGCGAACGCAGGGCCCAAGATGGCGCCAGCCCCGATTGCCAACAAGGATTGGAGCAGGCAACGGCGACGCGGATCTGAAAGCTGCAGCATCGGAAACCTCCGTTTCATATCGCATAGTTTGATATTGTGCCGGCATCCGGAGTTCCACCCGAACTTTGCCTTTTGCTGTCTTCATGCAAGAAGTCTCACCGAAGTCTCACCGGAATTTCACCGAATGCTTGCTCACCTTGCGGTGGACGGCGCTGGCGTCAACAGATCCGACCGGGGGAAATCCCAGCCTGGAATCAACTGCGAACATGGCCGATCTTTGAAATCGGCGAAATTGATGGTCGTGAAATTTTTGCCTCCCTCCAATCCGAAGCGGATATCGACAGCTTCGGTGTCGCGCAGCCACGGCGCACGCGCAAACCTGAGCCAGGCTTCGAAATGGCAATTCTCGTTCTTCAGTTCGCGCAGCGTATCGAGGCTACCCTGCTGCTGCGACAGAAAGGCGATTGCCGGCGTCACACTTTTTTGGGATGGACGCTCAGAAAGGCTGACCGGGCATGCGGTGACAGGCAAAATGTCAGGCGCCAGGCTCAGAATGCCGCGCTGCAGCCGGTAGCTTCCCGCACCATCGTTGCGTTCGACCGAAACGAAGAACCAGCACAACGGATTGGCCGGAAACGATGACACTGATGCATCGAGGACCAGGCTGGCAGGATCTCTCTTTTGCAGGGTCTCGACCACGGCCAGCCTGGCTTGCCCGGACGCGTAGCCCTGCAAGCCGACGAAACCGATGCCGACACTCAACGCGATAAGCAAGGTACTTCTGCCGCCCACTCCAGCGCGATACTGAAGCGCACCGAGTGCGACAGCAATGCACACAAGAACAACAAACGAGCCCCAAGGCAAGTAACCTTTTATCGTGAAAAACAACGGTGCCCCGATCAGCAATGCCAGAAGAAAGAGCCTGATTGCCGGCTGCCGCACCATCATCGCCATCGGCACGCCAAACGCGATCCAGAACAGTGGCTCAAGAATGAACACCATATCGCCATACAGCCAGCGCGAGTCGAATGGATGGAACGGGTGAATTCCATACCAATTCAGATAATCCATCAGCAGATGCAGCACAAACCCGAGCGTCACAATCAGCATCATGCCGATGCGCGCACTGGCACTTTCCCGCAACAACTTCCGCGCCGATGGCCAAAACAGCCAGATTATCGCCCATAGCAGGATCGCTTGCGGAATTGCGTAAAACAGCGTGTGGGTATGCCCGCGATGGTGTAGCAGATAGCCGAGCGGAGCGGGAAGAAGTGGCGTAAGAAAAAAGTCGAGGTCCGGAAAGTTGCTTGCAAACCAGCACGACAGCAGCAACAGGCGTCGACGCAGCCGATGGCGGCCGCCATCTGGTTCCTGCGGCAAGCTGCGATGCACAAGTTCGCCGACTACAAGGCCTACGACCGAATGGCTAAGATTATCCATTGGATAATTTTAAAGGCTTTCTTGCATATCCGTTTTGACAGCAGCGACTAAGGAATACGTGCCGGTGTGCCTGCCACATCCATGAAAGCATACCAGTCACTGTATTTTTAATAAGTCCATGAATATATGCGCTTGATGAGTGTTTTTGAACGATACTCAAGACTAAATTCCGGCTCACTGAGACTCATACCTGAATTGAAAATACTCAGGGCTTCAAGAGGCGGAAGCAAATGCAACCGCTTGAATTCGCCACCGATGCACCGCACATGATGGGCGTGATGTACCCAGGCATCCAAGCCTGTCAAACTCGAGAATGCGCTTTCCGGTGGACCCGGCGATGATATTTTCGTATCCGACGCCCGGGTAACATAAGTCAGAAGTCAGAAGTCGCGTAGTGAAAATTTATTGAGAAGCAAAAAACCTACATGCCGTTAAACAAGATCTTTGAGCAAGAATGCCAGGCGGCCCATGGCACTTGATCGAATCACAAAATATTGAAGCCGCTCATCTCATGGATCTCGACTACGCCACATTAGCCCTGCTGCGCCAGAGCCACCCGGCCTGGCGGCTGCTGCGCTCGGATCACGCGCCGCTGGTGGCAAGTTTTCTGCAACGCGCGTTCATCGCACCCAATTTGCGGGTGATGGCACAGGCCGATTTGGCGGAGGCGCTGGAGGATGAACTGTTCGCACTGCGCGAGCGCTTGGGTGCAGAAGCCTTCCCGAAGCCGGCAATGGAATATCTCAACGACTGGGCTGCCAATGACAAGGGTTGGCTGCGTAAGTTTTATCGCCAGGGTTCGGACGAACCGCATTTCGACCTGACCCCGGCCACCGAGAAGGCGATTGCCTGGCTCGGGACGCTGACCGAGCGCAGCTTCGTCGGCACCGAGTCGCGCTTGCTCACGCTGTTCGAGTTGCTCAAGCAGATGAGTGAAGGCAGCGAGACCGACCCGCAGACGCGTATTGCCGAATTACACAAACGTCGCGATGAGATCGACGCTGAAATCGCCCGCGTTTTGACGGGCGACATGCCGTTGCTGGACGATACCGCGTTGAAAGATCGTTTCCAGCAGTTCATGGCGATGGCGCGCGAATTACTGACGGATTTTCGCGAGGTGGAGCAAAACTTTCGCGGACTGGATCGGCGCGTGCGCGAACGCATCGCACTGTGGGAAGGCTCAAAAGGCGCGCTGCTGGAAGAAATCATGGGCGAGCGCGACGCCATTTCCGAATCGGATCAGGGCCGCAGCTTTCGCGCGTTTTGGGATTTTCTGATGTCCAGCAGCCGGCAGGAGGAACTGACGGCGTTGCTGGAACGCGTCCTGGCCCTGGCCCCGATAGCCGAACTCAAGCCCGACGCCCGTACCCGTCGCGTGCATTACGACTGGCTGGAGGCCGGCGAACACACCCAGCGCACGGTGGCCCGGCTGTCGCAGCAGTTGCGACGCTTCCTGGACGACCAGGCCTGGCTGGAAAACCGCCGCATCATGGACATCCTGCACGGCATCGAAGCCAAAGCGCTGAGCATGCGGGATGCAACGCCACCGGGTACTGTGATGCGCATTGCGAATACCGCTGCCGACATCGAATTGCCGATGGAGCGGCCACTTTACGCACCCACGAGCAAACCGCTGATCACCGATATTGCGCTGGAGCCCGGCGATGCCGATATGGATGCAACTGCGTTATATTCACAGGTGGTGATCGACAAGAGCGCTTTGGCGCGGCATATCCGCCACGCCTTGCAGAGTCGCACGCAAGTCACCCTGCGCGAGCTGTGCGAGTTGCAACCGCTGCAGCACGGCCTGGCCGAGCTGGTGACGTATTTACAGCTTGCGGGGGACGCATCCAAGACCGTGGTGGATGAAGATACGACCGAGACCATCATCTGGAAACGCACGGGGCCAGACGGCCAGAAGCACACGAAGCAGGCGCGTTTGCCGCGCGTCATATTTGTTAGGTAAATGCGGTCAGATAAATGCGTTCAGGTAAATGCTGTCAAATAAATGCGGTCGGATAAATACAATGGGGTGCAAATGGCAGAGCAGGAACTTGAAAATGCCGCAACCACGAATGACTTATCGGTACTGGTCATCCAGTTGCTCAAAGGCGTGATTTACCAGGAAGCGGACGCCAGCCTCTGGAAGTCCTTGCTCGAACTGCAAGCGCGGGTGCGCGACTACGTGGCGGTATTGGGGCTGGAACTGGCGCTGGACGAGGCGGAGGGCTATGCTTTTCTGCACGCGCGCACTGAAAACGAAGACGACGCAGCGCCCAAGCTGCCGCGCTTGGTGGCGCGGCGTCCGCTGTCGTTTCCAGTGAGCTTGCTGCTGGCGCTGCTGCGCAAGAAGCTGGCCGAATTCGACGCCAGCGGTGGCGACACGCGGCTCGTTCTCAGCCGCGATGAAATCGTCGAGCTGATTCGGGTATTTCTGCCTGACAGCAGCAACGAGGCCAGGCTGATCGACCAGATCGAGACCCATCTCAACAAAATCGTAGAGCTTGGATTTCTGCGCAAGCTTAAACCTGGCGTCGCGCAGCAGCAAAAACAAGCCGGCGCGTTCGAAGTGCGCCGCATCATCAAGGCTTTCGTCGACGCCCAGTGGCTGGCGGAGTTCGATGCGCGACTGGCTGCGTATCAGGCACAGTCAGGGGCAACAAGCGGGGGCATTACCGATGAATGACATGCAAACCCTGGACATGGATTTTGTCGCCGACGATGCTCTCTCGGGCTTTCGTCTGCAGCGGCTGGAAGTGTTTAACTGGGGCACCTTCGATGGTCGCGTGTGGGCGCTCAATCCGAATGGCAATAACGCCTTGCTCACCGGCGACATCGGTTCCGGCAAATCGACGCTGGTGGACGCCGTCACCACGCTGCTGGTGCCGGCGCACCGCATCGCCTACAACAAGGCCGCCGGCGCCGACAGCCGCGAACGCTCACTGCGTTCCTACGTGCTGGGGCATTACAAGTCAGAGCGCAATGAGGTGAGCGGGACTGCCAAACCGGTGGCGCTGCGCGACCACAACAATTATTCGGTGATCCTGGGGGTGTTTCATAACGCAGGCTACGACCAGACGGTAACGCTGGCGCAGGTGTTCTGGATGAAGGATGCGCAAGGGCAGCCGGCGCGCTTCTTTGTCGGCGCCGAACGCGCATTATCGATTGCGGCAGATTTCGCCCATTTCGGCACGGATATTAGCGCACTGCGCAGGAAATTGCGGGCGTCGGATGTGGAAATATTTGACAGCTTTCCGCCCTACGGTTCCTGGTTCCGGCGTCGCTTCGGCATCGACAATGAACAGGCGCTGGAGCTGTTTCATCAAACGGTGTCGATGAAGTCGGTCGGTAACCTGACCGACTTCGTGCGCAGCCACATGCTCGAACCGTTTGAGGTGGCGTCCCGCATCACGGCCCTGATCTGCCACTTCGATGACCTGAGCCGGGCGCACGAGGCCGTGCTGAAGGCCAAACGGCAAGTGGAATTGTTGTCGCCGCTGGTTGCCGACTGCGCGCGCCATGCTTCTCTGGTGGCACAGGCAGAATCATTTCGCGCCTGCCGCGAGGCACTCAGACCTTACTGGGCGGGACTGAAGCGCGCCTTACTGGAGAGCCGTATCGCCAACCTTGCGGATGAAGGGGAGCGGCAAAATGCCCAGGTCAGGCAGCTTGAAGCGCGCCGCGACACGCAACGCGTGATTGAAGCCGACCTCAAACGCAGCATTGCCGACAATGGCGGCGACCGCCTGGAAAGACTGTCAGTCGAAATACGCAACAAGGATGCGGAGCGCCAGGCGCGTGAACGCAAGGCACAGCGTTACGCCGAACTGGTGCGCGCTGCCGGCGAAAGCCCATCCGCCGATGCGTCCGGTTTTGTTGGCCAGCGACAGCATTTTTCTGCCCTGGCCGAAGCAGCACGGGAACAGGATGCCAGCCTGCAAAACGATCTGACCGAGCACGGTATGACCTTGCGTCAGGGCAAACTGGAACATGACGCGCTGTGCGCCGAAATCCGCAGCCTGAAAGCCCGGCGCAGCAACATTCCCGCCGAACAGGTTGCCATGCGGGCCGCGTTGTGCAAAGCGCTCGATTTGCCTGAGGCGGAGATGCCGTTTGCCGGCGAGTTGCTGCAAGTGCGGGACGAAGAGCGCGACTGGGAAGGCGCAGCCGAACGGCTATTGCGCAACTTCGGCTTATCGCTGCTGGTGCCGGACGCGCATTACGCAGCGGTGGCGGAATGGGTTGATCGAACCCAACTCAGAGGACGGCTGGTGTATTTCCGCATCCGCCCGGGTACTCGCGCCGAACTGCCCGGCCTGCACCGGGATTCACTGGCGCGCAAGCTATCCATCAAGCCCGATTCGCCGTTCTACGGTTGGCTCGAACGTGAGACGACGCACCGTTTCGACCTGGCCTGCTGCGCGACCCAGGAGCAGTTCCGCCGCGAGACCCGCGCCATCACCCGCTCGGGTCAGATCAAGGCAACCGGCGAGCGGCACGAGAAGGACGACCGGCATCGGCTCGATGACCGCAGTCGCTTTGTTCTGGGCTGGAGCAACACGGCCAAGGTCGCCGCGCTCGAAACCAATGGCAGAAAGCTGGAGATTGACCTGGGCGAATTGGGCAGGCGTATTGGCAAGATCCAGGCCGGGCAGAACCTGCTCAAGGAGCGCCTCACTGCGCTGTCCAAGCTCGACGAATACACGGACTTCCGGGAACTCGACTGGCAATCTCTTGCACTGGATGTGGCGCAACTGAGCGACGAAAAACAGAAGCTGGAATCTGCTTCCGACGTACTCCAGCAACTGAGCAAAAGGCTGAATGTGGTCGCTGCGGTATTGCTGGAAACAGACACGCAACTTGAACAGCACAAGGACAAACGTTCGAAAGCCGAACAGAAAAAGTTCGATGCGGAAAGCCAGCGCGCGCAAGCTCAAGCGGTACTGGATGAACCGGCCACGACGGCCCACGCCGCGCATTTCGAGCAGCTCGACAGCGTGCGCAGCGAAGCACTGGGCGAACTTCAACTCACGGTCGAATCCTGCGACAACCGCGAGCGCGAGATGCGCGACTGGCTGCAAAAGCAGATCGACAACGAAAGCAGGAAAGTCAACGCCGTGGGCGAGCGGATCATCAAGGCGATGAGTTCTTACAAGGAGGAATTCAAACTGGAGACGTCGGAAGTCGATGCCAACATTGACGCTGCTTTTGAATACCGCAGCATGCTCGATGCCGTGCAAGCCGACAACCTGCCGCGCTTCGAGGCGCGCTTCAAGGAATTGCTGAACGAAAACACCATCCGCGAAGTGGCCAACTTCCAGTCGCAGTTGGCGCGCGAACGCGAAACCATCAAGGAGCGGATCGCGCGCATCAACGACTCGCTGACCAAAATCGACTACAACCCCGGCCGCTACATCGTGCTGGAAGCGCAACCGACGCCGGATGCCGACATCCGCGATTTTCAGTACGAGTTGCGCACCTGTACCGAAGGCGCACTGACCGGCTCGGACGATGTCCAGTATTCCGAGGCCAAATTTCTGCAGGTCAAACGGATCATCGAGCGCTTTCGCGGACGCGATGGCTTGTCCGAGCAAGACCGTCGCTGGACTGCCAAGGTCACCGATGTGCGGCACTGGTTCGTGTTTGCCGCCAGCGAGCGCTGGCGCGAGGACGACAGTGAACACGAGCATTACTCGGATTCGGGCGGCAGTCGGGCGGCCAGAAAGAGAAACTGGCCTACACCATTCTGGCTGCCAGCCTGGCCTATCAGTTCGGCCTGGAATGGGGTGCTCTGCGTTCCCGCTCCTTCCGTTTCGTGGTCATCGACGAGGCATTTGGGCGCGGCTCGGACGATTCGGCGCAATACGGCCTGCGCTTGTTTGCCCAACTCAACCTGCAGCTGCTGATCGTCACGCCGCTGCAAAAAATCCACATCATCGAACCCTTCGTTTCCAGCGTCGGGTTTGTCCACAACGAAGATGGCCGCGCCTCCCGGCTGCGCAATCTCTCGATTGAAGAATACCGCGCCGAGAAAGCAAGGATGGTCGGATGAGCTGGACCACTCCGCTCGACCTGCGTGCCCAGGTGCAAAAGCTGTGGGAGCGGGGCGAATTGCTGGCCAGCCTGGTTACTGGCGAGCCGATTTTCCCGAAGCGTTTGGCGCTCAGGAGCCCGACTTCGGCGGAGATGGCGGAGCGCTTCGATGCGGTACGCGCCTGGATCGCCGCGCTGCGATTGATGCCGCACTGCCGGGTGCAGATGCGGGAGTTCAGGCACCGCGTGTTCGGCGCCAACGCGGTGCCGCAGGAGGTGTGGCTCGATAGCGTCGATGATGCCCTGGCGCTGATCGGTAAGCAACGCGATGTCGCGCGCTTCGCTGCGTTAATCGAGCTCACACGCAGGCGACAGCCGCGTCTGCTGGACTGGCTGGCCAGGCGGCCGCTGCGCGCGCTGGAACTGGCCGCCGAGTGGGGCCGGCTGCTCGATATCGTCGCCTGGCTTGAGAAGCATCCGCGTCCCGGCGTCTACCTGCGGCAAGTCGACATCCCGGGCGTACACAGCAAATTCATCGAAGCCCATCGCGGCGTGCTCGTCGAACTGCTGGACAGCATCTTGCCGCACGAGAACATTGATCCGGCCGCAGCCGGCACCGGCCAGTTCGCCCGACGTTACGGATTTCGCGACAAGCCGCTGCGCATCCGCTTGCGCATGTTCGATCCGGAGTACGCCCTGTTGCCGGACGCCCCGATACAGGACATCACCCTCGATGCTGAAAGTTTTGCCCGACTCAAGCCTGATGTCGAACGTGTTTTCATCACCGAGAACGAGGTCAACTTCCTGGCCTTTCCGCTGCTCCGGGACAGCCTGATCTTGTTCGGCGCCGGATACGGTTTCGAGATGTTGCGCAAAGCCGAATGGCTGGCGCGCCGTCCGATACATTACTGGGGTGATATCGACACGCACGGCTTTGCGATCCTGGATCAGCTCCGCAGCCAGTTCGGGCATGTGGAATCATTCCTGATGGACCGCGCCACCCTGCTTGCATTTGAACCGCAGTGGGGCGAGGAAGAGAAACAGACGCTGCGCGACTTGCCCAGACTGAATTCCGATGAAAAAGCACTCTTTGATGCTTTGCGGGATAACCAAATCCGCAAGAACCTGCGTCTTGAGCAAGAAAGGATAGGTTTCGGCTGGGTGGAATCTGCCTTATCGGCGCTGCGGCGGATTCAAAAGAGTTTCTGAAGCTGCGCGAAACCCCGCTTGCGAGGCCAGCCGGTCCAGGCGGGATTGAGAATTTCGCCCTGGTCAGCGCGGCAGCACGATGTCATCCAGCAAGGCGCGCATGCGCTGCCAGTGCGAACCTTGCCAAAATACGCGGCGGCAGACATCGCATGTGCTGAAATTGTCATAAAATTCGCGCGTTTTCGGAGGAATTCGCTGCAGCACCAGCACCTTGTCGATCGCTTGCAATCGTGTGTTGCAATGCAGACATAGCGTGAAAGGCTGCGCGCTGCGCGCCAGATCCAGGCGCTCGAACAGTTCGCGCAGTTGCTGCGCCGGCTTTTGCGCATGCAGGAAGCAGCCGTGCGTGATCGAGCGGCGCTTGAGCAGATCGCGATCGCGGGTGAGCACGACTCGGCCCTGGCGGGCGGCGATGATTGCAATTTCGCTGTCGTCGAAGTTGTTGTCGTAAAGCGTATCAAAACCAGCCATGCGCAGCAGACGCGCCAGTCCGCCCAGATGGGCATCGGCGACGAAGCGCGTGATCCGCAGCGGAGTGTCGCGCACCCGCAGCAAGGGGCTGACGTCGAATGTCTCGAACTTCGGGTAAACCGCGACCCGGTCGCCCTCCTCCAGCATTCGCGTAAAACCGACCGACTCGCCGTTGACCAGCACCAGCTCGACTTCGGTGTGCGGGACACCGAGCGCTTCGATCATGTGCTTGACCGTTGCCGACTGCGCACACGGGCTATCGAAAGCATGCCAGCGCCGCCCGGGAGCCAGAAACTCGTTCAATTCTGCATAGAAACGGAAGTTTGCAGTGACCATAGTGCCATCATGGAATGTCAATAAACCATTCGACAATCATAGTGCGCCGGCAAAAAAACGGTGCAAATTGTGCAAATGATTCCTTGTTTTGCAATACGGAGGATTTCAGGATAATGCCGGCCATGGCATCCGGCGAATTCAGATCGCAGCGGGGTTGGCAACTGCTAATATAAATATAGACATATAGGACATCATCCTAAGTATGAAACTGAGCGTATGGGCCGAACTTCAGGGCATCAGTTACAAAACCGCATGGCGCATGTGGAAAGCTGGGACGATGCCTGTCCGATGTGAGCAATTGCCAACAGGTACTGTTGTGGTGCATGCCGAGTCACGGGCATGCGGAGTGGCACTTTACGCCCGCGTTTCCAGCGCAGACCAAAAGAATGATCTTGATCGACAATTGGTGCGATTGACGGAATATGCGATCAGCAATAAATTGGTCATCGTCGATGCCGTCAAAGAAATTGGATCTGGTTTGAACGGGCACCGGAAGAGCATGCTGCGCTTGTTGCAAAATCCACAGGTGCAGGTCATTTTGGTCGAGCACCGTGAACGGCTGACGCGGTTCGGTTTCGAGTACGTCGAGGCGGCACTGGCGGCGCAGAACAGGCGCATCATGGTCATTGATCCGGAAGAAATGAAAGACGACATCGTGCGCGACATGACGGAAGTGCTCACGTCGATGTGCGCCAGGCTCTATGGCAAACGGTCAGCACAGCGCCGCACAGAAAAAGCGATGGCAGCGCTGCAGGGAAGCGCGTTGGCACAGCACTGAGCTATCGCTTCGTGCGGGACAGCGCAGGTGACAACGCAGGCAATAACAAAGGTTGGCGGGTCTTCGTGAGCGTCGAAGCACAGCCGGTGGCGCAAGTGTCGCGCAAGGACCTGGGCGCAATTGGCGTCGACATCAACGCGGACCATTTGGCGGTGTCGGAAACGGACCGCTTTGGCAACCTGATTTGCACCAGGCGCATTGCTCTGGTCACCTACGGTAAAACGACAGATCAAGCCAAAGCCATCATTGGTGATGCAGCCGTTTCGATTTGCAAGCAGGCGCAGGCGGCCTGTAAGCCGATCATCATGGAAGCTCTGAGTTTTCAGAAGAAGAAAGCCGAGCTGGAAGCGGTCAAGTCGAAGCAGGCGCGGCTGCTTTCTTCCTTCTCCTGCAACAAGGTAATTTCGTCGATCAAGGCCGCAGCATTTCGGGCCGGGGTGGAAGTAATTGAAGTCAGTCCGGCCTATACGTCGGTGATCGGCGCTGTGAATTACGCCCAGATCAAAGGTATTTCAACACATCAGGGCGCAGCGTATGCTATCGCCCGTCGAGGATTGGGACTCTCTGAGCGTCCGGCCGTGCGGGAGGCTATTGTGCCTGTCCGCGGGGGCGGCCATGTCACCTTCGCCCTACCTGTAAGGAATCGGGCAAAGCATGTATGGTCGTTCTGGTCGAACGTAAGGACGAGACTCAAAGCGGCGCATGTAGCGCATTTCCAGTGCAGAACGGTTAAAACCGCTTCGCCACCTCCGCCGCCCGTAAGGCCGGCAGAGTGTCCTATCTGGAACTCCACGGTGCGATCCCGTGGCGCGAATCGTTCTCAGCACTGTTCGGAGAACGTCTGGCCAGATGTGCCATTTTAGTAATGGAATATTTGGCTATGGATTTAGGAACGGTGCGCTGGCTGGCAACAATTAATCAAACGAGGTGCAGTAATGGATTCCGTAAAAACCGCAACAAATACTTCATCAGCAGCGCCGCAGAACGCAGAGCGCACAGAACATCAGCATCCGGATGACTATGCATTACTGCGTCTGATTCTGATCGACTCCCTGAGCCCGGGCCGGATCGTCGAACTGCCGGTGGATGGCGGCGCGGTGTTGACCGGGCGCAACGGGCGCGGCAAGACCTCGGTGTTGCAGCTGTTGTTGCTTTTTTATGGCGAAAGTCCGAACCGGATCGTCACTGCCGAGGCTGGTCGCGACACTTTCGTCGGCTACTATTTGCCGCGCACCACGTCCTATATCGCCTTCGAATATCAGCGCCCCGGCGGCTACAAGCGCATGGTGATTGCCCATGCAGACCGCGCCGGAGAGCGTGTGCTGTATCGCTTCGTGCGCCACGGGTTCGAGCTCACGCAGTTCATCCAGGCCGACGGCGAGTTCGTGCCGACGATCAATCTTGCCAAGCATCTCAGGCTGAAAGAGTACGCGTTTTCCGAGAGACAGATCGAATCCCAGACCGAATATCGCCACATCATCCAGGGCATACCGAGCAACACCACGGACAAGCAGCACCTGCGCTATTTGCGCGAACTGACGCAGGAATATGCGTTCACGTCAGCCAAGCAGCCGTTGCGCCAGATCGAGAAAATCGTCAGCGGCATGTTCCGTCGCAAAACCAACTTCGACGATTTGCAAAGCATGGTGATCGACTGTGTCGCCGATGAAGTGGCATCCCATTCGATTTCCGGCGACCGGCGCAAAATCGAAGACTGGCCGAAGGGCTACAAAGCCTATACCGCAGTGATGGCGCTGGCCCCCGGCATGGCGGCAATCGAAGATGCCGACATCAAGCTGCAGGCGATCGAGCTTGCGCTGGGAGAAATCCGGGCCAAATATTGCAGCCTGGCTGCACACCTCGACCATGCGGATCATCAACAGGAAAATGAGCGGCAACGACTGGGAGCTTTACTGGAAGAAGAGAAAAACCAGTTTCAGCAGCAGCGCAACGCGATCACCGACCAGCAAATAGCGGCGCGGATCAATGCCGAATTCGCCGAAGGCAAGGCGAATGAACTCAAGGATCAGTGCGATGCTTATGAGAAAGACGGCATCAAAGAACTGGATGCCCGGGCGCAAAACGCACAGCAGTTGCGCAGCGAATCGAAAAGTCTGGAAGAACGTCGCAAAGCCTTGCTGGGCGAGCAATCGGAAATTTCGACCATCTACGACCGCTTGAAGCAGACCGAGCAGGATGGCTTCAACACCTTCCGCGATATCGCACAACAAAACCTGCGTCTGGTCGCAGACGCGTGCGAGCTGGATCAGCGCCAGATGGAGTCGGTTTTTGAAGAGGGCGAACAACATACCAAACAGGCGGCACTGACGCAACGGCATCAACTGGAGCAAGCTGCGCAGCTTGCCTATGGTGAACATGTCCGCTGCACTGTCGCCGCAGAGCATCCGGTTGCCGACCCGCAAGCGCTTGCACTCCATGAGCGCAAGCAGCAGGCGTTGGAGGCGGCACGCCAGGCCCGGGAAACGGTTGAAACTCAGCGCCGGGCGCTGGACGCAAGCTATCGCAAAACCCTGCAAGACTTTCAGGATCAGGAACGGCAGGTGTGTGCGGCAGTCCGGCTGACGGACGCCGCCGAGCAGGAACTGGCCGACAAGCAGCGCCAGTTTGCCCCACAAGAAGGCAGTTTGCTGCACTTCCTGAGAAATGAACTGCCGCACTGGTCGTCCGATATTGCCAAGGTAATCCGGGGCGATATGCTGGAGCGCACCGACCTTGCGCCGGCCCTGGTCGAGCCAGGCGATGGTTTGCATGGACTGTATGGCCTGTATGGCTTGACCCTCAACCTTGAGCGACTCGATGCCCATCCGGCAGCGGATATGCGTGTTGCGCAACAGGAAGTCGAGCTGGCTGAAACGCGGTTGAAAGAAGCACGCAGCGCTCTGGACAAGGCGCGCGCGATTCTCACGCAATCTGGTGCTGCGCGCGAGTCGGCCGAGCAAGCCGGCCTGCTGCATGAGCAACAGATACATAAAGCCAAAGTGCAGGTGCAGTCGGCACAAGCCGAGGTCGAGGAAGCCAAAAAGCAGGTCGAAGTCAGCAAGCGCGAAGCGGCCAATGTGGCGCAACAGCGGTTGGCAAGTGCGCAGGAGATTCTGAAAGAAGCCAAAGAACAATTGACGCGCTTTGATGAAATGTCTCAGGCCGAGGCAGCCAGCCGTCGTGCGACCTATGCCCAAAAGCGTCGCGAACGGCAGCAGAAACGCGATACCGAAACCAAATTGATCGATGCCGTCAAGGCGGGGCGTGAGGCTGCGCTGGGCATGAAACTGGTGCAGTACGATGCCGAGCGTGACGCAGTGCTGCACAAAAAAGGGGTGGACACGGCGAAACTCAAGGAGATTGATGACACGATAAGCCGGATCACTACCGAACTGGCCTGCATCGACAGCTTCATCCAGCGCGTGCAGGAATGGCATTACTGGAAAGACAAACAGTGGCCGGCCTGCGAAGGTTTTCTGGCTGACGGCATCAAGGCACGGGAAACGGAGCAGCTCCACGTCAAGACCATCGCCGGGCTCGACGCCAAATGGGAGCAGCATCAGCAACTGCTGCAAGGCCAGATCAAGAAGATTGGCGTTCAACTTGCGCAACTTTCCGAACAACGTAAGCTGGCCCGGCAACATATCGACAACATGCCGGGCTATCCCGACGTTTCCGTCCCGGAATATGACCCCTCGTGGACGCTCGATGCGCTGTCCGGGCTGGCAAACCAGCATGCCCAGCAGGTCATTGGCCTGAATGGCACCATCCGCCACGGCATTAGTGCAGTCGCGTCCGGCTTCAGAATCCACCAAGGCACTCCGCCCGAGCAGTATTTGCAATCGGCACTGGGTTCTTTATCGCCGGCGCCGAGCCGGGAGTGGATTGCACCATTCAAGGCCTGGTTCGCCAAAGAGCATCAGGAAACCCAGCGCATCCTGCTCATGGAAGCGGCAAACATTGCCGGTGAAGTAAAGGCATTTCACCACACGATGCAGGAATTCCATCGCCGTGTGCACCAGTTCAACCGCGAGCTGCAGGAACACCTCGATACCAGTCTGGCCTTCGAAAGCATTTCCAAGGTCGGCGTCGAGATCGTTTCCACCATCACCGAACTCCAATATTGGCCGGCGATTTGCGAAATGGCAGAAGCCCACCGCGCCTGGCAAGGTGCTGCATCGAATGAACTACCGCCACCCGAATTTGCCCAAAACATCGAAAAACTGCTGGAACACTGGGAGGTAAAGGCGGGGATTCGGGCCGATCTGAAAGGCCTGATCCGCATTCAGGGCGAAGTCACGGAAAACGGCAATCGGCGCGTCTTCAAACGGGCTTCCGACCTGGAAGCTGTGTCGTCCAACGGGCTGTCCTACCTGGTGCTGGCCACCATTTTCGTGGCGTTCATCAACCGCATCCGGCGCGATGCGAAGGTGAATATCGTGTGGGCGCTCGACGAGCTGAAAGACCTGGATGCAGGCAATGTGGTCGGACTGGTCGATCTGCTCGAACGCAACAACATTACCCTGGTTTCCGCCTTCCCCGACCCCGACCCGGATACCCTGGCCCTGTTCAAGCATCGCTTCACGGTTGAACCGGATCGTCGCCTGGCCGAAGTCCGGGTGGCGTTGGATGACACCGACGACGAAATTGTGGATGCAGAACTGGAGGTTTCCCATGTTTGAGCAAGTCGTGCAAGCGCTGTTGACCGGCGAATTCATCTGCCCGGTCTCGAACCACGAAGGGTTCTCCTTTCTCAATGTGCAGGACAATCAGCATGCAGTGAATGACTATCTGGGCAAGATCGGCTTGCATCTGGCTGAAACACGCCACGCAGGCGCGTATTTCGCCGCCCACAACGTCACTGGCGGCCACGAACGCAAGACCGCCAAGGAAGTGTTTACGGACAACAAGCAAACCCTGCGGCCGGTGGTCAGTTTCCTGGACATGGTGATGCGCGCGATGCAGAGCGACGACTTTCTCGCTGTCGGCACCCCGATCGAGGTCAACAAGCTGATGGCGGCCATTGATGCCAATCCCAGTTTTCGCAACGACTTGCAGACGCTGGCCACCCAGCTCAAGATTCAGGCCGACGGAACCGATCGCACCCGTCTGGAAAAGGTACTTAAAAACTTCCGCGACAAGGGCTATCTTCTGCTCTCCAATCCCGAGCGCGAAATCTACCAGATCACCGGCAAAATCGAATTCATCCAGGAAGTGATCGAGTTCCTGATGGAGCATGATGCGATCCCGGATGAAGAAGACGAAACGCCCGCCAAGCAAGGAGTGTTGGTGTGAGCCAGAGCATCAACAACATCGTTTCCTACCTGGAATTGCTGCACGCCAACCGCCACCTGATCGCTGCCACCTACTGCAATGGCGGAGTCGGGATAGACGCGGAAAATCAGCGCAAAATTCGCCAGCTGCAACAGCACCGGGTATTAATCCCCTACTTTCAGGACGATTTTCGCCTCAGCCCCAGTTTTGAACATCATCTGGATGAAGTGTTCCAGCGCCAGCGCAGTTATGCGGTTGGCGCCAACTTTGGCGAGCTGATCAACCGGCTGCCGCAGTTGATTGTCGAATACGTAACTGCCAGCCACGAAAACCGTGTCGAGGATCAGGATGAGTATGCGACGGAATTTAGCGTCGGCGTGTTCGAGCTGGCCTCGCTGGTCAGCAACGAACTGCTCAATCTGCGCGTCATCACGGAAAACCAGTTTGCCAACGTCAGCACCCTGGCCGAGAAAAGGCGACAAAATGCGTTCTACCTGGACCGCGCCGAAAAGATAGGCGAGACGATCGCGCTGCTGGAGGGCGAGCACCTGCTGGGCTCGCTGGAAGGCGCATCGCTACTGAAACCCTTGTTCGTGGTCTATCAGCATCAGATCCTGATCCGCCTGCAGGAGTGGCGCGCAACCCACATGGACATCACTGCCGTGCTCAAGGCGTTTCTGTACCGTTTGCGCCAAGTCGAACCGGACGCCCGTCGCATCCGCGCTTTTGCGCACTTTCTCAGAAAAAATCCGGACTACCAGCCGCCCGAAGTGGAAGAGATTCAGACGCTGCCAGACTGGTCTTCCCGCTTTGCTGGGCTGCGCCTGAAAGTCCACCCGGACCTATCTTCCGCGCAGACGCGCGAAGCGCTGGCCGAGGTGGCAAGGACGATCCCGGCAGCGGCGATCAGCATCGTCCGGGAGCGCGCCGCCGGCCGGCTGCTGGAAGACGGCACAGCCAAAGCGGTAAATATCATCCAGCCGAAACCGGTACAACTGGCATTCCATCGCTACCTTGAAGCCGCCAGCGCAGCGATGGCCCCGTTGTCGGCAGTTAGCTGGAAACGGCAGCAGCATGAATTTGTCAGCCTGGATGACGACGCCTGGCTGCTGTATGCGATCCACGCGATCCAAGTGCTGGGCAAAGGGCCGAAGGGGCGATTCCAGCAGTTTCAGATGGAACGGCACGAAGCAGCGGCCGGACATCTGCATTCCGGAAATATCATCGTGACCGACATGACCCTATGGAAAAAAAACTGATCGTCAGCCTGCTGCGGGTTTATCACAGCGACACGCCGCGACAGCACGCCAGCAAAGTCCTCATACAATTTATCGAGGACTACAACATCGGCCAACGTATCGGCGCATCGCTGACTTTTTCCGCTGCAGACAGGGCAGAAATTGGCGCATTGCTGGCTACAGAAGGCATTGATGTGGCAACCACCACGCATGATCAGTGGAATGACTTGAGCCGCGCGGAAAGCCTGGAACTCGGCAGCAACGAGAAGCTGACCGACGCCCCGGTACGGCCAGACCGCGTGGCCGTCAAAGCGCTGCCGGGCAAATCCTTGCTACTGGATCAACAGAGCATCGCCCTGCCCCTAGGTGCCAACCTCGATCTGGACTGGCATTGGATGGTCGCGCATTGCGGCCATAGTTCCGTGTTGCTGGTGGAAAACTGGGAAGCCTTCGACCGCATCCACCAGGTGACATTCGATCTGTCGCGCGCCGGCGAGAACCCTTTGGTGGTTTTCCGGGGAAGCCCGGTATACCGGCCGGATTATGCAATATCCTTGCTACGCGGGTTGGCGCTGCCGGTTTTTGCCTTCGTCGACTACGATCCGTCCGGCCTGGTCATTGCACAGACACTGCCCCATTTCGCCGGACTCATCGCGCCGTCTGCGGACAAGCTGCGCATTGCATTCGCCGCCACCAGCAACCACAGCCGCTACCGCAGCCAGCTACCTCAAGCACAGGCAGTGCTGAATACTGCGCAACATCCGGAAATTATTGCGCACTGGCGGCTGCTACAAATCCACGGCAAGGCCTTGCCGCAAGAGTATTTTTTGATGGAACGCGCACTTGACAGGCAGACCTAGCGCAGCACGCCAGTGCAACGCATGCCGACGCGTTGATCAACTTGCTATTGGAGTGGTGGTGAATGGTGGTTATCGGCCAAAAGCAGTCGGTCAAGCTCCTTCTCCAAAGCGGACATTTGCATTCACGCACGCAACATACTATATTGCTTTTAAGATATATTTATCTTAATCTAAGGAAGGAGGTGCTCACTGTCTGCCTTTCACGGATTTTTATTGAGGCCTAACTCGGACACAATTGGTAAAGTGAGTGATGGCGCGGCTTTCGGGCATATTGACAATCTGGATAGGTAGAAAGCCTCCCGAGATATAAATTTTTTTCGATCTAAATAGAAGTTAGGCCTCGTCTGAATAGAAGTTAGGCCTCGTCTGAAATACTGCACGCGTGGCGCCCAATGAAATGCTCAAAAAATCGAAAACGGATTGCATAAGGAAGTGATGTATAACGTATATAAGGTTACAGCGGCAACCATCAAAAAGACACAGAATGGCTATGAGCTATACAACCTTCAGCTTAATAAATCTTTTTGGGCAACCAAACTTGTTCCATTGAGTGAAATGGATCGGAGATGGAATTCTCTATATCAACTATATACAAAGAACAACAAAAATCTAGATTTTTTGGTGGGTCGCTATATTGCCCTTGATTTGGAAAATTCCAAATTTGGCACAAATTTTAGTCACATAATGTCATTTGACGTATTGCAGGATTTTAAAAAGCTCCTCGACGAATCAAATGGAAAAGCCTTTTTCACCAATATAAACGTATTTGGCTTTTTGGAGAATAAGGGCTACCCAATAAATCCCGACGGGACCATCACCCTAAGAGAGCCATACTCGAAATTCAATATAAAAAATCAGAGTGAGCACACAATAGGTTATCCGAACAAATTAGAGGAAGGCACCCTCACATTAAGTAAGTCTGCGTAACCGATTTCACAATATCAAGTACACTTCTGGTAAATAACGATCAAGAAAGATACAGTGGCACAAAAGCTAATATTGCCGTTGACGGCGGAAGAATTGTTAGCCTTGGAAGACGTGGCCCGACATC
>JBGSTZ010000173.1:0-14314 GCA_041736255.1 Burkholderiaceae bacterium
GATGTCGGGCCACGTCTTCCAAGGCTAACAATTCTTCCGCCGTCAACGGCAATATTAACTTTTGTGCCACTGTATCTTTCTTGATCGTTATTTACCAGAAGTGTACTTGATATTGTGAAATCGGTTACGCAGACTTACTTAATAGTTAACAGTCGCACTTATCTGTGGATAAGTGCGAAAAAACGAATGATTTCAAGTGATTAGCGATTTCATAAAGTCTGCATAAGCAGGGTATGTTTACAGGATGGATTCTGGATAAGAAAAACGCCAGCCGCACTGGATGCGTTTACGCACAATGCACAGGCAGCTTATCCACAGGGTTATCCACATTTTGGAAAAATATATACTTATTCGTAGTATTTTTAAAATTTGTTTAGTTGTAAGCGTTAAATTTGGTGTTTTTGTACATACTGTAGATTTTTATAATTTTATGCGGGAGGGGTAACACTATAATAATTAATTTTTGATATTAATCGCGGGACACCTAAAAACTTGAAAAGCATTGTCCACGAAAGACACGAAAAACACGCAAATGGTTAAACGCATGATGCGCTCCTACAAGAACCGCATTTATTTTTTTCGTGGGCCGAATTTTTTTGTGCGTAACGTCAATTATCATTATTTATAAGGGAGTATGCTATAAAAACAATGTTTTACCGCATTATCTATATACGATAAAAAATACAATATATAGTATTAAATACAACACCAAGACGGAGCATGGCATGGAGTCTGCAGGCAAATACGATTACATCATCATCGGTGCCGGTTCGGCAGGTTGCGTGCTGGCCAACCGGCTTAGCGTTGATAGTCAAAATTCAGTGTTGCTGATAGAGGCTGGTGGCAAGGATGATTATCTGTGGATTCATATTCCGGTCGGTTATCTGTACTGTATCAATAATCCGCGTACCGACTGGATGTACCGCACCGAACCCGATCCCGGCCTGAATGGGCGCAGCCTGATTTATCCGCGCGGCAAGGTATTGGGCGGTTGTTCCTCGATTAATGGCATGATTTACATGCGAGGGCAGGCGTGCGATTACGACCAATGGGCGGCATTGACTGGGGATGACAGTTGGCGCTGGGCCAATGTGTTGCCGTTCTTCAGGAAGAGCGAAGACCATTACAAGGGCGCTGACCTGTCGCACGGTGCGGGCGGCGAATGGCGGGTTGAAAAGCAGCGGCTGTCATGGGAAATTCTGGATGCGTTTCGCGCTGCAGCGTCAGAATGCGGGATTCCGAATACCGATGACTTCAACACCGGCGACAATGCCGGTTGCGGTTATTTCGACGTCAACCAGAAGCGCGGAATACGCTGGAATACCGCGAAAGCCTTCCTGAAACCAGCTGCCGGTCGTCCCAACCTGGAAATTATGACTGGCTGCCAGGTGCGCCGCTTGCGCACTGAAAATGGGCCGCAGGGATTGGTGTGCCGAGGAGTGGAATTCATCGGCGGCGGCCGCGAATGGTTTGCGGAATCCAATTGCGAAACGATCCTGGCGGCCGGCGCCATCGGTAGTCCGCAGATCCTGCAACTGTCCGGCATTGGCCCCAGCGCCTTGCTGCAGCAGCATCGAGTGCCGCTGGTACTGGACTTGCCGGGCGTGGGCGAAAACCTGCAGGATCATTTGCAGATCCGCAGCGTTTTCAAGATTCAGGGTGCAAAAACGCTTAACATGATGGCTGGCAACTGGTTCGGCAAGTTGAAAATCGGCCTTGAATATGCGCTGCATCAAAGCGGCCCGATGTCGATGGCACCGTCGCAACTGGGCGCATTTACCAAGTCCGATCCGGCGCAGGCCACCGCCAATCTGGAATACCACGTGCAACCGCTGTCGCTGGAAAAATTCGGCGAACCATTGCATCCGTTTCCTGCTTTTACTGCCAGCGTGTGCAATTTGCGCCCTACCTCGCGCGGCCATGTGCGCATTACATCCGGCGTCGCAGCGGATTCTCCAAAAATTTCTTCAAATTACCTAAACACACCGGAAGACCGCAGAATAGCGGCAAGTTCCCTGACGTTGACGCGCAATATCGTCGCCGCACCGGCACTGCGGAAATATGCGCCGGAAGAATTGAAGCCTGGCGCGCAGTTTCGCAGCGAAGAAGAATTGGCGCGCGCGGCCGGCGACATCGGCACCACCATCTTTCATCCGGTAGGTACGTGCAAGATGGGCCGCAGCGACGATCCGCTGGCAGTAGTCGATAGTCAGTTGCGGATCCGGGGCATCGAGGGTTTGCGGGTAGCGGATGCCTCGGTGATGCCGACCATTACTTCCGGCAATACCAATTCGCCTACCATCATGATTGCCGAAAAAGCGGCAGCATGGATACGCGCTACCCGTAAACTTTGATCTACCTTGATACGTATTTATACGGTATTACGGAGCATCAAATAATGTTGTATATTGAAAAGAACTTACAAATAAAGCTGGAAATATCCAGCAGACCAGCAGCATTCAGCAGCGAGGAGACAAAATGGACGACGTTATCTTGGAAACAAGACATCTGACCAAGGAATTCAAGGGCTTTACAGCTGTTGATAATGTGAATCTGCAGGTCCAGCGCGGCCACATCCATGCGCTGATCGGACCGAATGGCGCCGGCAAGACCACTTGCTTCAATCTGTTGACCAAATTCCTGATTCCGACCACCGGACATATTTTGTTCAATGGTCGCGACATCACGGCTGCTAAGCCAGCGCAGATTGCGCGCCAGGGCATCATTCGTTCCTTCCAGATTTCCGCAGTATTCCCGCATATGACGGTGCTGGAAAACGTGCGTATCGGCTTGCAACGCACGCTCGGCACCTCCTATTATTTCTGGAAAAGCCAGGCCAGTCTGGCGCGACTCAACGATCGGGCGATGGCTTTGCTGGAACAGGTTGATCTGGGCGAATTCGCTGCTACCGTGACGGTCGATTTGCCATATGGTCGCAAGCGTGCCCTTGAAATCGCCACCACGCTGGCAATGGAGCCGGAACTGATGCTGCTCGATGAGCCGACCCAGGGCATGGGGCATGAAGACGTCAGCCGCGTTACCGAACTGATTAAGAAAGTCTCCAGCGGGCGCACCATTCTGATGGTCGAGCACAATATGCATGTTGTGTCCGGTATTTGCGACCGTATTTCGGTGCTGCAGCGCGGCGCGATTCTGGCCGAAGGGACGTATGCCGAGGTCTCGAACAATCCCGAAGTCATGGAGGCCTACATGGGTACAGACAGTGAAGAGTTGGCGGGAGCGCACTAATGGGCCAGAACGTACTGGAAATCACCGGCTTGCATGCATGGTATGGTGAATCGCACATCCTGCACGACATCAATTTATCGGTCCGGCAGGGCGAAGTGGTCACGCTGCTGGGGCGCAACGGCGCCGGTCGCACCACCACTTTGCGTGCGGTCATGGGCTTGACTGGCACCCGCAAGGGCTCGATCAAGGTCGGCGGGGTTGAAACCATAAACATGCCGACCCATCGCATCGCGCACTGCGGCATCGGTTATTGCCCGGAGGAGCGCGGGATTTTTTCTTCGCTGTCGGCCGAGGAAAATTTGCTGTTGCCGCCACTGCTGTCGAAAACCGAGCAAGCGATGTCGCTCGACGAAATTTACGCGATGTTCCCGAATCTGCAAGAGCGAAAATCGAGCCAGGGAACGCGGCTGTCGGGCGGCGAGCAACAAATGTTGGCGGTGGCAAGAATTTTGCGCACCGGCGCGCGCTTGCTGTTGCTCGACGAGATTTCCGAAGGATTGGCTCCGGTTATCGTGCAGGCGTTGGCGCGCATGATCAAGATGCTGAAATCGAAGGGTTATACGATTGTGATGGTGGAGCAGAACTTCCGGTTTGCTGCGCCGTTGGCGGATCGGTTTTATGTGGTGGAGCATGGCCAGATTGTCGAGGCTTTTGCTTCTAGCGAATTGAGCGCAAAAATGCCTGTGCTGAACGCGTTGTTGGGAGTGTAGGTGAGTGGGTTGACTTACGGAGTAGTTGTTTTTAATCACTGGAGAAGATATGAAAATTAAAACATTAGCACTGGCAGTTTCAGCAGTCATGGCCGTGGGTTTTGCCGGTAGCGCCAGCGCGCAGGTATCGGGCGACACTGTGAAGATTGGTTTTGTCACCGACATTTCGGGCTTGTACGGCGACATCGACGGCGAAGGTGGTGCAGAAGCGATCAAGATGGCAATTGAAGATTTCGGCGGTACGGTACTCGGCAAAAAAATTGAATTTGTGAGTGCCGATCATCAAAACAAGGCGGATGTTGCAGCAGGAAAAGCGCGCGAATGGTTTGACCGACAAGGCGTCGATGCGTTAATCGGTGGCACCAATTCAGGCACCAGCTTAGCGATGGCAAAGATCGCACAAGAAAAGAAAAAGCCATTTATGGCGGTTGGCGCCGGCAGCGCGCGCTTGACAAATGAAGAATGCTCACCGTACACCATACATTACGCCTACGACACCGTGGCACTGGCCAAGGGCACCGGCTCGGCCGTTGTCAAGCAGGGCGGCCAAACCTGGTTCTTCCTGACTGCCGATTATGCGTTCGGCCATTCTTTGGAAAGTGACACCGCCAATGTTGTCAAGGCATCCGGCGGTAAGGTAATGGGCACAGTCAGACATCCGTTGTCAGCATCCGATTTTTCATCGTTTTTGCTGCAAGCGCAATCTTCAAAAGCACAGATTCTAGGTTTGGCCAACGCTGGTGGCGATACTATTAATGCGATCAAGGCCGCCAACGAATTCGGCGTCAACAAAACGATGAAGCTGGCCGGCTTGCTGATGTTCATCAACGATATTCATTCGTTGGGATTGAATCTGACGCAAGGCATGTATTTGACCGATAGCTGGTATTGGGACCAAAGCCCTGAGTCGCGTACATGGTCTAAGCGTTTTTTTGAAAAAATGAAAAAAATGCCATCCAGTTTGCAGGCAGGCGATTACTCGGCGGCGATGACCTATCTGAATGCAGTAAAAGCAGCCGGCACCGACGATACCGACAAGGTAATGGCAAAAATGAAAGAAACCAAAGTCAACGATATGTTTGCCAAAAACGGCACCATTCGCCCGGATGGCCGCATGGTGCATGACATGTTCCTGATGCAAGTCAAAACCAAGGCGGAATCGAAATATCCTTGGGATTATTATAAAGTGGTGCAAACCATTCCGGGCGAGCAGGCTTTCACTACCAAGGCCGATTCGAAGTGTGCGCTCTGGAAATAACGCATAACGCTGCGTAATACAGCGTGATTCGGGCGGCGCATGGTGGTCTGGTGCGCCGTTTTTCTTCCACTATCCCTCGGGATGACTTTTATTTTCTATTCATATGGATATTTTTGGCATTCCCATGCAGGCGATGTTGAGCCAGCTGTTGTTAGGCCTGGTCAATGGTTCGTTTTACGCAATGCTGTCGCTCGGTCTGGCAGTCATTTTCGGTTTGCTTAATGTAATCAACTTTGCCCACGGTGCCCTGTACATGATGGGGGCGTTTTTTGCCTGGATGGGACTGACGTATTTCGGCCTGAATTATTGGCTGATGCTGTTGCTGTCGCCGTTGCTAGTGGGCGCAATCGGCATCGTGATCGAGCGCACCATGCTGCGCTGGCTTTACAAGCTGGATCACGTGTATGGCTTATTGCTGACGTTTGGTATCACGCTGCTGGCGGAAGGTATTTTCCGTTCCATTTATGGCGTTTCCGGGCAGTCGTATCCGGTGCCGGACGCGCTGGCTGGCGGCACTGATTTGGGCTTCATGTATCTGCCGAATTACCGTGCCTGGGTGGTGCTGGCTTCGCTAATCGTATGTTTTGCTACCTGGTTTATGATCGAAAAAACCAAGCTCGGAGCCTATTTGCGCGCCGGCACTGAAAACCCCAAACTGGTGGAAGCATTTGGCATCAACGTGCCCCTGATGGTTACGCTCACTTACGGTTTTGGCGTCGCTCTGGCGGCTTTCGCCGGAGTGCTGGCCGCACCGGTAATACAGGTGTCGCCGCTGATGGGGTCCCACCTGATCATTATCGTGTTTGCAGTGGTGGTGATTGGCGGCATGGGTTCCATTCTTGGCTCTATCCTGACCGGTCTGGGTCTGGGTGTGATTGAAGGGATGACGCGGGTGTTTTACCCCGAAGCCTCTGCCACTGTGGTGTTTATACTTATGGCGATCGTGCTGATGATTCGCCCGGCTGGACTGTTCGGGAAAGAGAAATGATGAACAAGAAAATTGGCTATGGAATTGTGCTGGTTCTGGCTTGCGCCGCACCGCTGGTGATGTACCCGATCTTCCTGATGAAGGTGTTGTGCTTTGCCTTGTTTGCTTCTGCCTTTAATTTGTTAATTGGGTATACGGGGCTACTCTCCTTTGGTCATGCCATTTTTTTCGGCGGTGCCGGTTATGCTGCCGGCTACGCGCTTAAAGAGTGGGGTTTGCCGATGGAGCTCGGGGTGCTGTTCGGAGTGCTGGCGTCTGCGGCGATAGGTCTGCTGATGGGCGCGCTGGCGATTCGGCGCCAAGGTATTTATTTCACGATGATTACGTTGGCGCTGGCACAGATGTTTTATTTCTTCTATCTGCAAGCGCCTTTTACCGGCGGGGAAGATGGCTTGCAGGGAGTGCCACGCGGCTCTTTGCTGGGCTTGGTGGACCTTGGTAACGATCTGATTCTGTATTACGTGGTTCTGGCCATTTCGATTGCCGGCTTTGCGTTGATCGTTAGGACCATCCATTCGCCTTTCGGTCAGGTATTGCGGGCTATCAAGGAAAACGAGCCACGAGCGATTTCACTCGGTTACGACGTGGATCGCTACAAGCTGTTGGCATTCGTATTGTCGGCCGCACTGGCTGGCCTGGCAGGCGCTACCAAGACTGTGGTGCTGGGTTTTGAAACCCTAACCAATGTCCATTGGGCCATGTCAGGTCTGGTAGTTTTGATGACGCTGGTGGGCGGTATGGGCACCATTATCGGGCCGATCGTAGGCGCTATTATCATCATAACTTTGGAAAATAAACTCGGCAGCCTGGGGTATTTCCTATCTTCGGCAACCGGCATCGAATGGTTTCAGACGTTAGGCGATTCGGTGACGATTATTACCGGCCTGATTTTCATCATTTGCGTGCTGACATTCCGACGCGGTATTGTGGGTGAAATACTGGCCCGATTCAGCCGCTCTCCGGCATCCTCCTCATCCTGATGCGGGGCGGATTACGACTGAAAAGGGGCGTTGAGCCCCTTTTTTTAAGCCCAGCAAGGATTCAGAAAGCTGCCGAATAAATTGCGTAGGCATCCTCCCGCGTGACTTCGCGTGGGTTGTTCGCCAGCAGACGGGTTTGCAGCATAGCGGCATCGGCCAGTCGATCGAAATCGATATTGCTGATGCCGACCTGTTGCAGACGAGTCTCGATACCGGCCCCGGCTGCGATCTGCTGCATTGCAACAATCAAACCTTGCGAGCGTGCTTCTTCGCTGCCTAGTATTCCCGGCGTGACGATTTCAGCCAGTTCTGCATATTCAACTACGGCTGCTACCGCATTGAAGCGCAGCACGTGTGGCAAAACCAGCGCGTTCGATAGGCCGTGCGGCACATGGAAGATGCCGCCAATCGGATAGGCCAACGCATGTACGGCAGCCACCGGCGCATTCGCGAACGCTTGCCCAGCCAGCATCGCGCCCAGCAACATGCTTTGCCTCACGGCCAGATCATTGCCGTTTGTACAGGCGGCAATGATGTTGCGCGACAACAAGGCGAGTGCCTGGCGTGCCAGCATGTCCGACAGGGGATTCTTTTTGTGCTTGCTGGTATACGCTTCTATCGCATGCACCATGGCGTCGATGCCGGTGGCGGCAGTTGTCTTGGCTGGCAATCCCACGGTCAATGCCGCGTCCAGGATGGCCATGTCCGCATACAGGACGGGTGAGACGACGCCCATCTTAGTGGTTGCTCCGGTAGTGACGATTGAGATAGGGGTAACCTCCGAGCCGGTGCCGGCGGTGGTCGGTACCTGCATCAAAGACAGGCGTCTGGATTTGATATTGCCAATCCCATACATGCTTGACAGAGTCTGCTCGCCGCTATACAGCGCAGCAATCAATTTGGCGACATCCATCGAGCTGCCGCCGCCCAAGCCTATGACGATGTCGACCGGATGTTGCCGCACCTGCTCCACCGCTTGCAAGATAAGCGCTTCCGGCGGATCGGCCAGCACGTCAGTGTATAACCGTACTGAAATGCCGGCAGCGCGCAAACTCGCTGCCGGCGCATCAAGCAGGCCGGTTCTGGCAAAGCCTGCATCAGTCACAATCAAAGCATGCCGCACCTGCGGAAAGTATTCTGCCACGATGGCGCCGAGCCGCGTAGTGGCGCCCAGTTCGCTGATGATATGCGGTACGGTACTGAATTCAAAAGACATAATTTGATCTCCATAAATGGTTTAAATGTGAACGCTTATTTTCGCGCATTTAATCAACATGTCATAAAAAAGCGCTTGTTTCACGTGAAACGTCGGCAGAAAAAGCTCGATTCCGAATAAGTGGAAGCGGGAACTAATCCATATCGCAGTAAGGGTTTGATTGTTTCACGTGAAACAGGATATGCCAATTTTCTAGAAAATTTTTAATGCGGCAATACGGGTGCCTGAAAAACCTTATAATTCTGCTTCCGCTTACGCTCTCTTGAAACGCATTATGTATTTTCCCAAAGAATTTGATGTCATTGTCGTCGGTGGTGGTCATGCCGGCACCGAAGCTGCGCTTGCTTCTGCTCGCATGGGGCAAAAGACGTTATTGCTGACCCATAATATCGAAACCTTGGGTCAGATGTCTTGCAATCCATCCATCGGGGGCATTGGTAAGGGCCATTTAGTGCGCGAAATTGATGCGATGGGCGGTGCGATGGCTATAGCAACCGATGAGGCCGGTATCCAATTTCGCATACTGAATTCATCAAAGGGTCCGGCAGTACGTGCCACGCGGGCTCAGGCCGACCGGATTTTGTACAAGCAGGCGATTCGTTCCCGGCTGGAGAATCAACCTAATCTGTGGCTGTTCCAGCAGGCCGTCGATGATTTGATGGTGGAGGGTGATAGGGTGGTTGGTGCGGTTACGCAAATCGGAATTCGCTTCCGCAGTCGCGCTGTAGTGCTGACAGCAGGCACTTTTCTGGACGGGAAAATCCACGTCGGGTTGAATAATTATGCGGCCGGACGCGCCGGCGATCCGCCTGCAATCTCGCTGTCGGCCAGGCTGAAGGAATTAAAGCTGCCGCAAGGTCGTCTGAAAACTGGCACGCCACCGCGCATTGATGGCCGCACCATCAATTTTTCCGTGATGCAGGAGCAGGGCGGTGACTTGAATCCGATCCCGGTATTTTCCGTGATGGGAAAAGTTGCCATGCACCCTGCCCAATTGCCGTGCTGGATCACGCACACCAACGAACGCACGCACGACATCGTTCGCGCCGGACTGGACCGCAGTCCGATGTATACCGGTGTAATTGAAGGAATCGGTCCGCGTTATTGTCCGTCGATCGAGGATAAGATACATCGTTTTGCCGACAAGACCTCGCACCAAATTTTCCTTGAGCCGGAGGGCTTGACCACCAATGAATATTACCCGAACGGCATTTCAACCAGTCTGCCATTTGATGTTCAGTTAGCGCTGGTGCAGTCGATGCGTGGATTGGAAAATGCGCACATCCTGCGCCCCGGCTATGCAATCGAATACGATTATTTCGATCCGCGCGGTCTGAAAGCTTCCCTTGAAACCAAGTTGATTAAAGGTTTGTTTTTTGCCGGCCAGATCAATGGGACCACCGGTTACGAAGAGGCTGCAGCGCAGGGGATGTTAGCCGGTCTAAATGCTGCGTTGCAGGTTCAGGAGAAAGCGGCATGGACTCCGGGTCGCGATCAAGCTTACTTGGGCGTTCTGGTGGACGACTTGATTACCAAGGGCGTGCAAGACCCATACCGGATGTTCACTAGTCGTGCCGAATATCGTCTCAGTTTGCGCGAGGATAATGCCGACATGCGCTTGACCGAAATCGGCCGCAAACTGGGTTGCGTCAGTGATGCGCAATGGGTGCAGTTCGAGCAAAAACGCGAAGCTATCACACTGGAATTGCAAAGACTCAAGTCAACCTGGGTCAGTCCACGCATGCTGGCCGATGAAGAGGCGGTGCGGGTAATTGGTAAAGTGATAGAACGCGAATACTCGTTGGCCGATCTGTTGCGCCGTCCAGACATTAGTTATGACCAATTAATGACTCTGGTGGGGCTGGAAGGGCAGGGCTTGGCTGCGTTAGGGGCGTTCCAGGAAGATCAGGCCGAACTCAAGGAACAGGTCGAAATCCAGCTTAAGTATGCCGGTTATATTGAACGTCAAACCAAAGAAGTGGCGCGCCTGGCGCATTTCGAACAATTAATATTGCCGGCCCAGTTCGACTATTTGGAGGTCAATGGTTTGTCAATTGAGGTTAAACAAAAACTCAATATGCAGCGGCCGGAAACTCTGGGCCAGGCTTCGCGCATTTCCGGTGTCACGCCGGCGGCGATATCGCTGTTGCTAGTCCATCTTAAAAAGCGCGGTTACAACCAGTTTGCCGCACTGGCAGCAGATGCCCAGCCAGGCTCTTGAGGACGGCATGCAATTCAATCGTATCGACCTGACACAGACGCTGTCCGAAGGATCGGCCGCCCTCCAATGCGACTTGAGCCAGCAACAAATCAGCTTGCTGATGGATTATCTGGCCTTATTAACAAAATGGAATGCTGTCTACAATCTGACTGCAGTGCGCGATCCAGCGCAGATGGTGATCCAGCATGTGCTTGATTCGCTCGCTGCGGTTTCAGCATTTGATGGCGAAAAAAATGTTCTGGATGTTGGGGCCGGCGGTGGTCTTCCAGGCATGATATTGGCAATTGCGCGCCCAGACTTGCAGGTAGCAATGATCGATACGGTACACAAAAAAACTGCTTTCCTGACACAGGCCAAAGTTGAGCTCGGTTTATCCAATGTAACTGTACATACTGCACGGGTGGAGCAATTACAGATAGCGCATAAGTTTGATGCGATCACTTCGCGCGCCTTTGCCGATTTGGCTGACTTTATCAACTGGTCAGCGCATTTGCTGGCGCCCGGTGGCCGTTTTATCGCGATGAAAGGCATTAATCCGCAACAGGAATTGTCACGACTGCCACTCGGTTGGGCGGTGCGGGAGGTGCGTGCATTGACGGTGCCTAACTTGCAAGCGCAGCGGCATTTGGTTTTTATCGAGCGCAGCACAGATTGCGTCGGCATGCAGGGCGCATCCACTGAATATTAGCTTGAAAAATTCTCATTGCGGCCTAACGCAACACCACTGTTTTATCATTGTGCTGCGAATGTTCGCAGCCATTCTGGCCCTGACAGGCTATTGCTTAAAAATTGACGTTTAACTGAAGCGACTCCATGGCTAAAATTTTCTGTATCGCGAATCAAAAGGGTGGGGTCGGTAAAACCACCACGACGGTCAATTTGTCTGCCGGCCTGGCAAAAATCGGTCAGCGCGTACTGCTGGTCGATCTCGATCCTCAGGGCAATGCAACCATGGGTGCCGGCATCAACAAGGCCAAGCTGCAGACCTCGGTTTATGAAGTATTGCTAGGCATGTCAGATGTGGCAACGGCACGGCTGGTTTCCGAAAGCGGGAAGTTTGACGTATTGCCGGCCAACCGCGAATTGGCCGGTGCCGAAGTAGAAATGGTCGAACTGGAAAACCGCGAGAAACGCTTGAAAGATGCGCTATCGCATGTTGCTGCAGAATACGATTTCATCCTGATTGATTGCCCGCCGGCATTATCGATGCTGACTTTGAACGGGCTGTGCGCTGCGCATGGTGTGATCATCCCCATGCAATGCGAATATTATGCGCTGGAGGGTTTGTCAGATCTAGTCAATACCATTAAGAAAGTACACGCGAACCTGAATCGTGATCTCAGCATTATCGGACTGCTGCGGGTGATGTTCGACCCGCGCATGACCCTGTCGCAACAGGTTTCGACGCAGTTGGAGCAGCATTTCGGCGACAAGGTTTTTAAAAGCATCATCCCGCGCAACGTGCGCTTGGCGGAAGCGCCTTCCTACGGAGTACCCGGGGTCAATTTTGATCCTGCATCGAAAGGGGCTCAAGCGTATATCGCTTTTGGAGCAGAGATGGTTGAACGCATAAAATTAATGTAAAGAGAGTTATGGCGACGAAAAAACAAAAAGGATTGGGGCGCGGCCTTGACGCCTTGTTGGGCGGCTTGAATGAACCTGAAGCGCAATCTTCTGCAGCTGGAATTCCTTCCATTCTATCGGTAACACAATTGCAAGTCGGAAAATACCAGCCGCGCACTCGTATGGATGAGGGCGCACTGAATGAACTTGCCGCCTCAATCAAAGAGCAGGGTGTTCTGCAGCCGATTTTAGTGCGTCGATTCGGGCGTGAAAACGGGGCCGAAAAATTTGAAATCATTGCCGGTGAACGGCGTTTCCGGGCAGTGCAGTTGGCCGGCCTTGACACCATCCCGGTACTAATCAAAGATGTCGACGATCAGTCTGCTGCAGCGATGGCACTGATTGAAAATATTCAGCGCGAAGACCTCAATCCGCTGGAAGAGGCGCAAGGGATTCATCGCCTGATTACCGAATTCGATTTCACCCACGAACAAGCGGCTGGTGCGGTAGGACGTTCGCGCAGTGCAGTGTCAAATCTGTTGCGCCTGCTGAATCTGGCGCAAGCGGCGCAAACCATGTTGATGGCCGGTGATATCGATATGGGCCATGCGCGCGCTTTGCTGGCAGTGGACGCTGCGACTCAGATTACACTGGCAAACATCATCGTAGCCAAACGCATGTCGGTACGAGAAGCGGAAAAACTGGTGCAACACACGGTGTTGGAGCAATCTGAAGTACAGCGCGGAAATGGAAAAACCCGCGAAAAGTCACGCGATGTTATCCGACTTGAAGAGGAGTTGTCAGACCTGCTGGCGATGGCAGTTACGATTAAGAGTAGCGTTAAAAACCGCGGCCAGCTTATTATTGATTTTGCCGACCTGGATGCATTGGACGGCTTGTTGGCTCGTTTGCGTACTCAGCAGTTCTCAATTTAAAATAATACCCGAAAGAAAGATATTTTAAGCAGTCGAATCCATTGGGTGGTTATCCGGTTTCGGGCGGCACGGCGTCGAGGCCCTTGAGCATGAAATAGAACAAATGATTCCAGTCGTCGAATGGGATGTACTGGACTAGCAGTCTGTCGGACTTTACCCCCAAAGAGGCGTGCATTTGAGATAATTTAGTATCGTGGAATTGCAGGAAAAGCCGATGTTGTGACGAGCAACCTGATAGTGCCTGAAATTCGGCGGACTAAAAGTGCTTTTTCTTCTCCATTTTCCTTGCCTTTTTCTTCTTCCTTTCGTATTTCTCCTTAATTCTTAGCACTTGTTTTTGCGGCGCATCATTGGGTACTGGAGGACCATCCAATGAAACCCGCCAAGAACCGTCCATGCCTCTGCTGCGAGCAAGCTTTCGAACCTGACCGACGCAACGCCCGTCACCAGAAATACTGCTCGGCGCCGGCATGTCGAAAGGCATCGAAAACGGCCAGTCAGCGCGTGTGGATTGCCAAGCCCGAAAACCGGAATTACCACAGCGGACCCGATGCGGTGACGCGGGTGCGCGCCTGGCAGAGCGATCATCCCGAGTACCGTGAACGGCAAAAGGCCAAGAGCGCTGCTGCGTTACAAGATCACTGCAACCTGCAAGTGCTTGAATTGAAACAGGAATCGGCAATCGCGCCAAATCCCGGCGAAATCCCGGCGCCTGCGTTACAAGATTTCATGAATACGCAACCTCTTGTTTTTGTTGGGTTAATCGTCCATTTCTTCAACATCACGTTACAAGATGACATCGCCAACACCGCCCGTTGCCTGCAAAAATTAGGCGAAGACATTGCCAACGGGAGGGCTCCAGATGAATTCGTCAAAACAAGTGATTTGTTCAGAACGCATGCGACAGGTGCCGGCGCAGTTCAGTTGGGTGGATCAGCGCCTGGTGCGCGATAGGCATCTCGACGCATCTGGACGCGTATGCGGCAGCGCTCTACCTGTTTCTGGTCACAGTGGCCGATGCCCAAGGCCTGAGCTGGCGACACATCGACGGCGCGGCGCCTGTCGATCGATCCCGAGCGCCTGCGGCGCGCACGCGACGACCTGGTCCGTGCGGGGTTGCTTGCCTACGTCAGACCGCTGTATCAGGTTCTGGCACTGGGCGATCCTTTGCCGCCGCCGGCACCACGGCACGCT
>JBGSTZ010000126.1:0-3180 GCA_041736255.1 Burkholderiaceae bacterium
GCCGCCGTCGAGCACCGCGACTGCGTCGTGCCCGACCCAACGCAGCATCCACCACAAGCGCGCCGCGAACATGCCGCCGCTGGCGTCATAGGCGACTACTTGCGTGTCATTATCAATGCCCCAGTTGCACAATGTTTCCAAGAAAACGGTGCGCCCGGGCAATGGATGGCGACCGCAGAATTGACCATCGTCGCCGGTTTTGGGGCCGGCCAGATCGCAATCCAGGTGCGCGAACTGCGCCTGCGGCAGGTGTCCGGCAGCGTAGGCGCTGCGGCCCGCCTCGGTGTTGGCGAGATCGTGGCGACAATCGAGCACGACCCATTTGTTATCGGGCAGATGTTGCGTTAAATGTTGCGCCAGTTCGGCGGCAGTGATTAAAGTAGTAAACGACATCAAAGGCTCCTGGTTTTGATAGTTTGTTGCGTAATTTTAGCGATAATTTTTGGGTCGTCCACAATGGCTTAGGCGTTTGCCTCCAAGGCTGCATTGCGGGCGTTGCGTGCATTGTAATAAGTGGCGCTGATGCCGCTGATCAGGATTACCGCGATCCCCAGCCAGCTATTCAGTCCCAGCATGTCGCCCCAGATCAGGATGCCCCACAGGCTCGAAAACACGATGCCGCTGTATTGCAGGTTGGCGGTGACTAGCGTATTGCCGAGCCGGTAGGCGCGTGTCATGGCGACCTGGCCGAGGGTAGCGCTGACGCCCACGCCCAGTAGCAGTGCAATCCCGCGGCCGCTTTGCGCCTCCAGCAGCGTTGCCGGGCTGCCGGTGATGATCAGTGTTCCGAACAGGCCGGCACACAAGCTGACCAGTGAAAAATAGAACACGACCCGGTATTCCGGTTCGCCCATCAATCCCAGTCGGCGCACCTGCAGATAAGCCAGCGCCGAGAGCATGCCGGAACCCAGCGCGAACGCGCCGCCGATCCACTGGTCGGCATGGATGCTGGGTTGCAGCAGCAGCGCCACGCCGGCAAAGCTGGCCGCAATCGCCACTGCAAAGCCCCACTCCAAATGCGCCTTGCCGCGCCACCAGCCGATGGTAAACAGGATCACCGCAAGCCAGATCGGCGCGGTGTAATTGAGCGTGACCGCCAGCGCCAGCGGCAACTTGCTGAAAGAATAAAACCAGCACCAGAACGCGATCACCCCGACCACGCCGCGCCACAGATGCTCGCGCGCCAGCACGGTACGTAGCGTGCCACCATTGAAGAACACCAGTGCGAGCATGAACAGGACGCCGACCAGGCCGCGATACATCACGATTTCAGAAGTCAGGTACAAGTCGGAAGCAAGTTTGACGCAGACGCCCATGATAGCGAACAGAAAAGTGGCGCACAGCATCCAGAGTGATTGCATAAAAAGTAGGGCCGGAAAAAGAGGGTGGAAGGGTGGAATGATGGAAAGGGTGGGACGCGAATACAGCGGATATGGGCAAAACCGTGGCAAAACCGGCGTTACAAATCGGTGATTACACATCGGTGGTGCAAATCGCAAAGCCGATAGTGTAGCCGATGGGCGGTGAAGCGCCCCATGCGCTGTTTTTTGTATGTGGCATCAGTTGGCATCCGTTATCAAGCACAATGCTCACCTTTGCATGATGTAATACAGCTATTTGTCGAATCGAAAAAATGCTTGAATTGATCAAACTGGCGGCCTTGTTTGCTGTGACGGCGCTCGCTGAAATCGTGGGCTGTTATTTGCCCTGGCTCGTGCTTAAACAAGGCCGGTCGATGTGGCTATTGCTGCCGGCCGCCGTATCGTTGGCTCTGTTTTCCTGGCTGCTGACGCTGCATCCGACGGCTGCGGGCCGCACCTATGCGGCATATGGCGGCATGTACATCGCAGTCGCGCTGTTGTGGCTGCGTGTGGTCGACGGCATAGCGCTGACGCGTTGGGATTTAGCAGGCGCGGGCATTGCGCTGATTGGCATGGCGACCATTGTCATGCAGCCGCCAGTGCAATGAACAATGAACGGAAATAAAATTTCGTCATTATGATAGGGTTATTTTTTAACCTTTCAGGTCACCGGGAAATGCTCCATGGATAACAGTAAGGCGGATGAAGAGGTTGTCGGCGCGAAGGAACTGGCCGCATTCCTGTCGCCTTTTTCCAAGCTGCTGGTGCTGAGCGGGGCCGGCATCAGCACGGCATCGGGCATCCCGGACTACCGCGACCAGAATGGCGTGCGGCGCGGCAAAATGCCGGTGCAGGGGCCTGAGTTTCGCAGTATGGAAGCGGTACGTAAGCGTTACTGGGCACGCAGCATGATCGGCTGGCCGACCTTGGCACAAGCCGTACCGAATGCCGGGCACCGCGCCATTGCCGACTTGGAAGCAGCAGGCAAGATATCCACCGTACTGACCCAAAATGTCGATAGCTTGCATCAGCAGGCCGGCAGTTCCAATGTGATCGAACTACATGGCAATATTCATAGAGTCGTGTGCCTCGCTTGCAAGGCACGGTTTTCGCGTCTTTTCATCCAATCCCTGCTGGAGCAAGCTAATCCCGATTTGGCCGGCGCGGTCGGTAGGGCATTGCCGGACGGAGACGCACAGTTTGAACTGGATGAACTGGATTCCCTAGCGGAATTTCACCTGCCACATTGTGTCCAGTGTGGCGGCATGCTCCAGCCCGACGTGGTGTTTTTCGGCGATGGCGTACCGCGCGCCAGCACCGATGCGGCTGAAAAGGCTTTGGTGCAAGCCGATGCGTTGCTGGTAGTGGGATCGTCGCTGATCGTGTTCTCGGGTTATCGCATTTGCCGTATGGCGGCCGAAGCTGGCAAGCCGGTAGCTGCAATCAATCGCGGCATGACGCGCGCCGACCCACTTTTTGCATTGAAATTGGAAGCGTCATCCGAACTTATTCTGCCATCGCTGGCCCGCTACCTGCTTGCCGTTCCTGCTCAAGCCTTCAAATCTTGACATCCTCCCCTCCCTAAAGGAAGGGGGTTCCTACGGCGCTACGCGGTAATGTGCGGAGTCGCTTCGGTGGGTTCCTGCTTCATCGAGCGGCCTGACTGCGCCGGCTCTCTCTCTTAAGAAACACAGTTCATGTGACTGATTTTAAATGGGTTTTAATTCAATCGGTTCGCCTGCGACGAGCTTCATGCCCATTTTTTCGGCACGCTTTGCCAGATTCCGAAGTACGCTCTCACGGTAGCGCTCCTCGTAGT
>JBGSTZ010000133.1:0-30405 GCA_041736255.1 Burkholderiaceae bacterium
GCAAACCCAAGAAAGTGGTATTGGTCGCATGTATGCATAAATTGCTGACGATTCTGAATGCAATTATGAAGTCAGGAAAACCTTGGGACGATAATTTTGACCCAAATTCCCCTTGACTTGGAACACAGCTGCTCTCCCGCACGCGGGAGAGAGGAGCGAAGTGAGTCGCTACGCGACTTTCACGTTAAAGTGGCCGCTGCCAAGGGTGGTGATCGACGGGGCTGGCTCGGCTTGCCGGTGCAGCGCTGGCGCCAGTTCACGCAGGCCGGATTTTTCATTCTGTTCATCCTGGCGCCGGTATTCGACATTTTCCGGCTCGATTTGAACCTGAAACATCTGATTTTCTTTGGCCTCGACTGGACGCTCGGGCTGGACGATTTCATCGCCGGCCGTGCTTCCGCGGCGCAAGCTTCCCTGAACATTGTATTGCGCGGATTTCTGCCGCTGCTGGCGATAGGCGGTACGCTGATTTTCGTCGGCTGGAAGTGGGGTCGTCTGTACTGTGGCTGGCTCTGCCCGCATTTTTCGGTGGTCGAAACCATCAACCAGACCTTGCGGCGCGCCATCGGCAAGCTAAGTTTATGGGACCCGGAACCGCTGCCGGCACGCAATCCGGATGGCAGCGAAACGCGCAAGGACGCGATTTGGTGGTGTGCAGTGATGCCGCTGGTGATTGGATTTTCGATGCTGTGGTCGGTGGTTTTGCTGACGTATTTGCTGCCGCCGTTCGAAATCTACAGCAATCTTTGGTATCGTACGCTGACCCGCAACCAGAGCATTTTTCTGAGTGCCGCCAGCCTGGCGTTTTTTGTCGAATTCATGTTTGCACGCCACCTGTTTTGCCGCTACGGCTGTGCGGTCGGCTTGTTTCAAAGCCTGGCGTGGATGGGCAATGACAAGGCGATGGTGGTCGGTTTCGAACGCGGGCGCGCCAAAGATTGCGCCAGCTGTTATTCGGCTTGCGATCACGTGTGCCCAATGCGGCTTAATCCACGCAATGTGAAGCGTCTGATGTTTGCCTGCGTGCAATGCGGTCAGTGCGTCGATGCCTGCGATCAAACACAGGCCGACAATCCGACAGGCTCGTTATTGCACTGGGTGCACCAGGCCCGGGCCGAATCGGAAGCGGCATTGAACGGCAGTAGGGCGTTTTCGCTACAAATAGTGCTCCCTGATCATGATGATGCCCCTGCAATGCAAGATAGCCAGAAAGATAAGTAAATGGAACAATTCATTGGCGGACTGTGGGACAAGTTGGTCACGCGCACCGCGTATCGCGGTTTTCCGAAAGCGCGAGTCGAACTGAAAGAGGTCGAGCGCATCGCTCCGATATTTTTCCGGGCGCTGGGCGGCGATGCCGGTCTGACGATTCAGGCCGGCACCGCCACCACCCACGGTGCCAAACGCAAATGGCTAGAGCGGGTTGCCGGCGTCGGCGAGAGGGTGGAACTGGCCTGGCTCGACGATGCAACCCTGCATCTGCCAGCCTGGATTGATACCTTCCCCGAGCGCGCCCAAAACCGCGAGCTGTACCTGTGGCTGATCG
The DNA here is from genome assembly GCA_041736255.1 of Burkholderiaceae bacterium. GTDB lineage: Bacteria > Pseudomonadota > Gammaproteobacteria > Burkholderiales > Burkholderiaceae_D > AVCC01. The sequence continues at coordinate 1,547 of JBGSTZ010000133.1, forward strand.
CGCTGGCGGCGCATGATGTCGCCCCCGCAGCGAGCTGGATAGTGCGCAATCAAAAAGCTACCGAGACCGCGCTGCAAGCGCTGCCGGGCATGCAGCAGCGCTACCGAAGTCTGTGTGACGCTGTATTGGCGCTGCGCCCCGATCCAGGCAGTTTGCCTGCAGTAGAAGCAGCAGCCGAGATGTCGATCAGGGCCGCTTTGTCTCAACCGGGCTCGGTTGCAGCATTCATTCCCGGCAAGATTCCGTCGGCACCAGTACCGCTATGGTTGCATCCGGAGCCGCCGGTAGCGCTGGGCGCACAGCCCAAGCCGCAGCAAAACGAGCCGCAGCAGCCGGAAGGCAGCAATGTCGGCGCCGATGCAGAAGCGCGCAAGCGCAAGGCCGAAGCGGTCGACATGCCGGACAATAAAAGCCCTTTCATGTTGATGTTTCGTGCTGAGAGTCTGTTTTCCTGGGCCGAATATGTAAAAGTTAATCGCCCGTTAGACGAAGATGAAAACGATAACGCTGCCAAGGCGGCCAACGATCTCGATTTTTTGAGTGTTGCCAACGATGGCAAGACCACGGCCAGCCGGATTCGTTTCGATCTCGATCTGCCGGCCGAATCGGATGATGATTTTGTGCTGGCGGACGGCATCCTGCTACCGGAATGGGATTGCCGCAAACAGCATCTACAACCGGCCCATTGCCGCTTGCAAATGATGCTGGCGCGAGACGCGGAACCGTGCCCGCTGCCTCCCGCATTGCGTGCCACAGCGAAGCGCTTGCGAAACCAGTTTCAATCTCTAAGCACTGCGCCAACGCGGCTCAGGGGGCAGGTTTCAGGCAGCGACCTCGATCTGGACGCCTGTGTGCGCTACGCAGCAGAAAAGTCCAGCGGCGCACCGATTGCCGAGCCGGGGCTGTATATCGACAGCCGCAAGCAATTGCGCGATTTGTCTTGTTTGTTGCTGGCCGATTTATCGCTATCGACCGATGCCTGGATTAACAATTCGGCGCGGGTGATCGACGTGATTCGCGACAGCCTGCTGCTGTTTGGCGAAGCGCTGGCTGCTACCGGCGACCGCTTTGCGCTCTACGGGTTTTCGTCGGTGCGGCGCCAAAACATCCGTTTTCATTTGCTCAAAGGATTCGATGAGCGCTACAACGATACCATTCGCGGCCGGCTGGTAGCTCTCAAGCCCGGCTTTTATACCCGCATGGGAGCGGCAATCCGCCACTCCGCAGCAATCCTTTCAAAGCAGAAATCAACCCGCCGCCTGTTGCTGATCCTTACCGACGGCAAGCCCAACGATCTCGATAAATACGAAGGTCGCTACGGCATCGAAGACACGCGGGTGGCAATTCAGGAAGCGCGCCGCCTCGGCCTGACGCCGTTTTGCGTGACCATCGATGAAAAAGCCGGCGATTATCTGCCGCATCTGTTTGGCGCCAACGGCTATGTCATGGTTAAAAACGCGGCCGAATTGCCGCAAGTGCTGCCGCGCCTGTATGTACAACTGACTGGCGCGAACTGAATAACTAACGGGTTCGCCCCAAAAATGCAGTCCACGAAAAACACGAAAGTCACGAAAAAAATGCATGGCAGAATTTTTTCGCAGGTGTGTAGGTACGTAAGCCAGCACCCCTGAGACATCGTTTACAGTTTTCGTGATTTTCGTGTCTTTCGTGGATAATGCTTTTCCGTGTCGCATACGCATTGCGTAACATCAGCCACAGTCAAGAGAAATTATGATCAAAAGTGAAGCCATCAAACGCGTTAACGGGGCGCTTGGCAGTCCGCTGCTCCATGAGGGCAATACCCATTGGGCAACCGTCGTCGCGCATGCCGGCGATGAAGGTTGGTGGATTCATATCCCATTGCTGCAATTCAAAAAAGAAATTCATATCCTGCTCTGCAGCGAAAAGGCCAAGGTTTTTCGCCATCTGAAAATCAAGGCCAGCGAAATTCTCAGCCCCGGAATGAAATTCCGTTGCAAGGATCAGGTCGCCGATATTTTCATTTCCGCAGCCAGTCCCAGAAAGCTGGCCGACATCGTGCCCGGCGGCACCAAGCACAACTTCAGCAAACATATCGTTTCCGAATACCGATTTTAAAAAACCCACCCGGCAGCACAGGCCAGAAAACTTAATAATGGATGCGGGCGCATCAATCAATCAGTCAATCGTTTTCCATTTCCGGCGTATAGCCGCCGCACATTGCTAGACTATTTAAACGGGCGCGTTTGAGCAGAACTAATTGGGCTGCACCGACATTCTCCGGCTTCCCGCCCCAGGCAATCAATACCGGCTGCTGCAAGGCGCGGCCATACGAAAAACTGAGCTGCCAGGGTGATGGCCCGCCGCATTGATTCAATGCATTCAGGTTGGCGGTTGCTTGTTCCGGGCTCAGGCCGCCTGAGAGGAAGTTGATGCCGGGTACCGCAGCGGGAACCGTCCGGCGCAGAACTTTGAGCGTGCGCTCAGCGACTACTTCGGGGCTGGCTTCCGGCTGTTCCTTGCTGGCTACTACCATATTGGGTTTCAGCAGCATGTGTTCGAGTATCACATGATGGCGGTGCAGGGCATCAAACACTGCATGCAGAACAGCTTCGGTGACTTCTGCGCAGCGTTCGATGCTGTGCGCGCCGTCCATCAGAACCTCCGGCTCGACAATCGGAACCAGGCCTTCACTCTGGCACACTGCAGCATAACGCGCCAACATTTCCGCATTCGCCAAGATGCCGGATGCACTGGGAATATTTTCGGCAATGGCATAGATTTCGCGCCATTTGGCAAAGCGGGCACCCTGACTTGGTTCTTGACCCCGATAGGTTTGCAGTCGTTGCACCAGGCCATCCAGCCCTTGGGTGATCAGGTCGCCCGGATTCAGCGCCAGCGGAATATTGCCCTTGTCCACCTTAATGCCGGGAACGATCTTTTGTCCCCAGGCTAGCGCTGGCAACAGCGTGCCATCGTCCGCTTTCTGGGTCAAGGTTTCCTCGAACAGGATCACGCCGCTGATGTATACGCCCAGTCCCGGCGTGCTCAATAGCAAGGAGCGGTAGGCGCGCCGGTTTTCTTCCGTGGATGCGATGCTGACAGACTTGAAGCGCTTTGCGATGGTGGGGTCGCTTTCATCGGCAGCAAGTATGCCGCGTCCCTCCTGCACCATGTCATCTATGGTTGCCTGCAAATAATCTTGATTTGTCATGATTCATCTCCTTGTCCTGGGTCCGTTGCGAGGCTTAAGTTGACAAGAATAGTTTACATTGAAATGTTTCGGCATACCGTCGTGGCGTAACACCCGTTTGTGCATTATCAGCAAACAGCTCAGCACAATATTCTGCGAAGCATGTGGGGCGCAATAATTTCCCTGCCCATCCCGCTATCCATCCAGCTCCGCGTAGTGCCGGAAAATCCCTTGCTGATTAAATGGTAAGCGCCGGCTTAACCCCGGATAGGCAGCGATGTGCGGGCGCGACGCGACGCTCTGGTGCAGCGCCAGCAAGCGCGGATGCACTGTTGCCAGCGCTTTCATCGTGCGCGGGAACGCGTAGCGCAAACTTGAACCAATATGCCCGGATATGATCCAATATACGTGCCTTTGTATTTGACGAAAAGGGGAAAGCCATGACAGACGAAACGAAAGATGGCAAGGTCAAAACCAATACCACTAAGCCAATCAGAAATGATGGGAAAGAACGCCTTCCGCACGAGCGTGACGAAACGCCGGATCATCAAAACATCGAACCGCGTGAAGTCATGAAGCAAGCCGCCGAAGATTTGGAGCGTGGGTTGGTGGATACCGATTTGCGTGGCGTTCGCGGGGTCGAGAAAGTCGTGCAAAAGAGCAACAAGCCGGACAACAAGCCGAACACCAATTCAGACAACAAAGTACCGTAAGTTGCGCCAACGCTTTATCAGCCGAACATGTGACCGGTGAAAAATATCTGCACATCTACCTTGGGATGTGCCTGTAGGTGCGAATTTATTCGCCTCAGCTCGCATGGAATAGTTAAGAATGCGAGTAAATTCCCACCTACCAAACCCGACTTGTTTTGCCAAGGAGGGGCGCAATTTCATTGCAATTCCACACTGTTCAAATTCAAATAACAACTCTCCCCTGTTGTGCTGACGAAATCTGCAAGTACGGTTTTTCGGACATTTCCGGAATACAGGCTTCCGCTCAGACCTTCCAGGTGGATGCGTTTGGCGCGCACGTAAATCAAGGTGTCGTCGCCGAAGTCTTATGCCATCAGTATCTGGATTTGGAGGTCTGATCGTTCAATAATGGAGCAAGACGCGAAAGAACAGATACCTCGTAGTGGCAGGTTCCAAACCTGTCGGGCGGCCGCCAAAGTGCGAGGGCGGGTTTGGAACCCGCCCCTACGGAGATTATAGAATTCATAATTTATCTGGAGTATGCCTAAAAACAGGCTAATTACTGCTTAATTTAATTGTGGTATTTTAAAATACATCATTTAGTATATTTTTTTCAAAAATAGCATGAAATTGATGGCGGCATGTTGCTGCTGTAGATAAAATCGTTTTTCGTCGCATTTTTCCGCGCGCTCATCCGATTATCTTTATTCCATGCGACCATCCAGCCAATTCTCCTTGCTCGCCCAGCGCCGTTTCGGGCCGTTCTTCTGGACTCAGTTTTTTGGCGCGTTCAACGATAACGTGTTCAAGACCGCGTTGATGACCATCATCACTTACGACGCCTTGCGCTGGACTACGATGGATGTAGCCTTGCTGAATAACCTGATTCCCGGGCTGTTCATTTTGCCGTTCGTGCTGTTTTCCGCGCTGTCTGGACAGTTGGCCGACAAATTCGACAAGGCGCGCATCGCGCGTTTCGTCAAGCTGCTTGAAATCGGCATCATGCTGATCGCCGCTTATGGCTGGATGACGCACAGCTTGTGGATTCTGGTGGCGGCGGTGGCCGGCATGGGCTTGCATTCAACGCTGTTTGGCCCGGTGAAATACGCGTATCTGCCGCAGCATTTGAATACCGCGGAGCTGACAGGCGGCAATGGTATGGTGGAAATGGGCACTTTCGTCGGCATCCTGCTGGGCGAAGTGCTGGGCGCGGTGCTGGTAGTGCAACAGCCGTCGGGGCTCGCACTCATTGCTGCCAGCACGATTGCCTTTGCGTTGATTGGTTGGATGGCCAGTCGTGCCATCCCGCCCACGCCGGCGCCGGCACCGGATTTGCAGATCAACTGGAACCCATGGCGCGAGACGCTGCGCAATCTGCGTTTTTCGCGGCAGAACCGTACCGTGTTCCTGGCCATGCTGGGCAATTCGTGGTTCTGGTTTTACGGCGCAATCATGCTGGCGCAGTTTCCTGTGTATGCGCGCGATTACTTGCGCGGCGACCATGGCGTGTTCGTACTGCTTCTGGTAATGTTTTCGCTAGGCATTGGCGCAGGTTCCTTGCTGTGCGAACGGTTATCTAGGGGCAGGGTGGAGATCGGGCTGGTACCGCTGGGTGCGATTGGCTTGACGGTGTTCGGCTTCGATTTGTTTCTTGCCAGCGTCGGGCATGTCAACGGCGCCAATGCTGCACTAGTCGATATGGGCGGTTTTGTGGTCCAACACGGCAGCTGGCGGATTCTGCTCGACTGCCTGCTGATCGGCGTTTTCGGCGGCTTGTATATCGTGCCGCTATTCGGCTTGATCCAGACCCGCTGCGATCGCCAGCATGTGTCGCGCACCATCGCCGGCATGAATATTCTGAATGCGCTATTCATGGTCGGCGCCGCGCTGGTGGCAATGATCTTGCTCAAAATGGGCAGCAGCATTCCGCAGATTTTCATAGTCACGGCAGTCTTGAATGCGCTGGTGGCAACGACGATTTTTTTGGCCGTGCCGGAATTCTGGACGCGGTTTCTGGCATGGCTGTCCGGACGCTAGATTGCACCCGATCCGCAGCATGATTGCATGCGGATAGGCTGTTGACATCCTCGCCGACCTGAAGGGCGGCGATTCCTACGGCGCTCAAACAAAAACTGCTTGAGTCGCTTCGGCGGGTTCCTGCTCCACTTTGCCACAACGAGCCGATTTGTGTTTCTTCGGCACGATTTGCGGCACCCGGGCCGATTAATGCGCTCCACAGGCTAACAAGCGGTATCCCCGCTCTAAAACATTGATCGCGCCAACGACATCTGCGTGATTTTCATAGCCACAATCGACACACAGGAATTTCGCCTGAGTCTGACGATTATCTTTTGATACGTGGCCGCAGCACGGGCACGTCTGGCTAGTGTGATGCGGCGGCACGGCCAACAACATGCCGCCATTCCACGACACTTTGTAGTCGAGTTGCCGCCTAAATTCGCCCCAGCCCTGGTCGAGAATGGCGCGATTCAGACCGGACTTCTGTTTCACCATTTTGCCGTGCTGTTCGCTGTTGCCTTTGGAAGACTTGGACATATTCCGTACCTGCAAATCCTCAATGCATACGAGCGCGTGGTTTTGTGCAGGAAGTCTTTGCGGGCATTAGCGATGACGGTGTGGATTTTCTGAACTTTGGCTTTCGCTTTTTTCCAGTTGTTGCTGAACTTGACCTTATGGCTCATGCGGCGCTGGTAGCGCGCAAGGCGTTGCTGATGCTTCTTGAAGCTGTTGAGCGGCGCAATGAAACTCGCGTCGCTCATGGTGGCGAATCGTGCAATGCCGACATCAATGCCGATGGCGCTTGTGGCTGCCGGTAGTGGTTGCGGTATTTCCCGCTCGGTCTGGATGCTGACAAACCATTTGCCACCTGAATGGCTCACGGTGACGTTGCATAGTTTGCCCAGCATATCCCGACTGTTGCGGTAGCGTACCCAGCCAAGTTTTGGCAAGAAAAGCCGATTATTCGGTTGATCGAGTTTGTAGCCTTGTGGATATCGAAAACTGTCCGACTGCCCTTTTCTCTTGGAGCGCGGGAAATCGGCCCGCTTGGCGAAGAAGTTGGTGTAGGCCCGCTCTAAATCTTTTAGAGTCTGCTGTAATGCCTGGGACGGCGTTTCTGCCAGCCAGATTGTTTCCGGCTGCACTTTCCAATCCGTCAGGCACTTGCATAATCCGGCATGCGCCAACAAACCGGCATGCGCCAACAAAGCGGCGCATATCGCGCTGCTGCTGACCGTCTGGCATCAATTCGTATTTATAGGCTTGTAGGCGTTGCATGATTAAATTATACTTTGGCCTATGACAGAAAACAATGATATTCGCCGTGGGCGACACTGCATTTTTAACCTTCATGTACATTTGGTCTTTGTAGCTAAATATCGCCGCAAGGTATTCGACAAATCTGCCATCGAGCGACTGCACGCATTATTCGAAAAAATCTGCATTGACTTTGAAGCAACGTTGGTGGAAATGGATGGTGAGAACGATTATGTGCATTTGCTTGTGAGTTACCCGCCGAAAGTTTCCGTGTCGGCTTTGGTGAATAGCCTCAAGGGAGCATCTAGCCGCGTGCTGCGCAAAGAACGGCCTGATATTGCCCATCGCTATTATCACAAGGGGGTATTGTGGTCTCCCAGCTACTTTGCCGCTTCATGCGGCGGCGCTCCGATCAGCATCATTCGCCAGTACATCGAGCAACAAAAAACGCCGGATTAAGGCGCACAAAGGACGCCTACGGCGTCCGCGCTATCCATCCCCGACCAAGCTCGACGGCTTCGCCTAAAGGTTGCTTCGCAACCGATCACTTGGACCGGGCTTTTCGCGCATTTCCGGTAAAATCAGACTTTTCCAGCTTATTTTCCAGCTTATTTAACCTTATTAATCGGTTCATTCTATGTCCGGCAATACATTCGGTACACTTTTCACAGTAACTACTTTCGGCGAATCGCACGGTCCGGCCATTGGCTGCGTCATCGACGGCTGCCCACCGGGTATGGCCTTGTCGGAAGCCGACATCCAGCCCGATTTGGATCGCCGCAAGCCCGGTACCTCGCGCCACGTCACGCAGCGGCAGGAGTCCGACACGGTGGAGATCCTGTCCGGCGTGTATCAGGGCCAGACCACCGGCACCCCGATTGCGCTCCTGATTCGCAACGAAGACCAGCGCAGCAAGGATTACGGCAACATCGCCGAGACCTTCCGCCCCGGCCACGCCGACTATACCTACTGGCAAAAGTACGGCATCCGCGACCCGCGCGGCGGCGGCCGCTCGTCGGCCCGCCTGACCGCGCCGGTGGTGGGCGCAGCTGCGATCGCCAAGAAATGGCTGCTGCAGCAATACCGCACCACCTTCACCGGCTGCATGAGCCAGTTGGGCGAGATCGCGATTCCGTTTGAATCCTGGGAACACGTGCGCGACAACCCGTTCTTTGCTGCGACCGGCAACCTTGGCATCATTGCGCAATTGGAGGAGTACATGGATGCCTTGCGCAAGGCCGGCGACTCGATAGGGGCCCGCATCGACGTGGTAGCGCAAAATGTGCCGGTCGGCCTGGGTGAGCCGATCTACGACAAGCTCGATGCTGAAATTGCGTACGCGATGATGGGCATCAACGCGGTCAAAGGCGTGGAAATCGGCGCCGGTTTCAAATCCGTAACGCAAAAAGGCTCGGAACACGGCGATGAACTGACGCCCGGAGGCTTTGTCGGCAACAACGCCGGCGGCATGTTGGGCGGCATTTCGACCGGACAAGACATTACGGTGTCGATTGCGATCAAGCCGACTTCTTCAATTCGCACCCCGCGTCGCTCGATTGATAAGGATGGCACTCCTAGTATGGTGGAAACTTTTGGTCGACACGATCCGTGCGTAGGCATTCGCGCCACGCCGATTGCCGAAGCGATGCTGGCTTTGGTATTAATGGATCACGCGCTGCGGCATCGTGCCCAGTGCGGTGATGTACACGTGAACACGCCGAAGATTGCCGGGCACGATTGATGTAGTAGTGCAGGCCTCCGTGCCTGCACTACTGAAAATGCGTAACGCAATAGAAAAAAGGGTGAACCGAAGTTCACCCTTTTTAATGTCTGGCGGAGTGGACGGGACTCGAACCCGCGACCCTCGGCGTGACAGGCCGATATTCTAACCAGCTGAACTACCACTCCAATTTAATACACTTCGCAACCTGTCACAATTGCTGTTTGATTGATGGTGGGTGCTGACGGGGTCGAACCGCCGACATACGCCTTGTAAGGGCGTCGCTCTACCAACTGAGCTAAGCACCCAAAACATTTGCTTAGTCAATCAAACTGTTTCCGGTGTTTGTGTTGCAGCACCGAAGAAGCGAAACTATACATGGGCATTCGGATTTTGACTAGGTCTTGTGAGAAATATTTCATATTTTTTATTCGGGGTGCGATTTTTCAGACGGGCCGATTTGCGATGGTTGGGGTTAAACTTGCGCCTTGCTGTTTTGTATCCAGCCAGTAATCGTTCAGTAATTGCTGATAGTGCTGATACAAATTCGCTGATACAAACAAATCCAAATTAGGGATATATTTTTATGGGTTCTCAATGACGCGTCCTCGTTTTTTGCCAGATGATTTCACCCTGGCGCTAATTTTTGTCGTTATCGTCGCCAGTATTTTCCCTTGCGAGGGACAGGTCGCAGTAGCTTTTGACTGGGTCACCACTTTTGCCATTGGTTTGCTGTTCTTTTTGCATGGTGCCAAACTGCCGCGTGAAGCAGTGCTTGCCGGCGCACGTCACTGGCGCTTGCACTTGACGGTGATGTCATGCACCTTTCTGATGTTCCCTGTGCTGGGCATACTCCTCAAGCCGCTGCTGTTGCCGCTGGTGACGCCTGAGTTATATCTGGGTATCCTGTTTTTATGCGTACTGCCGTCCACTGTGCAGTCATCAATTGTGTTCACCTCCGTAGCACGGGGTAATGTGGCGGCAGCTGTTGTCAGCGCTTCCGCGTCCAACTTGATCGGCATGTTTCTTACACCGCTGTTGGTGGGTTTGCTGGTAATCGCAGACAGCACCAGCCATTCTTCAGCGGACTCCATCATCCGCATTGCATTGCAATTGCTGCTGCCATTCATCGCCGGCCAAATTGCCAGAAGATGGATAGGGCGTTGGGTTGAACGTCATAAATCCGGTCTGAAATTTGTCGACCAAGGTTCCATTCTTCTGGTTGTCTACACCGCATTCAGCGCGTCGGTCGGGCAGGGTTTGTGGCAACAATTGCCTATTAAGGCGCTGTGCGGTCTGTTCATTGTCAGTTCGGTTTTACTGGCATTGGCTTTGGCAATCACTACCTTTGCTGCACGCCGTCTGGGATTCAATAAGGAGGATGAAATCGCTATCGTATTTTGCGGTTCCAAAAAAAGTTTGGCCAGTGGCGTACCAATGGCCAATGTGTTATTTGCCAGCCATGCGGTCGGCGCCATCGTGTTGCCATTGATGCTGTTTCATCAGATTCAACTCATGGTATGCGCAGTGCTGGCGCAGCGTTATGCAGCACGCTTGCCAGCAGAATTAAAAAAGAATCATGCAACAACGTCCTCGGCACAAAAATTAAAGTGATGAAACCATTAAAAACCTGCGTGCCTGCTGAGTAATGGTTGCAAACACGCCAGTATTACTTTTACTTTACAAGCAGTTGCTTGCCGGCTGGTCCGGATTTTTTAGGTAATTTCAATTCAAGTATGCCGTTCTGATAACTGGCTTCCGCTTTTTCCTCATCGACATCGCATGCAAGGTTAAAACTGCGGAATTGCTGTCCAAAGTAACGTTCGCTACGCACGACGGTTTCACCGCTCTTTTCTTCGGTTTCTTTCTTGGTTTCGGCACTGATAGAAACCTGGTTACCTTCGATGGAAACTTTGATATCTTCCTTGGTCACACCGGGAATCTCTGCCTTTACGACATAGGCAGTGTCAGTTTCCGCTACGTCCATTTTGATTCGCGGCTCGGATGGTACGTTAGTCCAAGACGGTGCTACACGAAAATCCTTAAAAATATCGTCAATATTTCTAAGCGGATTTATGCTGACAAGTTCACCAAACGGATCGAAACGCCTCAAGTTATTCGCCATGACTATTCTCCAAATTTGTAGAAATGGACGTTAACAAAATACCCGCAATATCCACTACGCATACAACACGGTACTGCATCGGCGCACAAATTTTAATACGAATGAATTAACGCAGGAGCGAACGCTTTGTCGCCCGTTGAAAGTGTATGCCTGCCTCGGTGATACTCTTTGATCAAACTCAACTAACGCAGCCCTTTAGGCAAGGTGTTTTGTGGGAATTCTGTATTCAATTGTCTTGATACCAGACTTGGCTCGATAACCTACAATTACCGCCGTTAAATTTGACTCCGAAACATTTCCTATGACTAATGCCCATCCCCCGGATGCGCCTTAAGTTGGCATCTGTTCCATCACCTTCGATGTAGTGTGCCTCGGTTGCGGTCGTGCTGTGGCTGAAGTCGCCGATCGGGTTTTCCTGCGGCCGGAGGAAAGAGATGGCATCTGGCAGCGCATCACCCCAGAAAAATATCCACGTCGCAATACCTGATCCTGGATTCAAATTTTGGTATTGCGCGTCATTTGCGCCGGTTGTACCCAGCGATCGAAATCTTCTTCGCTCACATGACCCAAGGCCAACGCAGCTTGTTTCAGCGTGCTGCCCTCCTGATGCGCTTTTTTCGCGATCTGGGCTGCGCGGTCATAGCCGATATGTGGCGTCAGCGCAGTCACCAGCATCAGTGAGCGTTCCATCAGTTCCGCGATACGCCCCCGGTTGGCTTCAATGCCGCACGCGCAATAGCGATCAAAACTGCTGATGCCATCGCTTAAGAGGCGCAGGCTTTGCAGCAAGTTGTGGATGATCAGTGGCTTGAAGACATTCAATTCGAAGTTGCCAGAAGCAGCGCCAAAACCGATCGCAACATCATTGCCGAACACCTGGCAGCACAGCATGGTCAACGCTTCACACTGGGTCGGGTTGATCTTGCCGGGCATGATCGAACTACCAGGCTCGTTTTCCGGGATGCTGATTTCGCCCAGGCCCGAGCGCGGTCCGGAAGCCAGCCAGCGGATATCGTTGGCGATTTTCATCAGCGCCACGGCCAGCGTTTTGAACGCGCCGTGGGTGGACACCAGTGGATCGTGGCTTGCCAGCGCAGCGAATTTGTTGGGTGCTGAGGTGAATGGCAATCCGGTGCTTCGTGCCAATTGCTCCGCCACACGCTGGCCGAATTCGGGGTGCGTGTTGAGGCCGGTGCCGACCGCCGTGCCGCCTGCAGCCAGCGCATACAATGCCGGCAGCGTCGCGGTGATGCAGGATTCGGCATGCTCCAACTGATTGCAATAAGCAGAAAATTCCTGGCCCAGGGTCAACGGCGTTGCATCCTGCAGATGGGTGCGGCCGATCTTTACGATGTCGTCGAATGCCAGCGATTTTTCGACCAGCGTCATGCGTAATTTTCGTATTGCCGGCAGCAGTGTTTTTACGATCCCGACTGCGGCGGCGACATGCATTGCGGTCGGAAAAATATCGTTCGACGACTGGCCCAAATTGACATCGTCATTCGGGTGCACCAGCCGTGTTTCGCCGCGCGTTCCACCCAGCAGTTCGGATGCCACATTGGCCAGCACTTCATTCATGTTCATGTTGGTTTGGGTGCCGGACCCGGTTTGCCAGATCGCCAACGGAAACTCGCCCTGATGCTGGCCGGTACTGACTCCTACTGCCGCCTTGATGATAGCATCGGCCTTGGCCGCCGGCAGCAAGCCCAGTTCCCGGTTAACTTCGGCGCAGGCGCCTTTGATTGTCGCTAATGCTGTAATCAATGCATCCGGCATGCGTTCGGTAGAAATGGCGAAGTGTGCAAGCGCACGCTGTGTTTGCGCTCCCCATAGTCTGTTCGCAGGGACTTCAATAGTGCCAAAGGTGTCGCGTTCCGTACGGTTCTGATTCATGCCGCTCTCCAAGGGATTAGCAAATGGGTTGGCAAAAAGCGCCAATCTATGCTGTATTTTTTGTTAATCCGTTGGACGCAGTAACTGTCTGGAAGTTCGGGCTTTCAGCTTCATGCTGCCGCTTCTAATAATTTGCGCAGATTGCACTCTTCTTGCAAGGAACGGCGCTCCGCGCTGCTTTGCGCCTCCGCAAACAATGCTGCATCACTTTTCTCCAGTTGCGCCTGTATCAAGCGGTCGGCCAAGCGCATATCCGGCAATATGGTGCCAAAAAAAGCCACTGTATCGCCGTGCTGGATCAACAGCGTAGGGAAATCGTCAATGTCGAGATCACCGACCACATCGGCCTGATCCTCAATATCAATCCAGACCAGTTGCTTGTCAGGATGGCGCGCAGCCAGTGCTTCAAAACTACTCCGAAAATCATTGCACGTGCCGCACCAGGCAGCACAAAGGCAGGCAATCAGCCAGCGTCCATCGTTTAGGGCAGCAGAAACCTGGCTGCGGTTATCGTTTTCGAGAGTCAGACTAAGCATGGGTATGTGTTGTTTTATTAGCATTGATTTAATGCAAAACATTAATAGTTTGATACTTATCAAATTTAATTTACGCAACTTAATTATATTGAACTTCATCGCCTGCCTCAAAATTTAAGCAATGTGCATTATGAAGTTGGTGAGGTTAATCAGGGATAAAGGTGGCGCTGAATATTTTATATCGCATATCGCGTTAATCATCGCAGCGCTTCAATCTTGAACAGTTTGTTACATTAAATTGGAACTTCCATGCGCACATTTTCAGAAGCATCACTCAAAAAAATGAGCTTGCTGGCATTAGTGCCATGGCTTGTTGCATGCACCACAGCTTATCCTGGCATGCCTAATAGCGCCCAATCACTTTCTGAGTCGGAGGAAAATCCCACTGGTACTGCACCCACCGTGAAAACCATCACTGCGAAATTGGTGAAAGCTGAAAAAGAGCAATACGAACGACAGTCCACTCAGAACATAAGTCAACTTCAGGTAACAGATCGAACCCCGAAGCCTTACACCATCGGCGCCAGTGACATACTTTCCATCGTTGTCTGGGACCATCCTGAGTTGGCAAGTGCGGTCATGATGAGTAACGCGCCAGCGGGATTAGGCGGCACGAATGATGCCCTAAAACCATTGCCTGCCGGTTTTGTCGTAGATCATGAAGGCATGGTGCAATTCCCTTTCGCAGGCAGCCTTAAGTTGGCTGGCTTGACAGAGGAACAAGCGCGCAGTCTGCTGCGTTCCAAGCTCGCCCGCTATATCAAGGATCCAAAAATTACATTAAGTGTGCAGGCGTATCGCAGCAAACGCATTTATATTGATGGCGAAGTCAAAACTCCCGGCCTGCAAGCGATCAATGATGTCCCGATGACACTGGTTGAAGCGCTAAACCGTGCCGGTGGCTTATTGCCGACGGCTGACCAAAGCCGGATTGTCATCACACGCACGGACACAAATTATCCGATTAACCTTTTACAACTAGTTCAAAAAGGCGTTAATCCGGCCAGTATCATGCTTACAAATGGCGATCTTGTTCGCGTACTTTCCCGCGAGGAAAGCAAGGTTTTTGTGGCGGGTGAAGTGATCGTACCGAGATCGCTCACCATGCACAACGGTCGCTTGACACTTAATGAAGCCCTTGGCGAATCCGGTGGTATCAATCCAATCACAGGAGATGGCCGGCAGGTCTATGTCGTGCGTAAATCTGCCAAAGAACCGCTTGTGTACCAGTTGGATGCGAGTGCGCCAGGGGCCATGGCTATGGCCGAGGGTTTCGAGTTGCATCCCAAGGATGTCATCTATGTCGCCGCCTCGCCGCTTGCCAACTGGAATCGTTCAATCAGCCTCCTTTTCCCAGGAGCGTTAACTTCAGCTGTTGGAGTTATTCCAAAATGATTAGCAATATCCTTTTCATCTGTATCGGCAACATATGTCGCAGCCCTATGGCAGAAGGTTTATTTAGCCAGGCGCTGCCTGAAAAACAGGTGTTTTCAGCCGGGATTGATGCACTCATAGGCAAGCCTGCTGATCCTTTTTCCATTCAGTTAATGGCAGAGCGCGGTATCGATATTAGTGCCCACCGAGCCCGTAAGCTCGTGCCCTGGATGGTGTATGAGGCTGACGTGATCGTAACAATGGATCGGTATCAAAAGCATTTTCTTGAAGTTAATTATCCAGGGTTTAAAAACAAGGTTTGTCGGCTAGGCGAGTTCGATAATTACGATATTCCAGATCCTTACTTGCAGGGTTTGAGTGCGTTCAAGCAGACATGTAGTCTGATTGATAAAGGTGTATGCGAACTGATAACGCGCATTAGTCACATTGGCAAACAAAATAAACCAAATGATAAGGCGATCATTCGGGATTACCTCTAGATTTTTTCGCTACGAAAAGGACTAGTAGGAATACAGAAAAGTAGTTGTGGTGTTCAGGGAACACGCTAACTGCACGGCGCAAGACAAAACGCATCGGCTTTGTGTGCCTGGTAAGAGTAGCGGTTATATATTTTATTTGGCGTCATTTTTAAGTGCGCCTTAATTATTCAAAATAAATATCATGATAAATCAACTTATTCCACAGCCGACATTGACTGCTATTCAGCAACCAGCCCCTCACAGCATACAAATAGATGATGAAGATGAGATTGGATTTGCAACCTACCTCAATATCCTTTTCGATCATCGCTGGCTAATTATTAAAATTGCGTTGGCAGTCACTCTGTTGGGGATAGCCTATGCGTTTATGGCGAAGCCGCTTTACGAAGCAAATATGATGATCCACGTGGAAGAAAATAAGCCGAAAGAAGCAAAAAATATATTGGGTGAAATGGCATCGACGTTTGAGGTAAAAACGGCAGCGACATCCGAAATGGAACTCCTTCGCTCACGTTTAGTAGTTTCCCGTGCGGTAGATAATTTGCGGCTTTATATTGATGCCCATCCAAAATATTTTCCGATAGTGGGTGAATTTATTGCGGAAAAAAATAAGCAGCTTTCTACGCCCGGACTATTTGGTTTTGGCTCTTATGTATGGGGTGCTGAGAAAATTGACGTTCCACTCTTCAATGTGCCGGATGCAATGTTGAATCGCGAGTTTGTGCTTACCGCTGAGGACAATGGTCATTTCCGGGTAAATGAACCCAAGCAAAATATTGAATGGAAAGGCAGGATAGGAGATACGCTCAATATCAAAACTGATGTGGGCCAGATACAGTTGCGCGTACAGCAGCTTGCAGCCAAACCTGGTGCACAATTTCTACTGACCCGCAGCTCCAGGCTGACTACGATTGAGGATGTGCAGAAAGCAATGACGATCACAGAACAGGGTAAGGAATCCGGAATAATTGAAGTGACACAGCAAGGAAGTAACCCTAAATTAGTCAATCTCATTCTGAGTGAAATTGGGCGGGAATACATGCATCAGAATCTCGCACGTAAAACAGAAGAGGCAGAAAAATCACTTATCTTTCTGAATACACAACTCCCTGAACTCAAGCAGCAGTTACAACAATCGGAGGCAAAATATAATCAGTTCCGTAACACGCATGGCACGATTGATTTGAATGAAGAAGCCAAGATTAGCTTGCAACGATCCGCCGCTGCAAAAACCAAATTATTGGATCTGCAACAAAGAAAGGCTGAATTACTGACACAATTTACGGAACAACACCCTCTCGTAATTGCGCTCAACAATCAGATCAGAGCGATGAGTAGTGAAATCAATATAGTGGCCGCTCATATTAAACAGCTTCCCATGCTAGAGCAGGAAGTTGTGAGTCTTAATCGTGATATCAAAGTCAATAGCGATTTGTATAGCGCGTTGTTGAATACATCACAGCAATTACGCCTCATCACTGTGGGTACCGTAAGTAATGTACGAATGGTGGACGTCCCTATGATGCCGGAGAAACCAGTGCAGCCTAATCGTCCGATGATAATTGCACTCGCTGTATTGCTTGGGCTATTCCTTGGTGTGATTGGCGCATTTATCAAAAAGTCATTGCGTGGTGTCATAGACGATCCACATGAAATTGAAAAAATGTTAGGTGTACCGGTTTATGCGTCTATTCCGCATAGCAAAATGCAAAAAGAGTTGCTTGAAGAAGCTAGCGGTACGACCAAAAAATTACCGTTGCTGGCAAGGGTTTCATCAACAGATATTGCGATCGAAGGCCTGCGGAATTTCCGTGCCGCCGTGCAATTTTCTCTATCACGGTCAAAGAATAATATTGTTCTGATCGCGGGTCCGACTGCAGGCATGGGTAAAACATTTGTATCGGTCAATCTTGCTGCAATCATGGCTGCAAGCGGCAAAAAGGTACTGCTGATCGATGCGGATTTTCGTAATGGACATATCCATCGTTACTTTGATTTGGGTCGGCAAAGTGGTCTTTCGGATTATATTTCCGGCACAAATCGTCTGGATCAAATCATCCACCATGACGTGATCGAGAATATGGATTTTATCTCCACAGGCAACTTGCCTCAGAATCCATCGGAGCTATTGTTGCATCCGAATTTTGGCGGCCTGCTCGAGTCATTGTCATCGAAATACGACCTGGTGTTGATTGACGCTACGCCCATTCTTCCGGTTGCGGATACGCTGATTATTGGTGTGCACGCCAATTCGATATACCTTGTCACACGCGCTGGTATCACGACGCCGGGTGAGATATCGGAGTCTGTCAAACGTCTGAATCAGGCTGGCCTGGCACCAAAAGGCGTGGTTTTTAACGATATGGTAGTGAAGCCTGGCCGTTATGGTTACGGATATACCTATGGTAAATATCGGCACACCCAATATCAGGAAGTTCCGCTACTTGAGGCTTCTTCGCGGGCTTGACGCATAAGTCTAGTGATGTAAAAAATACGTTTTAATAAAGTTCTCCCCGGCAAGGGGAGAGTATGCGAGGGCTCGCATGAGGTCAATACTATGAAACGGATGGTTGTGGCCGCCAAGTATGAACCGATATTTCAGCCTCTCGCTGAGCATATGCCAAATCTGTCGATTGCCCCTGAAGGCATTACGATTTCATGTTATGAAAACGACATTCCGGCATTTGTGGACGCTGAGATGACTCGGATATATGGCAGCCTTTACGCATCGCTTGCCCAGTTTCGCGTCTACAGTGACGGTCGCGATACGAGTACCTATATCGTCTGCAAGGGAGGCAGGGCGATAACAGTTTTTTTGTTTCAGCATCACGGCGGCAACGTCCAGGTTGTCAATCAAGTGATTAAAGTTGATGAAGAAGATGTATCCCGCTTTGCAGCCTATATATTTGCGAAATTCGCATGGGCTACGGTCATTTCATTTAAGGCGATCCAGACCAATTTGCACATACTTCCATTCTGCTATCAGCGCATCAATTATCTGGAAGATACCGTACTGACTCTGCCCGATACAGCAGAGGAATACATGGCCAGTCTGGACAGAAATACGAGTATGAATATCAAGTATTACGCGAAAAAAATAATGCAGAATTTTCCGTCTATATGTTTTGATGTATTCGTAAAAGACGAAATAGAAGAGCAGACGATTCGAGACATCATCAATCTGAATCGAGCCAGAATGGCATATAAAAACAAGATATCAGCCATAGACGAAGAAGAGACTCTTCGGATCATCCGCCTGGCAACAGAATGCGGCTTGGTCGGGGTTATAAGAATCGATGGCCGGGTATGTGCTGGCAGTATTAGTTTTTGTATCGGATCGAATTATTTCTTCAGTGTTATTGCGCACGACCCACTCTATGACGATTACTGTCTCGGAATTTTATGCTGCTTCAGCACCATTTGTGAATGCATTGCGCGTGACGGTAAAGAGTTCCACTTTCAGTGGGGAGAATATGAATACAAATACAAATTACTGGGTGTGAAGCGCGATCTCGACAATGTCGCGATATTCCGTTCGCGTATGCATATGCTGCGTAATATCGAAATAGTATTAACGGCTGCATGCAGAGCTTGCTTTCGGCAATTGACCATGATCGGACTGCACAGCTCTAAGCGCTAGGACAGTCTTATATCGCTATTAGCAATCAAGTCCTTTAATTCTGTATGACGTTTATATTGATTTTGATCAGTGCCCAGGTTGAACGAAAAGAATAGTTTAAGGGGCAGTCTTAGGAAAAATAAGATTGGCATCAGTTATTTGTGCAACTCAAAAACTCGAAGTTCCTTAAAGTTAAACCGGCAAATAACTAGTCTGGTTTCGGTGTGTTCCACATGAACTTGGGAGTAAAAAAATAATGTTTATTGATACGCGAGATGTTGAAAATGGCACTGTTGTGCAAACAGTTGTCTGCATCATTGGCGGCGGTGTCGCCGGCATTACGCTAGCAATGGAACTCGAGAAGCAAGGCATCGATGCGTGCCTGCTGGAAAGCGGTGGATTTAAACCGGACAAAGAAACTAGGGATCTCTATCGTGGTGAAAATATTGGTCTACCTTACCTGTTTGGCGATGGTTGTCGTAGCCGTTTTCTCGGAGGCAGCAGCAACTGCTGGGGCGGTTGGTGCCGGCCGATGGATTCTTCGGATTTCGAGAAGCGTGACTGGATTTCCAACAGCGGCTGGCCATTCGGACTGGACGAGTTGGCGCCCTTTTACGAGCGCACACATGACTTACTGAAACTCGGTCCCAAAAATTTCGATCCGGCGTTCTGGGAAGCTGCCATCAGACGCTCTGACGTGCGCAGGATTCCTCTTACCAGCGGCAAGGTCAAGGATGCAATATCGCAATTCAGCCCTCCTGTACGCTTTGGAAAAATGTACCACGATGATCTGAAGCGCGCGCAACACGTCCGTGTTTATCTCTATGCAAATGTTGTCAATATCGAAACCGACGAACATGCCCGTACGGTTTCACGCGTGAAAGTGGTTACGCTTAGCGGCCGTACCATATACGTGTCGGCCAAGCAGTTCGTTCTTGCTACGGGCGGTATAGAAAACCCGCGTTTGCTGCTTGCATCGAACAAAGTACAAGCGGCGGGGTTGGGCAACGGGAATGATCTGGTGGGACGTTTTTTCATGGATCATCCACGCCTGCTGTCAGGCAATATCCGCTTCACAGAAAAATGGTCGCGCAACAAGCTCCATGATATTAAATATCACTATATGAATTCGGCTGTGGCGGCGCATGGTACGCATATAGCGTCACAATTTTCGTTGGTACCAGAAGTGCTGAAGCAGGAGCGTTTGCTGAATGCCCAGGTATGGTTTTCTTCGGTATTTCCCGGCGAAGGTAGTGAAGGAGCGCAAGCGCTGTTCAGATGCAAGCAGGCGTTGCTGCAAAAAGATCAGCCAGGATGGAAAGTCGGAAGAGATATAGCGACAATGTTGTCGAATCCTGTCGATACCCTAGGCTATGGATTTACCCGTGTTTTCCAGCCGCGTGCATTGATCCGCACTGTCAAATTTCAGGCCATTGTCGAGCCGGAGCCAAATCCGGATAGTCGAATCACACTGTCTGCAACGCAAAGAGATCAACTTGGCATGCAACGGGTACAAGTCGATTGGCGACTGGGTGAATTGGTAAAAAGAACGTTCGACAGGACATTTACGATTCTTGCAGAGGAATTGCGCGGCACAGGGACTGCCGCAGTGACACTTGATCCTGTTATTGAGGGCAATCCATGGCCTTCCACTTTAGAAAAAGAAGGTACGTGGCATCACATGGGCACGACCAGAATGCATGACTCTCCGATTCAGGGAGTCGTCGATCGCCAGTGCAAAGTACATGGCATGACAAACTTGTATATGGCCGGTAGCTCTGTTTTTCCGACTGCGGGGGCCAACTATCCGACCATAACGATTGCTGCACTTACACTTAGGCTGTCAGCCCACATAGTTCAGAAAATGAAATATCCAGATACCGGATTTTCAGTATCAGGATTATCTTCCATTAAGCCACAGGCTGCCAATGAGCCCGTGGAAAATAGATATGCTTCTATGAAGCCGTCGCTTACCGATTAACCCAGTCTTTAACTGCGGCGCGACAGTGAATGAAATGCGATATTGGCTCCGATATTAAAATTTATTTCATTCATTAATAGGACATTATCATAGATAATATTTTCTGTAAGACACGAATTTTCGGTAAAAGGCACCAAAATCATGTGCACTTCAGGTATAAAAATGAATACAGAACCTTATCTAGTAAATATTTACCATAATATTTTATGGCCAAAATATAAAGGTAGCGTCTTTTCAGCGCTGCACAATTTTTCATTGCCTAGTGATGTCAATATTTCTTTTTTTCAAATTGCCAAAACAACAGAGGACCGTAAAAACTTAGGAGATGTTGATTTTTCTTATCACCACTATCCATACAAACTACTATTTAATACCACATACGATTCACTACCTAAATTCAAGCTGTGCAAGATTTTATTTACTCATGCGATATATTCCAATGCGAATCTTATCGTGCTTCCAGGTTATCACTTGCTTGAATATTGGTTCATGCTTATGGCATGCATACTTACTGGAAAAAAACGTGCAGTTTTTGTCGACTCGACGATTAATGATCAGCCAGAATCAATTTTTAAAAATATTTTAAAGCGTGTTTTTTTTGGTTTTTGCGATGGGTTTTTTAGCTATGGTCAACGAAGCAAAGAGTACCTTATGAGCTTAGGCGTGCCAGAGTATAAAATTACGACGAGTTGCCAAGCCGCAGCCTTGCCACATCATTACCGACCGGAGAACGCATTATCAATCCGAATAGAACTGTTTAAAGCCGATACGCCTGTTCATTATTTGTTCGTTGGTGTTCTTACTAAAAAAAAAGGAATTGATACGCTGATACATGCTTTTTATCAGCTGCATAAAAAAGACCGGTCGGCGATGCTTACAATTGCCGGCGATGGGGATTTGCATGACGAACTCAGAACTTTAGTTGCCTCACTTCAATTGTCCGACGTAGTAAATTTTACCGGCGCCCTTCACATCGATAGCTTAGAAAATTATTATCGGCAGGCCAGTTGCCTGATTCTGCCAAGTCGTAGTGAAGCATGGGGTCTTGTTGTGAATGAAGCCTTAAGCTACGGTTGTCCTGCGATTGTAAGTGATCGTTGTGGTTGTGCTCCGGATTTAATCGTTGAAGGTGAAACGGGTTATGTATTCAAGATGGGTGATGCAGCCGATCTTGCTGCGAAAATGTCGCTGATTAAAACGAACTTGTCCGACGTTACAAAGGTTGCAAACGACTGCATAACCCTAATGCAAAAATTTACTCCTGAAAGAGCAGCGGCTCAAATTCTTAAAGGTTGCAATATGATCCTAACCAAACAGAGGGAACAATAATGCTTTTTTTTCTCGGGCCGCTACCTCCACCTGTACATGGATTTTCTGCTATCAATCAGAAAATGTTGACTCTACTATTAGCCAGAACTGATATTCGCGTGTTCAATTCGGCTCCGGCGGTACAAACGACTAATACGAAATGGCGAAGTATTTCCAAGATTTTTCATTCACTCCGAATGCTGCTTGCTTTCTTGTTTCTTAGTATTGTGAAACGCCCAGATTCGTTATATGTCGGTCTTTCTGGTGGCGTGGGACAAATATTTGATTCAATCTTTATCCTTGTTGCCCGTCTCACTGGGGCAAACATCTATATCCACCATCACAGTTTTGTTTACGTGAATGAGGTCAAACGATACAACCGGTTTTGCATGTGGGTTGCTAATCGTGCTTGCCATATCGCACTGTGTGACGTCATGGCAGATAAATTGGGTTCGACATACGGTATTCCGAAAGTGAGAATTTTTATTCTGTCCAATGCAGCATTCCTGAGCGAGAAAATGCCGTTTCATATCGGCGCAAAGCCTGTACAGGAAGTGCTGACGCTTGGATTTTTATCGAACATCATTATTGAAAAAGGCATTGTCGAATTTTTTGATGTGATTGCGAGCCTGACCCAGCAGGGGCTGCGGGTTAAAGGTTTAGTCGCCGGCCCGGTAGATCCTGCACTGAAAGATATGTTCGCTTCATTGCTAACAGATCAGAATGAGATCGAATATATCGGATCCGTATATGAAGAAAAAAAAGATGTTTTTTTTAAAAGTATTGACTTTCTGTTATTTCCAACAAAGTATCGAAACGAGGCGGAGCCACTCACTATTTTGGAAGCCTTGCGTGAAGGAGTGCCGGTTCTCGCAGCAGGCAGGGGCTGTATCCGCTCAATGATTAGTGAGAAGTCTGGCCAGGTATTTCCCGAAATTGAACATTTTGTTGCTGACGCATCGGAATACATCAAGACGGTGTTGACTGGAACAATTTCACTGACAGCACTTTCCGAAAATGCTTTTAAACAGTTTAGCAATATGCACGGCACTCACGCAGCACGACTCGATGCGCTGCTGGAAAGAATCGTCGCTCCGAAGCAATTACCCAAACCATTGCAGGCATAACAGCATGATGCAGGATTTGTCCAGATTCAAGTTGCCAGCAAACTTTCGCGGTCGCTCTGCGTTGGTGGTGCAGTTATGGTGGCTTGTGCAAGCCACATTTTTTCGCGGCTCGCCGCAATTTACCTATGGCTTCCGGAATTGGATACTGCGTTGTTTCGGCGCGCAAATTGGCAAGGATGTGGTAATCCGTCCAACCGTGATCATTACCTATCCATGGAAAGTGAAGATCGGCGATTACGCTTGGATTGGCGATCATGTTGTCTTGTACAGCCTGGGTGAAATCGATATTGGCGCACACGCAGTCGTGTCGCAATCCAGCTATCTATGCGCCGCCGATCACGACTATACCCAGCCTGATTTTCCGATTCGCGATCGAAAAATATCGATCGGCGAACAAGTGTGGGTGGCCGCCGATGTATTTGTCGCGCCCGGTGTAACGATTGGAGCCGGCGCCGTCATCGGCGCGCGCAGCTCGGTATTTCACAATATACAAGCTGGCATGGTCTGTTTCGGTTCTCCCGCCAAGCATGTAAAACCCAGGCTAAAGGCGGACAATTGAAAATCCTAATATATGGTATTAACTTTTCTCCGGAACTTACCGGCATCGGTAAGTACACGGGTGAAATGGCTGGGTGGCTATCTAAGGCGGGACATGAGGTACGCGTCGTTACTGCGCCACCTTATTACCCGGACTGGAAAGTATTTGAAAACTATCGCTCCAACCAGTATGCGCATGAAATCTGGAATAAAGTTCGTGTTTGGCGTGCCCCTTTGTGGGTGCCTGCGCGTCCATCAGGAATAAAACGTTTGCTGCATCTGGCCAGTTTCGCGCTGACTAGTTTGCCTTTAATGATGCGGCAGTTGTTGTGGAGACCTGATGTGGTCTGGGTGGCGGAGCCGCCACTGTTTTGTTCGCCAACAGCATTATGCTTGGCGCGATTGACTGGCGCGCGAGCATGGCTGCACATCCAGGACTACGAGGTGGATGCCGCCTTTGCGCTTGGATTGTTGCAGGGTGGATTGGCGCGGCGGCTCGTCACTGGACTGGAACGATGGTTGATGCGTCGCTTCGATAAAGTTTCAACCATCTCGGAAAGCATGATAGTGCACGCGTCGGCGAAAGGCGTGGAAGCAGACCGCTTGATTTATTTTCCGAACTGGATCGATTTGACCAGGATATATCCGATAGCGCAACCCAGCAGCTATCGGGCGACGCTTGGAATTCCCGCCAATACAGTGGTAGCGCTGTACTCCGGCAACATGGGTGGTAAGCAAGGATTGGAGATACTGGCTGAATCCGCCAGGTTACTGTTCGATTCGCCCGACCTGCTATTTGTATTTTGCGGAAATGGTGCGGGCAAAGCAGATCTGGAACGTCTTACCAAAGGATTGGCAAATGTCCGGTTCTTGACTTTGCAACCGGTTGAATGCTTGAACGATTTGCTTGGTTTGGCAGATATTCACTTGCTTCCGCAGCGCGCGGATGCTGCAGATCTGGTAATGCCTTCCAAGTTGACGGGCATGCTGGCGAGTGGGCGTGCGGTTGTTGCGACAGCACACGACAATACCGAGTTGGGCAGGGTGCTGCGTGGCTGCGGATTAGTTACGGTACCCGGCGATGCAGCTGCCTTTGCCGAGGCAATCCGCACATTGGCGAACGATCCAATACGCAGAGACGCGTTAGGACTGGCTGGCCGAAAATATGCAGAGATGAAATTCAATATCAATCACATATTGAAAAATTTTGAGCAAATGTTAATAGAGAAGTATGAACAGGAATCTTTTCCGTAGATATTTATAATAACTTTCAAGAGAATCCAGCATGCTGATAATTGCCGCCGATGATTTCGGATATTCAGAAAATGTTAATGATGCTATTGCCACTGCATTTGCAGAGGGGCTGATATCAAGCACGACCATCATGGCAAATGCGCCGGCATTTGAGCATGCGTGTGCACTTGCGAAAAAAGATGGCTTTGCCCATAAGGTGGGAATCCATCTAAATATCACGGAAGGAATTCCCCTTACTGCAGAGATAAAAAAATCGCGAATATTTTGCAATGAGGCTGGTGAATTTTGTTTTCGCCGCTTTAGCCATTACTGGCTTCCTTTGTATGAAATTGCATTACTCCGGAATGAAATTACTGCACAAATTCTTCGGTGCCGTACTCACGATTTACAAATCACCCACGCTGATTCGCATCACCATGTTCACACTGAATTAATCATTTCTTATACGGTTGCAAAGGCGCTGCTGAAATTCAACATACCGTATTTAAGACTCACCGATAATGTTCGTCATACGTCTTTCCTGCGTAAGACATACAAATCGTATCTTAATTTTTTGATAGGGTTCCATGGATTAAGAGGCACCAACTATTTTTGTGATTTATCGAGCATTTCCACAATGGAAGCCCAGTGCAGCGCCGGTGATATCGTGGTGGAATTAATGGTGCATCCTGTATTTTCGGACGAGGGCGATCTCGTTGATGCCGGGTTAGGAACGTCACTTTCAGCTTCAGTACGCGAGATACCACATTTACGCAATTTGATATCGTTTAATGAAGTCAAATTACATCTAGCCTGAAGCCAGCATCGGTGTTGGTCAAACTACTTTTCGCGTGACCTCAAACTGCTTATTTTAATTTAATGCGGTAACTCTTTCCACACTTTGCCACATGAGTTGCTCATCAGAATGTAGATCATTCGATGAAGTTTAAATCTTACTGATGAATTCGGAAACTTTACTTTTTAGTAACGCTAAGTTGATTTTTCTCAATCTCACAGTGTGGCTGTTCTTTTACTGTCTTAAGTAAAAGAACATTAGTCATTTCCGAAAATCCTATCGACGATAGTAGTGTTACTTCTGCGCCGATCACGCGAAATTCTTGTCGCCATAATGATATTTCTGCCGTCGATAGCTGCGCCTGTATTCGCAACTATTCGCTTTCTTTCTTCAGAAGGAGAATTAGTATGTACAAAGTAGCGCTCAACCGATCATCTATACGTACAGTATTGTTCGCAATTTTCACGGCAATGTTGTTGGCTTCGTGCGGCGGCTCAAATGAAGATGTTGCACATAACAGAGTTAATCCAGCGGATCAGGGACAGTTTTCTGCTGTAACCGCCACTGTAATTTGGACACCTTGTGCCTCTGAGTGGTCACTGTGCTCATTTTCTGGTACTCAGCAAGTGCGCTACGGCGGCGACAACACCTATGTCTACAAAACCGCTACCGATTCAATCCAGTGCAACAATGCAGTGTTCGGTGATCCGCTCCCGGGTGGTGTAAAAACCTGTGAATATTCAGGCTCTGCTCCGCCTTTAACAGAAACATGGACGGCCTGCGGAGCGGAATGGTCGTTATGTTCATTTTCAGACACCCGTCAAGTGCGATATGGCGGTAACAACGTCTATTTCTACAAGACTGCGACAGGTTCGATTCAGTGCAACAACGCGGTGTTCGGCGATCCGTTGCCGGGCGGCGAAAAATCCTGCGAATATTCCGGCGCGCCATCAACTCTTCCACCTCCACCTCCTCCCCCTCCTACTGGAACATGGACAGCATGCGGAGCGGAATGGTCGCTGTGCTCATTTTCGGGCACGCGTCAGATACGCTACGGCGGTAACAACGTCTATTTCTACAAGACTGCGACAGGTTCGATTCAGTGCAACAACGCGGTGTTCGGCGATCCGTTGCCCGGCAGTGAAAAGTCTTGTGAATATTCTGATTTCGAAGTTACTACAAATCCACCGCCGGTAGTCACGCCGCCTAGTCCCACCACGGCGGCGATGACGATGATCTGCGTCGGCGGATCGACCTATCAATGCAGCGGAACGAGCATCATCAGAAGCGACAACGGTGTGGCTTTAACAAGATCGGGCGTGCAGGCTTACGGCAAATCCACAAATGACCTTGCAAACCCGATTGCAGATCCAACCACGGCATTTGGCCTCGCCCTGACATCAGGTGGCCTTGCAGAACTCAGGCTGGCCAAGGACGGAAACAGCATAGTATCCAGTCCAACGATGGTGCTTAGCAGCCTCGGCATCACATGGGATGGCAAAGTACCGCGCCCGACAATTGTAGAGACCTTTAAAACTACGGCAGGCTTTGTCACGCTCGATACAACCGGAGCGATCACTTCCGGCTCGCTTCCGTCAAGTTCGAATCTCAACTATTACGACTACGCGACCAAAGGTCCTGCAGCCACTCAGGCTAACTACGCCAACAACCAGTATTTTCCGCGCAGTGATCCACCGCGTTGCTCTCAGCCATGCCCGTTTCCGGATCCAGCCATCGAAACGACTGGCATGCAGTATGTGCCGGGCAACTGGCACACCGGCGCAAGCACAATTGCCGACATGGCAGCTGCCGACATGACGACTGCCATCCGGGTGCACGAGGACGGTGATGTCCACGCGGGTGATGGCATTCCCGACCCGATCACCGGCGCTAGGATAAACTTGCCCGGCGGTACCGGGCCGGGTGTTCCGGCGGCTGGAACGAAAGGCATACGAGAGCTGGTCAACTGGAGTTTCCGCTACGGGAATCTGGGCGCATGGCTGACGAAGGACACTGTGTTTATCAATGAATGGGGCCCGACAAATGAGCATAACCAGAATCGTCGCGGCCTTGTGGCGTTCGGTGACGTGTCAAACCCATCCACAGTGCCGACAACCGGCACGGCAACTTACGCGGGTTTTGTCTACGGATGGTATGCCCCTAATGCCACCGCAGAGGCTTCCCTGTTCCGGGGCGATGCAACGATCAGCGTGAATTTTGTAACGCGGGCGGTTGTCGTGGCGGTTACCAACACGCTAGCGCAAACAGAGCCGGGCGGCTCGTATCAGGTAGCGATACCTGTTTCGTTCAATGCAACAACGGCAATGGGTACAGCGGGTCAGACCGTCGCCAACTATCTGACAGGGCTGGTGGATAATGGCACGTTGAAGGGCGGCCTGAGTGGGCGCTATTTCGGGCCGGTGGTGAGCTCCGGTACGAGCGGGGCTGGTCCGGCAGAAATCGGTGGAGCATTGTCGCTGTCTAATGCAGCAAGTGGCCAAACCGTAGTTGCAGGTTTTATCGGGCGTAAGCAGTAAGTGTAAATTTGAATCAGCTGGTGGTGGGAGCCGTGTCTCGTTCTTGAGGACCAGCTCCCAAATAAAATGCGTAACATGAAGTGATTCAGCTACCAGTAAAGTCTCTCTCTCTCTCTCCTTGTCGTACATTAGCGTTTAATTAACTGTGTCGACTGTCCGTCGTCAGACTCGAATCAAAAGCTGGTTCATGGCTTTTTATATCAATTTTATTATTGTATTTTTACCATTTAAAATTGCCAAATTTATTATACTATTTAGAAAATTGGTTACCTGCAGATTGAATAACATAAGGGGTAAGTAATCATGCGTAACTTATTTCAAATTTTTCGCCGTATCCTTGAAAAATTTCGCTGACTTCATGCAACAGGTTTTCCCTTGTCCAAGTGGTAAATTTTCGCCAATGGTACTTGGCCTGTTTCCACAAGATTTCGAT
>JBGSTZ010000148.1:0-25966 GCA_041736255.1 Burkholderiaceae bacterium
CCCATCAACCATCGCAGACAACCCTGTCGCTGTCGCCCGTCCAAATGTACTTATCAAATAATCCGTGTACAACTCAAGTTCAGCTTTTTTCATTTCAACAGATTAACAATTTATACTGAGGCCTGCGTAACATCAGTTACAATGAGAGATTCTCTGAGTTATTGCGCGATTCTTTTTGATGACAACAATCGTAAACCCATTTGCAGGCTACGTTTTAACAACACAGAAAAGCTCGTACTTGGACTATTTAATGGCAAAGATGAAGAAAAAATACCGTTGTCTAATCTTGATGAAATTTACAATTATGCGGAAAGACTCAAAGCAACAGTGCTTCCTTACACTCGACAAAGCGAAACACAAAAAGTTGAGTAAGCATTGCATTGTCTGAAAAGTTCTAACATTCCGGACAAGCGCGACCTGCAAACACATTAGCAGTCAAAATACTGTGCGTTAAAAACATACTACGTTCCGTATTTTTAACATCACCTTAAATACATGCGAAAAATCATGTGTTTAAGGATATACCCGGCAAGAACATGTTTATTCTTGAATATTGCTGGCTCTGGTGTGCCACCAATTACCGATGCAACATTACCTGTCTGCATCAGATTGCCATTGGGCCGCAACTCTATTCCAATGTCTACCGGCAAGACCTACGAGACGACGCAAGATGAAAATCTTGAGTGCATCGCACATTGAAATTTTTGATGCATTAACTATCAAATTCAAAGATTGACGTCCGCATGTCAATGCACTATAACTGTCCCACATATCGTATGTAAACATCAACAATCCATCAATAATTTTCACCCATGAATTGAATCTCCCCTCAAAAAAGCAGCTTGTAAATGGCGCCGTCAGGCGAACAGGAGCAACGCAATGGAAAAATATCTGCACCGGGTATTGGGCATCTATGCCACACGGGCGGCGGCCGAATCTGCATCCGCCCAGCTTATTGAACACGGCATGCTTGCGGAAAATGTGAAAATACTGGAGCCCGGCAGCGGTAACGACGACGGGGAGGCCAGGGCCGACAGTGACGACGTGTTGAAGGAAGTGCTGCGGGAGGGCGCGATCGGAACCGCGGTCGGCACGCTCGCCGGTGCGGCCGGCACCGTTGCGATGGCAGTCGCGAACATCAGCCTGTTCATGGCCAGTCCGGTGGTCGGCGCGCTGTCGATGCTGGGCTGGGGCGCAGCCGTCGGCGGCACCGTCGGCGCGGCGATGGGTGCAAAAA
The DNA here is from genome assembly GCA_041736255.1 of Burkholderiaceae bacterium. GTDB lineage: Bacteria > Pseudomonadota > Gammaproteobacteria > Burkholderiales > Burkholderiaceae_D > AVCC01. The sequence goes on from JBGSTZ010000148.1 coordinate 1,238, forward strand.
GGAACAAGGGTGACGTCGCCGATTTGGTCAAGGATGCACTGGCCTCCGGCCATGTGGTTCTCGTCGCCCATACCGCCACCGAAGAAGAAACTTCTTATGCGCAACAAATCATCGGTGCATCTATGCTCGAACCAACGGACAAATCCGGCCAAGTCGATGGAATGCCGACGATGTCTTGAGCCATCGCCCACGATGCGCTAAAAATAGCCGCTCCCTAAATTAAAACAGGAGATTAACGTGATAGAACCGCGCAAAGGCCAAGCCCCGGCCGTACTTGAAAGAGATGAATTTCACCTTGAATTCCGACGCTCTTTTGTCGACCCTACATTTGATGCGGTGCAATCGGAAATCGCTAAAATTGAGCAGGTGGCCTGGGAAAATTATATCAACGGCCACAAGGCGCCAATCACCGCAAAGGCGGGGCCGGAATTTGCCGATCCTGATTATGATTTGTCGGTGGAATGGAAAGCTACCCGCGACAGATTGATTGCGGCAGAATCCCGGCAAAAAGATCCTGCCACCCAATCCAGGGTGTTGTTGATCTGCGGCTCGGCACGCAATGACGGCACTTGCCCCGGCGAAATTTCCAAAACTTTCCGCATGATTAAATTCGCCGCTGAAACGCTGGAAGCCAGCGATGTAGAAGTCGATCTACTAGACCTTAGCCTGCTTACTTCCGCCTACGACAAACATATTTATCCTTGCAAGGGCTGTGTCTCGACCGCAATGCCGCTCTGTCATTGGCCTTGCAGCTGCTACCCCAATCATGGTCAGCGCCAGACCAATGACTGGATGGCCGAGATTTATGAAAAATGGGTCGCTGCGCACGCCGTCATCATCATGACGCCGGTGTACTGGTACCAGACGCCGGGAGTCTTAAAGCAGATGATAGACAGGCTGGTGTGTGCCGACGGCGGCAATCCGGATCCGACCACTACTTCAGGCAAGAACGCGAAGCAAGCCAAGGAATTGGAACTCAAGGGTTGGGCTTACCCCAAGCATCTGGCTGGCCGCGCCTATGGCCTGGTAGTCCATGGCGACGTCGCCGGCATTGAAGGGGTACGCAGGGGATTGTCGGATTGGCTGGACTGGATGGGCTTGGTTGATGCCGGCGCATTATCACGGCTCGACCGGTTTATCGGCTATTACGAATCGTATGCAGAAAGCCACCAAGCCCTGGATCGCGATCTGGCGATGCAGCAGGAAGTGCGCAATGTTGCCAGCGCGGTGGCGAATGCGGTGGCCGAAATGAGAGCAGGAAATCTGTCGACGCCGGACGCTGATTTGGATCGGCCAAGGCCGAAATAAATCAAAATAAACCAAACCGAATTACCCGTAGCGCAGGCCTGTCGTGCCTGCGCTACTTAAATACTTAAGTGCATGAGTGGATAACTCAGGCGGCTTTTTTCTCTTCGCGCAGTTTGCGGCGCAGAATTTTGCCGACGTTGGTTTTTGGCAATTCGGTGCGGAACTCGATGTACTTCGGCCGTTTGTAGCCAGTCAACTGCTCCTTGCAAAAACGCTGCAATTCCTCGACCGTGAGTGTGGGATCTTTGCGCACCACGAATAATTTCACCGCTTCGCCAGAATGTTCGTCCGGCACCCCGACGCAGGCACATTCCATGACGCCCGGGTGCTCGGCTACCACGCCTTCGATTTCGTTCGGAAATACATTAAAGCCGGATACCAGAATCATGTCTTTTTTGCGATCGACGATGCGGGTATAGCCGCGCTCGTCCATGATGCCGATGTCGCCTGATTTGAAAAATCCGTCCGGCGTCATCGCGCGCGCCGTTTCATCAGGACTCTGCCAATAGCCGACCATAACTTGTGGACCGCGGATCGCGATTTCGCCGGTCTGGCCGAGCGGCAGCGGTACGCCATAATCATCGAGAATGGCGATTTCAGTGGATGGGATCGGCATCCCGATGGTGCCGGAGAATGCGGTGCTGTCGGAAGGATTGGCAGTGGCTACCGGCGAGGTCTCGGACAGGCCATAACCTTCGGCAATCTGGCAACCGGTGATCTTGAACCATTTGTCGGCGACCACTTTTTGCACCGACATGCCGCCGCCGCTGGTGACCTTCAGGCCGGAAAAATCGAGCTGCTCGAATCCCGGGGTATTGAGCAATGCATTGAAAAGCGTATTCACGGCTGGGAACACATTGAACTTGTATTTTGCCAACTCCTTGATGAAGCCGGCAAAGTCGCGCGGATTCGGCACCAAAATATTCAGCGCACCGATGCGCGTCCCCAGCAGGCCGCAAATCGTCAGCGCAAAGATGTGATACAGCGGCAGCGCGCAGACCATCGTCAATTGGTCAACGTGCGGCGCTTTAATCAATGCCGGTTGCAACCATGCCTCATTCTGCAGCACGTTGGCGATCACATTGCGATGCGACAGCATCGCGCCTTTGGCCAGGCCGGTGGTGCCGCCGGTGTATTGCAGAAAGGCGATATCGTCATGATTCAGCTCAACCGGGTGCAAGCTCAGACTGGCGGCGTCCGACAGCATCTGATTGAAGCGAATCGCGTTCGGCAAAGAGTATGCCGGCACCATTTTTTTGACATTGCGCACTACGAAATTGACGACAGTGCCCTTGATGCCCCCCAACAAATCACCCATCGTGGCCAACACCACATGCGTGACGCTGGTTTTGGCGATCACCTGCTCCAGCGTGGCAGCGAAATTTTCCAGGACGATAATGGCTTCGGCTCCGCTATCCTTGAGCTGATGCTCCAGTTCGCGCGCGGTATAGAGCGGGTTGACGTTGACCACCGTATAACCGGCACGCAGGATGGCCGCAATCGCCACCGGATACTGCAACACATTCGGCATCATGATGGCGACCCGGGCGCCTTTGGTCAGTCCGAGGCTTTGCAGCCAAGCGCCGAACTTCCTGGAAAGTGCATCGACTTCGCCGTAAGTGAGAAATTTATCCATGCACACGAAAGCGTTGCGCTCTGCATATTGTTGAAATGCCTCTTCGAACAAATGCGACAGTGAACGATATTGCGTGACATCTATTTCGCTTGGTACGCCTGCCGGGTAATGTTTCAGCCAGATCTTATCCATGGTTTTGCCCTCGTCTCGATGTTATTTTCGATTGTTATTAACCGCTTCCGTAAAAAGCACGGTTGTCTTTTTTTATCTTTCAATCGTATCGGTCGCAGCCCGCCAGCGCAAGCGCTTTGCGCAATAACCGAGCAACTTCTCTATTGCACGTCAGCCTTTAGCATGGTGGAGCCAAACTCCAGCAAACGCCGGTGCCGCTCTTTCCGATCGAGATGCGTCAACACCTTGACGTCCGCATAAAAACGATCGAAACGTTGATCCTTTTGCAGCAGGGCACGGAACGCCGGCACCAAATCATGATAGGTCGCCAGCGCCGCCAGATGGGCGTTCGACAACGGCTCGGCAAACCAGCGATCGTAGCCGGCATAACCGCCCCACGATTGCTTCATGGTTTGATATTCATGCTGCAACGCTTGGAAGATTTCAGCTTTGCGCAGCAGTTTATCGGTATCCGGGATTTTGTCTGCATAGTTGGCTTCCAATGCCTGTCGGTGCCGCAACAGCAGCGCTAGAAAATCCCCCTTGCGCGCTGCATACACTGCGTATTTCTCACGCATCTGCGCATCGCCATAGGCATCCAGCCAGCGCTGCAAACCGGCCTGTTCCACCGTGGTCGCGAATGATTCGTTGAACGCCGAGTCACCCGGCGCATACGCGACCTGATGCGCCAATTCGTGAAAAATCAGCCGCGCCAGTTCGGCATCCGGATAATGGATGAAAGTGGAAATCACCGGGTCCTTGAACCAGCCCAGCGTCGAATACGCCGGCACGCCCGCAACCTGCACGTCGTAACCGTCGGCGCGCAATTCCCGCGCCGCGGCCTGGGCTTGCTCCTGCTGGTAATAGCCGCGATAACTGACGCAGCCCGCCACCGGAAAACACCATTTTTTCGGCTTCAGCGACAAGGCCGGCGCGGCGACCACGTTCCACAACACGAACGGCCGCCGCAGCGCAGCGTAAGTGGTGTAACTGGCGTTGTCTGGCAGCGCCAGCTCGCGCACCGCAAAGGCGCGGATGGTCTGGGCGGTGGCGAGTTTGCCCTTCAAACTCGGGGCGGTTTGCGGATCCTCCAGCCAATCGTCAATCGGCCGCGCCGCAGACAATAACGAAGATTGTCCATGTGCGGCCTGCACCAGATAACTTAATTGCGCACAGCCGTACAGCAAGCTGCTCAGGCTAATCAAGACAACCATGCGCCAAGGAATTTTCATGATCTTTCACTCTTTTTGTTGCTCGGCAACGCCGTAGGTGCGAATTTATTCGCATCAGCACACCTGAAATAAAGAATGCGAAAAAATTCGCACCTACAAGTAAAGTGCGGGATAACGATTACTGTAATCCAAATTGATCGAAACTGCGTCCCGAACAAGGCATGCCGCATTCACACGCACCTTACCGATGGCGTTACCATGCTGGTACGCATTGACTGCTTTACCAGACAAAAAAATAGGGAGAACACCATGCAATTAATTGATCCGATCATCCAGTTCCAGGCCGAGCTGCAACAAATCCGGCGCGACATCCACGCGCACCCGGAACTCTGCTACGAAGAACAGCGCACCGCCGATGTGGTGGCGGCCAAGCTCACCGAATGGGGTATTCCGATCTTGCGCGGCATGGGCGGCACCGGCGTGGTCGGCATCGTCAAGAACGGCGACAGCCAGCGCGCAATCGGCTTGCGGGCCGACATGGATGCATTGCCGATGCAGGAAATCAATACCTTCGAGCACGCATCCCGCCATGACGGCAAGATGCACGCCTGCGGCCATGACGGCCATACCGCGATGCTGCTCGGGGCCGCCCATTATTTGTCGAAACAGCGTGATTTTGACGGCACCGTCTACCTGATTTTTCAGCCGGCCGAGGAAGGCGGTGGCGGCGCGCGAAAGATGATGGAAGACGGTTTATTTTCGCAATGTCCGATGGATGCGGTATACGGCATGCACAACTGGCCCGGCATCGCGATCGGCAGCTTCGGCGTCACGCCGGGGCCGATGATGGCGTCCAGCAACGAGTTTGAAGTGATCGTCAGCGGCAAGGGTGGCCATGCGGCGCAACCGCACAAAGGAATCGATCCTGTCATGGTGGCGGTGCAGATTGCGCAAAGCTGGCAAACCATCATCAGCCGCAACACGAATCCGAACGATGCCGCGGTGCTATCGATTACACAAATTCATGCCGGCAGCGCCACCAACGTGATTCCGGATGAAGCAACATTAATCGGCACTGTGCGCACCTTCAGCATAGATGTGCTGGACCTGATCGAACAACGCATGCGCGAGATTGCCGAGCACACCGCCAGCGCGTTCGACGCCGAGGTAAAGTTTGAATTCAAGCGCAATTATCCAGCTCTGGTGAACCATCCAAAGCAAACTGCCGATGCGGTGGCCGTGCTGCAATCCATCGTTGGCGCACAGCGGGTCAACGCACAGGTAGAACCGACCATGGGCGCCGAGGATTTCGCTTTCATGCTGCAGGAAAAGCCGGGCTGTTATGTGTTCATTGGCAATGGCGACGGCGATCACCGCAGCAGCGGGCATGGACTGGGGCCGTGCAATCTGCATAATCCCAGCTACGACTTTAACGATGCACTGCTGCCGATCGGTGCCACCTATTGGGTCAGATTGGTACAAGCTTTACTTCCCGGCAAAAGTTAGCAACATAAACATTTTTGTAGGTGCGAATTTATTCGCATTAGCGCGCATGGCATAGTGAAGAGTGCGAATAAATTCGCACCTACGGCCTCGATAACGATGGCACAATATTGATGCGGTCAATCTCAGAACGAAACATTCTTCGCTGATAAAAAAGGTTGCCATGAATCCATATATCAAGCAAATCGCCATCAAAACTCTGTGCGCCGGCATCGCAAGCCTTGGCATACAAGCCAGCAGTCTTGCGGCTGATTCCATTTCCTTTGAAGCAGGCAGCGGCAACAAGACAGACCTGGTGCGCTTCGGTGCACAGTGGAATTGGGCCAACACATGGTGGCAATCGAACGATACGCATATCGGCGGTTACTGGGATCTGACGCTGGCACAATGGCGCGGCAGGCGATATCAGAACCGGCCGGGTGCCACGCAGAATATTACCGATCTCGGCATTACGCCCGTGTTCCGTTTTCAGCGCGACAGCAAAACAGGGCCGTATGCAGAAGCAGGGATTGGCATCCACCTGCTCTCCCAAGTATATGACAATAACGGCCACAATTTATCGACCGCGTTTCAATTTGGGGATCACATAGGAATAGGCTACGTATTTGCCAACAAGCTCGATCTCGGACTGAAAATACAGCACTTCTCTAACGGCGGAATCAAGCAGCCAAACGACGGCGTGAACTTTGCCGTTTTAAGCGCAAAAATGCAGTTTTGATGGGGGTGCGTAGGATGGGTGAAACCCATCACTTTTCAATTGCTATCAACGCAAATGATGGGTTTCACCCATCCTACGATGCTGGCTTCGACTTATCCTACGGCATCAATCCGAAATCAGCGCCTGTAGCAATGCCAGGGTACGCTTGGTGGCGCCGCGATGGCACTGCGCGAAAGCGTATGCAGCTTGTCCGGCAGACTCTCGCGGGCCAGTTTCAGATAATAAAATTTTTGCTTCGTGCAGCAATGCGGCAGCGTCGGCAATGCGCCGCGCCGCACCGGTGGCGATTGCTGCTTCGGTCACATCGGCAAAATTAAAAGTATGCGGCCCGGTCAGCACCGGCTTGCCCAGCGCGCAGGCTTCAATCAGATTTTGCCCGCCCAGCGGCAGCAAGCTGCCGCCGATGAAGGCAACATCGCAAGCTGCGTAATAGGCAAACATTTCTCCCATCGAATCGCCCAGCAACACGTGCACCGTCGGCGCTATCGGCGCGCCTGCCATTGCCGCGTCGAGCGATGAACGGCGCTGCAGGATCAGGCCGCGCACCTTGACCAGTTGCGCCACTGCATCGAAACGCTGCGGGTGGCGCGGCACCAGCAACAGCAACATGGGGGCTACATCGGCAGCCTGCAGCGCATCGAGGATCAATGCCTCTTCCCCGTCACGCGTGCTGGCGCACAGCAACACCGGGCGGACACCGATCTGCTGGCGCAAAGCTTTGCCCAGCGCCAATGCTGCAGGCGGCGGCAACACATCGAACTTGATGCTGCCAGTGATCTGTACGTCGCGTGCGCCGATCTGCTGCAGGCGCCGGGCATCTGCCGGGGTTTGCGCCGCCACGCATGACAAACCCTGCGCCGCTTTGCGCATCAAACCGGAAAATTGCTGCGCCCGGCGCAAGGACCGCGCCGACAGCCGCGCATTAAGCAATGCCACTGGCACCCGCTGCGCTACGCAGGCGGCGATCAGATTCGGCCAGACTTCGGTTTCCATCAGCATGCAAATCTGCGGCGAAAAATGGCGCAGGAAGCGCGCCGCCATCCAGCCGGTATCGTAAGGCAGATAACTCTGCAGCACGCGCCGCCCATGTTTGGCAAACAGCGCGCGCCCGGTAGCGCGGCCGGTGGGGGTCATGTGGGTGAGTAAAATCGTGTGTTCGGGATAGGCGCTTAGCAGCGCTTCGATCAAGGGTTCGGCGGCGCGTGTCTCGCCGACCGACACTGCGTGCAGCCACAGAATCTTGCCGCCTTTCAATACTGTGCCCGCATAACAGCCGAAACGCTCGGCCAGATGCTGCCGATAACCGGCTTCCTTGCGGCCGCGCCACCACAACCGCAGCAGGACTACTGGCATCGCCAGCCACCACGCCAGCGAATATAGCCGCCGTGCCATGTTCAATCTCATGCGCCCAACAATTGCGTCACGTCATCCAGCAGCGAGCGGCGCACCATTAAGTTCTTCAACATCAAATACAGCTCCGAATCACAACGCTGAATCCCGCCTGATAAATCATGAATACTGACAGGTATGCCAAAAAACAATACCATTCCCGCATATAATCATTGAGGTTTAAAAAATACCCCAATGACTACGTCGGAATAAAAGGCAAGTATGCTTGCCGCCAGCTTAAAACGGCAACACCGCATCCGCTTTGGCGACTTGAATCACGCGTTTAAAATCGGCCTGAATCCGTTCCAGCGCCGCTTGCGATTCTGCCTCAAAGCGCATCACCACTACCGGCGTGGTGTTCGATGCACGTGCCAAGCCGAAACCATCCGCATACTCGACCCGCAAACCGTCGATCGTAATGATCTGCACCGCATCCGGGAAACGCGCATCGCGCTGCAAGCCGTCGATCAGGCTGAAATTTTCACCTTCTGCTAGCTCCAGTTGCAACTCCGGCGTGCTGATCGATTGCGGCAACGCGTTCAGCAGCGCCGAAGGATCTTCTGCCCGCGTGAGCAATTCCAGCATGCGCGCACCGGCGTACATGCCATCGTCAAAACCGTACCAGCGATCCTTGAAGAACAGGTGTCCGCTCATTTCGCCCCCCAACGGTGCGCCGGTTTCGCGCATCTTGGCCTTGACCAGCGAATGTCCGGTCTTCCACATCAATGGAATGCCTCCATGCGCCTCGACCCACGGTGCGATATGGCGGGTGCATTTGACGTCGTACAGAATCTCGCGTCCCGGATTGCGCGTCAGCACATCGGCGGCAAACAGCATCAATTGACGGTCCGGATAAATGATCTGGCCATCTTTGGTCACCACGCCCAGACGGTCACCGTCGCCATCGAAAGCCAGACCGATTTCGGCATCGGTTTGCTGCAAGCATTTAATCAAATCCTGCAGATTCTCTGGATGCGCCGGATCAGGATGATGATTCGGGAAGTTGCCATCGACTTCGCAAAACAGTTCGACCACTTCGCAACCCATGGCGCGATATAAATCTCCGGCGAACGCACCTGCCACACCATTGCCGCAATCGATCGCAACCTTGATCGGCCGCGCCGGTTTCACGTCATCAACGATGCGCTGCAAATACGCGTCGCGGATATCGTGGCTGCTGTAAGCGCCCGCTCCCTGCGTGAAATTGTCATCCACAATCGCTTGATGCAACGCCAGAATCTCGTCGCCGTAAATTGCCTCGCCTGCCAGCACCATCTTGAAACCGTTGTAATCGGGCGGATTATGGCTGCCGGTGACCATCACGCCGGATTGCGCATCCAGCACATGGGTGCCGAAATACAGCATCGGCGTTGCCACCACGCCGAGGTCGATCACATCCACACCCGCCGCCTGCAGGCCGGCGGCCAGTGCTGCTGCTAGTTCCGGCCCGGACAACCGGCCATCGCGACCGATGACCACGGCACGCTCGCCCTTGGCCCGCGCCGCGGAACCGAAAGCATGGCCAATCTGGCGTGCGATTCCTGCATCCAGCGTCTTGCCGACGATGCCGCGAATGTCGTAGGCTTTGAAAATGGTTTTTGAGAGTGCGAGCATAGCTAACTAATCCTTATACTTTCAACGCATCCAGTGATTGGCCCGATTCAAGCCACTCATGCACCCACTTCGGCTGACGCCCGCGTCCGGTCCAGTGCAGGGAAGTTTCGGCAGGATGCCGGTAACGCACTGCAACCTTCGTCACTGAGCCGGCCTTGGCTACGCGCGCTTGCGTGCCCATCAATTCCTTGAGGGGAACACCTATGCCTTGTGCAATCGCCAGAATTTGTTCGCGTGCCTTTGCACGTTCGGCCTGCTCGCGGTCCTTCAGCGCTTTGGTGATCTGATCTTGCAGAGTATGCAATTCCGCGATTGACAGCTTTGATATATCCATTATGTTTCCTTAAAAAAAACTGTGAGAATACTGTGGCCACATTAACAACTGTGCGCCACCAATTCCATGCCTCTGAATTTAGACGACCTGGGAAATTTTCAATCGTATATTTTGCTTCTATATTTATTGCAATATTTGCATAACTAAATACGAGCAGATATTAATGCCGACGATAAAAATAATCCATACAAAACTACTTGCTCAACTGCGGCAGATCAATTTTTTCGTATCTTTTATTTTTTTATGGGCAGAATGTTTATGCGTAATAAAAACTTTACGCAAGTAATTAACTGATGTCACGGATAAAAAATTCGGTCCCCGAAAAACACAAAAGGCACGAACAAGCATTCCTTGCATTATTCAAAAGGAGCATTTTATTCTTCCTTTCGTGGACAATGCTTTTTAAGTCTTACTTGAAGATGTGCAATATCAATTAATAACATTGAAATTGTAATTTCCGGGTACCTAATCCATCTTTCCGCATGACATTTTTTACAATAATTAAAACGATAAACAACTGGATCGCATTGCTTTTGGCAATATTCTAATTGTATATTTAAAATCCATGCGTCACTGATTAAATTTTTCGGTAAGCAAAAAATTATAAATTTTTTAAAATCGCTTATTTATTAATGTGCGGAGGATAAAACAGATTCAGCAGAAAATATCGCAAGAAGCGATCTGCATGAATAAGTTGTGACAGGGCGTGACATAAGCTGCTTATGGATTCCCGGGAACGGGGTGACGTGAGTACTTATTATTTTTATCGATTGGAACATCCAAACCTGACCGCCATTACCATCAACCATCCTGCAAAAACTACACCGCACTTTTATAAAGTTACGATATGAGTTTTATGCAATATTACCGGCAGAGATTCTGCGCTTGACTTGTTCTTCTCGCGCCATACCAGATCCTCGATCCCGCACTGCGGCGCATATTCAGCTACAGCGCGCTGCAACACCACCCTGATTTCTTCAAAATCGAAACGATCGCAGGCATTTCCCAATGCGTGCAATAGTTCTTGCAACTCAGGCCAGGGGATTTCTGCTTCTTGCGCACGCATGATCAGCGGGTGATCGGTGCCTTCGACGTTGTCGCCGATTAGTAATTCTTCATACAATTTTTCGCCCGGGCGCAGGCCAACGTGATGCAACTCAATCGTACCTTCTGGAGTCGCTTCGCTCTTGACCTCCAAACCGCTCAAATGCACCATCTGCTTGGCCAGGTCCATGATCTTGATCGGCTCGCCCATATCCAGCACAAAGACATCGCCGCCCTCGCCCATTGAACCCGCCTGCAACACCAATTGCGCCGCCTCGGGAATTGTCATGAAATAGCGCGTGATCTCCGGGTGCGTCAGCGTGATCGGGCCGCCTGCCATGATCTGCTTGCGAAACAGCGGCACCACCGACCCCGACGAGCCCAGCACATTGCCAAAGCGCACCATGCAAAAACGCGTATGCAGCAATCCGTGCAGCAGCTTTGCGCATTGCTGTCGGGCCAGCGCCTGCAACACCAATTCCGACAAACGCTTGGTGGCGCCCATCACGTTGGTTGGACGCACCGCCTTATCGGTTGAAATCAGTACAAAGTTTTTTACACCTGCGCTCATCGCTGCTTGCGCAATGCTGAGCGTGCCAAAGACGTTATTACAAATACCCTCAATCGGATTATGTTCAACCAGCGGTACATGCTTGTAAGCGGCCGCATGATACACCGTGTCCACCGCAAAAGTGCGCATGATGCGCTGGCATTTTTCGCTCTCCAGCACCGAGCCGAGAAAAGGCATCAGTTCAGCCGTGCTGCCCAGCTTCTTCAGCTTCAAGCGTAACTCTTGCTCGATGGAATATAACGCGAACTCCGACATCTCCAGCAAAATAAGCTTGGCGGGCTGGTGGCGCAGTATCTGGCGGCACAACTCGGACCCGATCGAGCCCCCGGCCCCACTCACCATCACCGACTTGCCGGTGATACATGCTGCGATCAGCTGCGGGTCCGGTGCGACCTGATCGCGCCCGAGCAAATCCTCGATCTCGATCTCGCGCACATCCTGCAAGCGCACCGCACCCTTGCCGTTGACCAAATCTCCAAGCGACGGCGTCACCTTGATCTTTACCTTCTGCGGCGCCAGCCGTTCTAGAATGTGCTTTTGCTGGGCCTTGGGCAACGACGGCATCGCCAGCAAAACTTCTTTGATGCCCCGATTGACAATCAACTGCGGCAAAGCATCGAATGCATACACTTTGATACCGGCTATGGTTGCGCCTCGCAGTTCTTTGTTGTCGTCGATAAAAGCCACCGGCCGGTAATCGCGGGTGTGCTTCAAGGCACTGGCCAGTTGATTGCCCGCGCTGCCCGCGCCATAAATCGCCACATGCGTGCCGCCGGATGTGCCGGTGGCATGCACAAAATAACTGCGCGCGACAAGCCGGCTGGCAGCCACGTACAGGATTGCACTGACCCAGTAAATACCGAATACGCCGCGCGACAACCCCAGCATATGGGTTGCAAATGCAGCGACAGACAGCAGCACCACAACCGAGAGCGTTACCCCGATTATCGCCACGTACACAATTTTGTGGTCGATAAAACGAATAACTGCACGATATAAACCCAGCCTGATGAAAATTGGAATTGAAACCAGCGGCGCGGCAAGAATCAGCCAAGTATACGGCTGCAGGGATGCAATATTAAAACCGTCATAACGCAACCAGATGGCAACGCAAAACGTCAAGGGCAAAAAAAACAGATCCAGCATCGCTGCAATAATCTGCTTATGAAAACGGGGGAAATTCAGGAGCGACTTCATTATCAACAATCAATCCAAATAACGGCAACGTACCAAGTAATTAATAAGCGCAAGGACGCGAGCTGCACCCATCAAAAGCACAGGTAAATCCGGTTTGCCAGATCCAGCACGAAACCGGGTTGCAAGTAAGCACGGAAAATCAGTGCCAGCAATATTGCGCCAGCAATGCCAATCAAAAGACGCTTGATGCCTTGTTTCATTTGCATGCCTTATCAAATTACATCAGATCAAGCTATTGCGGGTTGCGGCCGCGCTATGGCTTTCTCATTAATCGGCAGATTAATCAGTGCCGCGAACAGACCCAGTGCGATGGTAATCATCCAGACCATATTGTAGTTCCCCTGTTTGGTGAATAAGAAACCGCCCAGCCATACGCCCATGAAGCTGCCGATCTGGTGTGACAGGAACACGAAACCGGACAGCATTGACAGATAACGCACCCCGAAGATTCCGGCGATTACGCCATTCGTCAGCGGCACAGTGGACAGCCAAAGAAACCCCATCGCGCTGGCGAATGCATACACCGTCCATTGCGACAGCGGCGCCAGCAGGAACAGACTGATGACGATGGCGCGACTAAGATAAATCCCCGACAGCAAATAGCGCTTGGGAAATTTCCCACCCAGACTGCCCGCCGTAAACGAGCCGAAAATATTGAACAGGCCGATCAGCGCCAGCGCGATCACCCCGACATTGGGTTCGAGCAAGCCTTTGTCTTTCAGATAGGCCGGCAGGTGGACGCCGATAAATACCAACTGGAAGCCGCAGACAAAATAACCGGACACCAAGTACAGGAATGGCCGGTAGCCGAACGCTTCGCGGGTCGCTTCCAGAATGCTTTGTTGCGGCTCGTCGGAGACCGTATGCTCCGGCTCGCGCAGGCGCAACGCCATCGGAATCATGACCAGAATAACCAGCGCGGCCAACATATAGAATGCATTTTGCCAGCCAGAGATCGAGATCATTTGCTGCTCAATCGGCATCAACATGAATTGCCCGAGAGAACTGGCGGCACCCGAAATTCCGAACGCCATCGAGCGTTTCTCGGCTGGCGCTACACGTGCGATGATGCCGCTGACGGCGCCGAAGCCGGTGCAGGCCAAGCCGCCACCGACCAGGACGCCGGCACCCAGAATGAACAGCGTCGGTTCATTTACCATCGCCATCCACAGCAAACCCGCCGCGTATAGCAAGGCACCGACGATGACCACCCGCATGGTGCCGTAACGATCGGCCGCCATCCCAGCGAACGGCCCGAATACGCCCCACATAAGATTTTGCAGCGCCATCGCCAGCGAATAGGTCTCGCGGGTCCAGCCCTGGGCCTGCGAAATCGGCTGCAACCAGAAGCCGAAGCCATGCCGCACCCCCATCGCGATAGTCAGGATCAGGCCGGTTGCAATCAGAATAGTTTTTAGTTCGGGAGCGCGGGAAGGTCGGTCGTGTTGCATGGCGTTAAATGTTTGGCAAAAAAGCAGTGTAGCGCAAATTGCATTTTTACAACCATGCCCGACCAGCAGATATGACAACTATTGATACAACTGATGCTACACACACACAAAAACCCTCTCTGCCGCAGCCACAGAGAGAGAGTGATACGCTTCAGGCGACTTTTTTGGCAGCAACCTTGCGTACTGCGGGTTTGGCGGCAGCTTTTTTTACAGCCGGCTTCTTGACGGCTGTTTTTTTGGCTACTGCTTTTTTAGCCGCCGGTTTTGCTACTGCGCCCTCAGCGTCCGCATCTGCATCCGCTGCTGCCACCTTGCCTTTGGCCGGCGCCCGCGGCTTGCGCTCTTCAAACTCGAAGCTGACCTTGCCATCTTTGCCCTTGACCAGAAAAGCCTTGAACGGACGGCGGGTGCGCTGCGAAACGAAGCCGGGTAATAAATCGGTCTTGCCTTCATTCAACAGCTTGACCATCTGTTCCGGCAAAATTTCTTGCTGCAGAATAATCCGTCCGCTGCGGAAATCGCAGGCTTTCGGCTTGGCTACGGTTTTTTCACAAACGTAACCGAGTCCCAATTCGTACACGCCACTGCCGCATTTCGGGCAGGCGCCGAGAACGGTTTGGCCGGTGAAATCGACGGCTTCGCCATCTTCGCCGCCATCGTTCTGGCCGAAGTCGAATTCCATCTTCAGGTTCTTGCGTTCTTCGTCGGCGGCGATCTTCAGGATAGCGGCAAACGGGCGACCCATCTTGGAGCGAAAACCTTGCAGCGGGCCGATGGTGCGATTTTTCAGCAATTCCTCGACCTCGGCCACTTCGAACTGGCGGCTGCCGGGAGTTTTGGAGATTGAGAATTCGCACTTGGTACAGGCAAAACGCCGATAGTTTTCTTTCACCACAGCGCCACAATTCGGACAGGGCGTGGTCAGTGTCGCGTAATTGCCGGGTATCGTGTCGTTGTCGTATTCCTTGGCGCGCTTGACGATAATTTGCGTCATCTGGGCAATTTCGCGCATGAATTCTTCGCGGCTGATGTTGCCCTTTTCGATCTGCGACAACTTGTATTCCCACTCGCCGGTCAACTCCGGCGAAGTCAGTTCGGACACGCCGAGGCCGCGCAGCAACGTCATCAACTGGAACGCCTTGGCGGTCGGGATGATTTCGCGCCCTTCGCGCAGAAAATATTTTTCGCTCAGCAAACCTTCGATGATGGCGGCGCGCGTGGCTGGCGTGCCCAGGCCCTTGCCGGCCATCGCTTCGCGCAAGCCTTCATCGTCGAGCAGCTTGCCGGCGCCTTCCATCGCCGACAGCAGTGTGGCTTCCGAGTAGCGCGCAGGCGGCTTGGTGACCAGGCCGTTGGCCGTGATCTTGTCGGTCAGGACTTTTTCGCCCTTAGCTACCGGCACCAGATTGCCGGAATTCTCGCTATCCTTTTCCGCAATTTCCTTGCCGTAAATCGCCAGCCAGCCGGGGTTGGTCATGACCTTGCCTTCAGTTTTGAACTGATGGCCGGAGACTTCGGTGAAACGGGTCGTGACCTGGAACTCGGCCGCCGGGAAGAACACCGCCATGAAGCGCTTGGTGACCAGGTCGTACAGCTTCTGTTCCGGTTCGGACAGGTTTTTCGGCGCTTGCGGGGTCGGGATGATCGCGAAGTGATCCGAAATCTTGCTGTTGTCAAAAATCCGCTTGTTCGGTTTGACCCAGCCCTTGTTCAGGATTTGCGCGGCAAACTGCTGGTAATTATTGTTCTCCGACACTGTTTCCAGCGTCTGCTTGACGGTGTCGAGGTAATCTTCCGGCAAATGGCGCGAATCGGTACGCGGATACGTCAGCACCTTGTGCTTTTCGTACAAGGCTTGCGCCAGGCCCAGCGTGTTCTTGGCAGAAAAGCCGAAGCGCGAGTTGGCTTCGCGCTGCAGGCTGGTCAGGTCGAACAATCCCGGCGCCATGGAAGTGGTCGGTTTCGATTCTTCGGTGACATTGCCTTGCTTGCCGCGACAGGCGGCGACGATGGATTCGGCGGCAGCTTTGCTCCACAGCCGTTCGGCGCGCTTTTCAGGGTCGATTTCGTCTTTTTTGTGCTTGGTATCGAGCCAGCGGCCTTCGTAAATGCCGGCGGCGCAGACGAAATCGGCGCGCACTTCCCAGAAATCGCGCGGCACGAATTGCTTGATTTTCTCTTCGCGCTCGACCACGATCGACAGTGTCGGCGTTTGCACCCGGCCCACGGTGGTCAGGTAAAAGCCGCCTTCTTTCGAATTGAACGCGGTCATGGCGCGAGTGCCGTTAATGCCGATCAGCCAGTCGGCTTCGGAGCGGCAGCGTGCGGCGTCAGCCAACGGCAACATTTCGGCGTCGCTGCGCAGCTTGGTGAAACCGTCGCGGATCGCGCCCGGCGTCATCGACTGTAACCACAAGCGCTGGATCGGCTGCTTGGCTTTGGTGTGTTGCGCGATCAGGCGGAAAATCAACTCGCCTTCGCGCCCAGCATCGCAGGCATTGATCAGCGCGGTGACATCCTTGCGCTTGATCAGCTTGCTGAGTACTTTCAGGCGCGCTTCGGTCTTGGCGATGGGATTGAGCGTGAAATACGGCGGAATCATCGGCAAATGGGCAAAACTCCATTTGCCGCGCTTGACGTCGTGCTCTTCCGGCACGGCGATTTCGAGTAAATGGCCGACTGCGGAGGACAACACGTACTGGTCGGATTCGAAGTACTCATCGTGCTTGGTGAAGCCGCCGATCGTCTTCGCGATATCGTTCGCGACCGAAGGCTTCTCGGCGATGATGAGGGTTTTGGTCATAGGTGTATTCTCAAATTGGGGTACAGAGGGCGCATTTGCATGGGTGCCAAATGGCTAAACGACAAAACGCCACTAATATTACAAACATCGGGATTGTCAAGCGGCCAATGATAAGCGCCTTGCAGCACACTCTGCAAGCACCCGAGCCACGATCCCTCGGAAAGTGGGATTCTGCAACGCAATATAGCTGCTAATCCAAGTTTAACGTGGCCCGGTTTAATGCAGCCAATGCTTTTGCGGCTGCGTATCATCGCCAAACAGTTCGTCGAAAATCAGCGCATCGGGTTCCTGGTCCTGGCTCCACAGCATCATCAATACGATGACCTTGAGCTTGTCGAGCGGCATCGGCGACTCGTTCACCGCCAGCGCACGCTCAATGACGATCTCGCGCTGGTTCGCGTCGAGCACTTTAGCCAACTCCAGAAACTGAATGAAACCAATCGCATCCGGCCCCAGCACGCTGGACTCTTGCTCCGGGTAGATACGCAAACCGGAAGATAACGCGCTTTGCTGCGGGTATTTGCGTGCGAATGGGTCGGTAGATTCCACCAGATGCCCGAGCCAGTCCAGCGCTTCGGAAATTTCTTCATGCTCAAAGCCGACTGCAGATAATTTTTTGGTCAGGGCTACTGCATCAGGGCAGGCTTGCGGCCGGTGATACTCTTCGTACAAATATACAAGTATGTCAAACATGGCTCACCTCCTGCGTTAGGGTTACTTCGAAACAAGCAAGGACTCTTACGCCAATACTATGTCACATTATCCTGAAAACCTCCGTTGAGCGCGCAGATCCATTTGTCTCTAGGTACGAGTTTATTCGCACTAGTTGGCGCAAATCAATTGTCTGTGCGAATAAATTCGCACAGACAATTCAGCTTTTTTGATTTGAACAGATTAACAATTTATACTGGGGGGGGTGCGTAAAATCAGTTACTGTTTAGCATCACAGCGACTGCCCGGATTATATGAAGCGGCCGTTTTCCATTGAAAAGCCTTGCAGAAACTCAGACGCCGGCAAGCGTTTTCCGCCCGGCTTTTGCAATACGTCCAAACGCAATACGCTCTCGCCGCAAGCCACCAGCACACCATCCTGCGTATTGGCCGCCAACACGCGCCCAGCCAGCTCGAATGGCGCGGCAGCGGCCGGCAATTCTTCAGCTTGCCACAGCTTGAGCGTGACGCCGTTAAAAAGAGCAAACGCGCCGGGAAACGGATTAAATGCCCGGATTTTGCGCGCCACCACCGTTGCCGATTGGGTGAAATCAAGCTGTGCCTCTTGTTTACTTATCTTGGCCGCGTAAAGAGCACCCTCGGCCGGCTGCGGCGTGGCGGCAAGTGCGCCTTGTTCCAGCCGGTGCAGCGCTTGCACGATCATGCTGCCACCCAGCGCAGCCAGTTTGTTATGCAAGCTGCCAGTAGTGTCGTCCCGTGCAATCGGCAAGCACCCGATTTGCAGCATTGGCCCGGTATCGAGCCCTTCTTCCATTTGCATGATGGTCACGCCCGTTTCAGCATCGCCAGCCTCGATGGCGCGATGGATCGGCGCCGCACCACGCCAGCGCGGCAATAGCGAGGCGTGGATATTGATGCAGCCGAGGCGCGGAATCTCCAGCACGCTGCGCGGCAAAATCAAGCCGTATGCGGCCACCACCATCACATCATGGGACGTGGCGCGCAGCAAGTCGTGGGCATCTTGCGCGTCTTGGGGATATTTGCCCTCAAGACGCAACGAGGCCGGCTGCGCCACTGCGATGCCGTGCGCCACTGCATATTGCTTTACGGGCGAAGCCTGCAACTGCATGCCGCGTCCGGCCGGACGGTCGGGCTGGCTCAATACCAGTGCAATTTCAAAACCGGCCTCGTGCAAGGATTGGAGCGCCACAGCGGCGAATTCGGGGGTTCCGGCGAAGAGTATTTTCATGGACAGTATTGTACGAAGAGCGCTGCAAAATTGCATGCGACTTCCCTTTCTTATTGAGTGGACTCGGGCTTTAATAAATTTAGTGTGAATGCTATGCGGATCATGCAAAGATTATCCTATAGAAATATATTTATCTCAGATCCTGTTCTCTATCTCCTAAGCACTAAAGCCAAAAAGCCCAGGCGACGAATTGCAAACTGGTATTGAGTTTTCGCTCGCAATTTTTCCACAGGCGCCTACACTTTTCCAACCAGGCAAAAGAGCGTTCCACGACCCAGCGTTTCGGCATCACTGCGAAGGTGTGGAGCGCGTTGCATTTGGCAATGTCAACGGATGCACCGAGTCGTTGCATGACCCCCTCAGCAAACGGCGCGCCTGTATAGCAACCGTCAGCCAGCACATTGACTACCTCCGACAAGGAGGACTTGTGCCTTTCAAACATGGCCAGAGCACCGGCACGATTTGTTACCTCTGTAGTCGTTACCCAAATCGCATGCGGCAAGCCTTGCGTATCGACTGCGATGTGCCGCTTGATACCTGACACTTTCTTGCCTGCGTCATAGCCTTTCTGTTCCGCCGTGTCTGTGTTCTTCACACTTTGCGCGTCAATGATGCAAAAACCCGTTTTCTCTTTTCGGCCCTCCTTGATACGCTTTGCGGCCACCTGATTTTTTTAATGCCTGCTCCAGCAGGCTTGGCTTTTCTGTCGAGGGCTTGCTGCTCCATGCCTGAAAGTATTTATACACTCGTCCCCATTGCGGAAAATCGTGGGGCAGCAGCCGCCACGGACAGCCACTTTTGAGCACATACAAAATCGCGCAAAATACATCGTATAAATCGACTT
The DNA here is from genome assembly GCA_041736255.1 of Burkholderiaceae bacterium. Lineage (GTDB taxonomy): Bacteria > Pseudomonadota > Gammaproteobacteria > Burkholderiales > Burkholderiaceae_D > AVCC01. Next base: position 20,854 of record JBGSTZ010000148.1, read on the forward strand.
TCCGAGGTCGCGTCTTTTTCTTCGCGTTCTCCAGCAAGAACCTGATCGCTTCATATTGCTCTCGCGTTATATCGCTCCCATAGCTTTGCCTGTTCATATTGCCTCCTGTTCATCGATATTTCCCATCTATAGCTTTTGACAATAAGATAGAGAACAGGTTCTTAGAAGCCAACCTTGTGTCAGCTGACATAACAATAACAGCCGGTCAGGGTTCGACAATATCTTCAAAAGTCTGTTCGCCTCCCCAGAGATTGCCTGCAAGGTTTTCACAGCGATTGGTTCCATAGTGCTTCTAGTTCAGCATCTCTATCTACAAACCACAAAAATACCTTTTAAATCTCATGAACTTACATATCATTTATTAATCTGATAAGCATCCAGGTCTTTCAAGCTAGCGAACCAGAGGCATAAACGTCGGAAGGAATACGATGAAACCCGTTAACAAAGCACGTTCTGGCATGCTTTTCCTTTCCGCCGCAGCGCTTGCCCTTGGCGGCGTCGTGACTGCGCAAGAGACGGCCCAACCCAAGACCGCCCCTGTGGGGATCATGTCTGTCACCTGCAATGTCGGCAGTGCCGATAAAGCAATCCGCATAGCACTTGGTATCGCGTTAGCAGCGTTTGCTTTGTTGTCTGAAGTGGACGCAGTCTGGAAGGTGGTAATGGGGGTCGCTGCGGTAATCGCTCTGGTCACCGCGACTGTTGGGTACTGTCCGTTAAACAGACTGCTAGGCATTAATAGCTGTCGTCACAAGACTTGATTGCGCATTTCGTAAATCCACGCTTTAAGGGATGCATAGCACACTGCCTTCGCTATTGGCCGCAGCGGAGTCGGAAATCATTTCACTCGGAGGTGAGCCATGCTCAGCGACGTTTCCGCCATTGACCTGGCCCGATTCCAGTTCGCCTTCACCATCTCGGCGCACATCATCTTTCCCGCCTTCACCATCGGTCTGGCGAGCTTTATCGCGGTGCTAAACGGCCTGTGGCTTTGGCGACGGGACGAGGTCTACCTGCAGCTCTTCGACTTCTGGAAAACCATCTTTGCAGTCGTCTTCGGCATGGGCGTCGTCTCGGGCATCGTGATGGCCTACCAGTTCGGGACTAACTGGTCCGTGTTTTCCGACAAAACAGGTCCGATCTTGGGGCCGTTGATGGCTTATGAAGTTCTGTCGGCCTTCTTCCTCGAAGCCGGTTTCCTTGGCATCATGTTGTTCGGGCGAGAGCGGGTCGGCGACAGACTGCACATGGCGGCCACGGCGATCGTGGCGCTCGGGACCCTGATGTCGGCTTTCTGGATCATCAGCGTCAACAGCTGGATGCAGACCCCACAAGGATACGGCATCAACGGTGTTGGCCAGTTCGTTCCCGAAGACTGGTGGGCGATCGTCTTCAACCCGTCTTTCCCCTACCGGTTAGTGCACATGGTGTTGGCAGCCTACCTGACTACTGCTTTCGTAGTTGGCGGTGTCGGCGCATGGCATCTTTTGCGCAGCCGCGACAGCCGCGCTTCTGCGGTCATGTTCTCAATGGCAATGTGGATGGCGCTGATCGTGGCCCCGATCCAGATCCTGGCCGGCGACATGCATGGCATTAACACGCTGGAACACCAACCGGCCAAGGTCGCCGCAATGGAGGGTCACTACGAGAGCTTTCCCAAAGGTCGCGCGCCACTCATCCTGTTCGGCATTCCCGACGATGCCGCAGGCGAGACCCGTTACAAGGTGGAAATCCCGCTTCTCGGCTCTCTCATTCTGACGCACGACCTCGATACTCCGATTCAGGGACTGGATGCATTCCCAGCGGACGAACGCCCGAAATCGGCGATGATCTTCTGGACCTTTCGCATCATGGTGGCGATTGGTTTTGCCATGCTGGGCATCGGCCTGTGGTCGGCGTGGGTGCGCTGGAAGGGGCAGCTTTATGATGCCCCTTGGCTCCACCGCTCTGCCGTAGCGATGGGGCCCGCGGGCTTTCTCGCCGTGCTGTGCGGTTGGATCACGACCGAGGTGGGCCGCCAACCCTATACTGTTTATGGCCTGCTGCGCACTGGGGACAGTGCCTCGCCCTTGCAGGCCGATGCAGTCGGCGCCTCGCTCGTAGCTTTCATTGTGGTCTATTTCTTTGTCTTCGGCTCGGGCACATTCTACGTGATGCGCCTGATGAGCAAACGGCCGACAGACCAGATCGACACTGACGAAATCGGGCCGACACGGACGGCGGGCATTACGCCTGCCCTCGCCACTCCCACTGCGCCACATCTCACAGCCGGAGAATAAAAATGGTCATCGATCTTCCTTTCATCTGGGCTGGGCTGATTGCTTTCGCAGTGCTGGCATATGTCCTGCTCGACGGATTCGATCTGGGCATCGGAATCCTGTTTCCGTTCCTCAAGGACCGTGAAGAACGCCATCTGGCGATGAACACCATCGCCCCCGTCTGGGATGGTAATGAGACTTGGTTGGTGCTGGGCGGTGGAGGACTGTTCGCGGTCTTTCCGCTGGCCTACGCCATCGTGATGCCCGCGCTCTATCCGCTAATCATCGCCATGCTGCTGGCGCTCATATTCCGTGGCGTCGCCTTCGAGTTCGTCCATCGAACCAAACGGATGCAGGGATTCTGGGAGGTCGGCTTTTGGGCAGGCTCCTTGATCGCCGCCATTGCGCAGGGCATGTCGCTGGGCACGCTGGTGCAAGGGATCGCGGTCGAGGAACGGGCGTATGGCGGCGGCAACTGGGACTGGCTGACGCCATTTTCGGGGCTGACGGCCCTGGCAGTAGTGGTGGGATACGCCACGCTGGGTGCGACCTGGCTGATCCTCAAGACCGAAAATGAGACACTGGCGCGTGCACGACGCCTTGCGCTGCCGCTCGGTGCGGGACTGGTTGCACTGATCGGCGTCGTCAGCCTTGTCACGCCGTTTCTTCGGCCGGAATACCTCGCGCGCTGGTTCGGCTGGCCTTCAGGCGTCTGGAGCGCGGTTGTGCCGATCCTGCTAGCACTGGCTATATGGCACCTGTGGTCCGGTTTAAAGAATAAGGATCATCAGCGACCGTTCCTAGCCACTGTTGTGATCTTCGTTCTGTCCTTTATCGGGCTCGGTGTCAGCTTTTATCCTAACCTCATTCCGCCCGCGCTGACCATCGCCGAAGCTGCAGCACCGGACAGCTCGTTGCTTTTCCTGTTAGCGGGGGCGGTATTCCTGATCCCGATGATCCTGGCCTATACCGCATATTCTTACTGGGTGTTCCGTGGCAAGGTTCACCTGGGCGATGGCTACCACTGATGCGCAGATGGTTGTGGTTCGCCGGATTTTATGTGGCCGGGATCGCGGTGATTGGTGTGACCGCGTTCTTGATTCGCTGGGTTCTGGCACCCGCACACTGTGACAAATCGGTAGGATTGCCAATTTGTACCACTGCAGATTGCCCTACAGGGGCTGAGTACAAGGGTCGTGAAAGCGCGTCAGGTTCACATGTTGTTTGTCAAGATAGATGTCCCTCTCCCACCATTTTTTAAAAAAAATCTTATATTAATTGTTCAACAAATGTCCGTTTGTTGGACTACACTTCGCATATTGGCGACCGGCAGCACCCGGCCAGTGGACTAAACCGCTCGCGCGGTAGGGGCTTTGATCCGGCCCGGGCGTGTTGTCGAGGAGTGGATTGTTAATGCCAAAAAGCCCGCTGTTTCCTATGTTGAGCAATGAGGCAATCCGCCTCGTTTTTCGACAGGAGCAGCATCATGACCTCATCGGCCCACAGCATCACACCATTGCGCCAACGCATGATCGACGACATGCGCATGCGCAAGCTCTCGCCCAAGACGCAATCCGCTTACATCCGCGCCGTGCGGCAATTTTCCGGCTACCTTGGTCGCTCGCCCGACACCGCTACCGTCGAAGATCTGCGCAACTATCAGTTGCACCTGGTCGATCACGGCATCTCGCCGATCTCGCTCAATGCGGCGATCACCGGCCTCAAGTTCTTCTTCGACATCACTCTCGATAACGCCCAGTTGATGTCCAGAATGCAACCAGTGCATGTGCCGCACAGACTGCCGGTCGTCCTCAGCCGCGACGAGGTCGCCCGCCTGATTGCCGCGACCGGGAACCTGAAGCATCAGACCGCGCTCTCGGTCGCCTACGGCACCGGCCTGCGCGCTAGCGAAGTGGCGGCACTGAAGGTCGGCGACATTGACAGCCAGCGCATGACGCTGCGCGTCGAACAAGGCAAGGGCAGCAAGGATCGTTACGCGATGCTCTCGCCGGTACTGCTCGAACGCCTGCGCGTCTGGTGGCGAGTCGCCCGCGCCTAGGGCAAGATGCTCGATGGCGGCTGGCTGTTTCCCGGCTTGAATCCGATCGACTCGCTCAGCACCCGCCAGCTCAACCGTGCCATCCATGCTGCGGCGGCCGCCGCGCAGATCGACAAGCGCGTATCGATGCATACCCTGCGGCATAGTTTTGCCACCCATCTGCTGGAGCAGAAGATGGATATACGCGTGATCCAGGTCTTGCTCGGACACAAGAAACTCGAGACCACCGCGCTGTATGCGCAAGTAGCCACCGACATCCTGCGCGAAGTGGTCAGTCCTCTGGAGAACCTGCACCCCGCATAGGCCGCGTTCATGGAGCGCCCAGCCCTGGAGGTCGCGGATATCTTCCGGACCCACGGGCCGGCTTGGCGGCAGGTGCAGCACGGGCACTTGAGCCTAGTCCAGCTCAAGGCCATGTCCGCCATCGAACAGTGCCGCAGCGCGGCGCTGGGCGGGTATGTGCTGCGCTGCAACGACTGTCAGCACAGGGAGGTCGCGTACAACTCCTGCCGCAACCGACATTGCCCGAAGTGCCAGACCAGTGCGGCGCGACGCTGGCTCGAGGCCCGTCAGGCCGACCTGCTGCCGGTAGATTATTACCACCTGGTGTTCACCCTGCCGGCGCCGATCAGCGGGCTTGCCTACGCCAACAAGGCGGTCGCGGTAGGGACGTCAGTTACCTGACGCCCCCCGCACAGATCCGTACTTGCAGAACTACTGCATACGGCTCCTGCCAAAGGTCTTGACGTAAAATCGCTCGTGCGGAAGCGGGTGGACTACCCGACATGGCGGTAGG
>JBGSTZ010000149.1:0-17526 GCA_041736255.1 Burkholderiaceae bacterium
CCCATCAACCATCGCAGACAACCCTGTCGCTGTCGCCCGTCCAAATGTACTTATCAAATAATCCGTGTACAACTCAAGTTCAGCTTTTTTCATTTCAACAGATTAACAATTTATACTGAGGCCTGCGTAACATCAGTTAAGTAATTCTTGAAGTGATGTACCGCATCACCTAATTTGAGATCTCCTTTCGTTACAAACTCCTGCTTCTCCATTGATGTGTTTAAAAATTCCCGCCACTTGTCACCCACGGAATCCAATGCCATCCACGCAACAAAACTTAAAATGATGGCGAACAAAGTCACAAGGCAGAATGCCATCCCTAAGCGCGTGCCAATTTTCAGGTTTGAGATATTCATTTAATCTTTCTCGCTATGTCATTAGATCCAGCCAATAAGATTACTGTTGAATCTACGCAGCAATATTTTCCACCAGGCCCATTTCGGCCGAAGACATCAATTTGTCGATATCCACCAAAATCAGCATGCGTTCTTCGACCGTGCCCAGCCCGATCAAATAATCACTATCAAAAGCGGCGCCCAGATCCGGCGCCGGTTTGATTTGTTCTGGCACCAGCGTGATCACGTCGGACACGCTATCGACCACCATTCCCATGATGCGACCGCCAATGTTAAGAATGATGACCACCGTGAACTGGTCGTAAGTCGGCGTGCCGAGCTTGAATTTGATGCGCATATCGACCACCGGTACAATGATGCCGCGCAGATTGATGACACCCTTAAGAAACTCGGGCGCATTGGCGATCCGGGTCACGACTTCGTAGCCGCGTATTTCCTGCACTTTAAGGATGTCGATGCCGTATTCTTCCTGCCCCAAAGTGAACGCCAGAAACTCGTTACGGCCCTGCGTGTCGGCCTGATTTGGGTTAGTACCTACAGCGGGGAGTGATGGTGTTGTAGAAGACATGGGGTTCTCTTAAAAGGTGGGTAATCACAAATACATCCGATCCGGTCTGGATTAGATTGCTTCCTGGAAACTAGAGTATCGCAGGTAGCGGCCTTAACCGGGTAAAACTTTAGCACCGCACAAGACCCGACAATACCGTTGGCGCGCATTCTGCGATCTTACAACAACCTTTTTATACAGCATACTGTATTTTTAAAACTCTATTAATAACATGCGTAAAAGTGGTTGAATATTAATATACTACCAATAAATTAGGTTTGTGAAAAGTTTTTGCAGATTCCGATAGAGATGCATTGGGAGCCAATACAATGCGCTTCCTGCACTTGCGGTCAGGGTCGAATCCGCAGGAATGTCACGACCAGCCAAATGCGTATGCGTTTTACAAACCAAGGATAAGCACTGGAAAGCATTTATAATCAAAAGCTTTGCAGCAATCCCATGACTGAATCTGTGTCAACTACCCCGCCCTGTAGGGCGAAGCTTGAAAAAAGAAGCGGATCACCCGATTTTTTGGGGCGTAAGCCTCCATAGCTTGAGTTGACCCGAGACAGTGTTCGCCGGCGCAAGCCGGCAAGCACTCCGTTGCAAGTAGGTACAAGACCGACGCCGGGATGCTTCATCCAGTCCCGGATAGAAAGGCGAAAGTTTTTCATTCGAAGTTGCCGTAGCAGACACGCTACAGGGTACGCACGAAACGGACCGCAACCCAGCAGCAGAACACCGCTGCCGAAGCCGGCTTGCAACATTCTCAAGGATAGCGAAACCGCGGCTTTTAGCGGTTTCCGTAACACGGCGCGTAAGCGCATAGCATCCGGCCACAGGGTTTCTATGGCGAGGTAACAAAGGAGACGCGATGGCGGTCTTTGTTCTGGATAAGCGCAAGCGGCCTTTGATGCCGTGCACACCGAAGCGGGCGCGCAAGCTGCTCGAATGCGGGCGTGCGCGGGTGCACAAGCTGTTTCCGTTCTGTATCCGGCTCGTCGACCGTTTTGTGGAAACTTTTGCTTTACAAGCCTTGCGGCTGTCGTTCGACCCCGGCAGCAACACTACCGGCCTGGCAGTTTCCCGCGTGAACGAAGTAACCGACGCCGACGGCGTCATCGCACCTGTCCTGCACATTGCATTCTTGATGGAACTGGTGCACCGCGGCCGGGCAATTTCTGAATCATTGACGGCGCGCTCAAGCATGCGGCGCCGGCGCCGCAGCAAGAACCTGCGCTACCGCGCACCACGCTTCCATAACCGCACCAAACCCAAGGGGTGGCTGCCGCCTTCCCTGCGGCACCGCATCGACACGACTGCGGCATGGGTCGCCCGGCTGCGGTGCATGGCGCCGATAACGCGTTTGGCGCAAGAGTTGGTGTGCTTCGACATGCAACTGATGCAAAATGCCGAAATCTCCGACGTCGAACATCAGCAAGGCACGCTGGCCGGCTCCGAGGCGCGCGAATACCTATTAAAGAAGTCCGAACAGACCTGCGCCTACTGCGACACCCAAGACGTGCCGCTGCAAATAGACCATATATGCCCCCGCGCAAGAGGCGGCTCGAACCGCGTCAGCAACCTGACGCTGGCCTGCGGCCCCTGCAACACCAAGAAAGCCGCACACGACATCAATATGTTTCTGGCGAAAGACCCGGTGCGTCTGGCGCGCATCCTGAAGCAAGCAAAAGCACCGCTACGCGACGCTGCCGCCGTCAACGCCACGCGCTGGGCGCTATTGGGCGCCATGCAAAAGACCGGTCTTCCGGTGACGACGGGCTCGGGTGGGCAGACCAAGTGGAACCGCAGCCGGCTGGGCATTATAAAAACCCACGCGCTGGACGCGGCCTGCGTCGGGGCAGTATTGGACGTGCGCGGTACAAGCACACCAACATTGCGCGTCAAGTGCACCGGTCGCGGCGCGCGCTGCAAGACAAGATTGAACAAATTCGGCTTTCCACGTGCTTACCTGACGCGCAGCAAGACCGCCTTTGGCTTTCGCACCGGTGACATGGGGGTGGCGACCGTCCCGGCCGGCAAACACCAGGGCGTGCACAAGGGACGTTTGGCAATACGCATGACCGGCAACTTCAACCTGCAAACCGGAATCGAGGGCGCCACCACCGTACAAGGCATCTCGCACAAATATTGCAACATCGCCCAGCGCACCGACGGATACGGCTATGCCTGGACAATAATACAACTTCAACCGCAGCCGCAGAAAGCACAACCCTTGGACAAACCCGCAAGAATTAAAGTAACAAAATCCACACAGACGTCAAAGGCTACGACCGCTTCGCGGCCGGCTCCTCGGCGCCCCACACTGAGGGACGGGGTCTCCCGAAGCAAAATTTGATGAAGGTATTTCGTGGACTTCCCAATGCCGCATCACGTGCGCCCTGTGCACTGGCGATCGGCAACTTCGATGGCGTGCACCGCGGGCATCAGGCCTTGCTGATGCGCTTATGCGAAGCTGCCGCCCGTTTGCAACTGGATGCGGCGGTGATGACGTTCGAGCCGCACCCGCGCGAATTTTTCGCCCGCCTAAGCGGCCACCCGAGCCGTGCGCCAAGCCGTATTGCCAACCTGCGCGACAAATTGCAAGCCCTGGCTGCAACCGGCATCGAACGCGTCATCGTAGAGCATTTCAACGCCCATTTCGCCAGTCTGACACCGCAAGATTTTGTCGAAAAAGTACTGGTGCAAGGCTTGCACGTCAAATGGCTGATTGTGGGCGAAGATTTCTGCTACGGCGCCAAGCGTGCCGGCAATCTGACAACGCTGATTGAGTCCGGCAAAAAATACGGCTTTGAGGTGGAAGTGCTGAAAACGGTCACCAACAACGGCACCCGGATTTCTTCGTCTGCGGTGCGCGCCACATTGGCGGCCAGCGACTTTGATCATGCGCGCCAATTGCTGGGGCAACCGTACGCCATTTCCGGCCACGTGGTCCACGGTAAAAAACTGGGGCGCACGCTCGAATTCCCCACTATGAACCTGCGCGTGACGCATCCGCATCCGGTGCTGAATGGAATTTTTGTGGTGCAAGTGCATGGACTGGCCGAGACGCCGTTGCCGGGCGTTGCCAGCCTGGGATTGCGGCCAACCGTCGATGACAGCGGCCGCGTGCTACTGGAAACGCATATCTTCGATTATGCCCAGCAGTGCTACGGCAAACTGATCCGGGTCGAATTCCTGAAAAAGTTGCGGAACGAGGAAAAATACGTTGATGTGCCGACCCTGATCGACGCCATCGCCCACGATGCAATGCAAGCGCGCGCTTACTTCAAGCTGCGCGATGCAGCCGCCACTACGGCGACTGACCGAATTTGAACGCTACCGTTTGAAAATTTGCAATTCGTAGATTGGGCTAACGCTACATGTCAACCTCGCAGCCCAACATTTTGCGACAATGTTGGGCTAAAAAACCTAGCCCAACCTACGCACTGAATTTTATTGAATTTCACTGAAGAAACGCTATGTCCGATAACAAAACAAACAAACCCGCTGGCAAATCTGCTGCCAAGCCACGCAGCAAATATCCGGTCAACATGACCGAAACTCCGTTCCCGATGCGCGGCGATCTGGCCAAACGCGAGCCGCAATGGGTCAAGGAATGGCAAGAGAAAAAAATCTATCAGCGCATTCGCAAGGCTTCGGCCAACCGCCCGAAATTCATCCTGCATGATGGTCCGCCGTATGCCAATGGCGACATTCATATCGGTCACGCGGTCAACAAAATTCTGAAAGACATGATCATCAAGGCCCGCAACATGGGCGGCTTCGATGCGCAATACGTGCCGGGCTGGGATTGCCACGGCATGCCGATCGAAATCCAGATCGAAAAACTGTACGGCAAAAATCTGCCGGTGGAACAAGTTCAAGCCAAGGCGCGCGCCTACGCCAGCGAGCATATCGAACGCCAGAAAAAGGATTTCATCCGGCTGGGCGTGCTGGGCGAATGGGATAACCCTTACCAAACCATGGACTTCGGCAATGAAGCCGATGAGTTGCGCGCACTCGGCACCATGCTGGAAAAAGGCTATGTGTATCGCGGCTTAAAGCCAGTCAACTGGTGCTTCGATTGCGGCTCGGCGCTGGCCGAAGCGGAAGTCGAATATCAGGACAAGCGCGATCCGGGCATCGACGTCGGCTTCCGCTTCGCCGAGCAAGCCAAGATCGCCGCCGCTTTCGGGCTCGACACACTGCCGACGGACAAGGGTTACGCGGTAATCTGGACCACCACCCCGTGGACCATTCCCGCTAACCAGGCGCTGAACATGCATCCCGAATTCAGCTATGCGCTGGTGCAAACGGTGCGCAATGACGAAACCATTTTGCTGATTCTGGCCGAAGATCTGGTCGAATCCTGCCTGCAACGCTTCGGCCTCGAAGGCGCAACTATCGCCACCTGCAAAGGTGAAGCGCTGAGCCTGATCAAATTCAAACATCCGTTTGCCGACGTTGACGAAGGCTACAACCGTTATTCGCCGGTATATCTGGGTGAATACGTCGAACTAGGCACCGGCACCGGCATCGTCCATTCGGCCCCTGCGTACGGCATCGACGACTTTATTTCGTGCAAAGCACACGGCATGACCGATGATGAAATCCTGAAACCGGTGATGGGCGACGGCAAATACGCATCCTGGCTGCCATTCTTCGCCGGCATGACGATCTGGGAAGCATCGAAGCCGATCTGTACCAAACTGGAAGAAGTCGGCGCCTTGTTCAAGCTGGTGATGTTCGACCATAGTTATATGCATTGCTGGCGCCATAAGACGCCGATCGTCTATCGCGCCACTTCGCAATGGTTCGCCGGCATGGACCTCACGCCAAAAGACGGCGGCCTGAGCTTGCGCGAAACCGCGCTCAAGGCCGTTGATGACACCACTTTTTACCCAGGCTGGGGCAAAGCGCGGCTGCACGGCATGATCGCCAACCGGCCCGACTGGACGCTGTCGCGCCAGCGCCAGTGGGGCGTGCCGATGGCCTTTTTCATCCACAAGGAAAGCGGTGAACTGCATCCGCGCACAGCGGAATTGCTGGAAATCATCGCCCAACGCATTGAACAGCACGGCATCGAAGCCTGGCACGCGGTCGACATCCATGAATTGCTGGGCGACGACGCTGCCATGTATATAAAGAACAAGGACACGCTGGATGTCTGGTTCGATTCCGGCACCACGCATCAAACCGTGCTCGGCGGGCCGCAAGGCAAAGGCTCGCACGCCGGGCAATTGCAGTTTCCGGCCGACTTGTACCTGGAAGGTTCGGACCAGCATCGCGGCTGGTTCCACTCTTCGCTGCTGACATCAAGCATGCTGAACGGCTGCGCGCCGTACAAGGCTTTGCTGACGCACGGCTTCGTGGTCGATGGTGAAGGCAAGAAAATGTCGAAGTCGAAAGGCAACGTGGTCGCGCCGCAAAAAATCTCCGACACGCTCGGCGCCGACATCCTGCGTCTATGGGTTGCCTCCACCGATTATTCGGGCGAATTGAATATTTCGGACGAAATTCTGAAACGCGTGACCGAAGCCTATCGTCGCATTCGCAATACGCTACGCTTTTTGCTGGCCAACACTTCCGACTTCGATTTTGCCAAAGATGCGGTGCCAGTGGCAGAAATGATGGAAATCGACCGCTATGCGATGGCCAGCGTAGCCGTCTTGCAGTCTGAAATCCTGGCCCATTACGACACTTATGAATTCCACCCGGTAGTAGCCAAGTTGCAAGGCTTCTGCTCCGAGGATCTGGGTAGTTTCTACCTCGACATTCTGAAAGACCGCCTGTACACCGGCGGCACCACGTCACACGCACGCCGCTCGGCACAAAGCGCCATGTGGCACATCACGCAATCGCTGGTGCGCGTGATGGCGCCGATGCTCTCTTTCACCGCCGAAGAAGCCTGGGCCGTATTCGCTAGCAAAGAAGCGTTTGCCGGCAGCGACGAAACGGTGTTCACCCAGACCTACTACACGCTGCCTGAAGTGGCTGATGCCCCGGCGTTGCTGGCAAAATACGCCCAGTTGCGCGAAATTCGGGCCGATGTCACTAAGCAGATGGAAGAAGTGCGCAGCGCCGGCGCTATCGGTTCATCGCTGCAAGCCGAGATCAGTATCAAAGCCAGCGGTGATAAATTTGCGCTATTGAACGGCATGGGCGACGATTTGAAATTCGTGCTGATTACCTCGCAAGCCGAAGTACTTGAAGTTGCCAGCAAGGAAGAAGAAGGCGTCGTCGTGACAGCCTCGGCGCACCAGAAATGCGAGCGTTGCTGGCATTATCGCGCCGATGTCGGCAGCCACGACGAACATCCCGGCCTGTGCGGACGCTGCATCAGCAATCTGTTTGACGCGGGCGAAACACGGCGCTTTGCCTGATCGCTTGCATTAACTCCGCAGCCCGTCATTCCGAAAATCCGGCATGACGGGCTAATTTGACATATCTCCGGAACACATTGCCATGGCAGCAGCAAACCGTTTTTCTTCCAATCCCCGCACCAGCCGCGCCAGCATTGCGCCCTGGCTCGGGATCGCGGCGATCGTGATCCTGCTCGACCAATTGAGCAAGATTACGATCGCCAAATTATTCACTTACGGCGAATCCCTTGCGGTAACGCCTTTTTTCAATCTGGTGCTGGTCTACAATAAAGGCGCGGCATTCAGCTTTCTGGCCACCGAATCCGGCTGGCAGCGGTATTTTTTTACCGCCGTTGGCGTAGTGGCGGCACTGGTGATCGTATACATGCTACGTCGCAATGCGGGCCAGCGTATGTTTTGCTGGGCTTTAGCGCTGATTCTGGGCGGCGCCATCGGCAATGTGATCGACCGCATCCTGTACGGCCATGTGATTGATTTTCTGGACGTGCATTTCGGCGGCTGGCATTGGCCGGCATTCAACATCGCCGACAGCACCATTTTTATCGGTGCGGGATTGTTTATTTTCGATGAACTGCGACGGGTTAATAAGTAAGCAATTACCAACTGACGTTACGCACAAAAATTATGCATTTTTTCGTGCTTTTTTGTGTCTTTCGTGGACAATGTTTTTAAAGCATACTCCCAGAAAAACAATTAGCAGTGCTGACATGCACGCAATTTGAAAGCACCAAAGGAATAGCCATGGACCTTGCAGGGAAAAAAATCGTCCTCGGTCTGACTGGCGGCGTTGCCTGTTACAAGGCCGCGGAACTAACCCGTGCGCTGGGCAAGGCAGGCGCCTCAGTGCAGGTCGTGATGACGCAGGCCGCGACCCAATTCATCACGCCCGTGACGATGCAGGCGTTGTCCGGCAAACCGGTATTTACCGACCAATGGGATGCCCGCATCGCCAATAACATGGCGCATATCGACCTCAGCCGGGATACTGATGCGATCGTGATCGCGCCCTGCTCGACCGATTTCATCCGCAAGTTGGCGCAAGGTGCATGTGACGACCTGCTATCGACCTTGTGCGTTGCGCGCCCGGCCCAATTACCGTTGCTAGTAGCGCCGGCAATGAATGTCGAAATGTGGCAAAACCCTGCCACCCAGCGCAATGTGGCACAGCTTGCAGCAGATGGTATTGCACTGCTCGGACCCGACACCGGGTCCCAGGCCTGCGGCGAAAATGGCATGGGCCGGATGCTGGAACCGGACCAGTTGTTGGAGCAAATCATCGCATCCTTCCAACCAAAAATTCTGGCAGGCAAGCGCGTTTTGCTGACCGCCGGCCCGACTTTCGAGCCGATTGACCCGGTGCGCGGCATCACTAACCTGTCGTCCGGCAAGATGGGCTACGCAATCGCCCGCGCCGCCCAGCAAGCGGGCGCTGTTGCCACCCTGATATCCGGCCCGACCGCACTCGACGTACCATTCGGGGTGCAGTGCATTCAGGTTCAAACCGCACAACAAATGCACGATGCAGTGCTGGCACAAGTGCGCGATCAGGATATTTTTATCGCAGTAGCCGCAGTGGCCGACTGGCGGGTGACCAATGCCAGCGTACAAAAGCTGAAGAAAGACGGTAAAAACGGGGCGCCGGTGCTGGAATTTGCACAGAATCCGGATATTCTGGCTACCGTGGCGGCGCTGCCAAAACGGCCCTACTGCGTCGGCTTTGCCGCCGAGTCCGAAAACCTGCTGGAATATGGCGAACAGAAACGCCTGCGCAAGAACATCCCACTGCTGGTCGGCAATATCGGCCACCACACTTTCGGCCAGGATGACAACGAATTGATATTGTTCGACGCCGACGGCCACACGCTGCTGCCGCGCAACGACAAACTAGTTCTGGCGCGCGAACTAATCGCAGCCATCGCCGGCCGTATGCGCATTCTGCCCACCCATCCAGCAGCACCGGACTGATCCAACCACCAGGAGCCAAAATCCATGAAAACCATCGACATCAAAATTCTCGACTCGCGCCTCAAGGAACAATTGCCGGCCTACGCCACCGCAGGCAGCGCCGGACTGGACTTGCGCGCTTGCATCGATGCGCCAGTGTCTATTGCGCCGGGCGAAACGCACCTGATTCCAACCGGACTGGCAATTCATGTAGCCAACCCCGCATACGCAGCGATGATTTTGCCGCGCAGCGGATTGGGCCACAAGCATGGCATCGTGCTTGGGAACCTGGTCGGCCTGATCGACTCAGATTACCAGGGGCAGTTGATGGTATCGACCTGGAATCGCGGTCAGACCGCTTTCACGCTCAACCCAATGGAACGCCTGGCGCAACTGGTCATCGTGCCGGTCATCCAGGTTGGTTTTAATATTGTCGAAGAATTCGATGCCAGCGAACGCGGCACCGGGGGTTTCGGCAGCACAGGAAAATAATTTATGACGACACTACACACACCCACAGCAAACCCAACAGGAACAAATACACACAACCGCCTGATACGCTGCCGACAGATCTCCGGATGGGCTGCGGCAGCATTGCTGCTCAGCGCTTGCGCCACGCAGCAGCAGACATCAACCACACCCGAAACACCCAAAAGCCCCGCAGCCGTGCCTTTGAGCGCACTGCCCGCGCCTGCGCCGTTACGCTCAATCGTGGTGCAGCAGGAGCGGCTGTATCGAATCGCCGCCCCGTTGCTGACACAGAATGTGCCACTGTGCAAAGCACATGCCCGCAACTTGCTCGGCTTTTCGGCCAAGAACAAGTATTCCTTCCCTCAGGAATTCATCGCAGATGCGCAACAGGCTTACGGCCTGAACGAGCAGTTGCAAGTGATCCAGGTATTGACCGACAGCGGTGCCCAGCGCGCCGGCATCCGGCCCGGCGACCGCCTGATCAGCGCCAGCGACAAGCCTTTTCCGATAGGCCCCAACGCCGAACGACAGGCAGCTGCGATCCTGGGCCCGCTAGTGCACAATAGTTCGCTGATTAAATTGACCGTTTCGCGCAACGACAAGAATATTCCACTCAATATCCCGCTTACACGCGCCTGCGCTTTCGCTGTTGAACTCGGCAATGCGGACAACGTCAATGCCTATGCGGACGGCCAACGCGTGATGGTTACCCAAGGCATGCTAGATTTTGTGCAATCCGACGAGGAGTTGGCTCTGGTGCTGGCAAGGGAATTTGCGCATAACGCCTTAGGACATGCCAACAAGCAGAGAATGAGCGCAACCATCGGGGGCGTCATTGACAATCTGACCCGCTACAACCCCGATCTGGGAGCAATCAACGGCATGGCGGGAATAAAAGCCTATCCTGAGAATTTAGATGCACAAGCCGACCAATTATCTTTGTATATGCTGGCCCGGGCAGGATACAAATTCGACAATGCGGCAGCGTTTTGGCAGCGTCTGAACCAGAAAATTCCGGCCACTGTAATGAACGGTTATACCGCGATCCACCCAGCCACCCCTTCCCGCTTTGAGGCAATTGCCAAAACCGTAGCAGAGATCAGGTCCAAACAGGCGAATAAAAAACCGTTGCTGCCGTAAGAAGTAACTCCTGGAAAAATACCCATAAAAAAACCCGGACTGCAACAGCAGTTCGGGTTTTTTAGTATCAACACACAGCTATAAAATCATTCAACTTCCGTGGCCAATGATGGCGCCGGCGGCGGGACCGGATCACTGTCTTCCGGATAGCTCAAGTTGATCTGATCCTTGTCATCCAGATCGACCGTCACGCGGCCACCGCTGACCAATTTACCGAATAGCAATTCATCGGCCAAAGCCTTGCGTATCATGTCCTGAATCAAACGCGCCATCGGCCGTGCGCCCATCTGTGGATCGAAACCTTTCTTGGCCAGAAACTTGCGCAAGTCTTCAGTGAAAATAGCTTCCACTTTTTTCTCGTGCAATTGCTCTTCCAGTTGCATCAGGAACTTGTCCACCACGCGAAGAATGATTTCTTCATCCAAAGCGCGGAAACTGATGATTGCATCCAGACGATTGCGGAATTCAGGCGAAAACATGCGCTTGATGTCGATCATTTCATCGCCGGCCTCTTTCTTCTCGGTGAAACCGATCGACCGTTTTTGCAAGCTTTCAGCCCCTGCATTGGTGGTCATGATAATGATCACATTGCGGAAATCCGCCTTGCGGCCATTATTGTCAGTCAGCGTGCCATGGTCCATTACCTGCAGCAGAATATTGAAAATATCGGGATGCGCTTTTTCAATTTCATCTAGCAACAACACGGAATGTGGTTTCTTGGTGATCGCTTCGGTCAGCAAGCCGCCCTGATCGAAGCCGACATAGCCCGGCGGCGCGCCGATCAGCCGGCTCACCGCATGGCGCTCCATGTATTCCGACATATCGAACCGGATCATGTCGATACCGAGAACAAAAGCCAACTGCTTGGCGACCTCGGTTTTGCCGACACCAGTAGGACCGGAAAACAGGAACGAACCAATCGGTTTATCGGTTTTGCCCAAACCGGCACGCGCCATCTTGATGGCGGAAGCCAAGGCTTCGATTGCTGGTTCCTGGCCAAACACCACATTCTTCAGATCCCGGTCTATCGTCTGCAGCTTGCTACGATCATCCTGATTGACCGATTGCGGCGGAATGCGGGCAATCTTCGAAATAATGTCCTCGATTTCCGCCTTACCAATGGTTTTTTTCTGCTTCGATTTAGGCAGAATGCGTTGCGCCGCACCAGCTTCATCTATCACGTCTATCGCCTTGTCAGGCAGATGCCGGTCATTGATGAAACGCGCCGACAATTCGGCTGCCGTGGTCAGTGCTAAAGCGGAATACTTGACCCCGTGATGTTCTTCAAAACGGGATTTAAGGCCACGCAGAATTTGCACCGTTTGCTCTACCGTCGGCTCGTTCACATCCACTTTCTGGAAGCGTCGCGACAGCGCATGATCTTTCTCGAAAATACCGCGATATTCTGTGTATGTGGTGGCGCCAATACACCGCAACTGACCATTGGCAAGCGCCGGCTTAAGTAAATTGGATGCATCAAGCGTGCCGCCGGACGCCGAACCGGCACCGATAATGGTATGAATCTCGTCGATAAACAGAATGCCGTTCGGATTGTCCTTGAGCTGCTTTAGCACTGCCTTCAGGCGCTGTTCGAAGTCGCCGCGATACTTGGTTCCCGCCAGCAAAGCGCCCATGTCGAGCGAATAGACGACACCTTCACTCAGGATTTCAGGCACATTGCCTTGCGTGATGCGCCACGCCAAACCCTCAGCAATCGCGGTCTTGCCGACGCCTGCCTCGCCCACCAGCAACGGGTTATTTTTCCTGCGGCGGCACAGTATTTGAATCACGCGATCAATTTCTGATTCACGGCCAATGAGGGGATCGATCCGACCGTCGGCAGCAGCTTTGTTAAGATTCTGTGTGTACTGATCCAGCGGGCTTTCTTTTTGCGGCCCTTCTGGATGTACTTCTTCCGCACTTTCGGATGGTTTTGGCGTATCGGATTGCTGATCCTTGCGCACCCCGTGCGAAATGAAATTCACCACATCAAGGCGTGTCACACCCTGTTGATGCAAATAATAAACTGCGTGCGAATCTTTTTCACCGAATATGGCAACTAACACATTGGCACCAGTGACTTCATTCTTGCCGTTTGAGGCAGACTGGACGTGCATGATTGCACGCTGAATCACGCGCTGGAATCCCAGCGTCGGCTGTGTGTCAACTTCGCTCGTACCCGCCACTGTCGGCGTATTGTCAGCGACGAAATTCGACAGGGTTTTGCGCAAGTCGTCGATACTGACTGCGCACGCACGCAATACTTCTGCTGCAGATGGATTGTCCAGCAATGCGAGCAATAAATGCTCGACGGTGATGAACTCATGTCGTGCCTGACGGGCTTCGACAAAAGCCATGTGCAAACTAACTTCTAGATCCTGGGCAATCATACTTCCTCCATCACGCATTGCAGGGGATGCCCCGCTTTACGGGCATGCGTTAAAACAAGATCCACTTTTGTCGACGCTATGTCTTTCGAATATACGCCGCATACCGCTTTACCATCACGATGCACCTTGAGCATCAGATGCGTCGCAGTCTCACGATCCTTGTTGAAATATTCCTGAATAATAGCAACCACAAATTCCATCGGTGTGTAATCGTCATTGAGCAACATCACCTGATACATAGATGGTGGCTTTAATTTCTGTTCCTGCCGCTCAGTGAGCGTACTGTTCTCATGCTTAATAGCCATGCGTCTATTTTAATCCGTTCGACTTCGGTTACAACGCGTCATAACCAACGTCCAGTAATTATTACCTTTGATATTACGCGGTTTCTTTCTTGTTCGCAGATGGCACCTGTAAATATCAAATCAAGAGCATTTTGTTAGATCTGGCGCAATAAAATATGTTTGTCGATGAAAATCTCTTGACCTTGATTTTTTTTTCGAGAACAATAGTAATTATTGCAAGCAAAGATATTTTTCTTGTCAATGTAAAGTGGGTCTTTAGTTTGAAGCAGCAATTTTGATGTTTCTTGCTTTATGTCTCGTGTGATTTTTTTATTTGAGAGATGCATTATGTCAACAGGTACAGTCAAGTGGTTCAACGATTCTAAAGGCTTCGGCTTTATCACTCCAGATGATGGTGGTGAAGATCTGTTTGCGCACTTTTCCGCAATCAACATGAACGGATTCAAGACACTCAAAGAAGGTCAAAAAGTTCAGTTCGAAGTCACGCAAGGCCCTAAAGGCAAGCAAGCTTCAAATATTCAAGCTGCGTAATTTTTGGATTACCAAGTTTTTAAAAGCCCTGTCATGCAGGGTTTTTTTTCGCCCATAGATCGCAGAGCAAGTCGCACTCTGTCAAAAACCAGCACATCAAAAAAGGCCGGATCGAATCCGGCCTTTTGATAATGACGTCATTAACCATGAATGATTAATCGCAGCCGTGCGATTTACATATTTTCTATAAGCACGTTGCCAAAGCCGGAGCAAGGTACCTGCGTTGCGCCTTCCATCAGACGGGCAAAGTCATAAGTTACTTTTTTCGAGGCAATCGATTTTTGCATCGAAGCGATGATCAGATCCGCCGCTTCCAGCCAACCCATATGGCGCAACATCATTTCTGCCGACAAGATCAGTGAACCTGGATTAACGTAATCTTTTCCTGCGTATTTTGGTGCAGTACCATGCGTTGCCTCAAACATCGCGATCGAATCTGATAAATTAGCACCCGGAGCAATGCCGATACCGCCGACCTGAGCCGCCAACGCATCGGAAATAAAGTCACCATTTAGGTTCAATGTCGCAATCACGCTGTATTCAGCGGGACGCAACAGAATCTGCTGCAGGAATGCATCGGCAATCGAATCTTTGACGACAATGTCTTTGCCAGTCTTCGGATTTTTGAATTTGCACCATGGGCCGCCATCAATCAATTCGGCGCCGAATTCTTTTTGTGCCAGAGCATAAGCCCAGTCACGGAAGCCGCCTTCGGTGTATTTCATGATGTTGCCTTTGTGCACAATCGTCACAGATGGCTTGTCATTATCGATCGCATACTGGATGGCCTTGCGCACCAGACGCTCAGTACCTTCACTGGACACCGGCTTGATGCCGATACCGGAAGTATTTGGGAAACGGATTTTTGTGACGCCCATTTCATTGATCAGGAAATCGATCAGTTTCTTGGCTTCATCGGTGCCTGCCTGGAACTCGATTCCCGCGTAAATGTCTTCTGAGTTTTCCCGGAAAATAACCATGTCGGTCTTTTGCGGTTCACATACTGGAGATGGCACACCGGTGAAATAACGCACTGGGCGCAGACAAACATACAGATCGAGCGCCTGGCGCATTGCTACGTTCAGCGAGCGAATGCCGCCGCCAACCGGCGTGGTCAAGGGACCCTTGATTGAGACTACGAAGTCCTTCAAAACCTGCAACGTCTCTTCTGGCAGCCATACGTCTGGACCGTAAATCTGGGTCGATTTCTCACCGGCATAGATTTCCATCCAGTTGATCTTGCGCTTGCCGTCGTACGCTTTGGCGACCGCGGCATCAATTACCTTGATCATCACTGGACTAATGTCGACGCCGGTGCCATCACCTTCGATATAAGGAATAATCGGGTTATCAGGAACGGTCAATGAATAATCGGCATTGACGGTAATTTTCTTGCCGTCGGCTGGAACTTTGATATGTTGATACATTGTTGTCTCCGAAGTTGTGGCGAAAAAGAGCGTACATCGCTCTGGGTGAACATCTGATACTGCTGAATCTTGCAATTAATTGATGGCACCTTGATTATGTCTTATATAAGACATAAGACACGTATTTCACATTATGCGCTTGTATTTTACTTGATGCCATGTTTTTGCGACACTAGCGGTATGCCACTCATATTATTCAACAAGCCATGTCAAGTGATGTGCCAGTTTTCTGCGCATCCAACACGCCAGACACTGGCCGATTATCTCGATATCCCAAATGTTTATCCGGCCGGACGGCTGGATGCTGATAGCGAGGGCTTACTGCTGCTCACAGATGACGGCAAGCTGCAACACGATATCAGTCACCCAGATCATAAACAGTCGAAAACTTATATCGTCCAGGTAGAAGGGACGCCAGACTCCTCCATGCTGGCACGCTTGCGCAACCCGCTTAATCTCGGGGATTTTGTTACACAACCGTGTATTGTCAGTAAAATTTATCCGCCCGACTGGCTATGGCCACGCAATCCGCCGATACGGGAACGCATTAATCATCCAACTAGCTGGCTGTCCATCACGCTATCCGAAGGCAAAAATCGCCAGATTCGGCGCATGACGGCAGCGGTTGGCCTGCCCACGTTGCGCCTGGTGCGCATCGCCATTGGCAACATTTCCCTGCAATCCCATCCACTTATGCCGGGAGAATGGCGCATAGTATCGCCTACTGAAATACGATAAATTTAAGGAAAGTAATTGTAAAAGGCTTAATGTATTGCGACTTTTTACGTCAAAATGCGTAACTTCTCCAGCCAAGGAATTTCATCATGAATAGACAGACGCGTCAGTGCATTGGGATTCTGAGCACTCTTTGGGCTTGCATCGCGCTACCAGCAATGCCCGCATATGCGCAGCAAACGCAAAAGTTTCGCAGCACTACGCTAAGCGCCGGAATGTACGTTATCAAGGCAGAAATCGCTGCCAATGAAGCTGAGCGACAACAGGGTTTGATGTTTCGGAAAAAAATGGCCAGCAACGAAGGAATGCTGTTCGACTTCGAGGCACCCGCAGGCGTTTGCATGTGGATGAAAAACACCTTGATCCCGCTATCGGTTGCGTTCATTGACAGCAATGGGGAAATTGTCAATATCGAGGATATGCAACCACAAACCACCGAATCGCATTGCGCGAAAAAAGCCGTTCGCTATGCTCTGGAAATGAATCAAGGTTGGTTCAAGCAAAAAAATATCAAGCCCGGAAGCATAATCAGTGAAATAGCTCCAAACTAAACCAACCCATCGAGCAACAAAAACAACAAAAAACCCGCTAAAAATCGAGCGGGTTTTTCAATTAATTAATCACATTTATTCCAGCACCGGCTGGAACAGTGAAAAACTAATTAAGCTAGTGCTTTCAAAGCTGCAGTCAGGCGGCTCTTGTGGCGTGCAGCTTTGTTTTTATGAATGATTTTTTTGTCTGCAATACGATCAATCGTTGAAACCGACGATTGATAGATTGCGGCTGCAGCGACTTTGTCGCCTGCAGC
Source organism: Burkholderiaceae bacterium (assembly GCA_041736255.1). Taxonomy (GTDB): domain Bacteria; phylum Pseudomonadota; class Gammaproteobacteria; order Burkholderiales; family Burkholderiaceae_D; genus AVCC01. Next base: position 17,041 of record JBGSTZ010000149.1, read on the forward strand.
TATTGCCTTACGAACAGCTTTAATTGCTGTACGCAATGCGGAACGCTGGCTGGAATTATGCGCGTTTAGTTTAACTGCTTGACGAGCGCGCTTGCGTGCTTGTGCTGTATTTGCCATGAGTATTTCCTAAAACAAGGTCAAAGTGCGTTCGCAAACCTGAAGGTTGCGAGATAAATATTCTGTGAAGCCACGCATTATAGCGACATTTTTCTAAACGAGCAAATCAAAGCCGATCCATCACAACAAATCAAGTGCATTTGCTGGAACAGAGATTATAAACAGAGCGCGTAGAAAGCATTCGCCGCAAGTTGGCGGCTATAATTTCGGCCCTTGACGTCCTCCCTACCCTAAAGAACGGGGATTCCTACCGCTAGCGTCGCACGTCCGCGACGGAGAATATTTAATGCAGCATTTTGGTCACGATCATGCACACAACCGCAATCACTGCATTTCCATTCTCTTATTACGAGTCCTTCAAGCCCTTTC